>CAMLDI010000008.1 GCA_946478845.1 uncultured Paenibacillaceae bacterium
GGATGGTAGCAGCCGTTGTTCTTTTCGCATTCCTTATGTTAACAGTAATGCATCCCGCTCCGCTTGAAAAGGTAGCGGATCCTACTAATGCCAGTTATATTCCATTACCTGACTGGTATTTCTTATTCCTTTACCAATTACTGAAATATAAATGGGCTTCTGGTTCTTGGGTGATTTTCGGGGTTATCGTTATCCCTGTAATCTCTTTTGGTGCTCTTTTCTTCGCTCCATGGCTTGACCGTGGAAAAGGACGCAGACCATCTCAACGTCCAGTTGCTGTAGGTACTATGCTTCTTGCTTTAGTAGCAATTGTTTACCTCAGTTGGGCAGCTATTGCTGAACATGAAAAAACATTAGCAGCTTCTGGCGGCGGTGCTGCAACATCAAAAGAACAACCTGCAGATTTCAAAGCAGCTGAGGTCTTTACAAAACAAACAGGCTGTGTAGGATGTCACGGTGCTAACATGGAAGGCGGCATGGGACCAGCTCTTTGGGATGAAGGTACACGTATGGATAAACAACAAATCCTTGATATTATCAACAACGGTGGCCCTACAATGATGCCTGCTGGAGGTATGTTCCAGGGCACTGATGCAGAAAAAGAAGCACTTGCTGAATACCTTGCATCTTTAAAAGGTGAATAATTAAGGATTGTCTTTCAAAAGCTGACTGTATAAAAACAGTCAGCTTTTCTACTATAGAAGGGAGGGTTTCAATGTGAAAGATGCCTGGAGTTATTTTACCGGGATCCTTATGAATAGAAGCTTTCTCTGGATGATGATTGTCATAAATGGCCTGGGTTCCATATATGGCTTCTATTGGTATAAGGAACAACTGGCGGAAACCCCTGAATACTTGCGGATTTTTGTGCCTGATAGCCCCACGGCCAGCACCTTTTTCACTCTTGTATTAATTACATATCTATTTCGAAAAAGCGTTCCTACATTAGAAGCCTTTGCGGCTGTAACCAGCTTTAAATATGGAGTATGGGCAGTGGCTGTCATTCTTGTCAGTTTTGCTTTAGGTGATCAACAATATCCTGAACACTACATGTTAATGATTTCACATGGAGGCATGGCAATAGAAGCTTTATTATATGCCCGTTTTTATTCTATACAATATAGGCATATTCTTTATGTTGGTGCATGGACCATAGGAAACGATTTATTAGATTATGTATTAGAGATTCATCCCTGGGTGTCAAATTCACTGGAAGTGTATCACATACAATTGGGGTGGGCTACATTCGGATTAAGTTTACTAAGCCTCTGGTTAATTTATGCCTTTACTCATAAAGAAAACTTGGTTAGCATAAGGCCTTAAAGAGTCATATCTTTGTCTCTTCTTCAATAGGTATAGGATGAAGGGGGGACGAGTCGGTGAAAAAGCTCCTGCTGATAACTGCAATTTTATTATTAGGATTAATCGGAATTTTTTATTGGACAAAAATAGTACATACTGAAGGCTCGAAATCAGAAGTGGCAACCCTTTCAGTTTATGAAAGGATGGATTTATTATCTCAGGAAGTCTATTCACTTACGAAAGATAAAAAATTTCCTGAGGCAAAAAGCAAGTTAGAGGAGTTAGGCCAATTATTCGCATCCTCAAAGCCTCCCAAAGGATTAACCATAGAAACTATGGACAATATCACTGAGACCATTGTAAAAGGGAAACAAGCTTTTGCTGCGGTGAATATAGATCCCAATCAATTGCTCTGGCATGCCTTACAGGTGCGTTTAACTATGGATAGCCTAACCCATACCCATCAGCCTTTATGGAAAAATTATTATAAACCTTATAAAGAGCATATACAAAAGTTAACAATTTATGTTAGTGCGAAAAAGAAAGATGAATTTACCCGATTGTTTCTGCAAAACATTCAGTTATATCAGATGTTGAAGCCAGCCATGAGTGTCAGCGCATCACCCCATGAAATGGAGCAATTATTATCTATTTACCGATATTTATTGCAGGAATCCCGCAAAGCGGACTTTAATTGGGATCAGGTCTATATGGTGTTAAATGAATTAAATCGCCAGATTGATAAACTGTTTATTGGAAAAGAAACAACAACTTTTGCTTCTGTATTAACTCCAGGCTCACCTTATCATATGATTTTCCTGGTTAGCTCTTTGGTGATTCTCGTTTTAGGCTATGTAGCATTTCAAAAATATCGAGGGTTGTATAAAAGATAGGAACAGGCCAAAATTAGCCTGTTCCTTTTTCCCTTTCAAAGGTAAATCCTTCCCCAAAAACCTCATGGACATCGTTAACGATAACGAAGGCATGGGGATCCATTTCATGTACCAGGTTTTTTACCCGTACCAATTCATTGCGGCCAATCACACAATATAGAACTTCACGGTTTAAATCAGTATATCCCCCCTGGGCCTGGAGCAGGGTCGTTCCCCGGCCCATTTCTTTAGTGATTTTCCCGGAAATTTCCCGGTTGAGGTCTGAAATAACCAGTACGGCTTTGCCGGAATAAGATCCTTCCTGGACAAAGTCTACCACCCTGGAGCTGACAAATACGGCCACAAGGGTATACATGGCCAACTCTAAATTTAAGTAAAACAGGGAGAAGGTAATGACAACCACATCAAAGGCGAACATGGTTCGTCCAATGCTCCACCCTTTATACTTATGTCCCAGGCGGGCGATAATATCCACCCCTCCAGTGGTGCCTCCCGCCCAAAAAACCAATCCCAATCCAATTCCCACTGTTACTCCTGCATAAAGGGAAGCCAGCAAAGTATCCTGCATGGGGTGGCGTAAAGGGGAGAAAAGGGACAGGAAGATGGAAACAGCAGTGGTACCTACGATGGTATAGAATAAAGCGTTTCGCCCAAACACTTTCCATCCAATGATTAATAAAGGGATATTAATCACAAAGTTTGTGATGCCAGGGTCCCAGTTAAAAATATATTTTAAGAGGATGGTGATTCCTGTAACACCCCCTTCAGATAAACGGTTAGCGATATTGAAATAGTTAACTCCAAATCCCATAATCCCTGAACCAATAATTATAATGATTAAATTTCGTAAATGATGCTTCATTTTAACCTCCTTCGAGGTTTTTTGATTTGTCAACCATTCCTATTTTGCGGTAACATAAGGATATGTATGTCTTCGGGAGGTGAAAAAGTTGGATAAACAACCCGAACAACCCTTAACTGTTGACGGGATGCAAGAAATTGTAGACAAATACATCGGGCAATTTAAAGAAGGGTACTTTTCACCTTTAGCGATGATGGCCCGCCTAACAGAAGAAGTTGGTGAACTGGCACGGGAAATTAACCATTACTATGGAGAAAAACCGAAGAAAAAAGACGAGGAAGAAAAATCCATTGAAATGGAACTTGCCGATTGCCTATTCATACTCATATGCTTTGCCAATTCCCTTGGAATTAGTCTTGAGGAAGCCTTCTATGCCATGATGCATAAATTCAATACCCGGGATGCGAACCGTTGGACTAGAATTGTTGAGGGAGAAAAGAATACATAAAGGAAAGAGGAAGAATGAGGATGGAGAATAAAATAAGAGTTGCTGTTGCAGGAGCCCGTGGGAGAATGGGTTCAGAAGTTGTTAAAATGGTGTTAGCTGATGATACCTTACAATTAGTATGTGGAATTGACCCAAAAGTAGCAGGCCAAGATAGTGACAGTTCTTTTCCCTATGTAAGTGATTTAGAAACAGCTATTCGTGAATACAAACCTGAAGTTCTTGTGGACTTTACCATTCCCGCTGTTGTAAAAGAAAATATGATTACTGCCATTAATGCAGGGGTTCGCCCTGTGGTAGGGACCACCGGCTTAAGTGCTGAAGAAGTACAACGTTTAAGAGATTTATGCAATGAGCATCAGGTGGGTGCAATTATTGCCCCTAACTTTGCTATTGGCGCTATTTTGATGATGAAATTCGCCCAGGAAGCGGCTAAATATATGCCCCACGTGGAGATTATTGAATTGCATCATGACCAGAAATTAGATGCTCCATCTGGCACAGCAATCAAAACCGCTGAATTAATTCAACAATCCCGCCAGGAAATGAAACAGGGCCATCCTGAAGAAAAAGAAGTCATTGAAGGTTCCCGCGGGGGATATTATGATGGATTCCGTATCCACAGCGTTCGCCTTCCTGGCCTGGTTGCCCATCAGGAATGCCTTTTTGGCGCTTTAGGACAAACCTTATCCATTCGCCATGATTCCATTAATCGGGAATCCTTTATGCCTGGCGTTAATTTGGCTGTGAAGAAAGTAGTGGATTTAAAAGAATTAGTGTATGGCTTAGAACATGTTATGTTTGAGGAGTAACAAGGAAGGAAAAAAACCGCCGGGAAAGGACACTTTCCCGGTTCTTTATACAGATGATCAATCAAAGAGAGGAATGGGCAAAATGGCTAAGGAGATTCAACCCCTGGATGTATTGGCCTTCGGTGCCCATCCAGATGATGTAGAGATTGGGGCAGGGGGCATTATTCATCAGTGGTCTAAAATGGGGAAGTCGATTGGGATTTGCGATTTAACAAGAGGAGAGCTATCCTCTAACGGGACGGTAGAACGACGGGCGCAAGAAGCGAAGAAAGCAGGGGAAATTCTGGGGATTTCCTGCCGCATTCAACTAGGCCTTCCTGACAGAGGGTTAAGGCTAGAGAAAGACCAATTAGATGAAATTGCCCGGGTCATTCGCCTCTATCGCCCGTCTATTCTTTTAATTCCCCATCATGAGGACCGGCACCCAGACCATGAACAATGCCACAGAATGGTCAAAGAGGCAGCTTTTAATGGGAAAATTCGCCGCTATCCCTTATTGAGTATCCATGGTGAAGAATTGCCTGCCCATAATGTAAAGAATATTTTTACTTATTATATTAATAGCTCTGCGAAACCAGGGTTTTATATTGATATTTCAGAGGAAATGGAACAGAAGATGGCCGCTTTAGGGGCTTATGCTTCCCAATTTGAAAAGAAAGAAGGATCTGTAATCACTCCATTGACGGAAGGGTACTTAGAACGGGTTCGTTCCAGGGAATACACCTTTGGCCAGGAAATCGGGGTTTCCTATGCAGAAGGGTTTGACAGTGTAAATCCATTGCAATTAAAGGGGAACTTCCCCTGGTAGTCAACTTACTAAGGAAGAGGTGGATGTAATGAATATTGGGATTACTTGCTATCCAACAGTAGGCGGTTCAGGAATCGTAGCTACTGAATTAGGTAAACTTCTGGCTGAAAAGGGCCATACAGTTCATTTTATTACATCAGGTATGCCTTTTCGTTTAGGAAAATATTATCCAAATATTTATTTTCATGAAGTAGATGTGAATAGTTATTCGGTGTTTCAATATCCACCTTATGATTTAACGCTGGCTAGCCGCATGGCCCAGGTAGCAAAAAATGAAAAATTGGATCTCCTTCATGTCCATTATGCGGTCCCCCATGCTGTTTCAGCCTATTTGGCGAAACAAATGGTAGGGGAAAAATTAAAAGTTGTAACAACCCTTCATGGTACAGATATTACGGTCCTGGGGTATGACCACACCTTAAAAGATATCATTCGTCTAGGCATTGAAAATAGCGATGCGCTAACCGCTGTTTCAGAGGATTTGATTAGGCAAACCCGTGATTTGTTACAGGTGAAAAAGCCCATTGACTTAGTGTATAACTTTATTGATAGCAGGGAGTACTATCCCAGGGAAATGAGCCGCTTTAGAAAAGATTATGCCCCTTATGGAGAACCTGTTTTTATCCATATCTCGAATTTCCGTAAGGTAAAAAGGGTATGTGATGTTGTGAGGATTTTTCATAAAATTACACAGTCTGTACCCGCTAAATTATTAATGGTGGGTGAAGGGCCAGAACTTCCTGTAGTAAGGGAATTAGCTGATGAGCTGGGGGTATCTGAAGAGATTACATACCTGGGTAAACAAGAAGATGTAGCCTGTGTTTTATCCATGGCGGATGTGTTATTACTTCCTTCAGAAAAGGAAAGTTTTGGATTGGCTGCTTTAGAAGCCATGGCCTGTGGGAAACCGGTTATATCCAGTAATGCTGGCGGGTTGCCAGAAGTCATTCAAGATGGGGGAACGGGGTATATCCTACCCATTGGAGACATCCAGAGAATGGCTGAAAAGGGAATTCTCCTTGCGACAAATAGGGAATTGTACCAATCCTTTTCTGAACAAAGTATTAAAAGAGCTCATGAGGTATTTTCCCATGAAAAAATTGCAGCACAATATGAACAGATTTATGAACGGGTGGTCAATGGGGAAGTATGGAGCAAAGGATAATGAACGCTGGAAGAACATGCATAGCAAAGTTGGACAAAGCTGGCTTTTCCGCCTTTTTTGTAGGGGGATGTGTGAGGGATTTACTCCTCAAACGGAGAATCAATGATGTGGATGTGGCTACATCAGCCAGACCGGAGCAGGTGATGGAATTATTCGATAATGCCATTCCTACGGGTATATCCCATGGAACGGTAACGGTACTCCTGGATTCCATCCCTGTAGAAGTAACGACTTTTCGCCGGGAAAGTGAATATACAGACCACCGGCACCCTGATTCTGTATTTTTCGTGGATCAAATTGAGGAAGACCTAGCCCGAAGGGATTTTACCATTAATGCGCTGGCTATGAATTTGCAAGGGGAAAAAATTGACCCTTTTCATGGGATTGAGGACCTTGAGCAAAAAATTCTGCGGGGGGTTGGCGATCCGGTTACTCGCTTTAAAGAAGATCCTTTGCGAATGTTACGAGGGATTCGTTTTGCTGTCCAATTGGATTTTACAATTGAAGAGAAAACATATAAAGGCATTAAGGCTTGTGCACCTTCTATTCAATACATTGCCATGGAACGAATTCTGGCTGAATGGAATAAAGCTCTTATGAGCCAGGCACCGGCACGGGCATTGTCCATGCTTCATGAAACAAACTTGTATTCTTTTATTCCCGGGTTAGGCAATATCGTCCAGGGATTGAAGCTTTGTTTAGGGGAAGCTAAAGTGGTCAAGGAGTTGCCCACACTGGGGCAGCGTCTTGTCTATCTATTCTTAAAAGGAAATTTGGCAGGGCAGGCTTTATCCATCATGAAAACATTAAAATACGATCGAAAAACCATGGATCAAGTGAAGCAACTGATTGATATTGTAGGGAGATTTCGCAGGAACAGAGATGAAAAAAGCCTCATCCAAACATTAATGGTTTACAGTGGTGAATTGGGGTTGAAAGGTGCAGAGATTTATGATTTATTGGAATCTGAATCTATTTTGCACCAGGTAAAACAAGTATATAATAAGATGATGGTGAAGCAATTAAGGGATTTGGCCATCAATGGCGATGATTTAGTCTTATCTACGCAAGCCAAGCCAGGACCCTGGATTCATCAGGCGTTAACAGAACTTGCCTTGGAAGTAAATCTTGGATTGCTTCCCAATGAGAAAACTAGTTTAATTGAGAGGGCAAAAAGAATACATTATGACAATACGTGAACAATTACTGCAAATATTTAAGGAATCTGGCGATCAATTTTTGTCTGGTGAAGAAGTGAGCAAAAGACTGGGTGTTTCTCGCACTGCAGTGTGGAAACATATTGAAGAACTGCGGGAAGAAGGGTACATATTTGAAGCAGTTCGCCGGTCCGGTTATCGTTTAGTTACCACCCCTGATGTAATCATTGCAGAAGAAATTAGCGTGGGATTAGAAACCAAAGAATTAGGCCGAAAAATTTATTATTACGCAACTGTTGATTCAACCAATAATAAGTGCCAGGAATTGGCTAAAAGCGGTGCTCCCCATGGAACACTGGTCGTTGCTGAAGAACAGGTTGGGGGAAAGGGGCGGCTAGGCAGAGTCTGGTATTCCCCAAAGGGCAAAAATATTTTTATGAGTTTTATTTTACGTCCCAACCTGGAAATTCATCGGTGCCCCCAATTAACCTTATTAAGTGCTGTTTCTATTGTTGAGGTCGTTCGGGAGCAATACGGCATTGATGCCAGTATAAAATGGCCCAATGATGTATTAATTAATGGGAAAAAAATATGTGGCATTTTAACGGAATTAAATGCGGAAGCAGACCGTATTAATTGGGTTGTTGTTGGCATAGGAATTAATGTAAATATCGTTGAAAAAGATATGCCCCAGGAAGTGTTGGAGGTAGCTACGTCCCTCCGGATCGAAAAAGGAGAAAAACTCCTGCGGGTGCCTTTAATTCAACATGTTTTGAAACGGTTTGAAGAGTTATACGAATTGTATTTGGCTGAGGGATTTTTGCCTATAAAAAACCGTTGGGAAAAACAGGCCATCACCATTGGCAAAAAAGTGACCATTCGCACCTTGCAAGGCACATTTGATGGAATTGCTGAAGGAATCGATGATAGTGGTGTTCTGTTAGTCCGTAAAGAGGACGGATCTCTTCAGCATGTGTACTCCGCCGATGTAGAAATTCATACATAATTCCCTTTTTTCAGACTTTAAAAATTAATTTCTATCTGCTATAATAACCTATAGACCGTATCCTTTGGAACGGTACTATTTATTCTGGTGACATGAAATGGATAACAGAATCTGCTCTGAGCCTGTAGGGGACCGAGACAGAAGGAATAATGGGATGATCATGGCCAAACATGATTTTTCTGCGCCTTCTTTTTTCGGGAAGGCGCTTTTTAGCGTCTTAAAAATAGAAAAATCCAGCTCTAACATACCAGGAGGAGGAATTGAGATGGCACCTGTAACAACCGCTTCTTTAAGAGAGATGAAAAGTAAGAAACAACCCATTGTTATGTTGACTGCGTACGATTACCCTTCAGCTAAACTGGCAGAAGAAGCCGATGTTGATATGATTCTTGTTGGCGATTCCCTGGGGATGGTAGTTCTTGGATATGATTCAACCATTCCTGTGACGATGGAGGATATGATTCACCATACGAAAGCGGTAACACGGGCAGCAAAACGGGCATTTGTGGTAACAGACCTTCCCTTTTTAACTTATCATGGTTCCGTGGAAGAAGGGTTACGGAATGCCGGCCGGATTATGCAAGAAGGCCTGGCTAAGGCTGTGAAATTGGAAGGCGGAAAAGAGTTAGTGCCTTTAATTCGCCGATGTGTGCAAGCGGGGATTCCCGTTGTTGGCCATCTTGGATTAACTCCCCAATCTGTACACCAATTTGGCGGATATAAGGTTCAGGGGAAAACTGAAGAAGCAGCTAAAAAATTGCTTGAAGATGCTTTAGCCCTAGAAGAGGCCGGGGCTTTCGCGATTGTATTAGAATGTGTACCCCATCAATTAGCATCTCTTGTGAGCAGTAAGCTTACTATTCCAACCATTGGCATTGGAGCGGGCAGTGGATGTGACGGACAGGTATTAGTGTTCCATGATATTCTTTCATATGGGGGAGGAAAAGTCCCTAAGTTTGTTAAGAAATATGCAGATGTTGGCTTAACCATTAAAGAAGCCATCAGCCAGTATGCCAGTGAAGTTCGTGCAAGATCTTTTCCAGAACAAGCCCATACATTTACCATGGATGAAGAAAATTTAGAGAAATTATATGGAGAAGGGGTTAGGGTATGATCACGGTTACCAGCATCAAGGAACTGGGTGAAATATTAAAAAATGTACGAAAAGAATCAACCATTGGTTTAGTTCCTACCATGGGATACTTGCATGAAGGCCATATCAGTCTTGTGAAAAAAGCGAAAGAAACAGTTGATTACGTTGTGATGAGTATTTTTGTAAACCCTACCCAGTTCGGTCCCGGGGAGGATTTTGAAAAATACCCAAGGGATTTAGCAAGAGATGAAAAGTTAGCCTGTGAAGGGGGAGTAGACCTCCTATTTACGCCAACCGTTGCAGAAATGTATCCGAAACCAGGAAAAACAACGGTTCATGTATCAGGTATTACGGAACAATTATGCGGGGCTACTCGCCCAGGCCATTTTGATGGGGTTTCCCTCGTTGTTTCAAAGTTATTCAATCTGGTACAACCGAATTTTGCCTTTTTCGGTTTAAAAGATGCACAACAGGTAGCTGTAATTGAGCAAATGGTGCAGGATTTTAATTTCCCAGTGACAATTGTTCCCTGTGAAATTGTACGTGAGGCTGACGGATTGGCATTAAGCTCACGCAATGTATATCTAAGCTCGGAAGAAAGAAAAGAGGCACTTATCCTATCTCAATCATTAAAACATGTAAAAGAACGTTTTGAAAATGGGGAACGGAATGCAGAAGTATTGCGGCAGGAGGCAATTACTTTAATTCAAGAAAGCCCTTTAGCACAAATTGATTACGTTTCCATTCTTTCTTATCCAGAATTGGAAACGGTTACCTATATAGATTCAGCTGCCATTATTGCTCTAGCTGTGCGATTTGGCAATACCCGATTAATTGATAATACGTTACTGATGAATAAATAGAAATTGCAGGGAGAGTGGGAGTTATGTTTCGTTTTATGATGAAGGGAAAAATCCATCGGGCGACTGTAACAGAAGCGGACTTAAATTATGTGGGCAGTGTAACCATTGATAAAAACATTATGGAAGCTGCGGATATTTGGCCTAATGAAAAGGTGCAAATTGTAAATAATAACAATGGGGCTCGCTTAGAAACCTATGTGATTGAAGGTGAACGGGGAAGCGGCATTATCTGTTTAAACGGAGCAGCCGCCCGTTTAGTGCAACCAGGTGACAATGTAATCATTATTGCTTATGGAATGATGAGTGAGGAAGAAGCAAAAAATTATCAGCCAAAAGTGGTTATTATGGATGAAAATAATAAAATTGCTCAAGTGATGGGCGAAGAAATTCATGCCACTATTTTATAAAATTTTGCAATAAACCTAAGTTTTATTGGTTCATACAGACCCCCTTCTCGTGGAAAACTGTTAATAACGGTTTTTAAGAAAGGGGGTCTTTTTAATGTTACTGTCCCAGTACTTTGCATCTTTAAAAGGCCGTTTAGAAAATATTGAAGAGGTTTTTCCCCATACAACAGAAGAAGAAAAAAATGAATTATATAGGGAAGTGTTGGCTTTTCGCCAGTTAAGTGATCAGGTAGTTGAAGATTGGCTGCAGTTTGAAGAAAAATTAGCTATGGTACAACGAATGTTTGATATGGAGCATGAGGAGGGGCAGGAAGAATCCATTTCATCACCCCAGCATAAAGAGAATGAAGTGATTCTTCCCCGCCATTTAACCTTTCAGTTCTTACAGGGAAAAGGATATTTCGAGTTATCTATGTATGATGAGGCGGTAAAATCCTTTAGTCATATCATACATCAGGAACCGGATGTGGAATTGGCACGCCTTTATCTGGCCTTTGGTTTTTTAATGTCCCGGCGTTTTGAAGTGGCTTTTCGTCAATTCCAATTGCTGGCGGAAACTACATCATACCCCATTTTTGCATCTGTAGCTTATAATGAAATGGGTGTTATTGCCGTATTGGAAGGAAGGGCAGATCAGGGACTTTTGTGGTTTCAAAAGGCTCTGGACATTTATCCTAGGTTAACTGAAGCTCGTTTTAATGAAATATTGACATTATTCTCCCAAAAACAATATGAAGAAGTGGCAAAAAAATCCGAAGAATTGTTTCCTGAATATGATGAAGATTTAGAGTTAAACCTCTTATATGCTTATGCCTGTGCACAGTTGGGGAGAATGGAGGAAGCTTTAATATCATTGCAAAAGTGTGAAACCCTTACAGATTCTGTCCATTCACTTCTCCCTGTGGCCGCCTGTTATGAAAAGCTAGGCTTTTATCAAGAAGCTTATAACCTATATGCAACAATGCTTCCTGAATTGAAATCTGACCCGATTGTCTGGCACGGAATGGGCTGGACCCTGTGGAAAAGCAAACAAGACGAAAAAGCTCTTTCTTATTTAAAACGGGCATTAACATTAAATCCTACACAGGCGGATTATGCCTGTTCCTATGCATGGGTTTTATTAGGATTAAACGAAATAGAAAAAGCCTGCAAAGTATTTCAGCAGATTTATAAACGGCATAATCATCCTCTTTCATATTCAGGCCTTTCCCATGTTTTTCTTTTACAGGGCCTACATAAAGAGGCAGAAAGCTTTGCGGGGGAAATGGTGAATCATGAAGATCAGATTATTCAAGGGTTAGGGCATTATCATATGGGCAGAGTGTATTTAGAAAAACAGGATTATGAAAAGGCTCTTTCCCATTTTAATACAAGTAACCAGTTAGCGAATATTAAAGAAAGCAAGTTATATTCTGGGTTGATTTATTTTATCAACCATGAAAATGAAAAAGCGATGGAAAAATGGCAACCATTATTAACTTTACCGGTTCATTCCTGAACCGGTTTTTCTTTTAATGATATTGCATTTATGGATGGAGTGATTCAGAATAGAAGATAAGCTCTTTACATGAGGTGAAAGGTTTGAATAAATACCTTGTTATAGATTTTGAAACGACAGGAAATAAAGCAAAAGACGGCGACCGCATTATTCAAGTTGGAGCGGTCCTTATAGAAAATGGCATGATTATGGATCGATATGCAACACTTGTTAATCCCGGAGTTATGATTTCACCTTTTATTGAAAATCTGACTGGAATAACAAATGAAATGGTAAGTACAGCGCCCAATATAGAAGAAATTCTCCCTGATTTATTAAAGCTAACCGATAATGTTGTTTTAGTGGGCCATAATATATATTTTGATCTTTCCTTTTTGCAGAATGCCTTTGTGGAAGGGGGGTATTTTCCTTTTTCTGGCTTCGTTCTAGATACAGTGGAAATGGCTCGATTGCTTCTTCCATCCCAGGATGGATACAGATTAACGGATTTATCCAGTGAATTGGATATTCCCCTGGATCGTCCCCATCGGGCAGATGAAGACGCAGAAGCGACTGCAAAGATTTTCCTGCAACTTTTGCAGAAACTGAAGGGATTGCCTTTAATCACGATCCAGAAATTAATGGAGTTAACCCGTTCCTTTCAGTCAGATGTGGTTGAGTTATTAAAATTCTTGGAGAAGGATAAACTGCTTCATACCAGGGAAGAGCCTGGCATTGATGTGTATCGCCACCTTTGTTTACGCTCTGAAAAAGGGGAGAAAAAAAGGATAGAGGATGACGTTATTCTTGAAGATTTCGATGGGTTTATGGACCAGTTAGTTGCAGACGGCGGCCTGCTGGAAAAAAATCTCCCTGGTTTTGAATGGCGCCCAGCCCAACTAACGATGATGAAGCAAGTATATGATTCCTTTAAGGAAGGGAAGCATTTAGTAGTGGAAGCAGGAACAGGCACAGGTAAATCCCTGGCTTATTTGATTCCTGCTGCATTCTGGGCTAAACAGGAAGGGGAAAAGGTGGTGATCTCCACCCATACCATCCAGCTGCAAGAACAATTATATAGCCGGGATTTGCCTTTATTAAAAACCCTATTCAATGGAGGCGTGAAAGACCCTGTTCTGTTGAAGGGGAGAAATCACTATCTCTGTTTGCGTAAATATGAACACAGTTTACAGGAATTTAATGAGAATTATGATTTTCAATTAAGCAAAGGGCAAATTTTAGTGTGGTTAACGGAAACAGAAACAGGGGATATTGAGGAAATTAATCTTCCATCCGGGGGACAATATTATTGGAAACAGGTTCAAAGTGATGCAACATCATGTTTGAATCGCCATTGTCCATGGTTTTCCCGTTGTTTTTATCATAATGCCCGGCGAAAAGCACAACAGGCTGAATTGATCATTACAAACCATTCTTTATTGTTTACGGACATCCAGGCAGAACATCGGATTTTGCCTGCCTATCGTTATGCGGTTATTGATGAGGCCCATCATTTCGATGATGTTGCAAGCCGCCATTTAGGGCATATTCTCTCTTCTTTTCAAGTAGAAAATACCTTTCAATTTCTTGTTTCAGAACGGGGTGGAGGGTTATTAGAGGATTTAGAAAAAACTCTTCTTAAAGAGAAAGAAATAAAGCTGGCTACAGCTGAGTTGCTCGGGACTCTTCCCTTGGATGTACGCCAATGCCGTGACTCCTGGCGGGAAATGTTTCAAATCCTCAACCGTTGGACCATGACGAAGGGAAAAGAAGGGGAAGAAATCGGTCATACTCTTTTCCGTTATAAAAAAGGGGATTTACAGTCCCCTGCAGGAAAAGGTCTCATGGCAGCAGTGCAAAATTCTCTAGAATGGACAGCACCTCTGGGGAAAAAATTAGAGAAATTATCAAGGGAAATTCAAGAACAGATGGAGTCCATGAGTTTACCCTTACGGGGATTGGTTTCCGATTTAAATGGGACAATTCAAGATTTACTTACAAATATGGAATTGCTTCATAGTATGCTGTTATCCGTGGATGAGGACAATGTATACTGGGTAGAAATGGATCGGCGGGGATTCCGGAAAGGAATATATATCAATCAAGCACCTCTCGATGTTTCTTCCCTTATTCGCCATTTGTTTTTTGACAATAAAGATAGTGTGGTTCTAACATCAGCAACCATGAGTGTTAATGATTCCTTTCATTATGCCCTGGAACGCCTGGGAATCGATGATTTATATCGAGGGAATTTAGTAGAAACTTCTTTGCTTCCTTCCCCTTTTAACTTTCCAGAGCAAGCTTTGTTATGTGTGCCTTCGGAAATTCCCAGTATTAAAGATGCCACAGAAAAGGAATTCATTTTATCTCTGACTCAATCTCTGGAGGAAGTGGCTCGAATTACAGGGGGAAAAATGCTTGTCTTATTTACTTCCTATTCCATGTTGAAAAATGCTTATTCCATTTTAAAAGAAAACCTATCTGGGTCTGGTTTTATGGTTTTAGGCCATGGAATTGATAGCCATAGCCGAAGCAAGCTAACCCGCAGATTTCGTACTACAAAAAACTGCATATTATTAGGAACCAGCAGTTTCTGGGAAGGTGTGGACATTCCGGGGGATGATTTAAGTTGTCTGGCTATTGTTAGATTGCCTTTTGTTCCCCCTAATCATCCTTTACTTGAAGCGAGAACGTTAAAAATGAAAGAAGAACGAAAAAATCCGTTTATCCAATTATCTGTTCCACAGGCTGTCATTCGTTTTAAACAAGGGTTTGGCCGATTGGTTCGTACAATGACAGACCGTGGTGTAGTCTTAGTGTATGACCGGAGAATCGTGGATACGGCCTACGGGAAGATTTTCATCAATTCCTTGCCGAAAACTCCCATTCTTTTTAAACCAACTAAAGAAATCTTGCCGGAAATTTCCCGATGGATTGAATCAAAATAAAGAAGGAATTTGAACTAATTTTAGCGAATAGTTAAAAGGATACGACGCGATGCGGGTGACTTGTGAGAAGGAGAGGGCAGGTATGAAAACCCTGAAGATTTCGGAAGCGGTAGTTCGGAGGCTTCCGCTATATTTACGCTATCTGAATAATCTCCAAACGATTAATGTGCGAACGGTTTCATCCCAGCAACTTGGAGAGGCTCTTGATTTGAATCCTGCGCAAATTAGAAAGGATTTAGCCTGTTTTGGGGAATTTGGCAGGAAAGGGATTGGCTATGAAGTTGATTATTTAATTGGGAAAATCAAAAGCATTTTAAAATTGGATCAACCTATTAATGTAGTTCTTATTGGTGCAGGCCATTTGGGCCATGCTATCAGCAATTATACTGTTTATCTGAAAGATAATATGAAAATCGTGGCGATTCTTGATAATGATCCAGCAAAAATCGGGCATATTACTGCAGGGATTTTTATTGAACCTCTGAATCATTTGAAACAAATCGTGCAGGATCGGGATATTCGCGTAGGGATTATTACGGTACCTGCTGATGCAGCGCAAACGGTTTGTGATTTGCTTGTTGATGCCGGCATTCATGCCATTTTAAATTTTGCGCCAACGAATTTGCGTGTTCCAGACAACGTTAGGGTGCACCATACTGATTTTACGATGGAACTCCACAGTCTTTCCTATTATTTATAAGTGTACGAAAACATGAAGGCCTTCACTATTTGAAGGTCTTTTTCTTTTATGAATTTTTAAATTTTGGGGTAGGTAACTGGCATGATTTGATTCTTAGCATTTCTTTTTATGCGGATTTTTATCCAAAATATTCATTCAGGATTGGAAGATTACTGGACCTATCATTCCCAAAGTGTAGGACGGTCTGGTACAGGATATGTAAACGATTACAACGGCAATCTTGTTTATGTCCACCAGGATGTTAGTACCTCTGGAAATAAGATGCCCGTTACCATTAATCATATCTTTAATAGCAATGACCGGAACACTAATATGGGATACGGTTTAGGCTGGCGCTTAAATCTTAGCCAAAAAGTAAAGTCCCAAACCATTAATGGAACCAATTATTATTTGTATACCGATGAAGATGGCACCATCCATTACTTGAAATATGATTCGGCTACAAGTTCCTATAAAGATGAATATGAATCCAATCGATTAAGAACCATCACCTATCCTGATGGAAAAGTGACTACTTTTGGTTATGATACGGGGAAAAATCATATGACCACGGTAACGGGCATTGATGGATACCAAATGGTTTATTCCTATTATACGATTAGCCCCTATCGGATGCAGAAAGTTCAGGAAAAACATAGCAGTGGAACCCTTGGGCACAGTTTAACCATGACCTATGGGTATAACCGAACCACTTTTACAGATTATAAGGGGCGGAAAACCAATTACCTGTTTAATCACTTTGGCAATACGGTAAGCGTGAAAGATGATCAGGGGTTTGCTCAGTATTCCACGTTTTTTGAAAGCGGAACCAATAAAAATAAATTGTCTTCCCAATCTAAACTGCAAAAGACAATTATTAATAAACTGAGAAACCATAGCGGGGAACAAGTAGTTTATTGGATTGCCGATAGTTGGACAGGATCTACCGCTAACTTGAGCCAAACATCAGAAGAAAAATATAGTGGAAACCAATCTTTTAAAATTGATAAAACAAATACGACACAACGCCATTATTACCGCCAGGATTTAAGTTTGGAAAAAGGCAAAACCTATACCTTCTCCGGATATATCAAAACCAAACACATATCCAATTACAATGGGAAAGGTGCAGCCTTATTTGTTATTTATCAAGATGGTACAGGGGCTTCCCAGTTTGCTTATTCTGATTATGTTCAGGGCACAAAAGATTGGGAACGGTTTGAAGTTACCTTTACATTGCCTTCCAATGCGACAAGTACCACCGTTTATTTCGGTGGCGCGGTAATTGAAGAAACGGGAACCGCCTACTTTGACGCTTTCCAGGTAGAAGACGGGTCCATTGCCAATCGTTATAATTTATTAGAAAACCCTGATTTTCAATATGGTTCAGGAACACCGGAGTCTTGGGTAAGAAATGACCAGATGGAATCCTCGGATACTTTAACTACTGTGACCAATCAACCGGCAACCCTGGATAATAAGGTGTTTAAAATAAATGGGAAATCAGGCAAAACCAAAACTATCTATCAAACCATACCCGTGTCCGGGAAAAAAGGAGATGCCTTCGTTTTAGGGGGATGGGCGAAAGGGGATTCCATTCCTTTATCCTCTGGCAGGTATTTTGCCCTAGATCTTGCGATTCAACGGATGGATGGAACCTATCAATGGGTACCTGTTCAGTTTAATGAGGATTCAGCGGAATGGCAGTATCTATCCGATGTGGCGGTCGCTGATAGCGATTATAAAAGCATTCAATTTTATATTCTTTATTATAAAAATGAGAATACAGTTACCTTTGACGGAATGCAACTGTACAAGGAGGAATTTAGTACCAGCTATCAATACGATAGCAAAGGAAACTTAATTTCCACGAAAGATCTGGATCAACAAAACGAGCAATTCCAATATAATTCGACCAATGACTTAGTCAAATCCACTGATCCTCAGGGAAGTAAGTTTTCTTATTCCTACGATTCGAAGCATAACGTCACGAAAGCCAATTCTTCAACCAATGTGGTGTATAGCTTTAGTTATGACAGTAATGGGAATCCCCTAACATCCCAGGTAGGAACAGGATCTCTATTTAGTAAATCGTCAGCTACTTACACAAACAGTGGTCAATATATGAATACCATGACGGATGCCTCAGGGAATAAAGTCACGTACCAATGGGACGAATCGAAAGATCAATTGGATTACGTTTTAGATGGAAATGGGAAAAAGACTGACTATACCTATGATAATCTGAACCGAATCCAAAAAGTGGAGAAAACAGCAGATGGTCAGATCGTTTCTAATAGTTATCAGTACACGAATGATCGCCTGGATAAGATTACTCATAATGGATTTTCTTATTCCTTCGTATATGACAATTTAGGGTATTTGAAACAAACCTTTGTGGGAAGCCAGAATTTAATCACCAATGAGTATGAGCAATATAACGGGGTCAATACAGGAAAGTTAACGCAAAAAACCTTTGGAAACAATCAGGTGATTGGTTATACCTATGATGGTAATGATCGCCTTAGCAGCCTGAAATACAACAACCAGATCAAATATCAATATGAATATGATGCCAATGGGAATGTGGGGTATCATAAGGATTTGGTCAATGGGACAAGCTTCCGCTATGTATATGACTTGTCCAATCGTCTGTCAAAAGTAAAAGAAGCGAATGGAACCACCATGAGCTATGAGTATGATTTAAGCAACAATACTCATAAAGTTCTAGAAGATATCGGCAACAAACAATATCAAACCACCTATCAATATGACAAAGACAATCGCATGAGCCATCTCTTATATACCCGTGCCTTTGTCAATATTGGAAATTCGGAATATTTCCAACTGAATGGGGACCTCAAAGGGTCCAAAGGAACTACTCCTACCAGCCAGAACGGAGTTTATGAAAGAGATGCGAATGGCAAATTCGTATTGGCCGCTTTTAATTCTACGACCAATCTATTGTCAAATAACCCCTCTTTTGAAAATGGCACAACGGGTTGGAATGTATCTGATTGGAGTTTATTAACAGGAAAATGGCGTACGGTGAATGACGGGGTAGACGGAGGTACCAGTCTTGAATCTTACGATTCAGATAACTTAACCAATGGAAGCATTACCAACTCTGTAGCATTCCAGGAGTATTCCTTATCGTCAGCTTTAACAGCCAGTAAAGCCTATACCTTGAGTGCCCAGGCAAAACGGATTGGGGCATCAAACCCCAAATTATCGATACAATGTTTAGATAGCAGCGGTAATGAAATTCCAAATGCCTATTGGGTATATGAAAAAACCATTCCAGAACATGAATGGACGAAAGTCAGCCATACCTTCACCCTGCCTGCCGGGACAAAAACCATCAGGGCCATGGTTCGCACATCTGTAAAAGACAGGGACCTAGTTCGCTTTGATGCCGTCCAATTGGAAGCCAAAAATTATGACTCACCTTTTATCTTAACCACATTGCCGTCAGCGAAAAACCTGTATCACCTGGGCTTGAATCGTACCCGGGGTACCATGACGGTTTGGTTTAACACGCAAGTAAGCGGGACAACCCGACACATTCTGGCTAATGAAGGCAGCAATGGAGCGCATTTGAACGCTTACATTGGCACCGACAACAAGGTAAAAGTAGCTGTTCGGACATCTTCAGGTACTTTTGTCAATTTAATTACAACAACGGAAACCATTTCACCGAACCAGTGGAAGTTTGTGACTTTACGATGGAATTATGATGGGTCCAAATTAAATGTGGCGTTATTCCTAAATAACGTAAGATATACAGCTTCCACCACGGATTTTAAAGATTTTTACCGTGGCACCACAGCTCTTGGAAGCAGTATTACAGGAACAGAACCTTTAAATGGGTATCTTGAACAGTTTAGTTACTCTGATGTGGTTCTGACTGATGATAATATCATCGATATTTATGAAGAAGGCAGAAGCAAAAACGTTTATAACATCTTTGATCCCATTGGAAGGATCAACACAAGAACCATGTTTACAGGCAAGACTAACTATGTGACCAGCTTTACCTATGAGGCCGGGGTGAATGGCTCTACCACCACAAAAGTCGATACCATCAATAACAATGGGAAAGCTATTTCCTATGATTACTATAAGGATGGTAACATAAGAACCATTACGCAAAATGGGAAAACTATCACGTACAAATATAACGAGTTAAACGAGTTAACCCGTGAAGACAACCAGGTACTTTATAAATCTATAGAGTACCATTATGATAGGGGAGGAAATCTTCTCGATAAGAAAGAATACCCCTACACAACAGGAACCCTGGGCACACCAACCAAAACCGTAACCTATTCCTACGGGGATGCTAATTGGAAAGATAAACTTACGGCCTATGATGGGAAAAGCATCACATACGATGCCATAGGGAATCCCAAAACATACAACGGGTACACTTATAATTGGGAGTTTGGGGACCAACTTGCCAGCATTACTGGTAATGGTGTCACTGCCTCATACAAGTATAATGATGCTGGGATTCGTACTCAGAAAACCGTTAATGGTGTTACCACAACCTATCACTTGGATGGCGGATTGGTGACTTATGAGACTGATGGGATTGACCAGATTTATTACACCTATGATGGGGATGATCAACTGGTCAGCATGAACCTGAACGGAGAAGAATATTTCTACATCCGAAACATCCAGGGGGATATCATCGGACTAATCGATGAAACAGGTGTGGAAGTGGTTTCCTACACCTATGATAGTTGGGGTAGGGTGATCTCCATTTCTGGAACCTGGCAAGCACAGTTGGGGAGAAGAACCCTTATCTATACAGAGGCTATCGTTATGATAGTGAGACAGGATTGTATTACCTGCAGGCCAGGTATTATAACCCGGAATGGGGACGATTCCTTAACGCAGACAATTTCGGAGGAGATACAGGAAGTTTATTATCCCATAACGTCTTTGCCTACTGTATGAATAATCCCGTAAACTTCAGTGATCCCAGTGGGCATTTTATACAATTTCTTATCCCGGTAGTTATTTTTGTTGCAAGGGTTGCTGTAGCAGCTATAGTGATATATGATGCCTATAATTCTGCTAAAAACATTTATAATGCCTATCAACAAGGTGGGACAAGCGCTGCTGTTAAACAAACTGCACAAGAGATTATTACTTATCCTACAAAAAAAATAAAAGCAACCATCAATATTGCGAAAAAAGCAGGAAAGCTTGTTAGGGATATAACTACTATTGGAGCTAAAACAACTCGCGATACCCTGTTAAACTCGGTCTCTAATCAAAAATTAAAAAATACTATAGATCAAATGTATCGTCCAGGAGCAACTACTGGTGATGGAGGATTAGCGGATGCTATTCGACATGAATTATCAACAGGTCAACTTGTAGGTGGGAAATCTCATATTCAAAAAGGTATTGAACGAGTTCGAAATCTAGAAAATATTATTAGGAAAGAGAATTTGAATACAAATGACCTAGCAATAGCACAAAAGTTATTAGATGATCTCAAAGATGCTCTAAAAATAAAATAATTGGATGTGTTAAACATTGAACTATGATTCTTTAATAGATGAGCTTTTAGAAATAATTCCTGAGATTAAGTCTGAGTATAAAAAAGAATTGGAATGGTGGGGAGAAGAACAACCTGGTCCACATAACATTTTTGGAGATGTTTTAAATCCTTTTATCAAATCTATATTAAAAAAGCAGGGTGAAGAAGGGCTGATAATAAAATTATTTGACTTCTTAGAAAAAATGGCTACTTGTGAAGATATCATGGTTCAAGAAGTTTTAGGATGTACGGTGTTGGAATATATTGGTGATGACAAGACATTATTAGAAAAAGCAAAGAAATATATGGGTAAGGATACTTTAAAAATGTGTCTTGAGATTGAACAAGGGCTTGGTAGGTCCTGAATCAACAAAGAAATAAAAAATAAAATTTACTTTTTAGGTCTAGAAGGAACAGAACAAAAAAAATAGCAAACTATATCTTAAGAATTGGGTGGCGGTTATCGTAATGGATAGCCGTCCTTTTTATTGATGAAATCGCAAGATTCCATTTTTAATGTGGATAGCCGTATTAGAAACCAGAAAATCGTAAATGGAATCACGACAACCTATCATCTAGATGGCGGTTTGGTCACCTATGAGACTGATGGGATTGACCAGTTGATCGTCTCCGTTATAGGTAAAATAGATCTGGTCAATCTTATAAGTAACTAATCCATCTTTTAGATGATAAGTTATGGCGACCCCATTCGCTTCATTTCTTCCCTCACCACAAAGGACAATATACACTTTATTGTTTTTTTCATTATCTTTCAGCATTAGAAGTTTTGCAAATCAATAAAGACAACTGAATATGGGTTGACTCATTAAGTTAAACTTATCATTTAGAGTAAAAAGAAAGAAAAGGGGAAATTACATTTTTAGCTCATGATCCTACCTACATATGAGGATAACTCGAAAGACCTACTTCAAATGAAGTGGGTTTTTCTTATTTGATTTAAATAGCTTCATCTATAAATAAAAATGGTGAAAATTGGTGATAGTAAAAAGAGAACGTATGCTAGTGAGAGGTGTGGTCAAAAGTGAAAAGTAAAATTTTCTCTCTTCTTTGTTTATCGTTTCTTCTATTTTCTATTGCTCAGGCAGCAGAATATAAAAAAATTGAAGTATTTAATGTAGAAAATGAAAAAGTGGTACAAAAATTTGACAACACGAGGGAGCGGCAACATGAGATTCTTCTCTTAATTGATTCCATTGACGGTATGTATACAAAAGTTAAATTGGATTTTAAAAAGGGAAGGGTATTCAAAATTCCAATTGAACCTACTGTTCATGTGGAAAATCAATGGTATAGCGGGTTGTTAAGCGAGGTATATCTCTTTCAACCTGCCAATGATCAACCCATTCTTCTTTTGATTGATGATAATCACAAAGGTTATTATATGAAATTTAAAAAGGATATTCACCCCTTCTTAACCAGCCTTTCATTAAAATGATGCCAAGTTTTCGGGAGGGTTTTACACATGGTAAAAAAATTAAGGGTTTTTCTTTTGTTTTTTCTTGTTTTTTTTCTTTCTTTCCCGGTGGCTTTCGGAAAAAACAATGGGCCTTTTCAGGTTGAATTGTTGCAAAATGGAAAAGCCTCTCGCTCTCTTCGTTTAAGCAACGGGGATTTAAGTATGGAACTTAGTCCTGTTGAATTAAAACCAGCCTTTTCTTTTCCTAATCGCATGTTAGTTCTTAAAAATAAAAGCAATCCTATTGAATTGGAATACCTGGTGGGAAATCATAGTGTAAAGGAAAACGTAAATATTGAGGAATATCAAAAAATTGAGCGGATTACTTTTGAAGTGAAATTGAAAAATTTAACCTGCAAACAGGAAAAGGATAAAATTGGTTTTTATGATAAACATGGGAAACGAAAAGTGTATATTAATCGCCCTTTTATGAAAGATATGGGCGATGTGAATACAGATGCGGTATCATTTCATTTGCGTAAAGTAGGAAAACAGTTATTTGTAGACCTGGTTCCATATGATGATTGGCTGAAGGATCGCTCCCGTGTTTTTTCAGTTCAGGTCGTTCTTCCTGTGGGTTTTTAAAGTGAAAAGGGGGATAAATAATGAATACAATGTGGAAAGGCAGTATTTCCTTTGGGATGGTGAATATACCTGTGAAAATGTTTGCCGCGACAGAGGAAAAAGACATCCGATTTCGCATGCTGCATAAAGAGTATCACGTACCCATCAAGTACAAAAAAACCTGTGAACAGTGTGAGGGGGAAGTGACTCCAAAGGATATTGTTAAAGGGTATGAATATGAGCCAGATCATTATGTCATTGTGGAAGAAGAAGAAATTGAAACCATTACCCCAAAAACAAGAAAGACCATTGAAATTATAGATTTTGTTGATTTAAAGGAAATTGACCCTATTTATTTTGATAAATCCTATTATTTATCACCCCATGAAACCGGGGATAAAGCCTATGCGTTACTAAGGGCTGCCATGGAGACTACAGGAAAAATTGGCATCGCCAAAATTACCATTCGCTCTAAACAAAATTTAGCCTGTGTCCGGGTTTATGGAAATAGCATTGTTTTAGAAACCTTATATTATCCTGATGAAGTAAGGGGACAAGCTATGATTCCTGGATTGCCAGGAGAGATGGAATTATTAGAGAAAGAGTTAACGATGGCACAACAATTAATCGAACAATTAACAACTTCCTTTGAACCCACACGATATAAGAATGAATATCGGGAACAATTAGAAGAATTAATCCGTAAAAAGATGGAAGGGGAACATGTGCGGGTTTCAGTGGAAGCACCCCAGGCGAAAGTGGTTGATTTAATGGAGGCCTTAAAAGCAAGCCTGGAAGCAGCTAAAAAAGACAAGAATGACACGGCAGCTACACCGAAAAAGAGAGGGAGAAAGAAGAAAGCCACTTTTTAAAGGGGCTCCTCATTCAATAAACATTGTTCAGGTGATTTTTTTAAAAATCCGATGATGTAGGGTGCCCTCATTTTCTGATCCGTTGACCATTCCATGAATTCAACTTCCAAGGTTAATAAGGGTTGGACCCAGGTCACAGGCCCTTTTGGGTGGGGGGCTGTTATAAAGGGGGATTGGCTTTGCTCCAACTGGTTTATAGAACTTTTTAAATGGGCCAGGTCTTTAGCTGTTAAGCCTGATGAAACAGAACCAATATAATAGAGGTTTTTGTTATAATAGGCCCCAACAAGCAGTGAACGGATTTGTTGTTTGTTTTCCTCTTTCCACAAAATTCCCCCTACAACACAAGATAGACGGACTTTATGCTTGATTTTAAACCAATCTTGATGGGTTTTCCCCTTTTTGTAAGCACTATCTTTCCGTTTAGCGACAATTCCTTCTAATTGGTGTTCCCCTGTAACCTGAAAGAGAAGCTTTCCATCTGGAAATGAGGGCACGATTTGTACCATTTGGGATGGGAGAAGGATGTCCTGCAATAGGTTTTGTCTTTCTGCTAAAGGTTTGGCTGTAATCCATTGGTCTGTTACCATAAGAAGGTCAAAAACCATATAAGCAAGGGAGTATCCCCTGGGAATGGTTTTTTTATGGTGAAGATGGACTTTCATCAGATGGGTAAAACTGGGCTTTCCTTCAGGATTTAGTAATACCAGTTCTCCATCCAAAAACAGTGTCGTTTTTTTAGAGGGGGAAATGGTTAAGAAGGGATAGTGGGAAGTTAGATCTTGCCCTTTTTTTCCCCACAGGTTTAGCAGGCAGTCACCATTCCACAGAGAAAGGCAACGAATGCCATCCCATTTTACCTGATACAGAAAATCTGCATCATCAAATGGATGGGGTTTTAAAATGGGTTCCATTGGTTGAATGGGGATTTGCAAAGGAATTCACTCCTACATATGGGATAGAAATTAATAAGGGGGCTTACACTGGTGGATCCGATTTTATCTACCCTTAAGATTTCCAACCCAAATAAAATCATGTGGCCTGAAACAGGAACCACAAAACTGGATTATATTACTTACTTATTTCAGGTATCTGATTACATTCTTCCCTATGTGAAGAATCGTTGCCTGACAGTCATTCGTTTTCCTGATGGGGTAGAGGGGGAGAGTTTTTATCAAAAAAATATTCCAGCCCATGCCCCATCCTGGATCCAAACCACCCATTGGAAAAATACAGAATATGTTCTTTGCAATAATAAAGAAACCCTGGTGTGGTTGGCCAACCTTGCTAGCCTTGAATTCCATATTGCATTTAATCGCATCGAAAAAGAAAATTATCCCACCGAATTGGTTTTTGATTTAGATCCTTCTGTGCCTGGTTTTCCCAGAGTTCGAGAAGCGGCCCTGGTCCTTAGGGATGCCCTGGGTTCACTCTCTTTAAAAAGTTATGCCAAAACTTCAGGTGCTACCGGGATGCAGGTGTATGTGCCTCTTTTGTGGAAATATACATATCAGGAAACGAGAAAAGTATCCCATTTTCTTTCTTCCTTTCTTGTGGAAAAAAGGCCGGATTTATTTACTGTAGAAAGGTTAAAGAAAAATCGCGGGGAAAAATTGTATATCGATTATGTACAGCAAGCGCCAGGAAAAACATTACCTGCCCCTTATACTTTGCGGGCAAGAATCCTTCCTTCTGTTTCAACTCCTGTGGACTGGGGAGAGGTGGAAAAAGGTTTTATTCCTGAGGATTTTACGATGGATAAAATTCCCCAACGACTGGTTGAAAAAGGAGACTTATTCACTCCTTTGCAGGATGGGGAAAAAGAATCCCTTGATGAAGTCCTTGAATTTATTGATAGGCAATGGTTAAATTGAATGAGTACATAAAAAAACCATGAAGGCGGCAAAGAGGTAGAGATATGAAAACACTGCTTATTCACGGGACGGTTTTAACTGTCAATGATCATAATGATGTTATTTTGGATGGTGCTGTTGGGTTTGAAAATGATCGCATTATTTATGTTGGCCCAACCCCAGAACAGTTTGATGATTATGATCGGATTATCGATGCTGGACAGCGAACCATTATGCCAGGATTAATTAATACCCATGGCCATACAGCCATGTCTTTATTGCGAGGGTATGCAGATGATCTGCCCTTACAAGACTGGTTGGAGAAGAAAATGTGGCCCCTTGAAGCCCAGTTTACTTCTGAACATGTAAAATGGGGCACTTTGCTTTCTATTGTTGAAATGTTAAAAACAGGTACCACTACCTTTGTAGATATGTATGATCATATGGATACAGTTGCAAAAATGGTGGAAATATCAGGAATGCGGGCAAGCCTTTGCCGTGGTGTGATTGGTTTATGCCCTCCTGATGTGCAACGAAACAAATTGGATGAAGCTACAGAATTTGCCGGGAAATGGAATGGAGCAGCCAATGGCAGAATTAAGACCATGATGTCTCCCCACGGGGCTTATACGTGCCCTCCTGACTACATTGAAAAAATAGTGGCCCGAGCTGAAGAATTGGATTTGCCGATTCATATTCACATGTCAGAAACCCAGTTTGAAGTGGAGCAAAATGTAAGAGATTATGGGGCACGTCCTGTACATCATCTGGAAAAGCTAGGGGTTTTTAAAAGGCCCACCCTGGTTGCCCATGCTGTTCATCTTACTGAAGAAGAACTGGATATTCTCGCCAGGTATAATGTGAAGGTTTCCCATAATCCAATTAGCAACTTAAAACTGGCCAGTGGCATTGCACCTGTACCTAAAATGTTGGAAAAAGGGATTTGTGTATCATTAGGAACAGATAGCTCTGCAAGCAATAATAATTTAGATTTATTTGAAGAAATGAAAATGGTCGCTTTATTGCATAAAGGAGTTCATTTAGATCCTGTTGCTGTTCCGGCAACAGAAGCACTGGCTATTGCTACACGAAATGGGGCAAAAGCCTTACTTATGGATGAGGAAATTGGTTCTCTGGAAGTGGGGAAACAGGCTGATTTTATTGTTGTGGATACAAAACAAGTGTATTATCAACCATCCCATGATCCAATTTCCCATGTGGTGTATGCAGGTAGCGGCAGAGATGTGAAAGATGTATTTGTTGCTGGGGTACAATTAGTGAAAAATGGCCATTGCTTAACATTGGATGAAGAATATATTAAGGAACAAGCGAATCGCATGTTTCAAACCTTCAATCGAGAATAGGTAATAAAGAAAATATAAAAAAATACCCCTGCAATTGCAGGGGCCAATGAAGAGATGGATAGGTAGGGGAAGATTGATTCCTCATGCATCCTCCATTTGAATCCATGAGGAGAAATTAGGTTGTCGAAAAACAATGGATGTGTTCCTATCGATTGATTGGCGTAAAGGGGAGGAAAGGGATAACCAGGATGGTTCCATGGTGAATAATTGTGCAATTTCATCTGGAAGCTGATCCATCACGTCCCGCGTAAGAATTGAATGATTCAATCTTTCACCTCCTCTTGCGCGTAAAATTAGTATCACCTTTAACAACCAGAGTATGATTAACACTTTTAGCCATTCTAAAAGGAATGGCTGAGTTTGAAACAAGGCGGAGGAGAATTTTGAAGAAATGGATTTTTATTGTCATAGGGATTGTCCTTTTGATTGGAGTGACTGTTTTTTTTAGTTTTATTTTTCATTTAAACGGGGTGAATGAAGATATACAGGCACAGGGGGAATCCCTGGCCAAAAGCACACCCATTAAGACCGTGGATGAAGTGGATGTTTATTATGGAAAAGAACAATGTATCGTTGTGCAAGGGAAGGATGCAAAGGGAAATCCATTAATGGCTTGGTTTATCAATGGAAAGTCGGAAGTGGATGATGCCAAAAAATTGGTAACAGAGAAAAGTGTCATTGATACCCTGAAAAAATCCAATCCCAATATTAAAATTTTACATGTTACACCAGGAAAAGAAGGTACAAAAAAATTCTGGGAAGTTGTTTTTCTGGATCAAAATGAAAAGTATAATTATTATTATATTGATATGTATACAGGAAAATTAATCAGTACATTCCTTTTAGAAAAGGCAGCCTAATTGTAGGGTGCTTCTTTTTCTATATTATTAATGGATTGATTCAGTCAAATTTGAGAAAAAAGGAAAGAATAGTCAGCCCGGAAACCCTTTTATCTATGATATACTACTTGATATACGATAATATATATCATGTATGTAGAAAGGATTGGAGTAGATGAAAATTCGCCCGTTACCAATCTTTTTGTCTTTCTTTATTAGTGCGTGCCTTTTGTTCGGCGGGTGGTTTCTTTATGGGGAACAATTTGTGAAAAAACCGATTCGCGATGAAATAGGAAAAATGAAAGGTGTTTCTTTACAAGAATTAAAGGTTGGCAGAGAAAATGTGGCCATTACCATTTCATTGCAAGACCCGAAAAAGTTTCAGTCAAATTATCAAGAAATAAAAAGGATTGCAAAGGAAAAAGTCGGAGACAAGAAAGTTGTCATTGATTTTAAATCATCAGAAGGTGTAATGCAAACCATCTGGGAGGAAAATCAATTACAAATAGCAGAGGCAATTGATTTGCATCAATATTCACAAATTCAGCAGGTTTTTGACAACTTAAAAGGGAAGAAAGTAATAAAGGATTATGTATTGCGAATTGATGATGAAAATATTTATATTTACATGACCAATGGAGATTCACCTTTCTATAAAGTACTATCACGGACGAAAGAGGTGAACAGAAGCAATGGGTAAAGAAATATTGATTGGTGTTTTTCCTGTATTTTTTATCTTCCTTATGTTTCTTGGCATTAATGTCGCTCCGCTAATTATTGCTTCCATTATTCTTTTCTTTCTTGGCTATCTTTTATTCCGTCAGGGCGCTGTGTCAATGGTACAAAATAAGGCCAGTGTTGATGTACCAAAAACGACAGTTAAATTCGAAGAAATTGGCGGGCAAGAACGGGCAAAGAAAGAATTAATGGAAGCCTTAGATTTCTTAATCCATCATGACAATATTAAACAGTATGGAATCCGCCCCTTAAAAGGGTTGTTATTAACTGGACCCCCGGGAACTGGGAAAACATTAATGGCGAAAGCTTCAGCCAACTATACAAATTCAGCATTTGTAGCTGCATCAGGTTCCCAATTTGTTGAAATGTATGTGGGTGTTGGGGCACAGCGGGTTCGCGATTTATTTAAAGAGGCGAAACAAAAAGCGGAAAAAAACCATCAAGATAGCGCCATTATATTTATTGATGAAATTGATGTCCTTGGGGGAAAAAGGGAAGGAAATCAACATCGAGAATATGATCAGACCTTAAATCAATTGCTTACGGAAATGGATGGCATTACAACCTCAGAATCTCCCCGTATATTGATTGTTGCTGCAACCAACCGGGTGGATATGTTAGATGAAGCTTTAATACGTCCAGGGCGCTTTGACAGGCAGATTGTTGTAGATTTGCCAGACAAGAAGGCAAGGAAGCATATTTTGGAAATTCATAGCCGCAATAAACCTCTTGCGGAGGATGTAGACCTGGATGCCATTGCCCGGGATACTTTCAATTTTTCTGGTGCTCAGTTAGAAAGTGTCACCAATGAAGCCGCAATTTATGCATTTCGGGAAAATAGCGAAAAGATAACCCAACGCCATTTTTCCTATGCTATTGATAAAGTAATGATGGGTGAACAAACGGATAAAGAGTCTACAGCAGAAGAAAGAGAACGTGTGGCTAAACATGAGTTAGGCCATGCGATAATATCTGAAGTTGTCCGTCCCCGTTCTGTTTCCCAGGTTTCTCTTCGACCCCGGGGCCAGGCTTTAGGATATGTACGGCAAAGCCCACAGCAGGAAAGATATTTATATACCGTTGACTATCTAGAGCAGCAAATTATGATTGCACTAGGAGGAGCGGTAGCGGAAGAAATTCTTTATGGGGGGCGGAGTACTGGGTCTCGCAATGATTTTGAGCAGGCTTTGCATTTGGTCAATACCATGATTGATTGCGGTTTATCCCGTCTGGGTATTGTCAAAATGGATATGGTAACAAAAGAAGATCTCCATGAAGAACGTCAGCGAATTTTAAATCATTTGTTGGAGAAAACACATAACATCCTCCATCTTCATTTGCCTGTTTTTCAGCATGGTTTAGACCATTTGCTGAAGGAAGAAGTATTAAATGGCGATGAATTTAGGGAAATGCTTCGTAAATATTCCATCACTCCAGACAGCAATAAAGTAGAAGATATTCTATTTAAAGAAAACTTAGCTGGGGCTTAGCATTTAACTTGTATTTTTTTCTTAACAGGTTAAAATGGAAATTAGATTGACATAAGGGTACTTCATGTACCCTTTTATACATAAGGAGGAAAAAAGATGAGATTGTCTGATCGGGTGATGAACATTCAACCATCGCCAACTCTGGCTATTACAGCAAAGGCAAAAGAATTAAAAGCACAGGGTTATGATGTAGTAGGTTTAGGTGCGGGAGAACCCGATTTTAATACTCCCCAACATATTATTGATGCTGCAATTGAAGCTATGAATAAGGGACTTACAAAATATACTGCCGCTTCTGGCATTAACGAATTAAAGGAAGCCATTTGTGAAAAACTGGAGAAAGATAACGGATTAAAATATAACCAATCTCAAATCACGATTACAAGCGGTGCAAAACATGCATTATACAACTTATTCCAGACCATTTTAAATCCAGGGGACGAAGTGATTGTGCCCATTCCTTTCTGGGTAAGCTATCCTGAAATGGTTGGTTTAGCTGGGGGAAAAACCATTTTTATTGCAGGTCCGGAAGAAGATGAGTTTAAAATTACGCCAGCACAAATTGAACAAGCAGTAACTGATAAAACTGTAGCTATTGTTATTAATTCTCCAAGCAACCCAACAGGAAGCATTTATTCTAAAGAAGAATTAGCTGCGATTGCAGAAGTATGCCTTCGCCATAATCTCTTGATTGTGTCTGATGAGATTTATGAAAAATTGATTTATGATGGCAATCAACATTTCAGCATTGCTAGCTTAAGCCAGGAAGTTTACGAAAATACTGTTGTGATTAATGGGATGTCCAAGCCTTATTCAATGACGGGATGGCGGATTGGGTATGCTGCAGGCAATGAAAAAATTATTAAAGCCATGACCAATCTTTCTAGCCATAGTACATCTAATCCAACTACCTTCGCCCAATATGGCGCTGTTGCTGCTTTAAGAGGAACCCAGGAACCTTTAGAGACAATGCGCCAGGAATTCGAAAAACGGAGAACGGCTGTCGTTAAACTCTTAAATGAAATTGACGGCATTTCTTGCAACCTGCCTAAAGGCGCTTTCTATGTATTCTGTAATGTAAAAGAAGCAGTGCAAAAAGGCGGTTACGCAAGTGTTGATGAATGGGCAACTGCTTTATTGGAAAAAGAGTATGTTGCATTAGTGCCTGGTTCAGGATTCGGGGCACCAGACTATATGCGGATTTCTTATGCTACTTCTATGGAGCAATTAGAAGAAGGCGCAAGAAAAATTAAGCGTTTTGTAGAAGGAAAATAACCAGCCTTAATGGCTGGTTTTTCATACTAAAGAGTTTTCGAATATGTATAACAAATAAGGAAGGACGGGGATCCATGCTAACGGCTATTTCTCAAGTTGGATACCATATTGGGAAAGAAGTAAAGATTGGTGCGTGGCTTTTTAACAAACGATCTAGTGGAAAGATTCAGTTTCTGCAACTTCGAGATGGAACGGGTTTCATCCAGGGAGTGGTTGTGAAACAGGAAGTATCCCCTGAAATCTGGGATGATGCCAAAAAATTAACCCAGGAAAGTTCTCTTTATGTCACAGGAATTGTGCGGGAAGAACCCCGTTCAAAAAGCGGATATGAATTAACAATCACAGGGATCCAAATTCTGCAATTAGCCGAAGAATATCCCATTACCTTAAAAGAGCATGGGGTAGAATTCTTGATGGACCATCGCCATTTATGGATTCGTTCTCCCCGGCAACAGGCGATTTTAAGCATTCGTAATGCTGTAATCCAGGCCATTTACCGATTTTTTGATGAACGTGGTTTTTATAAAGTGGATCCCCCAATTTTAACGCCTACAGCTGCTGAAGGAACAACGAATTTATTCCATACCCAGTATTTTGATGAAGAAGCTTATTTATCTCAAAGCGGACAATTGTATATGGAAGCAGCAGCCATGGCGTTAGGGAAAGTGTATTCCTTTGGTCCCACCTTCCGTGCAGAAAAATCGAAAACTCGCCGCCATTTAATCGAGTTTTGGATGATTGAACCTGAGATGGCTTTTGTAGAACATGAGGAAAATTTAAGAATCCAAGAAGAGTTTGTTAACTATCTCGTTACCTATGTGCTTGAGCGTTGCAAACCTGAATTGGAACGCTTACAAAGGGATCTTTCCAAATTAGAAAAAATTAAAGGGTCTTTTCCTAGAATTACTTATGATGAAGCCATTGAACTTCTGCAAAAAGAAGGCCATGAAATAAAATGGGGGGAAGATTTCGGTGCTCCCCATGAAACTGCAATTGCAGAAAAATATGATAAACCAGTATTTATCACTCATTATCCCACAGAAATTAAAGCGTTTTATATGAAACCAGATCCGAAAAATCCTAAGGTTGTTTTATGTGCAGATATGATTGCTCCTGAAGGGTATGGAGAAATTATTGGCGGCAGCCAACGCATAGATGATATTACCCTGTTGGAAGAACGATGCAAAGAACATAATCTGGATGTATCAAATTACCAATGGTATCTTGATTTGCGAAAATACGGCACAGTACCCCATTCTGGATTTGGCTTAGGATTAGAGAGGACTGTGGCATGGATCTGCGGAACAGAACATGTGAGGGAAACCATTCCTTTCCCCCGTTTATTAAACAGACTATATCCTTAAAATTAAAATCCTGCTATAATCGTTCATACAAAGAGGTGTCAGTTGAAATGAGCGATTGGTTTTATAAAACACTTGAAGCAGGAAATACCACGGTTTCGAACCTTATTTTGCAACATTACAAATGCATTGGTTTAAGCGATGAAGAAATGATGTTAATCCTTCATCTCCTTCGTTTTAAATCTGCCGGGAATTCCTTCCCGACCATTTCTGAATTGGAAAACTGTATGTCTGCTAATGCTTCCCGTATTATGAGTCTTTTGCAACGATTAATACGGGAAAACTATCTTTCTATTGAAGAACAGATTGACTTGAAGACTGGCATGAGATCGGAATGGTATAGTTTTGATTTCTTATATCGCAAAATTGCCAAATACCTTGAGGATCAGCAATCCAAGGAATCTTCACAGGTTCCGGAACAAAAAAACTTGATTACAGTTTTTGAGGAAGAGTTTGGCCGTCCCTTATCCCCTATTGAATGTGAAAACATCATCATGTGGGTGGAACAGGATGGATATAGTGAATCCCTTATATTAGCAGCATTAAGGGAAGCAGTCATATCTGGAAAATTATTTTTTCGATATGTTGACCGGATTCTTTACGAATGGAGCAGAAATCAAATTCGGACACCTGAACAAGCCAGGGAATATAGTTTAAACTTTCGCAAACGTCAAAATCAAAGAGGAGACCGTCCTTCCCCGGTTTATCAAACGAAACAAACAACGATTAAAAATAAAGAAGATTTGCCAGGGGAATTTCCATTTTATAATTGGCTAGAAGGGGAGAACTAGAGGAAACCTTGCGCAGGAATGGAGGGCATAAAGATGAGCAATCTAGATGATTTGTTTATTTGTACTAACCCTACGCGAAGGGACCTGAAGAAAATTTTTTTGGATGAAAAATATGCCCGTGGAATTTTATTGAAAAATGGGGATGTTATCGTTTGGAATGGTGAAGTGATGCATACGAAAGTCATTCCTTTCCTTGTGGAAAATGGCATCCATTTTAGTTTATTTAATGACCGATTATCCATCTGCTGGCAATTTGAATCATGGAAAGATATTCAGGAGAGGTTAGTAAAAGCCAAACATCATCTGGAGATTATGGGGTTTACAGATGAAGGGTTAATTATCATTGATACCCGTTATTACACCCACACAGATATGGAATTTCCTGAAATCCATTATGGAGAATTATTTCAGGAAGGCTTTGAAATAAAACCATCATCGATTGAGGATTAAAACAAAAAGGGCACCTATTAGGTGTCCTTTTTGTTTATCCTCATTTTTTCTTTTATGGCAGCCTGAGCAGCAGCGATTTTGCCTGCGGGTACTAAATGGGGCAGGCAAGAGATAAAATCCATGCCGTTTTCCTGCATAAATTCAACGGAGGATGGGTCGCTTGTATGTTCTCCGCATATGCCAATACTTAAATTTGGCTTTACTTTTTTTCCTTTATTGATGCCTATATGAATCAGTTCACCAACACCTTCTTGATCTAATACGACAAAAGGATTATCTGTAAGGATTTTATGATCAAGATAATAAGCAAGGTATTTTCCTTCTGCATCATCCCGGCTAAAAGCAAAAGCCGATGAAGTTAAGTCATTCGTTCCGAAAATAAAAAAGTCAGCATAATTTACAATTTTGTGGGCAGTGATACAAGCCCGGGGGATTTCTAAAAAGGCACCAATTGGAATGTCAATGCGATCTCCCATTGCTGCAAATACTTCTTCTAATGCTTTGGTGACAGTTTCTCGTACTTCTTTCATTTCATTGGAATGGCTTAAAAGAGGTACGATGATTTGTGGGTATACATACACTTTTTCTTTCTTTAACTCTAGTGCAGCATAAGCAATAATTCTGGCCTGAATTTCATAAATTTCCGGATAGGTAATGCCCATTCGGCATCCACGGTGGCCAAATGCTGGATTGGATTCGTGAAGAATCTTAATCCGTTTTAGAAGTTTTTCTTTTTCTTCCATTTCTTTTACATTCATCGCAACCCGTGCCCGCTCAATTTCTAATGCCAGTGCTTCCTGGCTGGGTAGAAATTCGTGAAGAGGGGGATCAAGGAGGCGGATATTCACTTTTTTCCCTTCCATGGAGCGGAAAATGCCGAGAAAATCTTCCTTTTGCATGGGAATTAAATTAGATAATGCTTGTTTTCTCTCCCAAATATTACGTGCTAGAATCATTTTTGTCACATAAGGCATGCGATGGGGTTCCATGAACATTTGTTCTGTTCGGCATAGCCCCACACCCTCAGCGCCCATACTGCGGGAAATTCTTGCTTCCTTTGGAGAGTTAACACTACTGTATACTCCCATGGTTTTAAATTCATCCGCCCAGTGAAGGAGGGTTAAGAATTCTTTAGAGAATACAGGGGCAATTAAAGGAATTTCTCCCCGAATCACTCTTCCTGTAGATCCACAGATGGTAATAAGGTCTCCTTCAACAAGTGTTAGATCTTTCACATAAAGTTGTTTTTGTTCATGGTTAATTTTTATGGATTCACAACCTACAATGCAAGGTTTTCCTAAATCTCTGGCAACAACGGCTGCATGGGAAGTGACTCCACCACGGGTCGTTAAAATCCCATCACTGGCTACCATCCCATGAATGTCTTCAGGGGTGGTTTCGGAACGGACCAGAATGACAGGTTGCCCTGTGCGATGATGGCGCTCTGCTTCTTCAGGGTCAAAAACAATAATTCCTGTAGCTGCTCCAGAACTGGCTCCTAAGCCGTTTGCAATAACATTCACATACCCACTGGGATCAATGGTATGTTTTAAAAGAGGGCGAATATAGGAGGGCTCAATGCGCAATAGTGCTTCTTCTCGAGAAATAATCCCTTCCTCTGCCAATTCTACAGCAATTTTGATCCCTGCCTCTGCGGTTCTTTTTGCCCCGCGGGTTTGCAATAAATAAAGTTTTCCTTCTTCTACTGTAAATTCAATATCTTGAACGTCTTTGTAATGGCGTTCTAAAATGGTTGCATTTCTTTGCAATTCTTCAAGAAGGTCAGGATCTTTTTCTTTTAAAGTGTAAAGAGGATCTGGTGTGCGAATGCCAGCAACAATATCCTCTCCCTGTGCTTGGTACATAAATTCACCGTATAGCCGTTTTTCACCGGTGGAAGGACTGCGAGAAAAAGCAATTCCTGTCCCGGAAGACGGGCCTAAATTCCCGAATACCATTTGTTGTACAGTAACTGCAGTGCCTAAATTATCAGGAATTTTGTGAATGCGCCGATAGATAATAGCCCGGTGATTATACCAGGAGCTAAATACAGCACCAATGGCCATCATTAATTGTTCTTTAGGATTTTGGGGAAAGGCTGTTCCCGTTTCTTCTTCAATAATTTCTTTAAACCGTTTTATTAAGGAAAGTAGATGATGTTCTTGCAAATCGCTATCCTTTAATACATTTGCCATTTGTTTCATTTGATCTAATTCATTTTCAAACAGGTCTCCATCCACGCCTAGAACAATATCCCCGAACATTTGAATAAATCTGCGGTATGAGTCATATGCAAAGATGGAGTTATTGGTTTTGGAGGCTAAATGAATTACGCTTTGATCATTTAAACCAAGGTTTAATACCGTATCCATCATTCCAGGCATGGAGATGGATGATCCGGAACGAACAGAGACTAAAAGGGGATTTTCTTCACCGTTGAAAGATTTCCCGATTCTATATTCAAGCTCTGCAAGAGCATTTTCAATTTGTTGTTCAATAAGTGGATCAATATACTTTCCTTCTTCGTAATAATGTCTGCAAGCATCTGTTGTGATGATGAAACCGAAAGGAACGGGCAGGTTCATGCTGACCATTTCAGCCAAATTGGCTCCTTTTCTCCCTAGTAACTGGTGCATTGTAGCGTTTCCTTCATCAAACAAATAAACAAATTTATCCTTCATGTCTGTGCCTTCTTTCAGGCAATCACCTCCAAGGTGCATCTTAGTTATTAGTGGTCATACCACATTTACATATATATTCGTTGTAAGTACCTTAAAATCCTGCTAAATGGGGTTATTTAAGGTAATCTTCTATTGCCAGAATAGCTTGTTCCACATTGTCATAGGGAGAATCCAGTTGAAGAAAGCGTCGAATGATTCCTTTACCTTGATCACTTAATATAAGTTCTTCTTCCCAACTGTTTTCTTCTTTCTCTTCTGTATCATTATAAGTTGTATAGAGTAAAAAAAGCAAAAAATGGCCTAATGCATATAAATCACTATGTACATGAATTTCTCTGCGAATTTGTTTTCCTTCTGATAAAGGAATGTCTCCTTCCCGGGGGAGGGGAGACCCAATAAAACGAGCTAAACCAAAATCAATAAGAGAATACTTCCCTTGATATTCTAATACATTTGGCAGGCGAATATCCCGATGGATTATATTTTTGCCATGTAAATACTGAATGAGGGGAAGGAGTTGGGCGATGACCTGAAAAGCTTCTTTTTCGGTGTACGTTCTGTTTTCTTCAAAAATAAGTTCTTCTAAGGTTTTGCCTTGCATGTAATGCATGACAATGTATAGTTTTTTTCTTTCGGCAAATGCATCATAAAGGACGGGCATCAATGGATGGTTTAGTTTTGTCATGACCCTTGTTTCATAATCATAAGAAGGTTTGCCAAAGGGTGTACCCATACGGCTTAGTTTCACTTGTTTTAGAACTTTTTTCTCTCCATTTTCTTGATCCAACACTAAATAAGTCATGCCAAAACTGCCCATGCCAATCAATTTAAGGATTTTATAACGTTTTTTTATGGTTTTTCCCGATAAATAGGGGCGGTCAAGGGCCCATTCTTTCAGTTTTTTAAACCAATACATGGAATGCTCCTTCGTTTTCTTTATGGTTTGAATCATACCATAGTTTTATCATTGCGGGGAATAAGGAAATAATCAGTTGTTATTTCCCTGGAAAGCGCAGGAAAAGACCCTAAATTCCCTGTTTCGACAGTAATAAATCCCCATTGGCGGTCAACACTATAAAGGAGTTTAAGAGAAAGGGGTTTTTTCAGTGTGGATGTGTCCTTTTTGTGGGAGTGAATATGGGATGCCTTATAAAGACAACCAATTAACGGGTATGCTTTGTTTACATCCTGAATGTGGTCGTTTTCATCCTTTTTCTAACAAAGAAAGTGAAGAAATTCTCGGTTTTCGTTTTGAATCTGATTTATAATTGGGATAAAATTCATAATTGCATAAGGCAAAAGGAGGAAAGATATTGAAGGATTTAACATTTCATTCCCAGGGGGTAGAGGGAATTCAGGTTCATATGCTGCCTGTGGAAAAATTTAAAACCAATTTGATTTCTGTACATATACATCTTCCTTTACAGGAAGAAACAGTTACGTTAGCTTCTTTGCTTCCTCACGTCATGCGGAGAGGTTGTTCCCGATACCCGGACATGACCGCCATTCAACGCCATTTAAATGAGTTATATGGCGCTGAGTTTTACGTGGAGGTAAGCAAAAAAGGGGAAAAACAATATATTGTTTTTCAGATGGAAATCTTAAATGAACAATTCATTTCTGAGGAAATTCAATTATTGGAAAAAGGATTCGCATTCCTTTGTGAAATGCTTTTCTCCCCTTTACTTGAAGGAGATGGGTTTAGTAGAGGGTATATGGAGTTGGAAAAAGAGTCTCTCCTCAAAAAAATAGAAGGGTTAATTGATGATAAAATGCGTTATGCCAGCCAGCGGTTAACGGAAGAAATGTGTAAAGATGAACCGTATCGTTTATTGGCTCAGGGAATTAAAAGCCAGATTCCTAGTATAACGTCTGCACAGTTATATAAATTTTATCAGGATTTAATTCAGATTTATCCGATGGATCTTTATATTGTGGGTGATTTTGCGGAAGAAATGGTTCTTAATCTTGTTGAAAGATATTTCTCCCGGGGAAAAGGTGAGAAACAGACGGTTCCCCCTACCAATTATCAACAAAAGGGGAGGGAGGAAAACCAGGTAACCGAGGAAATGGATGTATCCCAGGGAAAATTAAATATGGGGTTGCGCACACAAATTAACTTTGCTGAGGAAGAGTATTTCCCATTAATGATGTATAACGGGGTACTTGGGGGCTTTCCCCATTCTAAGCTTTTTACCAATGTAAGAGAAAAAGCAAGCCTGGCTTATTATGCAGTCTCTCGCTTAGAAAGCAGCAAAGGGCTATTGATGATTATGTCCGGAATTGAATCCAGTAACTTTGATAAAGCTGTAGAAATTATTAAAGCTCAATTGAAAATGATGGTGGATGGAGAAATTAGCGACCTGGAAATTCAACAAACAAAAGCCGCTTTAGGGAACCAGTTCCAGGAATCTTTTGATTCTGCAAGGGGATTAATCGATTTTCATTACCTGGGGCAATTAAACGAAAAAGTACGAAGCTTAAAGGAAATGATCCAGGGCATTGAAAAAGTAACCCGTGAAGAAATCATAGCTGTGGCCAATAAAATTGAAGTAGATACCATTTATTTTTTACGGGGGAAAGGAGAAGACAAGTGAAAAAAGAAGAATTCACCCAATTAAATGAGACCGTTTACCATGAAAAATTGGAGAATGGCCTTGAAGTTTATATCGTTCCAAAACCAACCTATAGCAAAACCTATGTTACCTTTACTACCCGTTATGGTTCTATTGATAATGAGTTTAAAATTCAAGGACAGGAAAAATTAAAAGTGCCTGATGGCATCGCTCATTTCCTGGAACATAAAATGTTTGAGGAAGAAGAGGGGGATGTGTTTATGAAATTTGCATCCCATGGGGCATCTGCCAATGCCTTTACCAGCTTTGATCGGACATCTTATTTATTTTCAAGCACTAAAGATATTGAAATCAATCTGGAAACCTTATTGGACTTTGTACAAAATCCTTACTTTACCCATGAAAATGTGGAAAAGGAAAAGGGGATTATTGGCCAAGAGATTCGCATGTATGAAGATGACCCAGATTGGCGGGTTTATTTTGGTTTAATCGAATCCATGTACCATCAATTCCCAGTCCGTATCGATATCGCAGGCACTGTTGATTCCATTCAAAAAATCGATAAAGATATTTTGTATCGTTGTTATGAAACCTTTTATCATCCTGGCAATATGTTGCTCTTTGTTGTTGGGAATGTGGACCCAGAAAAAACCATGGATCTTATTCGAAATAACCAGAGCAAGAAAACATTCAATGCTATGCCTCAGGTAGATCGTTTTTATCCTCAGGAACCAGAAGGGGTAGCTAAAGAAAAATCTGTCATTTATTTGCCAGTCGGAATCCCAAAATGTTTTATGGGCTTTAAAGACAAAAGCAGGGCAATGAATGGTGAACCCTGGTTAAAAAGGGAAGTTGAAATGGAAATTCTGATGGATATTCTATTTAGCCCTGGTTCTGCCATTTATCAAAAATTATATGAGCAGGGATTAATTAACGATGGGTTTGGCGCAGACTTTACCGGTGAACAATATTATGGTTTTTCCATGATTGGCGGGGATACAAAAGATCCAGAGCAAATGGTTGCCCTTGTTACAGATGAGTTGAAAACCAAAGGAACCCAGGGAATTGATGAAGAATCCTTTAACCTCTCAAAACGGAAGAAAATTGGGGAATTTTTACGTTCTTTAAATTCCCTTGAATTCATTGCAAATTCTTATACCCGTTATCGCTTTGCTGAAACGGATTTATTTAAGACATTAGATACATTGGAAAAAGTGACGTTACAGGATATTAATCAACGGTTTAAGGAACATTTCAATTTTCAATCCTTTGCCGTGTCCATCGTTACGTCCAAGGAATAGGGGAAGATTTTTCGAGGAGGAAAAAATAAGATGGCAGGTATAGAAAGAGAAAAATGGGCTCTCATTACAGGAGCAGGGAGAGGAATTGGTGCCGCCATTGCCAAAGGGTTTGCTGCCGAAGGGATTCACTTGATTCTCCATTATTTTCGCTCTGAACAGGAAATTAGAAAGGTAGAAAAGGAATGCAGGGAAATAGGGGTAAGGGTACATTTAATCCAGGCTAATTTGACAACAGAAAATGGGGCAGAAGAATTATTAAAATTCTGTCCCTATTCTCCCGATATTCTGGTTTTTAACGCTGGGATTAGCCATTATGGACTTATTCAGGATATTACTCCGGCCCAGTGGGAAGAATTGATGAATATTCATGTCAGGACCCCTTTTTTTCTGGCGCAAAAAGTACTGCCCAGGATGATTGAAAGGAAGTGGGGGAGGATTGTTACGATTTCCTCCATTTGGGGCGTAACAGGAGCTAGTTGTGAAGTATTGTATTCCACAGCCAAAGGGGCACTGGTAGCATTTACGAAAGCGCTGGCAAAAGAAGTAGCACCCAGCGGAATTACGGTAAACAGTGTGGCTCCAGGATTAATTGAAACGGATATGGTATTATCCGCCTTTTCCCCGGAGGATCTGGAAGGGATTACTGCAGATATTCCAGCAAGCCGCATGGGGAAACCGGAAGAGGTGGCTGCTCTCGTATCATTTCTTACAAAAGAAGAAGCCGGCTACATTAATGGACAAGTCATTAGTTTAAATGGTGCATGGTATACATAGAAGGTAGTTAATGTTCATAATATTATTGGTTTTACCCCCGTAAAGCACAATGGAAGTCTTATATAATAAAAATTAGCCCAACAAAAATAGGTGTATTAGTGTTATGACACCTAAATTGGATAATTTTTTCAGATTTGTTGTGGCAGCGGGGTGGAAAAATGAGTTGGCGATGGATGATAAAAATTTTGTTTATCCTTACTGTGGTTTGTACGGTTTTATTAATATTATTATTGTTTAAGATTTATAATCAAGGAAAAGAAGCAACACCTAAGAAAGCTGATGTTATCCTATTGCTTGGCTGTAAAGTAAGGGAAGAGGGGGTTCCCAGCCTTTTGCTTGAATATCGGTTAGAAAAGGCTCTTGCATTGTATAATGAGGGTTATGCTGGTCATATAATCGTAAGCGGCGGGCAAGGGGATAATGAACCGATGTCTGAAGCTCAAGCGATGAAAAATTGGCTTGAAGCTGAAGGGGTGCCTAATAGTGTAATTATTATGGAAGATCAATCTACCAGTACCTATGAAAATCTAAAAAACTCAAAGCCAATAATGGAGCGGGAAGGGTTTAAAACAGCTATTATCGTATCCAATGATTTTCACATTTACCGGGCCTTGCAAATGGCAAAAGAATTTGAAATCAAAGCCTCTGCTGCGCCAGCTCCAACCTTAGATTATTTAAAATCCTATTATTACTCGAGAGAACTTTTGTCAGTCCTTAAATATATGGTGATTGGCAATTAATATGCTGTAAAAAACCCTCTAGTTAATGTTAACTAGAGGGTTTACTTAATTAGACTTCTAATGTTTGTTTGCTTTCTATATGATGTTCAGGTTGGATGAAATGGCGAATCGCATCTTCCATTTCATTGAAGTCAATAAAGGTGTTTTTGCATGGGCCTTCAGGACGTTTGTTGGCAATGGCAATGACCGGGATGCGCCCCTGTACATCCTGAACGCCGGAAAGCAGGTCTCTTTCACAGGCTACAGCAATAATGGCTTTCGGTTTTCTTTTTACTAAGATTTCCCTGGCTGCATTTCCTCCCCCTGCTGTAAAGAAACTGATTCCATATTTTTCCGTTAATGCTGTCAGTTCCGTACGGGTAAAGCGGGATAAACAGCGGGGAACTAGGATTAATAAATCATCTGGATGTACTCCTTTATATAAAGCACGGGTAATCAGATTGCTTGTTTTCAGCATAGAATTGGTTAAACGGTCCCGAGAAAGGCCAAACATGCCTCCAATTTTTACGGCAAGAGAAATTAAAGGAAGATTGGAAAATTCTTTCTTTCTCAAGAAAAAGGCAAAAGGCTTACCTGTTCCCACTGTAGCCAAAATAAGGATGGCACTCAAATCCAACAGGAATAAAAAAAGCATGACAGCATAGCTTACTCCTGTATCTAAAAGGGGATGAATAGAAGCCAGTCGTGGTTTTATCATATAGATGAGAAAAAGGGATAGAATATTAACCACAATAACAGCTAATACACCGCTGGTAATAAAATACCCGGGACTTGTATCTAAATCGCCATTATTTTCTTCCATGGATCCATTCCATCTTTCCCACTGATCGCCAAGTTTTCTTGGAGCTTGGAGAACCTCTTCTCTGGTTTGTTCGTCGCTCATGACCGGCTCCTTTCAAAATCATAATCCATATAGTATAGGATGGTTTTTTTCTTATTTTACTATACCTTTTTAACATGTATAAGGACAAGTCATTTGGCACATATTAACCAATGAGGGTAATAACCCTGCTTAAAATTAAATGAAAACAAGTGGAACCAGGAGGTTATCGTATGTCTGTACTCGACAATTTTCAGGATTGGAAGGAATTCCTTGCAAACCGTGTTAATCAAGCAGAAGGCAGTGGCATGAGTGAAGAATCTATGAGAAACATTGCATTCCAAATTGGTGATTATTTATCAGACAAAGTGGATCCTAAAAATGATCAAGAACGTTTGTTGAAAGATTTATGGGATGCAGGCAATGAAGAAGAGCAAAAAGCCATGGCTGGAGTTATGGTTAAATATGTAAAAAATCAAGTTCACTAAGAAGAATAGTGAGAAGACAGGGCCCCTTCAAATAAAATGAAGGGGTTTTTTTATTCTTTTTTATATTTTTCGTGGAACCATTTGAATTTTTAGTGTAAAATAATGTCGATAAAAGTGGATAAATTTTGCGGAGGGACGATCTCTTAATATGGAAATAAGAAAACAAGAATGGTATCTAGAGTATGAGATTGAAAAAGGCAAAAATCGACCGGGATTACTTGGTGATGTTGCCTCCATCCTTGGCATGCTTTCCATTAATATCGTCACCATTAATGGGGTGGAATCACAGCAAGGAAAGTTAAATCGTCGTCGTGGAATGTTAATTCGTACAGATGATCCTAAAAAAATTGAATTATTAGGGAGCATTTTGGAAAAGGTAGAAAATATAAACCTTTTGAAATTGCGCCAACCGACGATTTTAGACTTGTTGGCTGTTCGTCATGGTCGATATATTGAACGAGATGCGGAAGATAAACGTACTTTTCGCTTTGTACGTGAAGAAATTGGTGTACTCGTTGATTTTATGGCTGAATTGTTTAAAAGGGAAGGTCATCAGTTGATTGGAATTCGCGGTATGCCGCGGGTAGGAAAAACTGAATCAACAGTAGCAGCATGTGTTTGTGCAAATAAACGGTGGACCTTTTTATCTTCAACATTAATCCGGCAGACAGTCCGCAACAGTTTGCCAGAGATTGAATTGAATAAGGACCACATCTATCTTTTTGATGGAATTGTCTCTACAATGCGCTCTACAGAAAAACATGCCGCTTTAATGAGTAAAATACTTCCTATGCCTTTTGTAAAGGTTATTGAGCATCCCGATATATTCGTAAGGGAAACAGATTATGAATTCAGCGATTTCGATTATATCATTGAACTCCGCAACCATCCCGATGAGGAAATTACATATGATAATTTAGAAATGGGTTTCTCGAATTTCGATCTTCCTTAATGGAACGGGAACCCGGGGAGGTGTAAAATAGATTTGACTGAGCTTGGAGAATTATTAAAAAAGACAAGGGAAGAAAAAGGATTATCCCTTGATGATATTCAAGAATCCACTAAAATTCAGCGGCGGTATTTAGAAGCCATTGAAAAAGGGGAACTTAATTCTTTGCCAGGGCAATTTTATGCCCGTGCTTTTATTCGCAGATATGCTGAAATTCTTGGCATTAATTCTGAGGAGATTCTCAATCAATACGCTAAGGAAATTCCATCTCCTGTTACGTCTCTAGAGGTAGAAGAAGCTTCTCCTGTTATGCAAAAAAGTAACGCAAGAAAAGAGATGTTTATTCCTAGCGGAAAATGGATTTCCCGGGTTCTTATTGCTGTAAGCGTTGTGATTGTATTATCTGTGATTTGGCTTATTGTCAGTAATTATCAGACCAATAAAAATGGGTCGCCAATTCCAGATCAGCAGGATTCCGGCGTGAATAAAACCAATCCAGACAGTGGTTTTGTTCCACCACCGGCGAATGAAACTAAACCTAAAAAAACAGCTGACACACCAGCAACTGGAGAGGGTACTTTAACTCCTATTAGCCAGGAAGCAGGAAAAAGCATTTGGACCTATGAGTTAACGGGTGCTAGTAAAGTTGTGGTTACGGTTACAGCGAAAACCGGTGAAAAATGGGTTAACATAACAACCCCAAAAGGATTTAATGAACAAATTACCCTTAAACAAGGGGAATCTAAAACCTGGGAAATTGCTGATAGTAATGAAGTATCCTTCTATATGCATAATGCAACCACAGTTGAAGTGAAAATTAATGGACAAACCATTGATACAAGCAAATCTCCAACTACCAGCTCCCAGCATTTTAAAGTAACTCGCAAAAACTCCTGATGAAAATCAGGGGTTTTTTTTGACACTATTTTCCCTGTATATTATACTGTAAAAGTGAAAATGGACAGGTTGTCCCGGACGGAGGACTGAAAGACAATTGAAGAACGCTAACAAGGGAGAAAGAGTAGCCATTGTCACGTTGGGATGTGAGAAAAATCTAGTAGATTCGGATATTATGTCTCAACTTATTGATGATCGAGGATTTCTCCTAGTAGAAGACCCAGAGGATGCTACTGTTGTCATCGTTAATACATGTGGATTTATTGACGCTGCAAAAGAAGAATCCGTGAATACCATTCTTGATTTAGCTGATTTAAAAGAAACTGGGGAATTGAAATCACTGATTGTGGCCGGTTGTTTAACCCAACGATATAAAGCTGAATTAATGCAAGAAATGCCTGAAATTGACGGGATTGTTGGCACTGGTGATTTTGAGAAAATCGGTCAAATCATTGATGAATCCCTTGTAGGGGATAAACCGATTTATGTAGGAAATCCGGTCTTTTCTTATGAAAATGTGAAGAGAAGAAAGGTTGAAGAAGGTGTTACCACAGCCTATGTGAAAATTGCTGAAGGCTGTGATAACAGTTGTACCTTCTGTATTATTCCTGCATTACGGGGGGAATTCCGAAGCCGTTCTATGGAATCAATCGTTGCTGAAACAGAAAGTTTAGCTGCACAGGGAATAAAGGAAATTTGCCTGATTGCGCAGGATACGACCAATTATGGATTGGACTTGTATGGAGAACGGGTGTTGCACCAATTAATGAGAAAAGTATCACAGGTGGAAGGCATTGAATGGGTTCGCCTTCACTATGCTTACCCAGGTTATTTTAGCGATGAGTTAATTGAAGAGATTAAATCCAATCCTAGGGTTTGCCATTATGTTGATATGCCTCTCCAACATAGTGAGGATACTATTTTGAAAAGAATGCGACGTCCTGGCCGACAAAGAGATATTCGTGAGTTAGTAAAGAACTTGCGTAAACATATTCCTGATGTAGCGATTCGGACTTCCATTATTGTAGGATTTCCTGGAGAGACGGAAGAAGAATTCCAACAATTAAAGTCCTTCGTTAAAGAGATTCAATTCGATCGACTGGGTGTATTTACATATTCCCAGGAAGAAGGTACCCCTGCAGCCAGGTTGCCAGACCAAGTCCTGGCTGATGTTGCTGAACGCAGAGCCAGTGAATTAATGGAAACCCAGCGGGGAGTAGCGGGGGAGCGAAATGGCCGGTTTATTGGACAGGTTCTCCCAGTTTTGATTGAACGTTTTGATGAGGAAGCAGAAGTATTCGTGGGAAGAACACAATATGATGCTCCAGAAATTGATGGGGAAGTGTATGTTTCTGGATATAAAGGCCCAGTTGGGCAAATCATTCCTATTCGCATTACACATTCCTATGATTTTGATTTGTCAGGGGAGGTTGTGAAATATGAATCTTGCAAATAAAATTACCCTGGCTCGTATTTTTCTGGTACCGGTCGTGATGCTTTTTTTGCTTGTCCGCTTCGATTATTTGGGTTCTGTTGTAGTCAGTGGTGTACACATTACTTATAGTGAAATCATTGCTACCTTAGTTTTTATCATTGCTGCTGTGACCGATGGACTAGACGGATATATTGCCCGTTCACGTAAAATGGTGACTAATTTAGGGAAATTTCTTGATCCTTTAGCAGATAAATTGTTAATTTCTGCAGTGTTAATTTCTTTGGTTGAGTTGCAACGTCTGGATGCATGGATTGTTGTGGTTATTATTAGCCGTGAGTTTGCTGTTACCGGGTTACGTTTAGTGGCTGCTGCTGAAGGTATTGTTATTGCAGCCAGCAAATTAGGAAAGTGGAAAACGGTTTTACAAATTTTAGCTGTTACATTGTTGATTTTACAAAACCTTCCTTTCCAATCTTTTGGGTTTCCCGTTGACCAGATTTTAGTATGGGCTATGGTAATTATGACTATTGTTTCAGGTGTCGAATATTTTATGAAAAACAAGCAAGTTATTAGTATGTCCTAGTATCAAACAATAGTAGGTAAATGCCTACTATTGTTTCTTCTTTAACCTATTTTTGGAGGTCTTTGAATGAAAGCTGAAATAATTGCTGTTGGTACTGAGCTCTTACTTGGACAAATCGCCAATACCAATGCACAGTTTCTTTCTCAGGTCCTTGCCCAATTAGGAATTGGTGTTTATTATCATACTGTTGTGGGGGATAATGAAATTCGGTTAGCCGATACGCTAAATCGAGCATTAAAGCGATCAGACCTCATTCTTTTTACAGGTGGATTAGGACCAACAAAAGATGATTTAACGAAAGAAACCATCGGAAAAATTATCGGAAAAACCTTAGTTGAAGATGCACAGGCCATGAGGCGGATTGAAAACTATTTTAAAGCTCGTAATATTCCCATGACGGAAAATAACCGTCGTCAAGCTCAAGTAATTGAAGGATCAACCATTCTTCCCAATGACCATGGCATGGCACCAGGGATGGCAATTACATATGGAAAGCAATATTTAATCCTTTTACCGGGGCCTCCTCGGGAAATGAAACCCATGTTCCAAAAATTCGGGATTCCCTTTTTATTTTCATTAATGCCAAATCAAAAAGTGGTCCATTCTAAAGTTCTTCGTTTCTTCGGAATTGGAGAATCTGCTTTGGAAGAAAAACTAATGGATTTGATTGATAGCCAAAGCAATCCTACCCTTGCTCCACTTGCATCAGATGGGGAAGTGACTATTCGTATGACTGCACTTGCCAATTCTGTTGGAGAAGCGGAAAGCTTGATCGAGGATGTAGAAAAAGAAATCCAATCCCGTGTAGGTGAGTTTATTTATGGGTATGATGATGATTCCCTGGGAACGGTTCTCCTTAATCTTTTGAAGGAACAGGGGAAAACCTTATCCCTGGCAGAAAGCATTACAGGTGGTCAAATAAGCCATTTCATCACATCGATTCCTGGGAGTTCACAAGTGTATCAGGGTGGCATTGTTTGTTATTCTGATGAAGTAAAAAATAAATTGCTTGGTGTCCCTGCAGAAGTTCTGCAGAAGGAAGGGGCAGTTAGTGCAAAAACAGCTGAAATTTTAGCACAAGAAATTAGAAAAGGGATAGGGACAGATTTAGGGTTATCTATCACAGGTGAGGCAGGCCCCAATCCATCAGGGCAACAACCTGTGGGAAAAGTATTTATTGGGCTTGCTGATGAAAAGGGAACCCTGGTTGAAGAAATTCAATTATCTGGACGCAGGGAAGGAATTCAACTTAGAGCAACAAAACATGCATTATACATGCTAATTGAACGATTGAAAAAAGGGTGATAAATATATGGCAAATTTCTCAGATTTCGCTTTACATAAAACAATTCAACAGGCGATTTTCGATATGGGTTTTGAAGAACCATCGCCAATTCAAGAACAATGTATTCCAAAGATTTTAGAAGGGAAAGATGTACTGGGACAGGCACAAACAGGTACAGGAAAAACAGCTGCATTTGGTCTTCCTTTAATTGAAAAAATGACCCCACAAAATGCAGTGCAAGCGATTGTGCTTACACCGACCAGGGAACTTGCAATCCAGGTATCTGGTGAGTTACGGAAGATTGCAAAATACAAAAAAATTCGTACCCTTCCCATTTATGGAGGGCAATCCATTGGACACCAAATTCGTGCTTTAAAACAAGGGGTACAGGTTGTTATTGGGACACCTGGGCGGGTATTAGACCATCTTCGTCGCAAAACCCTTCGTTTAGACCAGGTTAAAATGGTTGTATTAGATGAAGCTGATGAAATGTTGGATATGGGATTTGTGGAGGATATCGAGGAAATTATTAAAGATACGCCACAAGAACGACAAACTTTATTATTCTCAGCAACCATGCCGCCAGAAATCAAGCGGTTATCCCGCAAATATATGAATGAACCGGAAACAGTAGCTATTAGCCGAAAAGAAGTCACTGCTCCAACCATTCACCAGGCTTACTATAAAGTATTTGAAAAAAATAAATTAGACAGCTTATGCCGTATTCTTGATAGTGAAGAAATTGAACTTGGCATCGTTTTCTGTCGTACCAAGCGGGGTGTTGATGAGTTAACTGAATCCTTGCAAGAACGGGGATATATGGCTGATGGCTTGCATGGGGATTTAAGCCAGGCACAACGGGACAAAGTTATGAAAGCTTTCCGGGATTCTACCATTGAATTCCTTGTTGCAACAGATGTAGCTGCACGGGGGATTGATGTAGAAAACGTATCTCATGTTATCAATTATGATATTCCCCAGGATCCAGAGAGCTATGTCCATCGTATTGGCCGGACAGGCCGTGCAGGAAGAAAAGGGTTGGCAATCACCCTTGTTACTCCACGGGAAATGAAACAATTAAGAACCATTGAAAAGGTATCTAAAATTACATTGGAATCCCGTAATGTTCCTTCTATTGAAGAAGTGCTTGAACGTCAACAAAACTTATGGAAAGAACAATTAGTTTCATTATTAGAAAACGATGAAGACTTAGCACCCTTTATGGAAGTGGTTGATCAATTAAAAACCGATTTTCCACTGGAAAAAATCTCTGCAGCAGCCCTTTCCCTTGCATTCTCTTCTAACATTTCTACAAATGATGATGAAATGTATGATTTTGGTGAAACGGGTGCATCCAAAGGAATGGTTCGTTTCTTTATGAACATTGGACGAAACATGGAAATGCGTCCTATTGAATTAGTGAAGGAAATTTCCGAGTTAGTAGGGATTCCTGAAAAATCCATCGGTCGTATTGATATCTTCGAAAGCTTTTCTTTTGTAGAAGTAAATGAAGATGTGGCTCCTTTTGTTTATGAAGCTTTACGGAACTCTCGCATCAAAGGAAAACGGGTGAATGTTGAACCAGCAAAACCCCGTGTAAAAAAATAATTGCATGATGCTAATCATGGATAAAGTAGCCTGTCTTTAGATAGGCTACTTTTTACTTTACTTATAAACAAAAAGGGGGTATCAGCGTTGCTGATACCCTAAAAAATATCTATATTATACTTTGGAGTGGGAAAACCTTTCAGTAACGATCTTGATTGAGTCATAGGTGATCTGGATTAGTTGATCCAATTCCTTTATGCTCATGGATAAAACAGGCATCAGGACAATGACAGGGCCCAGGGGACGGGTGAGTGCCCCTCTTTTCCTGGCTTCAAGAATTATCTGATGTTCCACTTGCAAATGGGGCGGGAAGATTTCTTTCGTTTCTTTATTTTTAACTAGTTCAATTCCCACCATCATACCCCGCTGGCGAACATCACCCACGAAAGGAAGTTCTTTAAAAGATGCAAGTCTTTCTTTAAGAAAGGCTATTTTTTCCTGTAAGGATAAAATAAACTGATTTTTTTCAATGAGTTCTATATTTTTTAAGGCAACAGCACAGGCCAATTGGTTTCCTGTATAGGTATGGCCGTGGTAAAAGGTTTTTAATTCCTCAGGTTCCCCAAGAAAAGCATTAAATACTTCATCTGTTGTAAGAGTAGCGGCGAGAGGGATGTAACCGGCTGTAAGGCCTTTCGCAATACAGAAAAGGTCAGGAGAAACATTTTCCTGTTCACAGGCGAATAGTGTTCCTGTGCGGCCAAACCCTACAGCAACTTCGTCGGCAATCATTAACACATTATATTTGGTACATAACTCTCTCACACCGGATAAGAAACCTGCCGGTGCAGTAATCATGCCAGCTGCTCCCTGTACGAGGGGTTCAATAATGAGTCCCGCAATTTCTTCATGGTTTTGTTGCAATAAGGTTTCCAATTGGCTCAGACAAACATCCAGACAGGCTTGTTCATCGTTATCAGGAGTCAGGCGATAAGTATATGGAGATAGCATTTCTAAACGTTCAAAAAGCAAGGGGCGAAAGATTTTGTGGTATAAGTCCATTCCTCCAACACTTACTGAACCAATGGTATCTCCATGATAGGCTTCTTTTAGGGAGATAAATTTATTTTTTCTTGCATATTGGACAGGGTTTTTCAGTTTCCAATATTGATAGGCAATTTTTAAAGCGATTTCTACAGCGGTTGAACCTGCATCGGAATAAAATACTTTATTTAATCCTGTTGGAGTAATTTCTACTAATTTTTTTGCGAGAAGAATGGATGGGATATTTGCTGAACCTAAAAGGGTTGAGTGGGCAATTTTCTCTGCTTGTTTGTGAAGGGCTTCATTTAATTCAAGATGGTTATGCCCATGTACATTGACCCAGAGGGAGGAGTAACCATCTAAATAAGCATTTCCTTCAATATCGATTAAATAACTTCCTTCTCCCCGTTCAATAATTAATGGTTTTTCTTTACGGTATTGCTTCATTTGTGTAAAGGGATGCCAAAGGTACTCTTTATCCCATTGTTCTAGTTGTTCTTTCATTTAATTTTTCCTCCTTCACTAAAGTTTTCAGTTTCTCTATTGCAGATAAGTTGCGAATTTGCGCCCAATGGCTATGTATATAATCTTCTGCAGGAGCAGGCAAAGCAGGAATGCAACCTAAAATGGGTACCTGGCACAATTTTTCTATCATAATTAGGTTGTCTTGTTCCATCTCTGTGGGTTGTGCAGGCCATCGATTCATGATGATTCCCAGGATTGGAATCTCCAGGGATTTTGCATAGGCAACAGTTAATAATGTATGATTGATTGTCCCTAACCCTGGATGGGTGACAATAATTAATGGAAGATTTAATTTCTTAATTAATTCTGCTGTCAAAATTACTTGATCTCTTTCTGCTATTAAAGGCACAGCAAGGCCTCCAGCACCTTCTACAACAATGAACTCATGCTGTTGTTGCAGTTCATTAAAATGGTTTTGGATTTTAGTTAACGAGATGGAAACCCCGGCTTTATTTGCTGCTAAATGGGGAGAGAGGGGAGCTTCGAAAGCATAGGAACAATATTTTTCTTGCTTATCTCTCAATTCCAGTACTTTGCGATAGACTTCTACATCTTCTGCGATTAATCCCTGGGGGGTATTTAGCGCCCCGCTTTGTATGGGTTTATAAGGAATCGCATCAATTTTTTCTTCTATTAAGAGAGCAGTTAAATAAGCTGTTACAAGGGTCTTGCCAACTCCTGTATCAGTACCTGAAATAAAAATTCCTTTTAACATGATTCCTTATGCGTCTCCTTTTTGCTATTTGTTAACCTATATAAAATTAAGGTTTACATTATTTAGCTTAAAAAAGAGAGGGATAATTGTCAACAAAATATTTATTATTGGTTAACAATTTATGTTACAAAAATTGGAAATAAAACATTCAAGCGAATAAATGTTCGCAAATAAACCTTGGCAAAGGAATGAAAAAAAGGTAGAATAGGTTTTAAAGATGTACAAGTTGATAGTTAATTGAAGGGAGCGATAGCTTTGTCCGATCGCAAAGCTGCTTTAGATATGGCATTGCGCCAAATTGAAAAACAATTTGGCAAAGGTTCAATTATGAAATTGGGTGAAATGGCTGAGAATCATCAGATTTCCACTGTATCCAGTGGATCCATTGCACTAGATATTGCTCTTGGCATTGGTGGATATCCACGAGGCAGAATTATTGAAATTTATGGACCAGAATCCTCTGGTAAAACAACAGTGGCCTTACATGCCATTGCTGAAGTACAAAAAACAGGCGGCACTGCAGCATTTATTGACGCGGAACATGCTCTTGATCCGGTTTATGCACGTAATTTAGGTGTAAATATTGATGAATTATTGTTATCTCAACCAGACACAGGGGAACAGGCTTTGGAAATTGCGGAAGCTCTTGTACGTTCTGGGGCTGTAGATATTGTAGTTGTAGACTCTGTAGCTGCATTGGTGCCAAAAGCAGAAATTGAAGGGGATATGGGAGATTCCCATGTAGGATTACAGGCCCGCTTAATGTCTCAAGCTCTGCGAAAATTAGCAGGGGCCATTAATAAGTCCAAAACCATCGCTGTCTTTATTAACCAATTGCGGGAAAAAGTTGGTGTTATGTTTGGAAATCCTGAGACCACTCCGGGAGGGCGTGCCCTTAAGTTCTATTCTTCGGTTCGCTTAGATGTTCGCCGTACAGAAACGATTAAACAAGGCAATGAAATGGTAGGAAACCGCACCAAAATTAAAGTAGTGAAGAATAAAGTGGCTCCCCCATTTAAAACTTGTGAAGTAGATATTATGTACGGAGAAGGTATTTCAAAAGAAGGAAGCCTTCTCGATATTGGTGCAGACATCGATGTGGTGAATAAAAGTGGCGCCTGGTATTCATTTAATGATGAAAGATTAGGCCAGGGCCGGGAAAACGCAAAGACTTTCTTAAAAGAACACCCGGATATCACGGCGGCTATTGAAGAGAAAATTCGTGAGTATTATAAATTAGGTGAAAGTGTTTCTGCAGAACCAATCAATGATGATGAAGAAGCATTTATGCTAGATTTTGAATAATAGGAGAAAGAGCATCAGGAAATTTCCTTGATGCTCTTTTTTCGCACAAAAGATTAGATTGTACAAAACCAGGGAAGTGAAGAAATGGAAAAGGAAATTACTCGATTAGAAAGACAGAAAAAAAACCCCCACCGTATCAATGTTTTTCTAAATGATGAGTATGGTTTTGCCGTCCATGAGGATATAATTGTTAAATATAGGTTAATAAAAGGAAAAAGGATTTCTGAGCAAGATTTAGAAGAGTTGCTTTTGGCAGACGAAGTGAAGCGAGCTGAATATTACGGCATTCGGTATTTGGGGATTCGTCCCCGTACAGAAATGGAGCTAATAAAACATTTGTATGAGAAAGGGTTTACTGATGACACTATTAATCAGGTTTGTCAAACTTTTCGGGATAAACATTATTTAGATGACCATCAGTTTGCTCATCAGTGGGTTATGGAACGAATGCATTTAAAACCAAGAGGAAGAAATTTATTGCGTAATGAATTAAATAGGAAAGGGGTGGATTCTAATATAATAGATGAAGCTTTACATGAAATAAGTTATTTCGAAGAGTTAGAAGCTGCAAAAAAGATTGTATTGAAAAAATATCCTCGCCCCGTTTTCTCTACGGGGATGGAAATGAGAAATAAAGTAGGTCCTTTTCTGCAACGGAAAGGTTTTGCTTATGAAGTGATTGCCTCTGTCTTAGAACAGTTGAAAGATTCACTGATACAGATTGGTCATATAGACTGATACAGACCCTTGCAGCATATTCCAACCTATGGCTATTCTTGACAATCGTTATCAATAATGGCACAATAAAATCTGGATACTGCATAATTGTAGTGCAGGTAAATCCTTTGTGTAAGCTAATGAATGAAAACAGTTACAAATGGGTTTTTATTTTTCCGATGATCGATGTAAACTCGATTTTATGCAAAAACAGGAAATCTTATGTAACCCGAAACAATCCGAGTAAGTTAAAAATTTTAAAATTAACCTCAGATGCAAGGAGGTGAAACGAAATGGATTTATTTATCATTCTAGTTGTTGCTCTTGCATCTCTGGTGGTCGGAGCGGGAATCGGTTATCTCGTACGTAAATCTTTAGCAGAAGCGAAGATTTCTAGTGCTGAAACAGCCGCCAAGAACATTGTTGAACAGGCACATAAAGATGCTGAAGCACTGAAAAAAGAAACCGTCCTTGAAGCGAAAGATGAAGTGCATAAACTGCGGACAGATGCAGAAAAGGAATCACGCGAAAGGCGGAACGAAATTCAAAGACTGGAAAAGCGGGTCCTTCAAAAAGAAGAATCCCTGGACCGGAAAATGGAATTATACGAACGCAGAGAAGCTGATCTTGATCGGCGTGAATTAACTGTATCAGAAATGCATACCCGGGCAGAAGAACTATTAAAAGAGCAGGAAACTGAATTAGAACGTATTTCCGGCCTGACAAGGGATGAAGCCCGTGAACATATCCTAAACCAGGTAGAAGTTGAAGTTCGTCATGAAGCCAGTTTATTGGCCAAGGAAATAGAGCAGAAAGCCAAGGAAGAAGCGGATAAGAAAGCCCGTGAGATTATCACCACATCTATTCAGCGTTGTGCAGCTGATCACGTGGCTGAAACCACTGTTTCCGTTGTTGCCCTCCCTAATGATGAAATGAAGGGACGGATTATCGGACGGGAAGGCCGGAATATTCGTGCACTTGAAACCTTAACGGGTATCGATCTGATTATAGATGACACGCCGGAAGCTGTTATTCTGTCTGGATTTGATCCTGTCCGCCGTGAAATAGCGCGGACCGCACTGGAGAAGCTAGTAGCAGACGGTCGGATTCATCCGGCACGTATTGAAGAAATGGTAGAAAAAGCCCGTCGGGAAGTGGATGAACGGATTCGAGAGTATGGTGAACAAGCCTCTTTTGAAACGGGGATTCATGGATTACATCCTGATTTAATTAAAATTCTCGGGCGATTGAAATATCGTACAAGTTATGGACAAAATGTTTTAAAACATTCCATCGAAGTCTCTCACCTTTGCGGTTTAATGGCTGCAGAGCTTGGAGAAGACCAACTTCTTGCTAAACGAGCAGGTTTGTTGCATGACATTGGGAAAGCCATTGACCATGAGGTTGAAGGCTCCCATGTTGAAATTGGCGTAGAAATTGCGAAAAAGTATAAAGAACATCCGGTTGTAATTAATGGGATTGCATCCCATCACGGGGACACGGAACCAACTTCTGTTATTTCTATGCTGGTTGCAGCTGCTGATGCTTTATCTGCAGCACGGCCAGGAGCACGTCGTGAAACATTAGAAACCTATATTCGCCGACTTGAAAAGCTTGAGGAAATTTCTGAATCCTTTGAAGGAGTAGAAAAATCTTATGCAATTCAAGCGGGACGAGAAATACGGATTATGGTAAAACCTGACCAAATTGATGATATTGAAGCTCATCGCTTGGCTCGAGATATTACCAAAAAGATCGAAAATGAGCTTGACTATCCTGGACATATTAAAGTTACGGTGGTTCGGGAAACGAGAGCAGTTGAATATGCAAAATAACATCGCAAAAGCTTCTCCGTTTATCGGCAGAAGCTTTTGTTGTGATAACAAGGTGGATAAAACATGAAACTTTTATTTTTAGGTGATATTGTTGGCCAAGTAGGCAGGGAGGCCTTACAAAAAGTGCTTCCCTTGTTAAAAAAGAAGTATAACCCGGATGCGGTGGTAATAAATGGAGAAAATGCAGCTTCAGGACGTGGCATTACCCAAAAAATTGCCCGACAGTTTTATGAGTTAGGTGTAGGGGCGATTACTATGGGTAACCATACCTTTGATAATAAAGAGGTCTTTGATTTCATCGATGAAGATACCAAAATTGTCCGTCCCGCTAATTTTGCTGATGGGGTACCGGGAAGGGGATATACCTATGTGAAAACTCCTTCAGGGGAAGAATTAGCAGTTATTAATTTGCAGGGGAGAACCTTTTTGCCTCCTGCAGAATGCCCTTTTGCTAAGGCTTCTGCTCTTGTTGAAACCATTCGTAAAAGAACATCTTATATATTTGTTGATTTTCATGGGGAGGCTACTTCTGAAAAGCAGTCTTTAGCCTGGTATTTAGATGGGAAGGTTAGTGCAGTAGTTGGAACTCATACCCATGTACAAACCGCCGATGAACGAATTCTTCCTGGAGGAACGGCTTATCTTACCGATGTGGGAATGTGTGGGCCTCGCAACAGCATTCTGGGGATGGAAAAAGAGGCGGTTATAAAAAAATTCCTAACAGGGTTGCCCGTTCGCTTTGAGGTAGCAAACAATTCTCCTCAAATTAACGGGGTATTCATCATATTAGAGAAAAAAACAGGCCGTGCAACGGGAATTAAACGCATTTTGATTGACGATGATCATCTTTTTATGGAATAATAGAAGCGATACAACAGAATATTTCGAATCTTCCCTCAACTCCTTAGCGATCCCAGGAATGTTTTTAATCCCGGCTGAATAAATTGGAAGTGGTAATTATCAATCTATCCAAGGAGGTCAAAAAGATGGAAGTATTAAAAGTTTCAGCAAAGTCTAATCCTAATTCTGTGGCTGGTGCTCTCGCCGGGGTTCTCCGCGAACGGGGTGCGGCTGAATTGCAGGCAATTGGCGCAGGGGCGCTTAACCAGGCAATTAAGGCAGTTGCCATTGCACGAGGATTTGTAGCTCCCAGTGGGGTTGATTTAATTTGTATTCCTGCCTTTACAGACATCTTAATTGACGGGGAAGAACGTACAGCAATCAAATTAATTGTAGAACCAAGGTAGTCATTTTTAAAACAATTGCATGTCTAAAAGATAAGCCTGTTTTATTCCCTCAAGGAATAAACAGGCATTCTTATTTATATGAACAGTTTTTTAGATCGAATTTTTAGGGGTGAATAGGATGAAAATTTTTGATGGGCATTGTGACGTATTGTGGAAATTATGGGAAAAGGAAGAGTGCAATTTTTATGATGAGCATGTATCATTGCAGGTTCATTTCCATAACATGAACAAGGCTAATGTTCAAGTACAGACCTTTGCCATATATATCCCGGAAAAAGTGAAAGGGTCCCAACGGTTTTCTACAGCATTAAGTATGGTAGATCTCTTTTATGAAAAAATTATAAAGGATCAATCCCATATGGTTCCTATATTGAGTGGGAATGACTTACTAAAGCTAAAGAATTCAGGAAAACGGGGTGGGCTTTTATCCCTGGAGGGGGCAGATGCCCTGGAGGGATCCCTGGAATACTTAAGAATTCTGTACCGCTTAGGGGTTCGTTCTATAGGTTTAACGTGGAATTACCGCAATGAAGCAGCTGATGGATGCGGAGAAAAAATACCTGCAGGATTATCCAGATTCGGTAGAGAAATTATCAGGGAAGCGAATCGATTGGGGATTGTTGTAGACGTTTCCCATCTTGGTGAACCAGGTTTTTGGGAAGTGGCGAAGCTTAATTCTCAACCATTTATTGCTAGTCATTCAAATTGTCGGGCTATTTGTGATCATCCACGAAACTTAACGGATGATCAAATTCGCATGCTCATTTCTAAAGGAGGGGTGATTGGTCTGACCTTTGTTCCAATCTTTGTGTGCAAAAAGGAACAGGTTACTATAACAGATTTTCTTAAACATATAGAACACCTGCTTGCACTTGGGGGAGAGGATCATTTGGCTTTTGGCTCTGATTTTGATGGAATCGATGACACGATTCATCGCTTAGAGAATCAAGGGGATTATCTCCATCTTCAGGAAGTGCTTTCCCAATATTTTACCCCGGCACAGATCGAAAAATGGTTCTGGGGCAATTGGAATAGGGTCTATTTAGAGGTATTAAACAAATTTTAAAATTGTTTCGGAAATATTAAGACAAGGGTTGCATTTTTTAAAAATGAGGACTACAATGAGAACTGTTTAGAGACACAATTTGTTCATATTTATAAAATGGGAATACATAAATCTCGCAGAAATCAATCCAACGATTGAATTTAAAGGGGTGGAGTTAATGATTGATCAACTTTCATGGAAAGTTGGAGGACAGCAAGGTGAAGGGATCGACAGTACGGGGGAAATTTTTGCAATTGCATTAAACCGGCTTGGTTATTACCTTTATGGTTATCGCCATTTCTCATCCCGTATTAAGGGTGGCCATACTAGCAACAAGATTCGCGTAAGCACTAAACCAAGAACTGCAATTTCCGACACTTTGGATATTCTTGTCGCTTTCGACCAAGAAACCATCGATGTAAACAGCCCAGAGCTACGTCATGGCGGTGTTATTGTTGCCGACAGCAAGTTTAATCCAAAAGCTCCAGAGGGTATGAATGTACGGATGTATGCGGTACCATTTACGGAAATCGCAGAAGAACTTGGAACTTCATTGATGAAAAACATGGTAGCCATTGGGGCTTCAATCGCTCTTCTTGGTTTGCCTCTTGAATCTTTTACTGAAGTTGTAACTGAATTATTCGGCAAAAAAGGACAAAAAGTGGTTGACAAAAACATGGAAGCCATTTCCCGCGGTGCTGAATATGTGAAAAAAGAAGCTGGCGTTTTAACTGACTTTGAACTTCAACCAGCTGATGGCAAGAAAAGAATGTACTTAATCGGGAACGATGCAATTGCTATGGGTGCTATTGCAGGGGGATGTCGTTTTATGTCCGCTTATCCGATTACACCATCTTCTGAAATTATGGAGTACCTTGTTAAAAAATTGCCAGATCTTGGCGGTACTGTAATTCAAACAGAAGATGAAATTGCAGCGATTACTATGGCTATTGGCGCCAACTATGCAGGTGTTCGTACAATTACCGCTTCTTCTGGCCCAGGGCTTTCTCTTAAAACTGAAGCAATTGGTCTTGCAGGTGAAACTGAAACGCCAATTGTTATTGTTAATACTCAGCGTGGGGGTCCATCTACCGGGATGCCTACTAAAACAGAACAATCTGACGTAAATGCAATGATTTACTCCACTCACGGTGAAATTCCTAAAGTGGTTATTGCACCAAGTACAGTTGAAGAAGCATTCTATGATTCTGCTGAAGCATTTAACATTGCAGAAGAATTCCAGGTTCCTGTTATCTTAATTACTGATTTGCAACTCTCTCTCGGTAAACAAACTGTTGAACCAATTGATCTTAGCAAAGTTGAAATTCGCCGTGGCAAACTCTTGCCTGGTAATGAAGTTCCAAAACCAGAAGGCGAAATGTTCAAACGTTATGAAGTTACTGAAGACGGTATTTCTCCACGTGTTATTCCTGGACAAAAGAATGGTATTCACCACATGACCGGGGTAGAACATAATGAAATTGGCCGTCCTACTGAAGATCCGATTATTCGCGTTAAACAAATGAATAAACGCTTAAATAAATTGAACAATCTTAAATTCCCAAATCCTGTGTTAGCTGATACTAAATATGAAGATGCTGATGTATTGATTGTGGGTATGGGCAGTACTCGAGGAACTATTGAAGAATCAAGAGAACGTTTTGAGGCGGAAGGCATTAAAACTAATCAAGCCCATGTACGCTTAATCTATCCGTTCCCTGTTGAAGAAATGAAACCTTTAATGGAAAAAGCAAAGAAAGTTATCGTTGTGGAGCATAATGCTACTGGTCAACTTACTGACCAAATTAAACTCCGTGTAGGTATGGCTGATAAAATTTCTAGTGTTCTGAAATACGACGGTAACCCGTTCCTACCTTCTGAAGTTTATAACAGAGTTAAGGAGTTGTTGTAGAATGGCGACCTTCAAAGATTTCCGTAACAGTGTAAAGCCAAACTGGTGCCCGGGTTGTGGAGACTATTCTGTACAAGCTTCCATTCAACGTGCTGTAGCTAATCTTGGTAAAGAACCAGAAGAAGTAGCAGTAATCTCCGGGATTGGATGTTCTGGCCGAATTTCTGGATATATTAATGCTTATGGTATTCATAGTATCCACGGACGCGCTCTTCCTATTGCACAGGGTGTTAAAATGGCGAACCGTGACTTAACTGTTATCGCTGCTGGTGGGGATGGAGATGGTTTTGCAATTGGGACCAACCATACCATTCATTCAATCCGCCGCAATATGGACATTACTTATATCGTAATGGACAACCAAATTTATGGTTTAACTAAAGGCCAAACTTCACCATTATCTGACATTGGTTTTGTGACAAAATCTACCCCAAAAGGGTCTATTGAACCGCCTCTTTCTCCAATTCAATTGGCGATTTCTGCAGGTGCGACTTTTGTTGCCCAAACCATGTCCAGTGATTTAAAAGGCATGACTGACATTATTGAAAAAGCAATCCAACATAAAGGATTTTCCCTTGTTGTTGTATTCAGCCCATGTGTAACCTTTAACAAAGTGAACACTTATGACTGGTATAAAGAAAATGTGAAGAGCCTTGATGAAATTGAAGGATACGATCCTCATGACCGTATTGCCGCTATGCGGGTATTAATGGAAAATGATGGATTCGTAAGTGGTTTGATTTATCAAAACACTGAACGGGATTCTTATGAAAATCTTGTTAAAGGCTTCAAAAAAGAGCCTCTTGTTAAACAAGATCTTAAATTAGATGAAGAATACTTCAATAAATTAGTAAGCGAATTCATGTAATTAATATTGCAAACCCCGCTATGGATGATCATAGCGGGGTTTTTTTATAATAAGACCGTAAGGTAGTTGCCTTTGGGGAATAATTCTCTTTTTTTTTAATAAATATATACCTGTACGGGTATATGTATAATAAGTGATGGAGGTGGCTAATTTGTCAAAGAAAATGGTAATTTTGGCTAGCAATAGTGGGATTTTTGACGCTTATAAAGTATTTAATATCGCTTCCGCAGCGGCTGCAATGGAAACAGAGGTGACTATCTTTTTCACCTTTGATGCAGTGAATTTAATCCATAAAGAGATGTATAAGAATCTTCCTAAACCAGAAGGAAGAGAGGGAATGGATGAAGCCTTAGATAAAGGAAATGTTCCTGCAATTCCCGATTTAATTGAGATGGCAAAAGAGGTAGGTGTTAAAATGATTGTTTGCCAAATGACTATTGATCTGTATTCCATTAAACAAGAGGATTTAGTTGAAGGCGCTGAAACAGCTGGTGCTGTTACTTTCCTCGATCTCGCTTTAGATGCTGATGTAACCTTTAGTTTTTAGTCCCATTTTAAATAGATACAAGGAGTGAATAATATGAGTACCGTTAATAACTAAAAACTCAATAATAGGTAAAATAATAATTGATAATGCCAACAAAACCAATAAAAACAAATTTACCGTCCCATTAATTAATTCATCTGCTATAACTGCACCTAATATAAAAGCAGTTAAAACAAAGTAACTTATTTTTGAGCTTTTTTCTGTAATTACTCTTCCTAATTCTTCATCTTGAAATATACCATCATTATTTTTCTTTGTTCCCCAAGTAATTGAAGAGAAGAACATACTCAAAGCCATGGCAATAGGGATTATTTCATTAAAACCTACATCTTTTCCGATAATAATTCTATAAATAGTAAACCCAATTATAATTAAAGTAAGAGCTCCAAAAATGATTCCACCAATTGTTCGAGTTTTCATTTCTTCCCCATCCCTTCATATAAAAATAATTCATCTACTCTAACTGCTAATTGTTTTGCAAGTTCGAAGGCTAATTGTAAACTTGGATCATATTTATCATTTTCAATCGCATTAATAGTCTGTCTACTGACATTACATAATTCCGCTAATTTACCTTGTGAAATATTTTTAATCTCTCTGTATTCTTTAATGCGATTTCGCAATAGTACCCCACCTCTTCCTTAATAGGATGTAAAAGACTTTTTACACCTTGATTATAAAATAAGGTAATAGGGATGTCAAATATATTTTACATCTCTATTACCTTATATAATCGGGTTTTTTCTAATTTTTTTTGAATTCTTCTACCATCATATTGAGCACTGACCAGCGTTCAATTTTCGTCTCTAGTGTTTCCTCTGTGGTCTCTTTTTCCCGGGTTAATTCCTGCAGTTTTACATAATCATTAGCGTATTTCCCCATTTCCTCATCTAATTGCACCAATTTTTCTTCCAACTCTGCAATTTCATCTTCAATGGAATCGAATTCCCGTTGTTCTTTAAAAGACAATTTTGTTTTTGTTTTTTTCCCTTTTTCGCCTGCAGGTTCATGTTTCTGTTCAGAAGGAGGAGAGGGGAGGGGTTTGGCCTCTGTGCGTTTTTTCTCAAGATAATCGCTATAATTTCCGGTGAACGTATTTAGGTTCCCATCTGCAAAAACAAAGAGTTCATCCACAGTGCGATCAAGAAAATAACGATCATGGGATACGACATAGACTACGCCGGGGAATTGTTCCAGGAAATCCTCCAGGATGGATAAGGTTTGAATATCCAAATCGTTTGTGGGTTCATCCAGGAATAATACATTGGGCTCTCCCATTAATACCCGCAATAAATACAAGCGCCGTTTTTCCCCACCGGATAATCGGTCAATGGTTGACCATTGCAATGCAGGAGGAAATAAGAACCGTTCTAATAGTTGTGATGCAGAAAGGGTTTTGCTATCCGATAAGTGAATGACATGGCCTGCTTCTTTTATATAATCGATAACACGTATAGAACCATCCAGTTCTTCGTTTTCCTGTTTATAATAGCCGAATTTAACCGTTTCACCCAGGGTGACGGTTCCGGAAGCTGGAGGCAATTCCCTGGTCATGATTTTTAACAGGGTTGATTTTCCGCTGCCATTTGGGCCTACAATGCCGATACGGTCTTCTGGAACGGCAATATAGCTAAAGTCATGAAAAAGCACTCTATCTTGATAAGTGGCGGAAATACCATCTAACTCCAGAATTTTTTTGCCAAGGCGGCTAGTTTTTAGCCCGAATTCTATGGTGTCCTCCATCCGTTTTTCCGGGCCATCTTGCAGTTTTTCTATGCGGTCAATGCGTGCTTTTTGTTTTGTTGTGCGGGCTTTTGCCCCGCGGCGCAACCAGGCTAATTCACGGCGCAATAAATTTTGCAGTTTATCTTGGGAAGCCCTTTCCTGTTCCAGGCGCTGGGCCATGTTCTCAAGAAAAGTGCTATAGTTCCCTTCATATTCATACAGATTGCCATGGTCCAGTTCAATGATATGATTGACGACCCGATCCAAGAAATAACGATCGTGGGTAATCAGTAAGAGAGCCCCTTTAAAATGGGAAAGATAATTTTCTAACCATTCCACGGTTTCATGGTCAATATGGTTAGTAGGTTCATCCAAAATCAGCAAATCAGCAGGGTTGATTAAGGCTTTAGCCATGGCAATGCGTTTTCGTTGTCCCCCTGATAGGTGTTGGATAGGGTCAGTAAAATTGGTGATGCCAAGGCGGGTTAAGATGGATTTCGCATTGGTTTCAAGGTCCCAGGCCTCTAATGCATCCATTCGTTCTGTGAGATGGCTAAACCTTTTTTGCAGTTGAGTATTATGTGGATCCTTATTTAAAAGCTCTAGAGTTTCTTCATACTCTTTGATGGTTTGTATGAGTGGTGTTGTTCCTGTAAAGATTTGATCCAGCACCGTTCCTTTTTCATGGAAGTCGGGGTTTTGCGCTAAGTATTCAATAATAATTTGGCTGTTTACCGTTCTGGTTCCGCTGTCAGGTTCGATTAATCCGGCTACCATTTTGAGAAGGGTAGATTTTCCCGTCCCATTCACACCTACCAGGCCGATGCGATCCCCTTCTTGAATGCCAAAGGAAAGTTTATTAAATAAATTTTTTATGCCATAGGATTTCGTTATGGATTCCATTGTGATATAGTTCATGATTTTCTTCCTCTTCGTGGTTTCTTTTCTTTAATAATCCTATCATAAATGGCGGAAAAACTTTTTATAAAAATGGCTTAATCCCTCTTTTTTGCGAATACATGTCTAAAAGGGAATAAAAGGAGGGGGAGAAAAATGCCTGTAATTAAAGGTCCGCAGGACCATCAAGTGATGATTCAGGGTCAGAAAATTATCCAATTGAGTTCCAATAATTATTTAGGGCTAGCCAATCATCCGGCCATGAAAGATGCGGCGATAAAAGCAATTAAAGAGTATGGGGCAGGTACAGCCTCTGTGCGGGCCATTGCTGGTACCTTTGATATTCATGTGAAGCTAGAGGAGGAACTGGCCACATTTAAAGGAACGGAAGATGCTGTTCTCTTTCCTTCGGGTTTTACTGCTAATGTAGGGGCGGTAACTACATTATTAGGAGAAGAAGATGTGGTCATTAGTGATGAATTGAATCACGCTTCCATTATTGACGGGATTCGCCTGTCCGGGGTGAAAAAAAGAATTTATAAACATAAGGATATGGTTGATTTACGAAAGGCTCTGGAAGAACATCGCTCTTATAAACGAAAGCTCATTGTCACTGATGGGGTTTTTTCCATGGATGGAGATATTGCCAGCCTGCCGGAAATTGTGTCTCTGGCAAAGGAATATGGTGCCATGGTAATGGTGGATGATGCTCATGCTAGCGGGGTCATAGGGAAAAATGGCCGGGGAACAGTGGACTATTATGGATCGCAGGGGAACGTAGATATCCAGGTAGGGACATTATCTAAAGCCATAGGGATATTAGGAGGTTATGTAGCTTCATCAAAAGAGTTTTGTACCATGTTGCGTAACGTAGCCCGTCCCTTTTTATTTACTACTTCTCTTCCACCTTCTGTGGTTGCTTCCTGTAGAAAAGCATTGCAGTTATTGCATGAGGAACCGGAACGGATACAGGCATTGTGGGAAAATACTCACTTCTTCCGTAAGGGATTAATGGATTTGGGTTTTGATACTGGAAAGTCGGAAACGCCGATCATTCCCGTGATGATTGGGGATGAAAATAAAGCAAGAGAATTTTCCACTATTCTTTTGGGAGAGGGGGTCTACACCCAGGAAATCCTTTTTCCTATGGTAGCAAAAGGGAAGGCTCGCTTAAGAACTATTGTCTCGGCATGTCATACCCAGGACGATTTAAAGCAAGCCCTCCAATCCTTTGCGAGAGTAGGAAAAAGGCTGGGAACCATATAAAGGGAGGGGTGCACCAGAGCACTCCTCCTATTTTATGCCCGTTACTTTTCTGGAGATCCCGCTTTTTTCCGGAAAGAGACTTTAACCCCTTTAATGCCATCATTCAAGTGTGAGGATTGTTGGTTTTTTTGGGCATGGGCTTCTCGGGAGCGAGGAGTACCAGCAGGTTTATACAATTCCGTGGCGAATTCCTCCCGTGCAAAGTCTCGCTTGTTTCGAAAAATATCGTGATTATTCGTCATTTTTTCACCTCCAGAGTTTCAGGGCGTACAATTATTATTGCTCAGGAGCTAAAAAATATGGTTGCTAAATAATGACTAAGAAAGGATTGGTGTATTTTCATTTAAATTTCATTTACGAATTTTAAAATTTAATCATCACATAAATCAAGTACCTCCCCCTTTTATAAAAGCCTTCCGAAAAAACTTCGGAAGGCTTGTTGTTAATAAAGAAAACTTGGCTAGCGCCAAGCCTTTAGGCGCAGGCGATAGCCTTAGTTGCACTTATGCAGATAAGATAAAATTTATAAATTCTTATCTGCTAAAAAAACCCCATGAGAAGTCATGGGGTTTAGTTTTTGAATTGACAAAAATGATTGATCGAACTAAAATATATAATTACTAAACAATAATTTATCATTATACCACAATTATTTATAGTTGTCAATAGTTAATTTTATAATTTGTTAGGGGGATATTTTTATGCAACAGAATCAAGCCAGTGTATCTGCCTTAGTGGCTGCTTTTGCCCGTGCCTATCACTCCATGTATGATGAACCGAAGATTTTTGACGATTATTTAGCTCGCAAAATCATTAAAGATGATGAATTTAATTTTATTGCTCAAAACCTGGCGGCAGGGATTAAGGTTTTTAACCCTAATGAAGCCCATCTCTATCCAGATGAACAGGAAGCATTAAAATGGGTGATGCAAACCCAAATTGTCCCCACAACCATTGCCAGAAGCAGATATACAGAAGATATGTTGGAAAATGCTCTAATGCTGGGTGTAAAGCAATATGTCATTCTAGGGGCAGGTTACGATACCTTTGCCTTTAGAAATCCAGAATTGCTAAAAAAACTTCATGTGTTTGAAGTAGATCACCCTGCAACTCAGGAGGATAAAATTAAGAGAATTCAGGAGTTAAGGTGGGAAATTCCATCTTCTTTGACTTTTGTATCTGTTGATTTTACGAAAGATAATTTTAAAGAAAAGCTCCTTGAAGTTGGTTATAATCCCAATGAACTTACTTTTTTTAGCTGGTTAGGGGTTACTTATATTTAACCAGAGAGGAAATCGTTAACGTTTTTAAAGAAATTGCCAGCATTGCCCCAAAAGGAAGTTCCATTGTTTTTGATTATCCAGACCCTGATATTTTCGATTCAATGAAAACAACAGCTAGAGTCCAGCATATGGTAGGTATGGCGAAAACAGCGGGAGAACCCATGAAAACAGGGTATGAATACAGGATACTTGAATCTGATTTAGAAAAATCAGGATTGTTAATCTATGAACATTTAACCCCTAAAGAGATTGAGGAGAAATATTTTATGGGCCGTAACGATTATTACCACGCTTTTGAAAATATCCATTATGTTTTAGGGGTTGTATATTAATCATAATAAGGCACCGGTTTTCCGGTGCCTTTCTTTTATGCTTCTTTTTCATGACGGTGTTTGAAATTCAATACCATTTTGCCAATTTCCACAATAGGAATAATGGCAATGGACGCTAACAATACAATGGCCCATTGTTCTACGTTTAACCATTCTACTTTGAACAAATCCCTCAAGAATGGAACGAAAATAACAATGACCTGCAGGACAGCACCGATGATAATGGCGCCAATTATAGTTGGGTTGGTAAAAAGTCCAAGTTTAAAGATGGATTGGGTGTTGGATCTGACATTCAGGGAGTGAAAGAGTTGAATTAATCCTAATGTCATAAAAGTCATGGTAATTGCGATTTCTTCTGAGTAGAGAGTATATCCTAAATAAAAGGTGAGTAGGGTTAGCAATCCTTTAAACATTCCCTGTACAATGATATTCAATCCAACCCGATCGGAGAAGAAACTTGCTTTCGCTTTTCTCGGTTTTTGTTTCATAATATCTTTTGACCCTTTTTCTACGCCAAGGGCTAACGCAGGAAGAGTGTCGGTAATTAAGTTTACCCATAAAATATGTATAGGAAGCAAGACAGTCCAGCCTAACATGGTACCAATAAAGAGGGTGAGGATTTCCCCTAAGTTAGATGAAAGCAAGAATTGAATGGCCCGGCGCATATTGTTGTAGACTTTTCGGCCTTCTTCAACAGCCACAACGATGGTGGCAAAATTGTCATCGGCCAGTACAATGTTGGATGCTCCTTTTGCCACTTCCGTACCGGTAATCCCCATGCCAATCCCAATATCCGAGGCTTTTAAGGCGGGGGCATCATTGACCCCGTCTCCTGTCATGGCTACGACTTTTTCATGTTTTTTCCAGGCGTTTACGATTCGTACTTTATGTTCCGGGGACACCCTGGCATAAACGGAATAGTTTTGCACATTTTCATTAAATTCTTCATCAGACAGGCTATTGAGTTCAATGCCTGTGATCACTTCACGTTCTTCTTTAATGATGTTTAGTTCTTTAGCGATGGCTGTTGCTGTATCTTTATGGTCACCTGTAATCATAATGGGGCGTATGCCTGCATCCATACAAACCCGAACGGATTCTTTTGCCTCTTCTCTTGGCGGGTCAATCATGCCCACTAGGCCTAAAAAGACTAGATTGTTTTCAACCTCTTCGGAAGTAAGTGAAGAAGGGATGGCATCTATTTCTTTAAACGCCACCGCAAGCACCCGCAGGGCTTTTGCAGCCATGGCTTTGTTGGCATCCTGAATGCTGTTCCCCAGTTCCGGATTGATGGGCTCAGGGTTTCCATTAAGAAAAACGTGGGTACACTGGCCAAGCAAAACGTCAGGTGCCCCTTTAGTGATAACTTTCTTACTGTCAGGGAAGGTATGGATGGTTGTCATTAGTTTCCGATCAGAATCAAAGGGAATTTCCCCGATACGGGGGAATATACGTTCCAATTCTTCCTTGGAAAATCCTTTGTTTAAACCAAAGCTGGCCAGTGCCGTTTCCGTTGGGTCTCCCAGGAAGGGCTCTGTGGCTGTTTCATCATGGTTTAATTGAGAATCGTTACATAACACTATAGAACGGGTAAATAGTACCATTCCTGGGTTTTTTTCTTTTAATTCATCAGCATGGATTTGCTGGCCTTCCAGATACACTTCTTTTACCGTCATGCGGTTTTGCGTTAAGGTGCCTGTTTTGTCCGAACAAATAATCTGTGTGCTTCCCAGGGTTTCTACGGCGGAAAGCTTCCGTACAATGGCATTCCGTTTCGCCATTTTTTGTACCCCAAGGGCCAGAACAATGGTGATGACAGCAGGCAATCCTTCAGGAATGGCTGCAACAGCAATACTAATGGCCGTTAAAAACATTTCCAAATAGTCTCGTCCATTAAGGACTCCAACTGCGAAAATTACAATAGAAATGATAATAATTCCGATGGTTAAATATTTGCTTAATTCTTTGAGTTTCTTTTGCAGAGGGGTTTCCTGGCTCTCTACCTTCGCTAGATGGCCAGCAATTTTCCCTACTTCCGTATTCATGCCGGTGGCTGTGACAACACCAATGCCCCGACCATAGGTGACATTGCTGCTAGAATAGGCCATATTGGTTCGGTCTCCAATGACTAGATCTTCTTTTTCTATTTTTTCGGTGGTTTTTTCTACAGGCAAAGATTCTCCTGTCAGTGCTGCTTCTTCTACTTTCAGACTGTAACTTTCCAACAGGCGCATATCTGCAGGAACCAGATTCCCTGCTTCTAATATGACAATATCTCCAGGGATCAGATCTTCTGATTTTACTTCTTTAATCATTCCATCCCTTTTTACCCTGGCGAAGGGGGAGGACATTTTCTTCAAGGCATCAAGGGCTTTTTCGGCCTTAGTTTCCTGAATAACGCTTAGAATGGCATTAATGATTACAACAACGAGGATAATGATGGAATCGGTAAATTCACCGGTTAAACCGGATATAAGGGCAGCAATGAGTAAAATGATAATCATAATGTCTTTAAATTGTTCAAAAAATAACACCAACAAGGATTTCCTCTTGCCTGCTTCCAATTCATTTTTGCCATAGGTTACTGTTCTTTTTTCTGCTTCTTCCTTTGTTAACCCCATTAGGGTTGATTGAAGGAGATTTAAGGCAGCAGGGGTATCTAATGTATGGAATAAGGGCTCGTCAATCTTTGATTTAGGTTGTTGCAACGGTTTCTCCTCCTTTGGCATAAATAGGATAGTTTTAGCTTAATCTATTTTATCCTCTTTCTGCAAGAAAACTCCATCTGATTTGTGTTACGGGAAAAGCCCAATGATTCAGGTTGAGATGAATTCCGTCAGTCGATAGGCTGAACTAAAGCGGGGTCTGTATCGAACCAAAACAGGACAAAGTGAAAACTCCAACAAAAACGGAAGTGCAACAACGTAAGGCTGTTGCTTCGCGCATAGCTTAAGTCCATACATGTTAAATCGATGAATTCAGGTTAACAATTATGATATAATCTTTTAATGGGTTTGATGATTGTAGTGAAAAGGAAGTGAAGTTATGACGAATTCCCGTCAACCAAATCAAGAATCTTCTTCGGTGGACTTAAAATCCAAAAAGAAGAAGGATTATGCAAAATTTTTTACCGCCCCTAATCTTACTGAAGCAAAAAAGAGGGGGAGAGAAGCCATACAGGTTGTTGATTTCCCTGAAATCCCCGAAGATTTAAAAAACCTGGGAAAAGAAAAACATTTTTACCTGCGAACCTATGGCTGTCAAGCCAATGAACACGATAGCGAAACCATTATCGGTCTTTTTAAGGAAATGGGGTATACTGCTACTGATGATGAAAAAGTAGCTGATGTGATCCTTTTTAATACCTGTGCCATTCGGGAAAATGCTGAAGATAAAGTATTTGGTGAAATTGGCCGGTTAAAAGCCTTGAAGAAGGAAAAACCGGAATTAGTTCTGGGAGTATGTGGGTGTATGTCTCAAGAAGAATCTGTGGTAAACCGGATTCTTCGCAGCTATCCCCATGTGGACTTAATTTTTGGTACCCATAATATCCACAGATTGCCTTACTTATTGCAGGATGCCCTCTTTAATAAAGAAATGGTGGTAGAAGTTTGGTCCAAAGAAGGGGACGTAGTGGAAAGGATGCCCAAAGTGCGGCAGGATGGGTTAAAGGCCTGGGTAAACATTATGTATGGATGTGATAAATTCTGTACCTACTGTATTGTTCCTTATACCCGGGGGAAAGAACGAAGCCGCCGCCCTGAAGATGTGTTAGAAGAATTGAGGGATCTTGCCGGGCAAGGATATCAAGAAGTCACCCTTTTGGGGCAAAATGTCAATGCCTATGGGAAAGATTTAACAGACCGCAATTATAGTTTTGCTGATTTAATGGAAGAGATTCGCCATATTAACATTCCCCGGGTCCGTTTTACCACTAGCCATCCCCGGGATTTTGATGACCATCTCATTGAAGTGCTGGCGAAAAAGGGCAATTTAATGGAACACATTCATCTCCCTGTGCAATCTGGCAACTCTGAAATATTGAAGAGGATGGCAAGAAAATATACCAGGGAACACTATTTGGAATTGGTTCGCAAAATTAAAGCAGCCATTCCGGATGTAGTATTAACCACAGATATTATTGTGGGTTTTCCAGGGGAAACGGAAGAGCAGTTCCAGGAAACCTTATCTCTCGTTGAAGAAGTGGGCTATGATGCTGCATATACTTTTGTTTACTCTCCAAGGGTAGGAACTCCAGCAGCGGTGATGGAAGACGATGTGACAGAGAAAGAAAAGAAACAGCGCCTCTATCGCTTAAATGAATTAGTCAACCGCATTGGTAGGGAGAAAAACGAAGTATTGCGGGGACAAGTTGTGGAAGTATTGGTAGAAGGGGAAAGCAAAACAAATCCTGATGTTCTCTCTGGAAGAACTCGTACCAATAAACTTGTTCATTTTCCTGCAGGAAAAGAGTACATTGGAAAGATTGTTCATGTTAAAATAATAGAACCACAAACCTGGACTTTAAAAGGTGAATTGGTAACAAAGGTAGGGGTGTAAACTATGGCAGATAAGAAAGATCGTGAAAGAATTTTTGAATTATCGAGAGAAATCGCTAATTTAATTGCTGAATCTGAAGAAATTGAACGCTTTAAACAAGCTGAGAAAAAAATTAGTGCTCATATGCGGGTGCAAGAATTAATTACTGATTTAAAGAAAAAACAAAAAAAAGTAGTGGCTTTAGAATATAATCGGAATTATGAAGCCATTCCACCATTAGAAAAGGAAATGGAGGCTATTCAAGAAGAATTGGACTCTATTCCTGTAGTGCAAGAATTTAAACAAACACAGATTGAAATTGATGAATTGCTTCAGTTAGTATCCAGTATTATTGGGAATACCTTATCAAAAAATGTGATTGTATCAACAGGGGGAGACCCTTTATATAATGACACAGGATATGAAAAAGCTATTCCGCCAAATTCTTGTGCCAACCATAAACATTAATCAATTAATTCCAAAAAAGGACGGAAGAAAGAAAAATTTCTTCTGTCCTTTTCTTTTTTTGCACCCGTGACGAAAGCCCTGCATACAATTGTACAGAAACGTTGTATGGAGGTGGTAATAAACCATGTCAGATAAAGACTATCAAGTCCGGGAAATCCTTACAAAAGCGGTATGTGGGAAAGGTCGTAAATTTTCACAAGCGACTCATACCGTAACCCCTAATAACAAAACAGCGACAATCCTGGGTGCGTGGGTCATTAATCACACTTATCGAGCAGATCTTGTGGGAGAAACTGTAGAAGTATACGGGTCCTATGAAATGAATATATGGTACTCCTATAATAACAATACGGAAACAACAGTATTAAAAGAAACAGTTAAATTCGTAGATGTGATTCCTCTTTCATATTATGACAGTAATTGCAAAGGGGATATTGAAGTAACAGCCCATGCCTCTCAAGAGCCTAGTTGCATCGAAGCACAGGTGACAGGATCCGGCAAAATCGTAGTGACAGTGGAAAGGGAATACACGGTAGAAGTTCTTGGCGAAACCAAACTTTGCGTTGTTGTAACAGATGCTTGCGACTACGATTACAAATATGACTCTTATGTTGACTTTGACGAATTAACAGATTTCGAAGATTTAGATCCAGGAATCATGCGGGGATAAAGGAACAGTCATCCCTGTATAACGGGAGGTTGGCCTCCCTTTTTCTTTTTTTACACTATATCTTCCTCACCTTAAGAAATAGAAAGGAAGCGTACGTATGTCATGTTTCCTCTTGTATCCTTATAATACTGATCAACTAAAAAACATTGAATGGATCCGTTCTTTCTTTCCTATGGAAGCGGGTTCCAAGCTTCCCTTTTCCCTACCCTCATTGGTCATCCAATGGGGGAATGGGGGATTATCAGGAAATCAGAGAGGGACTGTAGTCTTAAATGGATCTGAAGCATACCAGTGTGCAACTCGTCCCATTTATCGCGATCGTATTTTATCGTTAAATGGAATCCCTGTTGCATCTGCTATGAAACAGGATGGAGGAACGCCCACCCTACGTCGGTATTTTGCTTTTGTTTTTCAACAGGATGTATTGGGGCTTTTCCGTTCTAATGGGAAACAAATTTGGATGCATAATCGTCCTACTAATTTCAAAGAAGATTACGAAGAAGTGGAACAAGACCTGAAGAACCGGGAAATCCGTAAAGTGGTTCATTATGCCCTTCGAAGCATTTATGCCTTAGGCCTTGATTTTGGCGGGGTGTTTATTGGGGTAAATCAGCAAGGGAAAATGAGGATCCTGGAAGTTCGCCCCATGGTTAACCTTAATGAAGTCCTTGCTCGCCGCTTCGTAAAAAGCGTGCAACGTTTTATTAAGACCTATTTTATTCTTCATCCTGAGCAGGTTATGCTAGGTGCTGACCCGGAATTTGTCCTAAAAGATGAAAAGGGTGAACCTGTCATGGCTTCTAACTTTTTTCCCCGACGGGGGATGGTAGGGTGTGACCAGGTTATTTTACGTACCGATGAATCCCAGACCCAGCTTCCTCTAGCAGAACTTCGCCCCTCTCCTTCTGTTGAACCTGAAAAACTATTTAAAAATATTTATGTAGCGATGGTATTAGGGGCTCGTAAAATTAACAATCCAGATATCCATTGGTTAGCAGGAGGAATGCCTCTGGAAGGGTATCCGATTGGAGGGCATATTCATTTTAGCCGAATTGAATTAAACTCTCAATTTTTACGTATTCTTGATAATTACCTGGCACTCCCTTTATCTATTTTAGAAAGTGAACAATCTCGCAAACGCCGGCCCAGGTATGGTTATTTAGGGGATTTCCGCAGGCAATTCCATGGGGGATTTGAATATCGCACTTTACCCAGCTGGCTAGTGTCTCCTACGGTGACCCGTGGGGTCCTTGCTCTGGCTAAATTATTGGCTCTCCATTATAAAAATTTGCGAAAACTGCCTCTGCAAGAGGCAAGTGTGCAAGAAGCTTTTTATGAAGGGAAAAAAGATGAATTGATGCAGTTGTTGCCAAGGTTATGGCGAGATTTAGAAGCTTTACCTTCCTATTACCGTTATGCAAAATTTTTAAACCCCTTTAAGCAAGCATTGTTGGATGGGATGGAATGGGATGAAAACGAGGACATTCGCAAAGGGTGGAAGTTACCTGATTCCATAGGTATGTTATAATATTTTAAAGAAAACTTGGGAGAGAAGAGAATGACCAAATACACTCCAATGATCCAACAATATTTAGAAATTAAAGCACGGTACGCCGATGCTTTCCTTTTTTTTCGCTTAGGCGATTTTTATGAAATGTTCTTTGAAGATGCCATTAAAGCTTCCCGAGAGTTGGAAATTACCCTGACTGGGCGGGATGGTGGGGTAGCAGAAAAAATACCGATGTGTGGGGTGCCCCACCATTCTGCCGAATCATATATTTCACGTTTAATTGAAAAAGGCTATCGTGTCGCCATTTGTGAACAGGTAGAAGATCCGAAACAGGCAAAAGGGGTTGTTCGCCGGGAAGTTACCCGGGTTATGACACCAGGGACAATCATGGAAGGCAGTTTATTAACGGATAAAGAAAATAATTATTTACTGGCTTTTTATGACCAACAGAATGGGACAGCTCTTGCGGCCTGTGATATATCTACAGGGGAGTTTTATGCGACAGAAATGCCTGGAGCAGGATCTGGATTGTTTGATGAAATTATTCAGTATCAACCGTCAGAAGTCATCTGGCTTCGTGGCGATGAAGAAAACAAAACCAATTGGGTGGAGAAATTTCGCCTGTATGGGATTGCTGTTTGTGAACGCCCTGTACCTGTGATAGAGGGAGAACCTGAGGCAATGCTAAAATCATGGTTTTCCTCAATTAAACAGGAGAAAATGTGTACCATTGAGATGGCATACGCCATTAAAGGGTTATTAATATATCTGGAAGAAACCCAGAAACGGTCCATGATCCATTTAAACCGGATTCATTTGTATGAAGGGCAAACCTATATGATGCTGGATCAGTTTACCCGAAGGAATCTGGAATTAACGGAAACCATTCGGGATAAAGGGAAGAAGGGATCGTTGCTCTGGCTTCTTGACCGAACAGTAACAGCGATGGGTGGGCGCCTTCTTCGCCGCTGGGTAGACAAGCCATTATTATCTCCCACAGAAATCCAAAAGCGGCAGGAAGCTGTAGGCACTCTGGTTGACCAATGGTTAGGCAGAGATGACCTTTGCCGCTGGTTGGATGAAGTGTATGATTTGGAGCGATTGGGATCCCGCATTTCCTTCGGCACCGCAAATGCACGAGATTTGGTGCAATTAAAACATTCCTTGCAAGCCATTCCCCATTTAAAGGAAGCTCTTTTAGCTTTAGAAGGCCGCTCTGAAGCCCTCCATCAGTTGGCCCTGGAGATGGATGAATGCAGAGATCTTGTAGAAATTATCGACAAAGGCATTGTGGATGATCCTCCTTTGGCCATAAAAGAAGGAGGCCTGATTAAAGAAGGGTATAATGGGTACCTGGATCAATTAAAAAGGGCAGGTACAGAGGGGAAACAATGGATTGCCAATTTAGAAAGAAAGGAACGAGAAGCCACAGGCATCCGTTCTTTGAAAGTGGGCTATAACAAAGTCTTTGGTTATTACATAGAAATTACGAAGGCAAACTTGTCTTCCTTGCCTGAAGGGCGATATGAACGAAAACAAACCCTGACCAATGCGGAGCGGTTTGTCACCCCTGAATTAAAGGAGAAAGAATCTCTAATCTTAGAGGCTGAAGAAAAACGAACGGAATTAGAGTATCAATTGTTTGTGGAGATTCGGGATCGAATCGCCCGGGAGGTACAGCGGATCCAAAAGCTGGCGGAAAGGGTTGCAGCAGTGGATGTACTTCAATCCTTTGCAAATTTAGCTCAGGAGAAACAATATGTGTGTCCTGTAATTAAGGATGAAGGCCCTATTAAAATTGTGGATGGCCGCCATCCAGTGGTAGAGGCTGTATTGCAAGGTGATCCTTTTGTGCCCAACCATACAGACCTTGATCCGGAAAAACAGCAAATTATTCTTATTACAGGCCCGAATATGGCGGGTAAAAGCACCTATATGAGGCAAGTGGCCCTCATGGTGCTGATGGCACAAATCGGTTCTTTTATCCCGGCCAAGGAAGGGGCAATTACACCTGTAGATCGAATTTTCACCCGCATAGGTGCTGCAGACGATTTAACAGGGGGCCAGAGTACCTTTATGGTCGAAATGAAAGAAATTGAAGTGACATTAAAAAATGCCACACCAAACAGCCTGGTCATTATCGATGAATTAGGGCGGGGAACTTCTACCACAGAAGGGATGAGCATTGCCCAGGCCGTCATTGAATATCTTCATGATGAAATTGGCTGCAAAACACTAGTTTCCACCCACTATCATGAATTATCCCATCTTGAAGGAAACTTAACCCGTTTGAAAAACTATCATATGGCCGTTAATGAAGTGAGAGATACGGTTATTTTTTTAAGAAAGTTAATTGCCGGGCCTGCAGACAAAAGCTATGGCATTTATTGCGCTGAAATTGCAGGGTTGCCAGACAAAATTATTGTCCGTGCCCACCAGTTATTGTCGGAATTGACCCAGGGAGATGTACAGGCCTCTCTTCTAGTGGTGCAAGAAACGGCTTCAGCTCAGGGAGAACAGCTTGATTTATTTGGAGAACTGGAAGAGAAACCGAAAAAAGCCAGCAAGGGACATGGGAAAGAAGATAAAATCATTGCAAAACTAAAGGAAGCAGATTTAATTAATATGACACCACTTGAGGCCATGAATTTCCTTTTTGCATTAAAGAAACAACTATAACCGTTAAGGGGGGAGATGCAATTGGCAACCATTCAAATTATGGATGAACATCTTGCTAACTTAATTGCAGCCGGGGAAGTGGTGGAACGGCCCTCCTCTGTTGTGAAAGAGTTAGTGGAAAATGCCATTGATGCGGGAAGTTCCCGTATTGAGATTCATTTGGAAGAAGGAGGATTGAAATCTATTCGCATTCGGGATAATGGATGTGGAATGGATGAGATTGATTGCCGTCTTGCTTTTGAACGGCATGCTACTAGCAAATTGAAAAAGGTACGGGAACTCCCCCATATCCGAACCCTGGGTTTTCGCGGGGAAGCCCTTCCCAGTATTGCTGCTGTAGCCAGAGTTGAAATAATTAGTAAAACGGAAGAAGCTCTAACAGGAACACGAATACTTGTGGCAGGGGGAAAAGAGACCCTTTTTGAACCGGCAGCCTTTCCCAGGGGGACGGAGATCACTGTTTCAGATTTGTTTTACAATACTCCTGCCCGGTTGAAATATATGAAAACCATCCAAACGGAAATAGGGAATGTATCTGATCTGGTACACCGTCTCTCTCTTTCCCATCCGGAGATTTCCTTTATCTTTACCCATAATGGCAAATCTCTATTAAAAACTACAGGGGATGGACAGCTCCTTCATGTCATTGCCCAAATTTATGGTATGCAAGTGGCGCGGAATATGGTATGGGTGGAAGGTGAAACTCTGGATTTTTCGATTAAAGGCTATGTGGCGAAACCGGAAATTACGAGAGCAGGCCGGGGATATATTTCCACTTTGATCAACGGGCGCTATATACGCAATATGGGGTTGGTGCAAAGCATCATCAAAGGGTACCATACCCTGCTTCCTATTAATCGCTATCCATTGGTGGTATTATCTCTGGATATGGATCCAAGTCTTGTTGATGTGAATGTCCATCCATCTAAATTAGAAGTGCGATTTAGCAAAGAGCAGGAATTGTATGGTTTTGTAGAGGAAACAGTGAAAAGGGCATGGCACCGCCAGCAGCTGATTCCTGAACCAGAAGCTAAAGTTGACAGAGGGACAGGCAGAGGGACTTCTTTCTCTCAATCAGCCAGGAATGAATATCAACCTTCTATGGATTTTACCTTTTTTGTTCCCGCAAAGCCGGCAGAGGAAATCGAAGAAAGAATACTGCCTCAGGAGGAGTATCTTCCTTCAACTGATGCAGATGCCCCTGATCTTTCTGAGGAACTTAATGCCCTAGAAGTATTGGAGAATTCTCTTGCCAGTGAGGAAGTAGAGGAAAGAGAACGGGTGCCAGAGATGTATCCTCTTGCCCAGCTCCATGGAACCTATATTTTGGCCCAGAGCCCTGCGGGGTTATATATGATTGACCAGCATGCTGCTCAAGAACGGATTAATTATGAATACTTTCTTGGTAAATTAAAGGAAGAAAGGGTGGAAAGCCAGGATTTATTGCTTCCCCTTACTTTTGAATTCACCATAGAAGAAGGAGCAGCTGTTGAGGAAAATATAGCTTCATTCCGGCAGGTGGGTGTGTTTTTAGAGCCCTTTGGCATTAATACCTATGTTGTTCGTTCCTATCCCTGCTGGTTTCCTGCGGGACAAGCAGAATCTCTTATTCGTGAGATGGTTGAGATGGTGTTAAGAGGCGGAAAAACCATTGACTCTATAAGATTGAGGGAAGAAGCGGCCATTTCCATGTCCTGCAAAAAAGCCATTAAGGCAAACCGCCATTTAACCATAGGGGAAATGGAAGCATTAATTCAAGAATTGCGCAATACCACAACCCCTTTTACTTGTCCCCATGGGCGACCTATCATTATTCATTTTTCAACCTATGATATTGAAAAGATGTTTAAAAGGATTATGTAGGGGAGCTGCAGAGAATGGATGAAAGAATAAAACATTGGGTAGATCTGACAAGAGAAAAATTAGGGTTGTATCGTTATTTTTTACATACGACATTTATTCATAGCTGTATTAATGTTTTTAGTGAAACAGAGTATTATTTGCACATGGCATGGTTTCCAGATGATTATAGGGAATCTAATGAAGAAGAGATTAATCCCCCAGGGACGGCTACGGTGGAATTAAATCTTTTAACGGGAAGATTCAAAAGTATCATTTTTGTAGAGGGAAAAACAGAGACTTCACTTCAATTTCCACAAGAAGACCTTTCTTCTCTCATTCAATGGATTGAACAAGAAACAGGGTTAATCTACGAAACCCAATTTCAATTTGTAAAACAGGAAGAACAGCGGAGTATTTTCCGTAACTGTTATAAAGGGGTGCCTGTTGCCCCCTTTGGGGAAATTGAAGTAAGCCTGGATGACCAGGGATATTTATTCTTTTATTCTATTAACGGAATTTTTCCCGCTATAGATGCAGTAGAAGAAGAACCCTTTACTCTTACCTTTGATCAATCTTTAATAAAATTGGTTGAGAAAGAAATGAAATTTTATCAATTTCCCTCATCCAGGCAACGGAAGTGGATATCTCTTTATACATTACAACCTGTTTATATTAGGAATGAAGATCAATCCATTCTTTCTCTTCCAGCCGATCAAAGTGGAGGGGTTTCTGTTTTCATGGATCAACGGATGGATTGGGATACACCTGAAAAGGAACCTTTTATTCCAAAAAGAGAGGCTAATCCACGGAATTTTGAAGTGACAATGGAAGATGTACTTGCCTGTACCCCCCATAGGGACATCCAACCCATTACTGACAGGGAGAAAGAACAGGCAGTAGCAGGGGTGCTCACTTTTATGAGAAAAGTGTTTCCTTATGATTCAGGGTTATGGAAACTGCATGTCCTGCAAAGAGCCCATGGAAAACTCCATGGCGTATTAAAACGGGTTCAAGATGAAGGTTTGTTACGGAGAAAAGTATCTGTGATTCTTAACCCTGGTAATTTAGAAGCTCTTGATTATTTTGATAATAAATTTCTGCTAAAAATGTTTGGGCAAGAACCCTCAACAAATCGAATGAATGTAAGTAAAGAGGAAGCCTTAGAAGGAATACTTTTAAAAACCCAACTGACTCCGGTTTATGTGTACTTCCCAGAAATGAAAAAATACGTGTTATGCGGGAAATTGGATTGTCAGTATGGTGTAATGGCTGACAGTGGTGAAGTGGTTTATCTTTCTGATTTATAAACATTTCTTTTTTTTATGCGTTTGTCATAAAATAGGTATTTGTCATAGGACAAGAATCCATACCAAGAGAGGGATTTTTAATATGTTATAAGTACATAGATGAAATGAAGGAGGAACTGTATTGTCGAATAATAATGTTTCCCCTATTTGTAAAATCCTACGTACTTTAGATCCTGGAACCCCTTTTGAAAGCATTACAGTACAAGGGTCAACGAAAGAAGTTCGACTCCTGGCAGCTTTTGATGAAGAAAACAATATCGCTACCTTTATTCATGCTGATGGCAATCTGGAAATCGTGAACTGTAATGAAATAGGCAGTTTTGAATTGAGAAATGTTTAAAAGTTTGATGGGATATTAGTAAATCCAATTTCGTGAATTTGTGTAGCGTTCACCACGACAATATTTCGATCCCGCAAGAAATAAACCAGTTGATTTAAAGGATTATAACTAATAAATGTGTCCACATTAATAATTGAATCATTGATGACGATAGAGTCTACTTTTGTGCAGGGATTTAGGGAATTTAATAAGTCAATGATATTTTTAAATGATGGTTCTATGAGAAATGGGCCATTATGATTTTTTGTGGAATTACCCATTTTCAGATTGGATGCTGACTCTGCTTTTTCTTCTTTGTTTATTTTTTCCCTTGGAATGGGTACGTTCTCCTCAGTGTTCCTTTTTTGATTTAAAAAGTGATTCAAGAGGGAGTCATGCTGAGCAATTTTTTCATAAATTTCTGCAGAAATATTTTTTTGTTCCTCAACCTGTGAAAATAAGTAGTCCATTAATTGATGTTGTGTTTCAGCAAATTTTTTCGTTTTTTTGATTGAATGATTTTGCACAATTTTAATATCCTTAACAAGAAAGGGTGTATCTTTCCCTTTCTTTTCTTTTTTCTTTTGTTTTAGGGAATGATTTTTTGTGGATTTAACTTTTTTTGTTTTTTTGGTTTTACTGGTTTTTACTTTAGGCTTTGGCAATGAATCAAAGGGTGGAAGATATGCGGGTGATCGGCGTAATAAATTTCGACCCATATTTCTTAACTCCTTTATATTGAATCTTTTTTATCATATGCATTGGCAGGAAAATGGGTGAATGCCCATAACAATTCCTCGGGGTTAACCATGATATAATGTATTTGAAACTTTTTTCTTTTTTTATCGTAAAATTTTTTGTGGTTGAAACGATTCATATTGGGGGGAATACGTTGGCTAGATTAGAGTACAGGCTTTGGGATAAGTCCGGGGGAGAATCAATATTATATTATTACAGCGATATGAAACATACAGAAATATCTGCCCGGATGGCCTGTGATTATTTTGTTAAAGAAGGGAGGGTGTATGAAAAAGATTCTACTTTTTGGGAGAACGGACTGTATATTATCTATGTTCATCCTGTAGTTGATGAATCTGTCCAGCCTGGAGATCCGGTTTATTCTACAAAAAGAGATGTAGTCTTAGAAATTAGAGAGTTTAAAGAATATACCAATAAATATCCCCTGATTCAGGTATATCCATTAAAAGATATGGATGAAATGGCCACCTTACTTCAAGGTGATCTTTATTATGCCGGGGGGATCCAATGGGAGAAAACTTCTGCTGAAGCAGATGAAGACCGCGGGGCTTTTGTCTTGTATGGCATAAGGGCGAAGGGAGAGTAATAAGGTGAAAAAGATGAATAAATCAAAAAAGGTGGCAAGCCTTTTTTTAGTGGCTGCATTAGCCTTAGGAACAGGATGTTCCACCGATGATGCCTATGACGAAAATTGCCCGGATGAAGACCAAGATGGCATTTGTGATGATGAAGAAGAAGATGGTGGCAGCGGTTATTCCAAGAAGAAGAAATCTGGGATTTCTAGCGGATCTAAAGGGGGCATAGGCAGTTCAGGATGGTTTAGTGGGGGTTGATAGAGATGAAGATGAATTATTCTCACCGTCGCGAACAATGGTATTCCCCTTTATTTGAGGAAGGGATTTTTACTTGGGACCGGATGGATGGTGAGGAATATGCCCTTGCTAACCTTCATCTTATTACCAGGGAATTTCGAGAAGAATTGGCGCTGGCTACCGATCGGTTATATCAGGTATATAGCAAGGTTGGAGATGTGTTGCACCTGGGGAAAGATGAGTTGTTAATGGAACTGGGCTTACCTAAAGAAACCCTGCCTCTTATGAAAAAAACAATTCCCAACATGATGCTTACTGGTACCGGGCGTTTTGATTTTGCTGAAACAGATAAAGGGTTAAAAATGCTGGAGTTCAATAGCGATACCCCTACAGGTATTGTGGAGGCGTATTATGTCAATGAGCACATATGCCGTCATTTGGGTATAGATAACCCAAATGAGGAGATGGTTTCCCATATTCCTGCAGCTTTTCAAAAGATGATTTCTGTTTATGAAGAGAACGGCTATCCAACAGAAAACCTTTATTTCAGTTCCTTAGAATGGCATGTGGAAGATGCGGGAACCACCCGTTATTTAATGTCACAATCTGGATATAAAGGCCGTTTTATTCCATTGAAAGATTTACGTGTGAATGAGGAAGGGTTGTTTGCCTGGGAAAAGGGAGAGTTGCTTCCTATTGATGTAATCTACCGTCTTCATGCTCTGGAAATCTTGGCAGAAGAAAAAGATGCAGAAGGATTTCCTTCCGGGGCTCTTTTATTGGACCTGGCTTCCCGTGGGAAAGTGGCGTTGATAAATCCGCCCTCAGCTTTTTTGGTTCAGAGTAAAGGAGTTCAGGCTTTAATTTGGAGTCTACATCAAATCGGGGAATTTTTTACCCAGGAAGAACATCAATGGATTGAACAATATTTTCTTCCGACTAATTTTGAAAATGTTTTTTTGGGAAAGGAATCCTATGTTAGCAAGCCTGTCTTTGGCCGGGAAGGCAGTGGAGTTGCCTTTTTTAACAAGGATGGGGTAAAGCAGGAAGGTGACACAGGAGGAATGTATGGAAAGCAACCGTTTGTGTATCAGAAGGCCGTAGAATTGCCTGGCATTCAGGTAGAAACCTTGAAAGGGCCATTCCATGGGCGGCTTCTCTGGGGTTCTTTTGTTATGGGTGGAGTTCCTTCTGCTATTGTTGCGAGAGTAGGAGGCAGAATTACCAATAATGGATCATATTATTTACCTGTTGGGCTGAAAGGGGATGCGAAACATGTTAAATCAATGGGATGCAATTGTTAATTTTTTATTATATTTAGGGGTGAGTGTACCTCTCTTTCTTTTAGGCATATTAGTATTTTTCTTAACTACACCTTACCGTGAAATTGTACTTATTCGTGAAGGAGCTCAATTAGAGGATCCGCAAAAAATAGCTGCTGCAAAATCTGCGGCATTTGACCTTGGGGGAAAAGCGGCAGGATTAAGTTTTGTATTAGCTTCTGCGGTTTACCATTCAGTAGGTGTGATTGATCTTATGATTTGGGGCGGTATTGGTACAGTCTTTCTTGTGATTGTTTTCTATTTGTTTGAATGGCTTACTCCATTTCGTGTGGTTTCCGAAATCCCCAAAGGCAATGTGGGTGTAGGGATTTTCTCCGCCTTTTTAAGCATTGCTAGCGGCATTATTATGGCTGCTTTAATTAGTTATTAATTTTTTGGAATAACTTTCCTCCTCATTGGAAAGAGTAAACCTTGAGGAGGTGGATGTGATGGCAACTGTTGGTGTTGAATCTTCTTTATCAGATATTCGAAGTGCCCTTGAAGGAAAAGGATATCAAGTAATCATCTTGAAAAATGAAGAGGATGCAAAAGGTTGTGACTGTTGCGTGATCAGTGGTGGCGATATGAATGTAATGGGTGTTGAAGATGTCGTTACCCAGGGATCTGTCATTACCACACAGGGAATGACCACAGAACAAGTATTACAAGCAGTAGAAAGTCAAATTCACTAATCATTTGATTGCTTAAAAAGGGACAGCAATGTGGGCTGTTCCTTTTTTTTTCACTTAAAGAATTGGAAAGCTAAGGATAATCATATACAATAGATGGATAATGTTTTGAGAGGCAGGCGAAAGTTTTGCTTGTTACTACAACCTATGAACCTAGTGAATCCCTTATTTGCTCAGCAAAGAAATGGGCACGTGAATTGGGGGGGATTTATAAAGACAGGGGAAAACGTTCAATTTCACGTTTACATCAAATGGATCCTGTGGTTTTGGTGGTAATGAATGAGGGTTTAAAAGCCCATAAAAAAGGCTATTCTGCTCCGTTATTCTTTCATCCAGGAATTGCTATGCTTCGTATAAAACGTTTAATGAGGGGCGATAATGATACAATGACTGATATTTGCTCCTTAAGACTAGGGGATTCTTTTTTAGATTGTACTCTTGGATTTGGCGGAGATGCCCTTGTTGCTTCTTATGTCGTGGGAGAAAAAGGGCGAGTTGTTGGCATTGAGTCAGAACCTCTCATTGCTGCCATTGTTAAAGAAGGTTTTTCCGCTTATCCTGCGCCAGAGGAAATTCAAAGGGCTATGAAAAGAATTGAAATCATTCATAGGAATCATTTGACATTTTTGCAGCAGTGTGAAAATAATAGTTTTGATATTGTATATTTTGACCCTATGTTTTCTGAGCCCATTGAACATTCTCATTCAATTTCTCCTTTACGGCCTTTTGCCAATCCAAGTTCTCTTAGAGAGGAAATCATTAGGGAAGCAAAACGGGTTGCACGCAGGCGGGTGGTTATGAAAAACCATGTGGGAAGTGAAGATTTTGCCCGTTTGGGTTTTTCCTCTGCTGTTTTGGGGAACCGGGAGCGGACATTTACATATGGCATTATTTTAACGGGGGAGTCATCCGATGAGTAGAGAAAAAGAAAAAGTATTAACTATAATCGGCCCCACATCCGTCGGTAAAACTGCTCTTAGTTTAAGATTGGCTGTTGATTTTCAGGGGGAGATTATTTCCGGGGACTCCATGCAATTTTACCGGGAAATGGATATCGGTACAGCGAAAGCTACGATGGAAGAACGAGCTCTTGTTCCCCATCATTTAATTGATATTTGTCCTCCGGATGAATCCTTTACTGTGGCTGATTTTCAAGGAAAAACAAAAGAATTGATTACAGACATTAATAAGAGAGACCATTTGCCCATGATTGTAGGGGGAACAGGTCTGTATATTCAATCAGTTTTATATATCTACCATTTTTCTCATGCTGGCGAAGATCCGGTTTATCGTGAAAAGATGGAACAATTGGCTTTAAAGGAAGGAAATGAAGTTCTTCATGCTCAACTGGCTCAGATTGATCCCTTAACTGCCCAACGTCTTCATCTCAATGATTTAAAACGGGTGATACGTGCCCTGGAAATTTATCATTTAACAGGGGAAACAATGGCTCAGTTTCAAAAGCGCAGCCAACAATCTCCATATGACTTATTATTACTTGGATTGAATATGGAACGCAGCCTTCTTTATGAACGGATCAATGAACGAGTTGATCGCATGGTGCAAGAGGGATTAATTGAAGAAGTGGAACAATTGTTAGCCAGAGGGTATGATTGCAGATATCGTTCCATGCAAGCATTAGGGTATAAAGAGTTGGTTTCTTATTTGCAAGGGGAAATGAGCAAAGAAGAAGCCATTGAGTTAATTAAAAAAAGAACTAGGAATTTTGCAAAACGGCAATTAACCTGGTTTAGAAACATGAAAGATGTTGTCTGGTTTGATCTAACACCGGAAATTGAAGATCCGGAACACCTGTATCAGAGAATTTATCAATTGGTTGCAGGAAAGTTCAGGCAGGCGACGAATATATAAAAAAGGATAAAGATATATAGGAGGTATTCTCATGGCTAATACCATTAATATTCAGGACACATTTTTAAATCATTTACGGAAGGAAAATGTTCCTGTGACCATTTATCTCGTCAATGGATTTCAATTGCGTGGTCTAATTAAGGCCTTTGATAACTTTACTGTAGTGATTGATACTGAAGGAAAACAACAATTGGTGTATAAGCATGCGATTTCTACGTTTATGCCTCAACGTCCGGTTTCTTTAGCGCCGGATAATGAATAATATAAATAAATTGCCGGGGAAACCCGGCTTTTTTTATTGATTAATTTATAAGTTTATGGGGTAATGATGGTTAATCCCTTTTTCGAAATAAGACCGTAAGGTCAATGGTTGAGATGCTAATGAATCAAATCAGTTGCCTTTTTGCGAGCCGATACAAGGGAAACTGAAAGAAGGGCGAAAAAAGCCTTCAACTGGCTCCATCAATGAGCTACCCAGATGTTTTGAAGGCGCGCCCGGATTGAAGTTTTCCGTCAGTTTTTAGCATCATTGTCGGTGAGGAATTAGCATTGATTTGATTCTTTGCATCTCCTTTTTTATTGATTAAGAAAATCGCCCGTTTTATAAATTTGTGGGAAACCATTGGGTTTTTAAAACGTATGGTAATACTAAGAGTATACTTTTGTAAGGAGGGTTTTTTCATGGATCGGAAACCATCTGCCATATTAATCCATGCCAGTGCTTTTTTTGCTCCTTTTGTCGTTCCACTCATTTTTCTTCTCATTGCAACTGACAGAGAAGTCAAAGAATTAGCCACAGAAGGGTTGCTTTTTCATGTGATGGGGACAATTGGCTTTACCATTTCTGGTTTTCTTATATCAACAATAATCGGAGCAATTATTGGCATTCCGATGATAATTTTCTTTGGAATCGTCTGGTTATACTATCCCATTAAAGGCATTATTAAAGCAGTAAATGATGAAGAATTTCATTATCCTGTGGTTTCCCAGTGGGTTAGATGAGTGTAAGGTTCTAATCTCTAAATTATTGCATATACATATAAAGGTTTGAATGCTTTAATTTGGAGGGATTGCTATGTATTTAGGTGTGTTTAATATGGAACAACGCCTTGAACAAATGAAGAAACTTTTAAAGGAGAAGAAACGTCTAAAGGAAATGCTAGATGATGATATAAAGGCAATTGATAAAGATATAAAGAACCTAGAAGGTATGATTGAGAAACAGCGGAATAGTGTATCCGTTTAAGAGAAGAAGAAGGTGAGTAAAATAAATCGGCGAGAATTTAGGAGTTTTTCCCGGCAAAATCCTGAATTTGTCCAATGGGTAAAACAAACTCCTGATGTGAAAACCTGGCTCAAAGAAAATAAAGGGGATTTTCAAATTCTTGTAGACCAATGGGAAAAAACAAAACTTCCTTCTGTAAAAAGAAAACAGACTGTAAAAGCTGTAGCAGATTCCGTAAAAGATGTAGAACAATTTGTACAACAAGTGCAAACCTTTATAAGTCAGGTTAAACAAATCCATGAAAGGGTTAAAACCCTCAAAAGTTAAACTTTTTGAGGGTTTGTATTTTACCCCTTATTTGTCGAATGATTGAGAAATATGTCTTATATTGCTTGATTTTTTTACCTATTGGGTTACAATGAAACTGATTTATGAGAGGAGAGAGCGTCACTTTTTTTTACTTTACTTCAATGAAAGATCACAAGAGAACTTGAAGGAGAGATCCAGGTGAAAATAGCAGATTTATCGGTGAAAAGGCCCGTTACGATTGCAATGTTAATGATTGCCATCTGTTTATTCGGGTTTGTCTCTTTGCCGATGTTGAAAGTAGATTTATTGCCAGAATTAAATTTGCCAGTCTCTGTAATTGTGACTAATTATGAAGGAGCAGCACCAGGTGAGGTTGAAAAAAGGATTACCAAACCCATTGAGAGTGTAGTGGGTACGGTTAGTAATGTGGAGACCATTCAATCCGTGTCTACAACCGGTTCCTCCCAGGTTATTGTACAGTTTAATTGGGGAACGGATATGGACCAGGCTGCCCTGGATTTACGAGAAAAAGTAGATCTAATTTCTGGAACTCTTCCGAAGGAAGCCGGTTCTCCTACAGTAATGAAGTTAGACCCAAACAGTACACCGATTATTACACTGGCTCTTTCGGGACAACAGGATGTAGTTGAATTAAAGAAAACTGCAGAAGACCTGATTAAACCCCGTTTAGAAAGGGTGGCAGGAGTTGCTTCCGTGAATATTACCGGAGGTAAAGAACGTCAGGTAAATCTTACAGTTAACCCTGATAAATTAAAGGATAAAGGGATTTCCATTGAGCAAATTCAACAAACTTTAATGTCCCGCAATTTGTCAGGTTCCGCAGGCAGCTTGACCCAGAATGGAAAGAATATCAATATTCAAATTAATGGGGAATTCGAAACCATTGATGACTTAAAGAAAGCCCCTATTAATTTGCCAGGTGGAGGAATTGTTCCATTGTCTGACCTGGTTACTGTGGAAGATGGTTTTAAAACGGTCACACAAAACACCTATGTAAATGGAAAACCAAGTGTTGGAATTAGTATTGTGAAAGCTTCTGGGGCAAATACAGTTTCTGTTTCCAATGAAGTTTTTAAAGAAATAGAATCTACTAAATCTTTATTGCCTAAAGAAGTACAAGTCTCCACAATCTTAGATAATTCCATTTTTATTAAGGATTCCATTAACACGGTTATTCAACATGCTATTGAAGGGGCTTTATTAGCCATTGTTATTCTTTATTTATTTTTACACAGTTTCCGTTCAATGGTTGTTGTAGCTATTGTAATCCCAATCTCAGTCATTTCCACGTTCTCCTTAATGTATTTTACAGGACAAACCATTAATCTGATCTCTCTTGCTGGATTAACCCTAGGCTTAGGTTCCCTTGTGGACTTTGCTGTCGTAGTATTGGAAAGCATCTTCCGAAAACGGCAACAGGGAATGAAAGCGGATCTGGCTGCGATTCTTGGTACAAAAGAAGTGGGTACAGCGGTTATGGCCTCAGCTCTGGCCCAAATTGCTGTATTTTTGCCTATTGTTTTTGTAAAGGGGTTAGCTTCTGAATTATTTGCTCCTCTCGCATTAACTGTAGTGTTTTCCCATATTGCCGCTTTAATTGCAGCCATTACACTGGTTCCTATGATGTCTTCCAAACTATTGAAAGGCGAAATACAAAACGAAGAGGCAATTTTGCAATCCAATAAAAAAACACCTGTGGTTTGGTTTCAAAAACAGTTCCATGTTGTAAAAGAAAAGTATGGTCAAATGATTTCCTGGTCCTTACAAAATCGAAAAAAAGTGGTTTGGTCTACTGTTATTCTTCTTGGGGTTTCTGTGGTTTTGTTCTTTACGCCTCTTGTAGGAAAAGAGTTTATGCCCAATATGGACCAGGGGGATATTTCCATAAGAGTACAATTGCCAGAGGGCTCTACACTGGAACAAACTGAAGAAGTCACGAGCCGGGTTGAAAGTATTTTAAACAAAATTCCTGAAAAACAATTCATTTATACTTCCACTGGCAACACAAGTGCCCTTGGTTCTCAAAGTGTTGCTATGGATCGAGCATCTATTCAATTCAAACTGGTAAGTAAATCAGAACGGGACCGTTCTACTAATGAAGTGGTGGAAGAAATACGGAGCAAGTTAAAGCAGGTATCAGGTGCTCAGTTGACGGTGAATGCAACAGATTCTACCAGTACGGGTGGGTCTGCCATTGATATTTCTATTACAGGGGAAGATTTGGCTACATTGACAGATATCAGTGATGTAGTGAGACAACTTGTAAAAGAAGTTGAAGGAACCCGTAACGTTACCTCTTCTTTAGAGACAGTCACTGATGAATATCAAGTAAAAGTCAATAATTTAATGGCTGCTCAATATGGTTTAACTACTAATCAAATCATTAGCGCCATTCGGGTGGCTTTTGATGGACAGGTTGTTACCCAGTTCCGGACAGGAGAAGATCAAATTAATGTTCGCTTGCAATATCCGGCGGAATTCCGGACTAATAAGAACAACTTAAATGACCTTGTGATTACAGCGCCAACAGGTGCAAAAGTTCCTGTATCTATGGTAGCAGAAGTGAAGAAAACGCCTGTTCCCCAACAAATCACGAGAAGCAATCAAGCCCGTGAAGTTCGAATTACGGGAGATATCAGTGAACGCAATCTTCAATTGGTGACCAATGATATTCAGAAAAAAATAGAGGGCTTAAAATTGCCAGATGGTTACTTTGTTAAATTGGGCGGGGAAACAGAAGAAATGACTGAATCCTTTGCCAGCCTTGGACTTGCAATTATTTTGTCTATCCTTCTGGTATACATGGTTATGGCAAGCCAATTTGAATCTTTATTTCATCCTTTTATTATTATGTTTTCAATCCCTCCTACTTTTATTGGGGTGGTTATCGGCTTAATCTTAACGGGACAAAGTTTAAGTGTTACGGCATTAATGGGATACATTATGCTCATTGGTATTGTAGTAAATAACGCAATTGTATTGGTAGATTACATTAATACCCTGCGAAAAGAAGGAATGGAGCGGAATGAAGCGATTCTTAAAGCAGGACCTGTCCGTTTGCGGCCAATTTTAATGACTACCCTAACAACGGTATTAGCCATTCTTCCTCTGGCCTTTGGCGGAGGGGAAGGAAGTGAAGGACAGGCACCTCTTGCTGTTGTGGTAGCATTTGGACTAACTTTCTCAACATTAATTACCCTAATCCTTGTCCCAGTAGTGTATACTTTATTTGAGGACTGGTTACTGAAAAAGAAACTTCGTCGTATAGAAAAGAAACAGAAAAAAGGAACCCTTTTAGAAGAAAAATAAAGTAAGGGGGAGGAACTCCGTGGGTAATAAATGGATAGGAATTACTGTAGCCGGAATCGTATTAACTACGGCTGCAGTTGGGGGATATAGTTTAGCTAACAAGAGTTTAAAAATTACATCGGTAAGTACAATTCCTGTTTCTGTTGTATCTGCAACGAAAGGCTCCCTATCAAAAGGAGAGATGTTTTCAGGGGTAACGGATACAGTACAAAAAGTGCCCCTGGCTCCAGCTGTTTCCGCAAAAATTACCAAAATTTATGTAAAAGTTGGGGACAAGGTTACGAAAGGCCAACCCTTATTCTCTGTAGATCCTTCCGCTATGCAGCAAATGGTTAATCAGGCGAAAGCAGGATTGGATGCAGCCAGGGCGAATCTGGCACAAGTTTTAAAACAACAGGAAGCAATGAACAACCAGAATCAACAACAGTCACAAGCTCAGGTGAATGCAGAATACCAGGCAAAAGTAAAAGCAAGGGAAGATGCCATTGCTCGCAAAAATGCCAATGAGAAAGCTCTCCAACAGGCTGCAGCCAATCTGGATCAGGCACAAAAAAAATATGATGAGGCACGAAATAATTATGAGGTAATGAAAAATCTCCATGCCAATGGTTCTGTACCAGAGGAATATGTTGAACAAAGTTTTCAAGAAATGAATAATGCTGAAGATGAATTGAATGCTGCAAAGCAAGAGTATAATCGGTTGAAGCAAGAACAATCTCAAATTGTCATTCCGCCAATGCCTAGCAAACCAGGAACAGTCAATACCCCTGATGTTTCTCACCCTGCAGTTGAAGCGGCGAGAAAGCAAGTAGCCCAGGCAGAATATATGTATCAACAGGTAGTAGCCGGTGCCCAACCTGTGATTTATGCACCAATGTCTGGTACGGTAGAAGCCATTAATGGTGCTGTAGGAAAAATGGCAAGCAATCGCCAGGTTTTCATGGTTCTAGGGAATGTACAGGGATTAAGAGTGGTTATGAATGTTCCTGAATCGGTAATTGATCAATTCCAAAATAATCAGAAAGTGGATATCCTTATCCCATCCACAGATACTCGAATGAGTGGGATTGTCCAAACTATTCATGATGTTGATCCAAAAACAAAAAATTGCATGGTGGAAATTTCATTGCCTCAGACCAATGGATTAAAAGCAGGACAAGTAGCACAAATCAACGTCCTTCCTGAAGATGCAAAACAAGGGATTGTCATTCCAATTGCATCCTTATTAAGTGAAAGCCAGAAGAATTATGTTTATATTGCCAGTGGCGACAAAGCAATTAAGAAATATGTCACGGTGATTGAGCGAGACAGTACAAATGCAATTATTACTGGTGTAAATGAAGGAGATAAGATTATTATTAAAGGGCTATCTCTTGTCAATGAGAATGTAAAGATTTCCATTAAATAACAGGTTTATTTTTAATGCATTCAGAACATCCTGTGAGTGGAATAGAAACAGGAGGAATGCATGGATGAATAAAAAAATGAATGTGATTTTATTGGCTATTTTTATCTTTACTATTTTTACCGGGGCAGTCCTTCCTTTCAATGCCAGTACTCACGTAGCTGCCCATGCCCCTGGTTTTGAAGTGGAGCATTCTGTAGAAGGCCATGATTTAGATTTGTATTTTACGGTAAAAAATTTTGCCTTATCCCCTGATCATGGATGGGTTGTTCTTTCCCTAGATGGGGGCAATCCTATAAAAGTGTTTACCAAACAGAAACGTTTATCAGGTTTAAGATCGGGAAAACATCGGGTGAAAGCCTATTTACAGGGAAAAGAAAAAGGAGCGTTAACCAGCTCCCCCATTGAATTTGACGTTAATATTCCTTAATTGATTAGTACAGGCAGGCACGATTTTACCATTGTGTCTGCCTTCTTCTATTTCTCCTTTCATTGACATAAATTTGTATAAGCCGGATGCACGGCAGCAAGGAAGAAGGAGTAGAAGAGGTGAAAAAATGAAATCTTCGGCACAGACCAGGGTCAATCAAATTAAAGTTGTATTTAATAATGAAGAAGTTCAGAAGGGTGTTCCTATTAAACAGGTTCCTACTAAGATGAATCAAAAACATAAAATGGAAAAAGAATTGAGTGCCATGAAAGAATTAGATAAGCTAGTTGGGCTTGAAAAATTAAAGAAGTTAATTTATGAACTCTATGCTTTTCTTATGATTCGCAAATTGAGAGAAGAAAAAGGGTTAGTTAACTCTTCCCATATGTTTCATATGATTTTTAAGGGGAACCCGGGTACAGGAAAAACAACGGTGGCAAGGATTTTTGGTAAACTGTTTAAAGAAATGGGAATGCTAGAAAAAGGACATCTTGTAGAAGTAGAACGGGCTGATTTAGTGGGGGAATACATCGGCCATACCGCAGCGAAAACAAGGGAGATTATTCGTAAAGCCATTGGCGGTGTCCTTTTTGTGGATGAGGCGTATTCTTTAATCAGGGGCGGAGAAAAAGATTTTGGCAAGGAATGTATCGATACCTTAATAAAAAGTTTAGAAGATAACCGGAATCAGTTAATCGTAATTTTAGCAGGGTACAATGAGGAAATGGATCGCTTTCTTGCGTCCAATCCAGGCCTTCCCTCTCGCTTTCCCATTAATATTGAGTTTGAAGATTATTCCATACAGGAATTAAGTGATATTGCAGATGCCATGTGCCAGGAACAAGCCTATACATTAAACCCGGATGCGAAATTTATTCTTCGCCGCAATATAGAAAAAGAAATAAGAGAAGGAATTACTTTGTTTAGTAATGCTCGTTTTGTGCGCAATTTAATTGAAAAAGCGATTCGGCGCCAGGCCATACGTTTATTGGAAAGCCCAGGGTTACAAGATTATAGCCGGGATAAACTTATGGAGTTAAAAGAGGAAGATTTTTAATTTTTATACACAAAAAACGTCGTCATTCGACAAATTATCTGGTAAGATATTGGAATGTATAGGAGGCGGTATTTATCGAACAGATTAACGACGCTACGGTTGAAAAAGCGATTCTAGTGGGTTGTTACCAGAAAAATGGTGAACGGCGTCATTTTGATTTATCCATGACTGAATTAAAAGAACTGGCACGAACGGCAGGAGCAGAAGTTCTAACTACGTTGATTCAGGGAAAGGATCAAACCGATAATCGCTGGTATATAGGAAAAGGGAAAGTTGAAGAATTAAATGCTTTGGTGGGAGAACTTGGGGCTCATCTGGTTATTTTTAATGATGAATTATCTCCTATCCAGATCAGGAATTTAGAAGAAAAATTAGATTGCCGCATTGTGGACCGAACTCAACTAATTTTAGATATTTTCGCTTCCCGTGCTCGTTCCAAAGAAGGAAAACTACAGGTTGAATTGGCGCAACTGGAATATCAACTCCCTCGTTTGTCGGGAAAAGGGGCTGAAATGTCCCGTCTTGGTGCTGGCATCGGAACCAGGGGTCCGGGGGAAACCCGCTTAGAAACCGACCGAAGGCACATTCGGAGAAGGATTGGGGAAATTAAAGGACATTTGCAGGAAGTGAAACGGCATCGGAAATTGTTGCGTGAACGGAGAAAGAAAAACGAAGCCTTTCAAGTGGCTCTGGTAGGGTATACGAATGCAGGGAAGTCGACCATTCTTAATCGCTTATCTGCTGCTGATGCCTTTGCAGAGGATAAATTATTTGCAACCTTAGATCCTTTATCCCGGAGAGTTGAATTGCCAGGTGGGCAAACTATGATTATTACAGATACCGTTGGATTTATTCAGGATTTGCCCCATCATCTTATTGCCGCATTTCGTTCTACCCTTGAAGAAGCTTTAGAGGCTGATCTAATCCTTCATGTAGTGGATGCATCCAATCAGGAGTATTCCATTCATATGGAGGTGGTAGAAGAAATTTTAGAACAACTTGAGGCTGTAACTATACCCCGGATTACTGTGTTTAATAAGATGGATCTGGTGCAAGAAAAACCTGTAGCCAGTGTAACTTCACCTATTATCTATATCTCTGCTAATCACAAGGAAGATGTAGATCGGCTATTGCATGAAATTGAAAAGGAAAGAGTCCGTTTATTCCAGGGATACAGGTTACGCATTCCTACCATGAGAGGGGATTTATACGCCTCTATTCATCGGGAAGCCCAAATTAATAAGGAAGCCCTCTCAGAAGATGGGCTTTTTTATGAAATGGATGTAAGGTGTAAAGAACTTAATAAAATTAATCCAGAATTAAACCAGTATTTGCAGTAAAGAGGGAGACGTAAAACAATGTTTCAGCATTTAAAACATGGGGATGAACTAAAGCCCTATGTGCAGGATATAGAACAAATGATTGAACCTCGCCTGAAAATGATCGATAAAATGGCGGAATTAAACCAATTTAAAGTATTGCGCGCTTTTCAAAATAATAAAGTGAGCGATTTTCATTTTAATCCGTCAACAGGTTATGGTTATAATGATACTGGCAGGGAAATCCTCGAGAAAATCTACGCAGATGTTTTTGGGGGAGAAGCTGCGTTAGTAAGAAACCAGATTATAAGCGGAACCCATGCAATTGCCATTAGTTTATTTGGGTTATTGCGTCCTGGCGATGAGTTAATGTACATAACTGGTGCCCCTTACGATACCCTTGAAGAAGTCATAGGGGTTCGGGGTAACGGAAAAGGATCGTTAAAAGATTACGGCATCCATTATCAAAAGATACCTTTATTGGAAAACGGTGATATTGATCGGGAGGGGATTGCCCAAAAAATCAATTCCCGTACCAAAGTGATCGGAATTCAACGTTCTCGTGGATATGCTGACCGTCCTTCGTTTTCTATTGCAAAAATTAAAGAAATGGTGCAATATGTTAAAGGTCTACGTCCTGACGTTATCGTTTTCGCTGATAACTGTTATGGGGAATTTACGGAGGAATTGGAGCCCATCGAAGTGGGTGTGGACCTTATGGCTGGCTCACTTATTAAAAACCCAGGTGGCGGATTAGTAAAATCAGGGGGCTATATCGTTGGGAAAGAGGAACTGGTACAATTGGCAGCCTATCGCATGACGGCTCCTGGCATTGGTGGAGAAGCAGGAGCTTCCCTGGATACATTACGAGATATGTTTATGGGATTTTTTCTGGCACCCCATGTGGTTGGTGAGGCATTAAAAGGTGCTGTATTTACGGCTGCTTTATTGGAGAAACTAGGATTTGTTTCCACCCCTCGTTGGGATGAACATCGTACAGATTTAATCCAGTCTGTTGAGTTTGGCACTGCAGAAGGCCTAATTGCTTTCTGTCAGGGTGTACAAAAAGCAGCACCTGTTGATTCCCATGCCGTTCCATTGCCCAGTCCAATGCCAGGATATGCAGATCCTGTAATTATGGCGGCTGGTACTTTTATTCAAGGATCCAGTATTGAATTTTCAGCAGATGGTCCAATCCGTCCCCCTTATTTAGGTTTTGTACAGGGTGGATTAACAGCATCCCATGTAAAAATTGGTGTACTGACTGCTGTCCAGGAAATGGTAGAAAAAAACATGTGTAAACTTTCCTAACATGTATTGACGAGAAAAGATGACATGTGTAAAATAAAATCTGTAAAGATGGTTCAGAGAGGAGGATGAGAAAGAATGGGTGATGAACTTCGTCGGAATATGGCATTGTTTCCAATGGGAATTGTCATGCAGTTAACTGATTTAACCGCACGTCAAATTCGTTACTATGAACAACAAAAACTCATTCATCCTGCGAGAACCAAAGGAAACCAACGGCTTTTTTCTTTTAATGATGTAGATCAACTTCTTGAAATCAAATCTTTATTAGAAAAAGGTTTGAATATTGCAGGAATTAAGCAAGTCATTGAAATGAAGAAAGTGTCTAAACCGGTAGAAATGACGGTAATGAATGAGCAAACTGAACAAAAGAGAAAAGAACTTTCAGACCGAGAGCTTCGCAAACTTTTAAAACAGCAAATCATTCATGGTCCAAAACCGGGTCAAGACCCCCTTATAAGAGGAGAACTTTCAAGATTCTTCCATTAATTATACGTATTCATTAAAGTTGGAGAAACATTAGGAGGTTTTTTTAATGTCAAAGTTTACTAAAGACGATATTCGTCGCATGGTGCAAGAAGAAAACGTTAATTACATCCGTCTTCAATTCACTGATTTACTTGGTGTAATTAAAAACGTTGAGATTCCAGTAAGCCAGCTTGAAAAAGCTTTAGATAATAAATGTATGTTCGATGGATCTTCTATCGAAGGGTTCGTTCGCATTGAAGAATCTGATATGTACCTTTATCCAGATCTTGATACTTTCGTAATCTATCCATGGAGTACTGAATACGGCAAAGTATGTCGCTTTATTTGCGATGTTTACACTCCAGAAGGCCAACCATTTATGGGTGACCCACGCCAAATCTTGAAAGCAGCTTTAAAAGATGCTGAAGAACTTGGCTTCTCTTCCTTCAATCTTGGACCGGAGCCTGAATTCTTCCTTTTCAAATTGGATGAAAACAACGAACCATCTACTGACTTAAATGACCAGGGTGGATACTTCGACTTTGCTCCTCTGGACCTTGGGGAAAACTGCCGTCGTGATATCGTGTTAACTCTTGAGCAAATGGGATTTGAAGTTGAAGCTTCTCACCATGAAGTAGCTCCTGGCCAACACGAAATCGACTTTAAATATGCTAACGCTGTTCAAGCAGCTGACCAAATCCAAACTTTCAAATTAGTTGTTAAAACCATTGCTCGTAAACATGGTCTTCATGCAACCTTCATGCCAAAACCATTATTCGGTATCAATGGATCCGGTATGCACTGTAACCTTTCCCTCTTCAGAGGAAACGAAAATGCATTCCTTGATACAACAGCTGAATTACAATTAAGCCAAACTGCTCGATCTTTCATTGCTGGGATTTTAAAACATGCTCGCGCATTTGCAGCAATCACTAACCCAACAGTAAACTCTTACAAACGCCTTGTACCTGGTTACGAAGCTCCTTGCTATGTAGCATGGTCTGCTAAAAACAGAAGTCCATTAATCCGTATTCCTGCAGCTCGTGGCTTAAGTACTCGTGTTGAAGTTCGTAATCCAGACCCATCTGCTAACCCATACCTTGCTCTTGCTGTTCTTCTTGCATCTGGTCTTGATGGGGTTCGCAACAACCTTACACCACCAGCTCCAACTGATCGTAACATCTATGTAATGGATGAAAACGAACGCCATGAAGAAGGTATCGATAGTTTACCAGCTACTTTGAAAGAAGCTATTGAAAACTTGAAAAATGATGAAGTTGTTTCTGCAGCTCTTGGTGAACACATTCTTGACCGTTTTGTAGAAGCAAAAGAAATCGAATGGGATATGTTCCGTACCGCTGTACATCCTTGGGAACGTGAACAATACTTAAACTACTAATTATAGCTTTTAGCTATTCAAAAAGAGCGCAACGTATGTTGCGCTCTTTTTGTGTTTAAACTGAGAAGATTAAACTCATAAATTTTGCAACTCCCTTAAGGTTGAATACGTAAATTAATACTAAGGAAAAAGGAGGAAAATACATGGTTGTTTTTTTGTGGATTTTAATTAGTGTTTTATTCCTGCTAAGTATTGTAGGCGTGTTTGTTCCAGTCATTCCAGACGCTATTCTCATGTGGGTTGCTTTTCTTATCTACCAATTTGGCATTGCCGGGCCTGGTGAGGGATTGGGTTGGATTTTCTGGATATCTATGACCATCTTAACTGCATTGTTGTTTCTGGCAGACATCCTGTCCAATATTTATTTCGTTAAAAAGTATGGGGGAGATAAATGGTCTGCTGGTGCGGCGGTTGTTGGGCTTTTATTGGGAACCGTGTTATTAAGTGCCTTTGTTGGACCTTTTTCAATTATTGTTGGACCTTTTCTCGCTGTACTTCTTTTAGAATTGATGCGTTCAAGGGAAAAGGGAGAGGCATTGCAAATTGCTTTTGGAACCTTATTAGGATTCCTGGGAAGCGGTTTTGTAAAAATCGGAGTGATTATTATTATGATCATTTGGTTTGTTGTACAGGTGAATATGGGTTAGTTTTTGGTATTATATAAAGAAAACCCCGTACGATCGAGATGAATAACTAAAGCACAAAACAAAAAGCCCCGTTTAATGGGGCTTTTACTATTAAATTTTAATGCAAATTCCGATAAACGCCAATCACTTTGCCAAGAATGGTTACATTGGGTAAGAGGATGGGGTCCATGGTTGGATTTTCTGGTTGAAGGCGGAAGTAATTTTTTTCCTTAAAGAAACGTTTTACTGTAGCTTCATCCTCTTCGGTCATAGCTACCACAATATCCCCGTTATTTGCAACTTGCTGTTGCCGTACAATAACATAATCTCCATCAAGGATTCCTGCATCAATCATACTTTCTCCGACAACTCTTAACATATAAACTGTATCGCTGCCTACCTTGCTTTCAGGCATGACAAAATATTCTTCTACATTTTCAATAGCTGTAATGGGTAAACCAGCAGTAACCTTACCCACAACAGGAATCCGAACCGTGCTAATTTCTTCTGTATCATTCACTTGATTCTCATCAAGAATCTCAATGGCCCGGGGCTTAGTAGGATCTCTGCGAAGAAGCCCTTTTTTCTCCAGGCGGGCCAGGTGGCCATGGACTGTAGAACTTGAAGCCAACCCCACTGCTTCTCCAATTTCACGAACGGAGGGTGGGTATCCTTTTTGTTTGACTTCTTTCTTAATATATTCAAGAATTGCCTGCTGCCGTCCAGAAAGCTTGGGCATTGTCATTTCACATCCATTCTTCCAAAAATTACTTCCTTTATATTATAACAGGAACCCTTCATAAATACAAACATAAGTTCTCAGATTTTCATTGACAGAAACGGATGTTCCCAATACAATAGAAGAGAACAATTGTTCTTATTTCGATTCTGCAGATAAGAATAGTCTATTTATAAATGGACAGGCATAGGATAATACCAAGTTACGTATGACTAAAGGATCTACTATGATAAGGAAAAGCGGGGGAGCTAGGATGAAGAAAAAAACCTGGATGATATTCGTTTTATGTGGATTGCTTTTGATTGGAATGGCTAATTTGGTGTATGGTTTTTCTGCAGAGGATAATCATATGGAAGTGATTGTGCAAGAGGGAGAAACCTTATGGGATTTGGCTAGTCGTTATCATGAAGAAGCGGGGATGTCTACCCAGGAATTGCTCTTCTATATTCAAAGAGAAAATAAGCTGGAATCTGCAGTTGTTTATCCCGGAGATCCTATTCAGATTCCTATAAACCAATGATATCCGGTTCCTTCTATGGTATAATACAAGGATAGAATCAGGGGGTATCTGAATGGTAACAGATGATAAAATAAAGCGTATTAATGAATTATATAAAAAGGCCAAGTCTGAAGGACTTACAGAAATGGAACAAGAGGAACAGAAAAAATTGCGTAAGGAATATGTTCAAGCTGTTCGTGGTTCCTTAAAAAATCGCCTTGAGTCTATTATTCTCGTAGATGAAATGGGAAATGAACTTGGACCTATTACTAAGAAAAATAAATTTGTCAATTAACTCCTCATCTTGAGGGGTTTTTTAGTGAATAGGAGCGTTTTTTATGAAGGTTGCCATTTATGCCAGGGTGAGTACTGAAAAGGAAGCTCAGGAAACCAGTCTTGTGCGCCAGGTTGAAGAATTAAAAGGGTTTGCCGCAACCCAAAAGTGGGAAGTGGTAAAAATAATAGAAGAAAAAGCAAGTGGATTTCATATTGACCGGCCAGGGTTGTTAGAACTATTGGAAGATTTATCTGAAGGCAAGGCAGAAGCCCTGCTGATTCAAGATGAAACCCGCATTGGGCGTGGAAATACGAAAATTGCTATTTTACATCAGATACACAAATATAAAGGGAAGGTTTTTTCCTTAGAAAATTGCGGTGAACTGCAAATAGGGGAAATGGAAGGAATGGTCCTTGAAATACTGGCCATAGTGGAAGAATACCAGCGTCGCCTTTATAATCACAAAATTTCAAGAGGTGTACGCCGGGCCATGGAGCGGGGCTATCATCCAGAAGATAACCTGAGACATACTGGTGAAGGGGGACGGAAACGAAACGACCTTCCAATGGATGAAATTCTTAAGTTACGGGCAAAAAAACTTACCTATGAGGAAATAGCAGCCACATTGCGGGGGAAAGGGTTTGAAGCCTCTCGGGCAACGGTTCACCGGAGATATAAAGAATATATACAGGGTAATGATCCAGAAGGGAATTAATGTATGAAGAATCAAAGATTGCACGATCCAGTCCAACTTCTTGCTCCTGCAGGGAATTGGGAAAGCTTGAAAGCGGGCGTTGCTAATGGGGCGGATGCCATTTATTTTGGGGTTGAAAAGTTTAATGCCAGGGCTCGTGCAGATAATTTTCGCACAGAAGAATTGCCTGAAATTATGGCGTATCTCCATTTATACGGTGTAAAAGGATACCTAACTTTTAATATACTCGTTTTTGAAGATGAACTTACAGAAGCTAGAGAATTGATTGAATCTTGTATCAAGGCAGGGGTGGATGCTGTCATTGTGCAAGATATGGGCCTTGTTAAACTTATCCGGCAACAATCTCCTGATTTCCCGATACACGTCTCCACACAAATGACCATTACTTCTCCTGAAGGATTAGCTTTTCTTGAGGAATATGGGATTCAAGTGGCCGTACTGGGACGGGAGAATAATTTAAAACAAATTGAAACCATTGCTAAGGGAGCGAATGTTCCCCTCGAGGTGTTTGTCCATGGAGCGTTGTGCGTTTCCTACTCTGGCCAATGTTTAACATCAGAAATGTGGGGAGGACGTTCTGCCAATCGGGGAGAATGTGCCCAGGCTTGCCGTTTGCCTTATGATTTAATTTGTGATGGGCAACAAAAAGAAATGGGAGATGTATCCTATTTGTTATCTCCCAAGGATTTAGCTGCCATCGATATTGTACCTGAGATGATTGCAGCAGGAGTTTCTGTTTTTAAAATTGAGGGGCGCTTGAAATCTCCTGAATATGTAGCGAATGTGGTTGGAAAATACCGTAAAGCCATTGATATGGCACTGGCGAAGAAACCGTTTAAATTATCTAAAGGGGAAACCCGGGAATTGCAACAAAGCTTTAGCCGGGGATTTACCTATGGGTTTTTAAAAGGGACGAATAATAAACAATTACTGGATGGTACCTTCCCTAAAAGCCGGGGCGTGTATTTAGGGCAAGTACTTCATGTAGGCAAAGATTATGTGGTTTGCAATTTAGAAGCCCTTCTTAAACGGGGGGATGGAATCGTCTTTGATGCCGGGCATCCTGAACAAAAAGAAGAAGGTGGCCGGGTGTATGACTTGCGCCAAAAAGGCCGTAAGATTGAAGGGGAAGCCCAGGGGATGGTTGAAATTGTTCCAGGCCGCCATGATGTAAACTTACGAAAAGTTCATCAAGGGGATAAAATATGGAAAACCAGTGACCCTGAATTGGACCGCCGTCTGCGGAAAACTTTTGAAAATGAACAACCTTATCGTCTCTTCCCTCTTTCTGTCACTGCAGAAGGGAAAGTAGGGGAACCTATGGTGTCCCGTTGGATGGATATGGAAAAAGGCAATGAGGTAGAAATCCTTTCGGAAATGCCACTGGAAAAGGCGGTGAAACGGCCTTTATCCAAGGATTATTTGCAGGAACAGTGGGGAAGATTGGGTGGAACCGTTTATCAATTAGATCAGTTAACCTTTGTTAGTGAAGAGGGAGTTATAGTTCCGGTTAAAGAGTTGAATCGAATGAGAAGGGAGGCCGTGGAGCAGTTAACCCGATTGCGCCAGGAGCCACCCCGTTACAAAGGGCACCAGGTCATCTTTAAAGAGGCTTCTCCTTTGCAGGAGGAGGGAAAGGAAAGGACTCCACAGTTAAGGGCACTTTGCCGAACCCTTGAACAGGTGGAAGCAGCAGCAGGGACAAAGGTCCAGGAAATATACGCCGATTTTGAATTTATCAAAGATTATCCCCAGGCCGTATCCCTGGCCCATGAAAGGGGCAAGAAAATCACCCTGGCTACACCCCGTGTTCATATGCCAGGAGAGAATGGTTTTTTTAAATCCATTTTGAAAGCTAATCCAGATGGTATCCTCATTCGTAACATGGCCGGAGTATACTATTTTCAAAAAGAGGGAGTTGACCTTCCCCTCTATGGCGATTTTTCCTTGAATATTGCTAATCACTTGGCTGTGGAGCTATTTTTACAGAGAGGTTTGGAGAGGGTTACCCCATCTTATGATTTAAATATCCAGCAGATGGTCGACTTGCTAGCCCATGGTCCAGCATCTCAATTAGAATTAGTCATTCACCAACATTTACCAATGTTTCATACGGAGCATTGCATATATTGTACATTTTTAAGTGAAGGGACAGACTACACCAATTGTGGCCGCCCCTGTGAAAAACATCGCGCGTTACTAAGAGACCGGGTTGGGATGGCTCATCCTGTAAGGGTGGATGCTGGATGCCGCAATACCGTTTATAATGCTGTTGAACAATCAGGCGCGGAGTATTTAGATGTGTTTCAAGCCCGTGGGGTATATCAATTCCGTGTGGAATTCCTCGAGGAGGGACCTGAAAAGGTTGAAGAAGTGATTCAATTGTATCAGGAGGCATTAGAAGGGAAACGAAGGGGTACTAGTGTATGGAAATCATTAAAAGCCCTTAACCAATTAGGGGTCACCCGAGGTCAACTCACCCGTTAGTTTGAAAGAAAATAATCCGGGCATGTAAAACACATGAATGTTTTGAATAATATGTGAAGAATTTTGTCGAATCATTGATGGAGTTACAGGGAAAAGGTATGATAATGAAGGTAGGTTTAGGAGAACGCCCGGAAAAAAGGGGAGTGTAGGATGGAACAGGAGATCGTATTATTAGGAGCGGGATATGCCGGAATAGCCTTTCTGGATACCGTCATTCCAGACCTTCCAGCCAATGTAAAGATTACGGTTATTGATCGATTGCCGTTTCATGGGATTAAGCCGGAATTTTATGCTTTAGCGAGCGGATCTGCGAATGAAGAAACGGTTAAGTCTCCTTTTCCTCAACACCCGCAAGTGACGTACCTCCAGGATGAAATTGAGGAAATACAAGTAGCTCATCACAAAGTAATTTGTGGGACGAAAGAAGTTCCCTTTACCCAGTTGATTGTTGCCCTGGGTTCTGTTGATCATTATTTTAATGTTCCCTGGGCAGAGGAATTTTCTGAAAGTATCCAAACATATTCTGGCGCTTTGAAAGCTAGGGAATCTGTAGCAAAATTAAAAGAAAATGCCCATGTTGTCATTATTGGCGGAGGGCTTTCTGGAGTAGAATTTGCGGCAGATTTGCGTGAGCAATTTCCAAATTTACGGATCACCATTTTAGAGCGGTCCGGCAGTATCCTTCCTACATTGCCCGTGAAATTGCATACCTATGTCCAGGATTATTTAGCAGACCAGAATATACAGATTTTAACGGGAATCCAGGTTAACTTAGTGGAACAGGGATTCGTTCATTATGCTTTTCAGGAACATCCCATCTCCTTTGATTTATGTTGTTGGGCTGCAGGAATTAAGCCTAATCCAATTTGCAATCCTTTGTTAGCGTACAGTAATGGGGATAAAATGAATCGCATTCTGGTAAAGGATAACTATGAACTTCCCTATTTAAATGATGTTTTTGTCATTGGTGATTGTTGCAGTTCATCTTTTGCTCCCAGTGCCCAGTTAGCAGCCATTCAGGGAAAACAATTGGCCAACTATTTTAATGATGTATGGAATAATCGGGAATATCATCCCACACCGGTGAAGCTAAAAGGGGTACTTGGATATCTTGGCAAGAAAAAGGGCTTTGGGATGATTAATGAAAATGTGATTGTTGGCAAGTTGCCCAACATCATTAAATCAGGCATTCTCTGGTTGCATAAACACCATATGGGATAAATGTTGCTATACCAATAAACCCTCATTCAACGAGAATGGGGGTTTTCCTATATCATTCTCTCTTTGCTTATCATAAGATATTCTAGCAAAAGTATGTAAAACTAGTAGGGAGAGGTTAAATGGGTTTAATGTTTGATTATATTATCATCGGTTCAGGCCCTGCCGGTGCCATTATGGCAAAAATGTTAAGTGATAATAAAAAGAGTTCCGTGCTTCTCTTAGAAGCGGGAGGAAATCATGACCAGAATGATGCCATTCGAAATTCGGAATATGTCTTCGAATTAGAGGAAAACTTTTACCCCCAATTTTTTTGGCAGGGAGTAGGCATTCCTCTCTCAGGAGTGGATGGGCATTCTTTTGAATGGACAACAGGCCGCCTTTTAGGGGGAGGTTCTTCTATTAATGGGGAGCAGTATGTAAGGCCAACGGCAGCTGTTTTAGATGAATGGGAAAAGCTTCTTGGGAACCGCTGGTCTTATGACAATGCTTTAAAAGCCTTTAAAAAATTGGAGAATTATAATGGAACCACAACAAACCTTGCCGCTAGGGGGAATCAGGGTCGCATTGACATTAGACTGGCCCCAGAGAGTCCTATGGCAGAACAATTAGTTGAAGCCATTGAACAGGCTACAGGAATTCTGAGAATTTTGGATTATAATGATCCCAATACACCAATGGGGCCTTTTATTAGCTGGCAATTATATCAAAATCCTAACGGGGAGAGGGAAAGTTCTTCCACCGCATTCCTATCTTCAGATATTATGAATGCCAGGGGAAAGGGAGTAAATGGGCGTAAACTGGTGGTTTATTGGAATACTACTGCGTTGCGGGTCCTTTTTGAAGACAAGTGTGCTGTGGGTGTGGAGTTCTTGAAGGAAGGGGAGTTTTTAAAAGCCAGAGCCCGGAAGAAAGTCATTGTTTCTGCTGGGATTCATAGTGCCCAACTTTTAATGCTTTCTGGCATTGGACCAGCATCTCTTCTGCAAAGTGCAGGCATTCCTGTCATTTATGATAATGAAAATGTAGGGAAAAAGTTGACCAATCATACTTTGAACTTTGCGGTATTTACAAAAAGCCATCCTCCCGTTCAAGTCCATCATGGGGAAACAGATCCTAATGCCATGTATACAGGTGGGGCATTTTTACCGGACCCAACGAAGGGTGCAGACCCCGGCCGCAGGGGAGTCCAATTGGTTGGCTTTGGTTCTGAAGAATCCTTGACCATTGCCGTAATTTACTTGCTTCCCAAAAGTACAGGTTCCATCGCTATCCAGAGCAAAGATCCTTTGCAGATTCCCCTGGCTGATGAAGGCTTCCTGGCAAATCCAGATGACTTGGAAGCCATTAAGCATATTTATAAAACGTATATTAAAACCATTGCGGAGAAATTGGTTGCTCTTGATTCCACTTATGAGTTGGTTTCACCGAGTATGGATATCATCAATGATGATGCCCAGTTAGAAGAGTTTATAAAGGAAGACTTCGGCCATAATCATCACCATCAAGGATCCCTGCGCATGGGGCCATTAAAAGGGGGTGGTGTGGTGGATTCCCGGGGTTATGTGTATGGGGTGAAAAATTTAATTGTTGCTGATGACTCCATTGTGCCAACGGTAGTTGACGGGAATACTTCCGCACCTGCCTATCTTATTGGTTATACCATAGTAAAACAATTAATGGATTAAATTGGTATTAAAAGCTTGTTGAACAACATAAATTTGTTCGCAAGCTTTTTTTGGCAGATCAGAATTTATAAAATTATATCTGATCTGCATAAGTGCAACTAGTGCTTCCGCCTTCGCCTAAAGGCTTGGCGCCAGCCCAGTTTTCTTTATTTGCAAAATAAAAATCAGTATGTATAATGGTATTATCAATATTCAAAATATTAAAACAATTTATAAAAGTATATCAGTAAAATAATTTATTAATAGAGCATTATCGCAAAAGAACTGGATTTATAAAAGGGGTTGTATAACATGTTTGTTTTTGAACAATTAGTAGAACATGCAGTACTACAGCCAGAGAAAGTAATCACTTCATATCAAGGCAGGGAAACTACCTACAGTAGTTTCTATCAGCAGGCAAAAAATTTAGCCGGGTATTTTCAAGAAAAAGGCTATCAAAAAGGGGATATTATCGCCCTTTACCTGCACAATTCAGATCACTTCTTAATTTGCTATTTTGCTTGCCAGCTTGGTGGTTTTACTGTATTACCTATCAATACGAAGTTGACTGCACCGGAAGTGGATTATATCATCACTCATTCTGAAGCTAAAGCCATGATTTATGATGTACACCTTGAAGGGGTTTTACATGAGCTGGGTACAACTGTTCATCAATTTCAAGATCTTTTAATCATTGGTGGGGAAGATACTCTGGCGTCTGTACTTGCTGATGATTCCATTCCTTTTACACAATTTAAGAAGGATGGGGAAGACATCGCGGTCATTTTTTACACCTCAGGTACGACAGGCAGGCCAAAAGGAGTAATGCTCACAAATAATAATGTACGTGCTGTCAGCAAAATTTGGTCAGAAGCTCTGGAAATAACATCTGATGACCGGATGCATATTGCAACCCCTCTTTTCCATTGTGCAGCAAGCCATTGTTTTAGTGTTCCGACCATTTATAAGGGAGGTACAGTAGTCATCGAAGAGGGATTTTCTCCAGAACAAACTTTGAATACTATGGAAAAAGAGAAGGCAACCATTTTCTTCGGAGTTCCTGCCATGTATAGTATTTTATTAAACACACAAAAACTTTCTACAGTAGATTTATCTAACTTGCGTTTATTCACCTATGGGGCTGCACCCATGCCCTATGAGTTGGTTAGAAAAGTGAAAGAACTTTTCCCCAATGTGAAAGTACAAAATTTATATGGCCAAACAGAAAATTCTCCTGCTGCAACTACATTAAAAGACCATTATGCTTTAGATAAAGTGGGTTCTGTGGGTGAACCCTTACCCATGACACAAGTTGAAGTGGTCGATGAGTTGGGCTATCCCTTACCCATTGGACAGGTAGGAGAAATTGTGGTTAAAGGGCCACAGGTGATGAAGGGTTATTTGAAAAATGAAGAAGAGACCCAGCGGACGATTAAGAACGGCTGGTTATATAGTGGTGATTTAGGCCGTTTTGATGAAGATGGGTTGTTATACATTATTGACAGGAAAAAGGATATGATTATTCGCGGCGGTGAAAATGTATATCCTGTAGAGATTGAAGAAGTATTATATGAGATTCCTGAAATACTAGAGGCTGCCGTAGTTGGTGTTCCCCATGAGATTTATGGTGAAATTGCAAAAGCGTTTATTGTACTCAAAGAAGGGCAATTACTTTCGGAGGAAGATGTGTACTGCTATTGTAAAAAGAAACTTGCAAAATATAAATGGCCCGCTGAAATCTCTTTTCTTAATACACTTCCTCGAAATGCAAGCGGAAAAGTGTTAAAGCATACGTTGCGACCAAATGCTAGAGTTTAAAAACATAAAATGGATATTCATAAATATAAGTAAGATTGTGAAGGAATTACTTAAAGAAGATAGTTCATATCATTTAAGGCTAATTTTTGAGATTAGTCTTTTTTATTTGATGACATAACCCCCTAGGGGGGATATAATAAAATCAGAAGACACATCCCCCTTAGGGGGATATAATAAAATCAGAAGACACATCCCCCTTAGGGGGATAAAACTGAAGTAAAGAAGGTGAATTTATGAAATCCGAAAATCAAGAACATAATCAAGAACACAAGCATAGGAAAAGTATTATTAATCGTTTAGCAAGAATTGAGGGTCATGTCAGAAGTGTAAAACAAATGGCTATTGACGATCGTGATTGCACTGATATGCTTCTACAAATTGCGGCAATTAGAAAAGCACTTGATAATACAGCAAAATTACTTCTTACTGACCACATAGAAACTTGTGTTGTAGATGCAGTTCGCCATGGAAACGAAGAACAAGTTTTGGAGGACATGAAAAAAGCATTAGACAATTTTATTCGATAGGAAGTCCTGAAAATGGAGGATGTTACAATCCAAAATAAAACCACTATACAAAAATTTTCCATCATCATTACTTTAGCAGTCCCAGCAATGATTGAAAATATATTACAAACTGTTGTTGGATTTGTAGATACTTTATTCGTTGCCAAACTAGGTTTAAATGAAGTCACCGCAGTAGGTGTTGCAAATGCAGTATTAGCTGTCTATATTGCTATTTTTATAGCAATAGGAGTAGGAACATCTTCTCTCATTGCTAGAAGTATTGGGGCCGGAGATATTTCAAAAGCGAAATCCATCGCTCGTCAATCCACTATCCTATCAGCTATTCTTGGACTGCTATTTGGTTTAATTACCCTCTTTTTTAGCGAACCACTACTCCGTTTAATGGGAGCAGAATCAAAAGTCTTAACAGATGGAGTTGCTTACTTTCGTATAGTTGCCACCCCTTCTATTTTTATCTCACTCATGTTTACCTTTGGCAGTATTCTTCGAGCTGCTGGTGATACAAAAACTCCTATGAAGGTTAGTTGGTGGATTAATTTTATTCACATAGGATTTGACTACGTATTAATTTTTGGAATCTTTGGAATAGAAGGACTAGGAGTAGCAGGGGCTGCATGGGCAACAGTCATTGTACGAATCATCGGTACTCTTCTATTGTTTTTCTATATAAAACGGTCAAAAGTGTCCTTTTCATTATTTGGGAGTTCTTCAAAGGAAGATACATTGTCTGTTTTAAAATTATCTACTCCTACAGCGCTTGAGCGTTTAATTATGCGGTTTGGACAGGTAGTTTATTTAGGATTAATACTCAAAATAGGGGCTGATGTCTATGCTTCCCACTCGATTGCAGGAAATATCGAAACCTTTTCTTATATGCCTGGATATGGGTTGGCAATTGCAGCAACAACATTAGTTGGACAAAGTATTGGAGCAAATAACCATAAAGATGCATATAAGTATGGGATATTAACGACTATTATAGGTGTTTTTATAATGTCCATTGGCGGGGTGTTATTATTTTTCCTATCACCTTGGATGGCAACTTGGTTCACGGATAATCAGACTGCAATTGACATGGTAGTAACTGCACTAAGAATTGATGCTTTTGCTCAACCTGCATTAGCCATTGGATTAGTTTTAGCAGGAGCATTACAAGGAGCAGGAGATACGAAAAGTCCGATGTATAGCACAGCTATTGGAATGTGGTTGATTCGTGTAATGGGAGTATATATGCTTGGAATTCATTTTGAAATGGGAATTGTAGGAGTTTGGCTTTCCATAGCAATAGATTTATATATTCGAGCTATATTCCTTTTTTTCAAGTTTAAAAAAGTTAATGAAGGAACAAATAAAAATGTCAATACTGTTGCTAAATTAAGCTAGTATCTTCGACTAGAAATTGTATAATACCTCACAAAGAAAGAATCCATTTTGATCAATCTTTTTTCAAAACGGGTTCTATTAATTTAACTTAAAATAAGGGCTTGTGAGGTATTTTTAATCAAACTTTATAAAAAGCTACACAAAACTTGAGGGATAACTACA
>CAMLDI010000009.1 GCA_946478845.1 uncultured Paenibacillaceae bacterium
GCAACTGGGGTAACTGGTGAGACCGGAGCGACCGGGGAAACGGGAGCCACTGGAGCCACTGGAGCCACCGGAGCCACTGGAGCCACTGGAGCCACCGGAGCCACTGGAGCCACTGGTCCATTACCTTCTTTGGTATTTTCACAGTTTGACACACCTAATGCTATTGCAGCCGATGTTGAAGAAACAATTTTAACCGTAACAGGATTTACTACTACTACTGGCCAAGAAGTGAAAATTGATTATTCTACAGAAATTCAGTACGCATTTATTGCTGGTCTATTAGGAGCAACAGTTACAATATTTATGTCACTTTATCGTGGGGCTTTCCCAGGAGGAACTCTATTAATCGAACAAAGATCTGCAAGAAACTATACGGCAAGTCTCGCTGTTAACGAACGATTTATTTTAGCGAATACCTTTGTAGATACTCCACCTGCAGGAACAACACAGTACACAGTAACCATTGAAATCTCTGTAAGTGGTTCTGCACAAAATGGGGCAATTAATATTCTTTTCTTTGATTAAAAAGTAACCAATATTTTAAAAAATAAAAGCTTGTAGAGAATGAAATTGTTCTCTACAAGCTTTTTTTTACAAAAAATATTTATATGTTGTTGTAAAAGCTTAATGTCATGTTTAACAGGAGTATAGGCATATAATTTCAGCAGAAAGAAGGGGGATGTACATGAAAAACTTAATCATAAATGGCAATTTTGAGACAGGCACATTAGCCCCTTTTGCAGGAAGAAATGTTTTAATTCAAGCTAAGTATAGCCAATCAGGACAATTTAGCGCTCTCATTCCTGGAGGATATCAGGAATCCAATCTTCAGCAATCTGTCTCAATTTATCCAGGTTCACAATTACAATTCAGGGTTTCTCTAGCTAAAAGTGGAGGGCAGGATAGCCCACCGATTACTCTAATTATTGCGTATCAAACTTCAACATATGTTTTTATTGAATATGGACTTAAAATAGAAATTCAAACAAATCAATTGCCTGATGTATTGGGTGGCAGTTGGTTACATTTAATAGAAAACCCCATATCTCCCCCACCCAATGCTGCCTATGCCCAGGTACTTATCACAAAACCAACTTCAAAAGGAACAGCAGATATTTTAATAGATGAAATTCAATTGATTGAGATAAATAATGATGTTTATTTACATACCCAAACAATAAGGACACAACAGGTAAAACTAATGCAAATGTCGGGTTTAGAATTGCTGCTACCTAATGTGATCGGAGCAACAGGTACCACAGGTGCAACAGGTGCAATGGGGATCACCGGAGCCACAGGATTTACCGGACCAACGGGTTCCACCGGGCCACAGGTGTCTGCTATATACGGACAAATATATAAAACATCGACTCAAAGTGTAGCCAGTAATACTGCAGTAACATTTAATAACAATGTTAATTTATCGGGGATAAGCCATACAGCCCCCTCTGGAAATATTGTTATCAATACAGGTGGAACCTATTTCTTATCTTTTTCTGCCATCGTGGAGTCTGATGCGCTGGCTTTAAAAGACCAATCCTTTGCCATCTTTAATAATGGGTCCATTGTTGCTAATACCAATTTTGGGATTTCAACACCGGGCATTAGCCTATCAGTAACTGGAGTTTATGAGGTTTCAGGATCTGCCATCATTGTTGTTGCAAGTGGAAATACATTAACCTTAGTGAACACTACCGAATCTTCTATCACAATACCAACAGGAATTGGGAATCAAACTGTTATTAATGCATCGGTGGCTCTTTTTCGCATTGCTTAATCACATTATTTCAGCGTAAAGAGAGGGAAAGTATGATGAAGAATTTAATGATAAACAGTAGTTTTGAAACAGGATCCATCGCCCCCTTTACCGGGCTAAATGTATCAATCACATCTTCATATCATCATACAGGCCAATTTAGTTGCCTGTTTCCAGGAGGTAATCGCCCATCACATTTACTTCAATCAGTCCTCATTATCCCTGGTGTATCATTGAAATTAACCCTTTTCCTGGCAAAAGTGGGGGAAAGTCCGGGTCCTCCCATGACTTTAACTCTCGTTTATCAAACGGAAACCTTTCAATTCATTGATTACGGATTAAAAATTGAAATTCAAGGAAACCAGTTGCCTAATGCAATCCAAGGAAATTGGTTAGAAGTGTCTCAACCCCTCCAATCTCCCCCTCCTAATGCCCTTTATGCCCAGGTAGTTATTACTAAGTCAGGTACTATCGGTTCTGCAGACGTATTAATTGATGATATTCTATTATGGGATACTCATGAAATAAATGAAGTACAAGGGGCGGCCATCCGTTCTGAACAACAGGTACAATTGATGCAGTTAAATGGTTTGGAGTTACTTGTACCCAATCTAGTTGGAACGACTGGTGCTACTGGAGCTACTGGCCCAATTGGAATGACTGGAGCAACAGGGGTTACAGGTTCTACGGGAGAAACTGGCCCTCCTGTAACAACAACATACGGACAAATTTATAATACATCTAGTCAAAGTGTAGAAAGTGAATCTGCGATTACCTTTAATAACAACTCTAATCTTTCGGATATTACCCATACTACATCTTCAGGAAATATTGTAGTAGGAACTGCTGGAACTTACTATGTAACGTTTACAGTATCTGTGCAATCGATTATTGTTGTCGGAAAAGACCATGCTTTTGCCCTCTTTAATAACGGGACATTGGTTCCTAATATGAACTACGGGATTACCACTCCCGGAATTAGCCTTTCAACTGGAAATTATCAGGTAACCGGTTCGGCCATGGTGGCCTTAGAAAGTGGAGCCACCTTAACTTTAGTGAATACAACTGGAGTTTCAATTACCTTGCCAACAGGAATTGGAAACCAAACTATGGTAAATTCATCGGTGACTCTTGTCCGCCTTTCCTAAAATGAATCCCCAAATTCATGTGGTGTTCATTTTTTTTCTTATGGAAGAATATATTGTTTTCAGGCCCATATTCCCTGGTGTTCATTTCTTTATGAGAAAGAAGGGATTGGACAAATGGTGACAATAAGTTTATGTATGATTGTAAAAAATGAAGAAAATACTCTCCCCCGCTGCCTTAATTCCATAAAAGATTTAGTTGATGAAATCAATATTGTTGACACGGGTTCTACAGATAAGACTATAGAAATCGCTAAACAATTTACAGAACGGGTATTCCACTTTTCCTGGGTAAATAGTTTTGCGAAAGCAAGAAATTATTCCTTTAGTTTGGCTACCAAAGATTATATTTTATTTTTAGATGCAGATGATGTTTTGCTGGAGGAAGACCGTGAAAAGTTTAGGAAATTAAAAGAGACACTCGATCTTTCTGTTGACGGGGTTTCTATGATTTATCAAACGGGATTTGACCAATATGGAAATGTAACCTTAAGCTATCGCAGAAATCGTTTATCCAAAAGAGAAAGGAAATTTCAATGGATTGGAGATATTCATGAGTATTTAGATGTGCGGGGCGTAATTATTCATGCGGATGTGGCAGTCACCCATAAGAAAGAGAAGAAAGTAGAATCCAGGGGTAGGAATCGCAGTATTTTTGAAGAGAAATTAGAACGTGGGGATGTTTTTACAGAACGGGATTATTTTTATTATGGAAATGAACTGAGAGAGCATGGCCATTATCAAAAAGCCATTGAAAATTATACGAAGAGCCTGGAGATAAAAGAAGGTTGGGTAGAAGATAAGCTGTTTGCCTGTATTTATATGGGAGATTGCTATCGGTTATTGGATGACCTTGACCAGGAGAGAAATGCTTTGCTTACCAGTTTTCATTATGGTCCACCCCGGGCTGAAGCCATGTCCCGTTTAGGATATAACTTTTTGCAACGGCAGGAGTATCAAACAGCGATATTCTGGTATGATCTTGCTACACGTTTAAAACCAGATCCCAACCAATTGAGCTTTAGTTTCCCTGCTCTTTCTACCTGGTATCCCCATTTACATATGTGTGTGGCATATTATCGATTAGGGGAATATGAAAAGGCCTATGTGCATAATGAGGAAGCACGAAAATATCGCCCCGAAGATCCAAGTATCCTTCATAATAAAAAATTGCTAGAAGAGAAATTAGGGCTTCAGCCATCATAAGGCTGAAGCCATTTTCTTTTTATAGAGGTTAATTTACTTTTTTATCGGAAAAAACTAATCTATAGATAAGGAGGCGGTTTTGTTTTATGTATACGATCTTATGGAAGGAATTTTTTTCTTTATTTAAAAGCTTTAAGTCCATTGCTGTTGTGGCTTTCTTTATATTTGTGACCTTTGTCATTTCACGATTTTTAGGCAAGTTTCCTTTTCTCCTTGAACAGGGTACCATGTCCCCCTTCTTATTAAGCATTCGCTTTTTAGTAGGGGCATTCGGTTTTTTATTTGGAATGGCTTTATCCCATGATATATTAAATCGAGAAATAGAGAGTCAAACCATTCGCTATTTGGTCACGAAAACCCCTCGCATTCATTTGATTACAGGAAAAAGTTTAGGAGTTTATCTGTTTTGGGTATTGAGTATTACAATATCCTTCTTAATTATTAGTTATTATGCTAAATCCCTTTTCTTTTTGAGTTATATTCAATTGCTTAGTTTTATGGCATATGTGGTAGGACTGACCATATTCCTTTCTTATTTTATTAAAAGAACAACCTACTCTATGTTTATTAGTGTAATTTTAGGCATTATAATCCCTGCACTGGGCGCTTTTGTTACGGGAATCAAAATAAATTGGGATTCTTTAATCTTTACATTGCCTACGAATACAACAACGGATAATCTCCTGGTTTTTATCCCATATTATTTAAAATTTCTCTTGCCTTATTACTATTTTCCATTAGAAAATGGGTTAACATTACTGCCCTTTTTTATGGGAGTGTTATTTATAACGATTGTCACCATCCTTTTTAAAAGGAGTGATTTATAATGAAAGTGATTGAGGTAAACAACTTAAAGAAGAAATTTGGAAATAAACTAATTGTTAAAGGAATTACTTTTGATGTATATGAAGGGGAAATTTTTGGATTTATCGGCCGTAATGGGGCGGGAAAATCAACAACTGTGAATATGTTGACAGGCATTTCTTATCCTTCTGAGGGGAAAATTCGCATCCTAGGGCAGGAAAATATTGACCGTGTGAAAAAAGATATAGGAGTAATGCCTGATGCAGCAAATTATTATTATGATATGACTGCCCTTGATCATCTAAAATTTTTTGCTGGTGTAAAAAACATAAAAACCACTACAATAGAACTGATGAATATCCTGAAAATTGTAGGTTTAGAAGGAAATGAAAGAAAGAAAGTAAAAGCCTTCTCCTTTGGCATGAAGAAGAAGTTAGGAGTAGCCCAGGCTTTAATAGGGAATCCTCGCGTTCTTTTTTTAGACGAGCCTACATCTGGATTAGATATTCAATCCTCTTTAGAAATTCAACAGTTAATCCTGCAACTGGCTAAAGAAAAGAAGACTATTTTTATGACTTCCCATAACCTGGCGGAAGTTGAGAAAATATGTACCAGAATTGCAATAATTGAAGATGGGGTTATTAATAAATATGGATCCATGGAAGACCTCCAAAAGAAATACACCAATGAACAATTGGTCTCCATAGAAATTGGTGATTCTCCCCAGAAGAAAGTAGAGAGAATCAATGCTATTTTATCACCTTATGTCATTGAGAATCATTACAAAGAAGGGCGGTTGTATTGTAGAATTAAAGATAGAAGGGAAACGCCAAAAATTATTTTCGCCTTGAGTAAAGAAGAAATTGAGATTTTTGAAGTGAAGCAAGAAAAGGCTACCTTAGAAGAAATCTTTTTAAATTAGAAGACCCTTGATGTATATGTTGTGGAGGTTTTCCCATGCAGAAAAGCTATAATATTTGGATTATCGCATTTTTTTCGATTATCCTTGCATCCATTACTTTTTATCAAGTTGTGACTGCTGTTTTTACGGAGAATGAATTTAGCTCGTTGGAACAGGTGCAGCAGTTTATCCAAACCCAACCGGAAGTAACAATGTACAAGGATTTTAATGAGAAATTTGAAGGTCCCATTCCAGAAAATGAAGTTCACCATACGTATGCAGTGTTTAATAATCATGGGAAAAAAATTAAATTTATTTGGTTGGAATTTGAGGACAATAAAAAAGCGAAAGAATATTACCTTTTATATAATCAGAGATTTGAGGATCAAACCATATTAAATGATTTAGAAAGAACCTTCTTTGATGATTATTCCTATCGGACGTTGATTCTTCCCGAAGAAAAAATCTTTTGTTACCAGAATAAAAAATGGGTCATGATTATGGAAGGAGAAAACGAAGAGGTTACCAATTTATGGAATCTCTATTTAAAAACATTATAGAGGGGGTCTTATATTGGATGAGGATTTAACCAAAAAAAAAGTGCAGGAGCAGTTCGCTAAAAATGCGCAAAAGTATGTTGAAAGTGAATCTCATGCCAGAGGAATAGATTTATCCTTAATCAATGAATGGGTAAAACCTGAATCCAGCTGGGATGTCTTGGATGTTGCCACAGGGGGAGGCCATGTGGCTAGACTTTTGTCCCCTCTCGTTCACCATGTGTATGCTACAGATTTAACAAAAGAGATGCTGGCCAATACAGCAAAACATTTAAATCAGGAACGGAATGTTCAATTTGTTATAGCTGATGCAGAGTCTCTGCCTTTTTTGGATCATGCCTTTGAATTGGTGGCCTGTCGGATTGCAGCCCACCATTTTCCCCACCCACAAAATTTTGTTAGAGAAGTAGCCAGAGTATTAAAACCAGGTGGATTATTCTTATTCATTGACAATGTTTCCCCGGAAGATGGGGAAAAAGCCGATTTTCTAAATACCTTTGAAAAACTGCGGGATGTTAGCCATTCCCGTTGTTTATCCATTACGGAGTGGAAACAATTGTTTGCAGCCTCTGGCCTGGCTGGCATTCAAGAAAATCAGCGTAAGAAAACGTTAAATTTCTCCCAATGGGTTGAACGGACAGTAAACAGTAAAGAACAAAGGAATCATGTAGAACAATTTATGTTTACAACAAATGCAGAATTAAAAGAGTATTTTGGGATTACAAGGGAATCCTTTCAAATTGATGAGTGGATGGCATTATATCAAAAAGCATAACACTTCATCTCAGAATTTCACGGTGACAGGAGCCCCTATGGCAAGTCCCGTTTCGGTTACTATAGAATCATAACAAAGGACCTTAACTCCTTCTGTTGCTGCATATCTGAGGGCACGGGCAAAGTCAGGGTCCATTTTTTTATTTGGGGTAAAATAGGTTACCCCTTTTAATTGGATTAAGAAAAAAATAAATCCTTGATCCCCTTTTTTTACGGCTTCTACTAACTCATAAATATGTTTTGTTCCTCTTTTCGTGGGGGCATCAGGAAACATGGCTACTCCATTGTCTTCTAAAGTGACCCCTTTTACTTCAATCCAACATCTTCCTTCTGCTGTTTCTGCAAAAAGGTCAAAGCGGGAATTTCCAAAAGTCACTTCCCTTCTTAAGGATCGTACATTTATTATTTCCCTAATTTTTCCATCCGAGATTCCTTCATATACTACCTGATTAGGGGCCTGGGAGTCCATATTAATGAGGATCTCTTCTTTGTAGACTGCTACTAATGAATAGGGGGTTTTTCTCGCAGGGTTTTGTGTCTTTTCCAAAATAACCTGTGCCCCGGGAAGAAGTAATTCTTTGCACCGTCCTGTATTTTTTACATGAACCACCTGTTCTTGCCCATCAATGGTTACATGGGCAATAAAGCGATTGACTCGTTTAATAAACGTACCGATTACAATTTCATGATAGTTCATGGGTTCCCCCATCTACATTCCAAAAATCATGCAATTCTACATGGGAAACCCCATGTAAGAATTTTTGGCGAAGGTCGGGATAATGTACGCTTAACCCTTTTACCAATTCTTTTATTTCTTCCCGTTTGGTTTTTTTATTTGCAGGACAAGGGTTTTGAATGACTGGAATTTTTTTGGCCTGAACAAATTTAATAATTTTCTCTTCTTCAATCGCAATCAAGGGGCGAATAATTGTAATATTTGAGCGGTCTAAATAGGTTTTGGGTTGAAATGTCCCCATTTTTCCGTTGAATAACAAATTCATAAAGAAGGTTTCTAACCCATCATCTAAATGATGTCCTAGGGCTACTTTATTGCATCCTAATGAGGCGGCATACTCGTATAATATCCCTCTTCTCATGTTAGCACAGAGGGAACATGGATTTTTTTCTTTACGGATGTTAAAAACAACTTGTCCAATGGTTGTTTCCTGAATATGAAGGTCATGTCCTAATCGGGAAACAAAATTTTTCATAGGGGACAGATCCATTCCTGCAAACCCAAGGGTTAAGGTGATAGGAATGATTTCAAAGGGAACGGGGAATTGTTTTTGTAACGCTGTTAACAAATACAAAAGGGTGGAACTATCTTTGCCTCCAGATAATCCAATGGCAACCCGATCCTCTTCTTCAATCATTCCATAGATTTGCACCGTTTTTATTAAAGGCTTCATAAGCCGCAATCGTTCGTTATTTGTTAGATATACCATAATGTTACCCCTCATATTAAATATAGGAAAAGTATATCTTGCCAATTGTTTTTGGACAAGATAGTGAAGGAATATCCGCCTCTGGATATTCCTTCTTTGTTTTAAGGAAAAAAAATTAAAACTTTTTTGTAGGTTTTTGTAGGTTTTCGTAGTTTGTATCTTTTAATAAGGTGAGGAGGTGAAAAGAGTGATCAATTTTTATGGAATTCATAAACAATACGCTAACTTTCATGCATTGAAGAATATCAATTTACATATCGAACTGGGAGAAGTCGTAGCGATTATTGGTCCCTCTGGTGCTGGAAAAAGTACCCTTCTTCGCTGTATTAATGGATTGGAAAAGCCTACGGGTGGGGAGTTAGTGGTTCATTCTATGAAAATCATGGACCCTGGCCTAAAAATAAAGCAATTGCGCCGCCATGTAGGGATGGTTTTTCAGGAACCTAATCTGTACCCCCATATGTCGATAATAGAAAATATGATTTTAGCTCCTGTGCAAGTTGCTCAGCTTTCCCCGGCGGTGGCAAGGGACATTGCCATGCATTATCTCAATAAAGTGGGATTGGGGGATAAACGGGATTCCTATCCTTTCCAGTTATCCAAAGGGGAGCAACAGCGTGCCAGTATTGCTCGAGCTTTAGTTATGAAGCCAAGAATAATGCTATTTGATGAGCCTACCGCTTCTTTAAAGCAAGAAATGGTTGAAGAAGTGTTAGAAGTGATTAGAGGATTGGTTCGGGAAGGGTTAACTATGGTCATTGCTTCCAATGACATTTGCTTTGCCAGGGAAGTAGCGGACCGAATTGTTTATATGGACCTTGGCCGCATTATTGAAGAAGGAACTCCTGCAGACTTGTTTAATCAACCCAAGCAGGCGCGTACCAGACAATACCTTTGCCATTTACAACAATAATCTTTTGAGGAGGAATGTTCTCCATGCAAGCAGATATCCGAATGAAAATTTATATGTCTTTATTTGTTATGATTACCATTATTGCTTTTGCCCTTTCAGGATGTGGAACCCATGGATTTTAGCATACTATACCAATATCGTGACCAATATTTGGAGGGCTTTATCAATACAATTCAATCCAGTATGGCAGGCTTTCTCTGTAGTTATCTTATTGGAATGATCTTGGCTCTTTTTCGTATGCAGCCCAGTTCTTTTTTTAATAAATTGGCAAGGGTGTATATAGAATTGGTGCAATATATTCCTCTTCTTCTTTTTATGTTTTTCTTTTATATAGGCTTGCCTGCCCTAGGTCTTCCTCTGAATGGTTTTACAGCAGGTAGTATTGGTTTATGTATTTATACAGGGACATATATTGGGCAAGCCATACATACGGGAGTAGGGTCTATTCCTAAAGGCCAAATGGATGCTGCTAGGGCAACGGGCTTATCTTATGTACTGGCAATGAAATATGTGATTTTGCCTCAGGTAGTCAAAAACACCTTCCCTGCTTTAGGAACTCAGTTAATCAACTTGATTAAAAACTCTTTCATTCTCGGTATAGTTGCAGGTGTTGATTTAATGGTTCATACTTACCTAATCAACGGGAATTCCTTTCATGTCTCATCGACCTATCTTCTTGTTGCTATCTTCTATCTGATTTTAATCGTTCCCTTAAGTTTTTTTGTTGCATATATAAAGCGGCATTGGGCGAAAAATGTATAGTTCTCAGTTGATGCATGGTGGGAAAATCATATAAAATTAAGTCATAAACTTTTGCACAGTGTCCCCAACATTAAGGGAGTTAACCTATGAGAAATCGCATATTTTTATTGGCTTTTATTATACTGATCACCTTTATTCTTGGAGAGGTAAAATTATATTTCCCTTTGTTCGGAAGTGATTTTCGTTTCTCGCTGAGTGCCGCCGCTTTTTTCTTCTTTCTTCTCTGGTTTCGCCAATTGACTGTTTTAGAAATTGGGTTAGGGGTAAGTATTTTACTACCCCTTTTTCGTGTGTTTTTAAATATGTTGCTAGATGGAAAAGGATTCTTTGATGTTTTTCCAACCCATGCTCCAACAGCAATTTATTATCTGGCTTTTACCCTTCTTTTTCTTATTTTTTCTTTGCGGAGGAATGTGAATAAAACATGGAAGCTGATTCTACTGGGGATTATTTGTGATCTTGTTTCCAATACAGCTGAATTATTGATTCGAGGTGGACTGGACCAATTTAATGGTTGGGATACCCGGTTTTTAATTATTCTTGTTACCTTTGCGGTTCTTCGGGTTTTGTTTGTGGTCGGATTTTTTAATATGTTTACCTTGAATCAATATCGATTGCTTGGGGAACAGCAAAAAGAGCAAATTGAGCAATTGATGATGATTAATACTGGCCTTTATGAAGAAGGGTTTTATCTGAAGAAATCCGTGGTTCAGGTTGAGGAGATTACAAGGGATAGCTATCAACTTTATCGAAACTTACGCTCCATTGAAAATGAAGATTCCAGCTATACTGGATTATCCCGTTCCGCTTTGCATATTGCTGAGAAAATCCACGAGTTGAAAAAAGACTCCCAGCGGGTCATCTCTGGATTGTTGAAATTAATGAACCAAGAGAAATTAAATGGGGAAATGACCTTCTATGAAATTAGTAAATTTGTTATTCATGCTAATGAAAAATATGGGGAAATGTTAGGAAAGAAAATTCAATTTACATATAATTCCTCCCAATTATTAAAAACCAATCGGGTATATGCCCTTCTTTCAATTTTAAATAATCTGGTCTCTAATGCTGTAGAGGCCATTGAAAAAGAGGGACATATTCGTTTAACCATGGAATTGGATCGGGGCAATATCATTTGGTTTATTCGAGATGATGGTCCAGGGATTGATCCTAGGGATGCTGCGGTTATCTTTGAGCCTGGATACACCACCAAATTCGATCACTCTGGCAATGCATCCACAGGAATTGGGTTAATCCATTGTTTAGAAATTGCATCTTCTCTTTACGGAAAGGTTTATTTGGCAAATGATCAGGAGGAAACCACGTTTGTGGTCAGCATTCCCTATTCATCCTTAAATGACAATGATGGTTCATTAGATGGATGATGGATAGCGTAAGGAGGGTATGTTTTTGAATTTTTACATTATTGAAGATGACGTAGCAACAAGACGGATGTTAGAACAGATTATAGACTATGACGATTTAGGACAAGTCATTGGCATGGCAGGATCTGGCCAGGATGTACAAGGGCAAATGGTTCAGAACGCCGAGATTGTTTTAATTGATTTATTAATGCCAGAACGGGATGGAATTGAAACAATTCAGGCTTTGCGCCGGGAAGGATATCAGGGGAAATTCGTAATGATTTCACAGGTAAACAACAAAGAAATGGTGGGAGAAGCATACGCTGCAGGTGTGGAGTATTATATACATAAACCTGTCAACCGCTTAGAAGTCACTTCTGTGTTGCACCGTGTCATAGAAAACATCTCTTTAAAAAACTCCCTTTCCGCCATTAAGAAATCTCTATTTATGATAGAGGAATTTCGGCCTGTGAAAAAAGAAATTCCCTTTGATACATGTGTTCTGAATATCCTGACCCAATTAGGTGGAGCAGGGGAAGCAGGGTATAAGGATGTTTGCCATCTATTTGACTATCTGTATCAACAGGAACAGAAAAGGGGAAGGGAAATCAATCCTTTTCCTTCTTTGAAGGATTTATTTTCCTCTTATTTGGTTGGGGAAGAACCAAAAGCGGTGAAAGCCCTGGAACAGCGCTTGCGCCGCCTGATTTACCAGGTAATGACTCACATGGCTTCTATTGGATTAACCGATTATGCCAACCCTACTTTTGAATATTATGCTTCCCGTTTATTTGATTTTGAAATTGTACGCCAGCGAATGAAGGAACTGGGACAAGGGGAGAAAACAAGCAAATGCAAAATCAATGTGCGGAAATTTTTATCTGTTTTATATACAGAGTGTAAAATTCAGCATAAAAACGGATAGAATCCTCTATAATTTGGACAAAACAAGGAATAAAGGATACCAATAAAGGAGGAAAAACAGATGGCAAAGGAATTAGCTACATTTGCAGGGGGTTGCTTTTGGTGCATGGTTTCACCCTTTGAGAAGTTCCCAGGCATCGAACAGGTCATTAGCGGTTATACAGGGGGACATAAAGAAAATCCCACCTATGAAGAAGTATGTTCCCACACCACAGGGCATACAGAAGCCGTACAAATCACCTTTGATCCTCAGATTTTCCCCTATGAAAAACTTTTAGATATTTTTTGGCACCAAATTGATCCAACAGACCCTGGGGGACAATTTTATGATCGCGGCACTTCCTACCGTACAGCCATTTTCTATCATAATGAAGAACAAAAAAAGAAAGCAGAAGCTTCGAAAAAGGCCCTTTTAGAAAGCGGCCGTTTCCCTAAACCCATTGTAACGGAAATTCTTCCGGCAAGCCCCTTTTACCCTGCTGAAGAATATCATCAACAATACCATAAAAAAAATCCGGCCCATTATGCCAGGTACCGGAAAGGTTCAGGCAGGGATCAATTCATAAAAAAACAATGGCTAACTCCCATGCAGTATGAAGTTACGCAAAACAATGGCACTGAGCCTCCCTTTGATAATGAGTATTGGGATAATAAGCGAGAAGGGATTTACGTGGATATTGTCACTGGAGAACCCTTATTTAGTTCCAAAGACAAATTTGATTCAGGGTGTGGTTGGCCTAGTTTTACTCAACCCATCGACAAAGAAAAGCTGGTGAAAAAAAAGGACTTTAGCCATTCTATGGTACGCACCGAAGTTCGAAGCAAAAAAGGAGATTCCCATTTAGGCCATGTTTTTACGGATGGGCCAGAATCTTCAGGGCTCCGGTATTGCATAAACTCTGCCTCTCTTCGTTTTATAGCTAAAGAAGAGTTAGAAAAAGAAGGGTACGGCCAGTATTTAAGACTTATTTAAGTCCTTGTAACAGAACCACCAATCAAAACAAGCAATTTCTTGCCCCTGGGCGGCTTCCAGCCGCTCTTTTATTTTTTCTTCACTATCAGCAGGAGGAACAATGACATTTCCACCGATAATTTCACTATTTGGCCAGTTGGCAGGAGTGGCTACTTTATATTTTGTAGCTGTTTGTAATGCGTGGACAGTCCGCAATATTTCATAAAGGTTCCGGCCTACTTCTTCAGGATATTGGAGAATTAAGCGAATCTTCCCCCGGTCGTCAACAATATAAACAGAACGTACCGTTTGTACCCCTTTTTCAGGATGAATCATGCCTAAGCGTCGGGCAATTCGGCCAATGGAATCAGCAATGACAGGAAAGTGGATTTGGATATTCATTTTATCCCGAATCCATTCAATCCATTTAAGATGAGCAAACACTTGATCCACAGATAGCCCAATTAAATAAGTATTCATTTTTTCAAACTCGGGGCGAAGCTTTTCGAAACCGATAAATTCACTGGTACATACTGGAGTAAAGTCCCCAGGATGGCTAAATAATACAAACCATTTTCCTTTAAAGGAATCGGGCAGAACCATCTCTCCCTGAGTAGTCCGTACATGCAAGGAGGGAAAATGATCACCAATGGTAGGGATTCTTTCTTCAGCACCATTCATATTGCCAGTGCCTCCTTTTCTGGGCGTTTGTCATGGGTAGTTTATTCAGGATGTGATTTTTTTGTGAAAGTATTTATTGCCTATGAGTGGATTCTAGGTGCCTGTGAAAAGAATTTGAACATGTAAACGTAGAGTTGTTATTATAACCACAGTATATTATACTGTGGTTATAACTATTTTCGGCAGTAATTTGCATTCATATGAGGTGATAATCCATGGAATTGTTAGACCGTATCAAAGGTGGCTTAATGGGAGTAGCCATTGGAGATGCTATGGGTGGTTCGACGGAATTTATGAACCCGGAAGAAATTAAGATTCTTTATGGCAGACTTATGGCCATCGTGGGTGGTGGCGTATGGCGGTTAAAACCGGGAGAAGTGACCGATGATACGGATATGACACTTTGTGTTGCCAGGGGCATCCTTGCTTCACCAGCAGACCCTATTGAAAAAATAGGGGAAGAATTCATAGCATGGTATAAGACTAATCCTAAAGACATCGGGATGATTATTCGCAGTGTCATTCGAAACTATAAAGGGAATTGGTTTTCCGCTGCGGAAGACCTCCATCGCCAAACAGGGAAAACAGCGGGAAATGGGTCGTTAATGAGAACCCTTCCTGTTGCTTTAGCCTATGGGGACCGGGAAAAGATGGAGGACATTACCCACAGCCAATCTTTAATGACTCATTATGATCCCCAGGCAACAGAGGCATGTATTCTTTATAATCGGATGGCCTATCGTTTATTGCAGGGTGAATCCCTGGAACAGGTGATTCAAGAAGAAGTAAAGGGGACTATATATGAAGAAAATATTGGGAAGAAGCCAGATTGTCCCCCTGATGGATATGTGGTCCATACCTTCCGCTGGGTTCTTTATTGGTTAATGAAGGGGAGAACCTATACTGGAATGATCACTGGTGCCGTTAATATGGGTGGGGATAGTGATACCATTGCTGCCATTATAGGCGGTCTTATAGGCATTCATGTTGGATACGAACAAATTCCTGCTTACTTATCTGAAAAGATTCTTTTAAGAGAGGAATTGCTGCAGGTCGCTCAACAATTATATGAAATTCGTATGAATGGGAAGGTGGACTAAGGAACATGGCTAAAAATAAAACAGAAACCCAGATTGCATTATTTCAAAAAGGAAAAATGAAAGTAAGTCTCCACAAAGCAAAAGAAAAGGGGAAAGATCTGTACTGGGTAGAGGAGGAAAACGGGGAAAAGACAATAACTTCCCGGGTATCTTCTTTTACAGGAGCGATGGCATTGTTAAACCACTATCCCTGGGCAAAAATGGATACGGAGTTTATTGACCCAACCATCGTAGATCAGATTGCTGAAATGCGTGAAACCTATGGGGGAAAAGGGTCTAAAAATAAAGTGAACTCCCAGCTCCGTATTTTGCAAATCTTTTTACGGTTTTTGCAAAAAGAACGGCTTTCCTTAGAAGAGTTGCAAGAAGAGTATGGAAAACACCCGGAAACATTAAAAAAAGATATTGAATATATTCGTATTGCTTTTGATCAAATCCAGAAGTTGAAATATGACCGAAATGATAAAAAATACTACATAGAGGAAAACGCTGATCTATTAACCATTGGGGATTCTTTGGTCCTCCTTCTCATGTTGTATCATAGCCGGGTTTTAAACCAGGATGAGTGTCAGCTTCTTGTTTCTAAATTAATAAAAAATTACTCCCCAGACCAACAAATTAAATTAAGGAAGTTTTTTGAATCCTATAAATTTCATTATAAACCGGTACAAGATAAAGAACTATTAACGAAAATTAATACTTTATTTAATGCTATTTTGGATCAAAATATTGTGCAATTTGACTATTTCAAAGATGGCCAGATCAAAACAAGAAAAGTAATTCCCTATACAATCATTTTCCATGACGGGATGTTCTATCTGGCAGCCCATAAAAGCGAATTAGAAAACTCGAAACCCGTTTTTTGGCGTTTAGATAAAATGAGTAACGTAATGAAGCTACAGGACCGATTCCGCCTGGAACAACATATAGACCTTGGGGAATATCGCATGCAATCCTTCAATATGTTCACAGGGGAGTTAATGAAAGTCAGGATTAAAATGAAATCCCACTTACAGGAATATCTTTATCGGGAATGTGTGAAAGCAGAGATAATAGAAAAATTGGATGGTGAATGGTCCATTTATGAACTGGAAGTGCGGGGAACCCAGGGAATTATTCTCTGGCTCCTTCAACAAAAAGATGAAATAGAGGTATTGTCACCCCAACATCTGCGGGTTGAAGTGAAAGAAATCATCAGCAGGATGTATCAGGTTTATCAATAATTGACCGTCAGCTACTTGAATAAATAATTAAGGGGCGTTTCCCGAACGATTCAGTTCGGGAAACGCCCCTTTTACGGTTATTTTATTTCATTTGCTGAAAGCGCAGATGTAAATGGGATTCGGGCACGAATGGCCAGGTATTCGATAATGTCTTTCCGGCGAATAATTCCTATAAAGATGTCCTGATCGTCTACAACAGGGACAAAGTTTTGCATACAGGACAATGAAATTAAATCTTCAATTTCTGCATCAATACGGACTGGGTGATTTTTCATCTTGCAGGAAATTTCATCCAGGTGAACAGTATGGGTATTGCTGAAGCTTAAGGATGGTGTATTTTTCAATTTCCACAGCAAATCACCTTCTGTAATGGTTCCTTTGTATTTACCCGATTCATCAACAATAGGAACCGCTGTATAACGGTGATATTCCATACGTTCCAATGCTTGCCGCATAGTCGAGCGGGGTGATAAATAAACAACATCTTTTTTTGGTAGAAGAAAGAAAGCAATTTTCATCCTTTTATAACCCTTTCCTGACAGACTAGCTTGTAAAAAAGACTTAAAAAGACACACCTAAAATTTATACGAAGATTATTCAAAAAAAGATTCAGAAAAGCTATCAACTTTTTTCTTTAAATACTTCTTAAATTCCTCCTTGACATCTTCATGGGAAAGGGCAAAATCAATGGTAGTTTGCAGATATCCTATTTTTTCTCCTACATCATATCGCTCTCCAATAAATTCATAAGCATAAAGAACTTCATGCTGGTTTAATCTTGCCAGAGCATCGGTTAATTGTATTTCTCCCCCCAATCCAGGGGGCTGGGTTTCTAAGATTTCAAAAAGTTTTGGCGTTAAGATATACCGCCCCATAATGGCAATGGTAGAAGGAGCGTTTTCCGGTTCAGGTTTTTCTACTAAGTTCTTTATTTTATAAAGACCATGGTCTATGGGAAATACATCAACAACCCCATATCTGGACAGGTCTTCTTCCTCAATCTCCTGTACGCCAATGATGGAGGCCTTGTAACGGTTGTAAACCTGGATTAATTGGAGCAGGCAAGGGGGAGATGCTCTGACAATATCATCCCCTAACAATACAGCAAAGGGTTCATTGCCAATAAACTTGCGGGCACACCAGATCGCATGGCCTAATCCTTTCGCTTCTTTTTGCCGAATATAATGAATATCTACCATTTGTGAAGGTTTTAAAACTTTTTCTAACAGGGTTGTTTTTCCTTTGTTTTTCAAGGCGAGCTCTAACTCAAGGGAATGGTCAAAATGGTCTTCAATGGCCCTTTTTCCTTTCCCCGTAACAATAATAATTTCTTCAATTCCTGACTCAATGGCTTCTTCAACAATATATTGAATGGTTGGTTTATCAACGATGGGCAACATTTCTTTAGGCATGGCTTTCGTGGCGGGAAGAAAGCGGGTTCCCAATCCTGCAGCTGGGATAATTGCTTTTCTAATCTTCATTGTGTTGCCTCGATATGCAGGGCCTTCCCATGGAATCATAGGTCAATCCATAAATACTTACGATGTTTTTCATGTCCTCAAGGGAGAAGATATTTCTGCCATCGATGATAAGATTTCCCTTCATTTGTTTAGCAACTTGTTCCCAGAGGATATGGCGAAAAGAAGGCCATTCTGTAACAAAAACCATTGCATCACAATCACTTAGGGCTTCATAAAGGTCCGGGTATAGTTGGACTTCTTTTATGGGATAGTCTCTAATAAAAGGATCATATGCCTGAAGTTTAGCCCCTTCTTTCAGAAGAAGACGGGATAATGAAAGGGAGGGAGCTTCTCTAATATCATCAGTCATCGGTTTAAAGCTGAGGCCTAATAAAGCAATTTTTTTTCCCAGTAAAGAGTAACCCAGATGTTTTTGTATTTTTTCTGCCACCCTCAGGGGCTGTTGTTGATTAATCCATTGGGTGGCAGCTAATAAGGGGAACTCTTCTCCCCAATCAAGGGCCTGGTTCCAAAAGGCAGACAAATCCTTAGGAAAACAGGATCCCCCATACCCTAATCCTGCCTCTAAAAAGGCAGAACCAATGCGGGAATCTGTCCCCATCCCCTTTGCGACAGTGGTGACATCCGTTTTTACTTTTTCACAAAGGGCTGCAATCATATTAATATATGAGATTTTCATTGCCAGAAAACCATTGGAAGCATATTTAATCATTTCTGCACTTTTTCGTTCACAAAAAAGGAGGGGTGCCATCACTCCTTCATATAATGTTTCCATTACATTTCTGCTTTCTGGAGAATGGGAGCCAATGATAATTCGATCTGGATTAAAGAAGTCATGAATTCCCCTTCCCTCTCGCAGAAATTCTGGATTTGAGATGACATCTATAACATAGGGGACATGCTCCCTTTGTTGTAGTTTATATGCAACTTCATCTCCAATTCCGATGGGAACCGTACTTTTAATCACCAGGAATTTGCGTCCTTCACTATATTTTTCAACCTGGCTTACAACAGACCAGAGGGAGGATAAATCAGCTTCCCCGTTTGGAAGTGATGGCGTGCCCACACAAAGGAGGATCACATCGGAAGAGCGGATGGCTAGAGCCAGGTCTGTCGTAAAGGTAAGGGAACTCTTGCTAACCCCTTCTTCCACTAATTTTTCTAACCCATGTTCCCAAAAGGGCATTTCCCCTTGATTTAATCCATCTATTTTTTCCTGAGATGAATCAGCACAAATCACATGATGCCCGAGACTCGCCAGGCACGTCCCTGTTACAAGCCCAACATACCCGGTACCAATAACACTCACTTTCATTGATTCTCTCCCCTTTCCTTACCCAAGTTTTCTATATTTTTTAGCAGATAATTTCTCATACTGGTTTAATAAACCAGCAAAAATGGATTCCCATGACTGGGTTAACGCATAGTTCCGCGCTTTGGTACCCATGATGTTCCTTAAAGAGGGATTAGCAATAAATTGTTCAATGGCATTCATAAAGGAAGGAATATGGCGAGGGGGACATAAAAATCCTGTTTCCCCATGATGAATAATTTCTTTTACTCCACCCGCGTTGGCGCCTATCACAGGCAAGCCTGAAGCCAGGGCTTCTAATGCTACATTGCCAAAGGTTTCAGTACTTGATGGAAAGATAAACAGGTCTGCTGAGGCATAGAGAATAGACAATTGCTCCTGTGGAAGAAACCCGGTAAAGGTTACATTTTTAGCAGCTTTTTTTTTCATTTCTTCTAAGTAAGGCCCCTGGCCACAGATAATCCAGTGAAGTTTTTCCGATAAATGAGGTGGCATGGCATCCATTATTTCTATTAAAATATCTAAATCCTTTTCTGGGGCGATTCTTCCGGCATATAGAATAACAAATCGATCCCCTATGCCGTATTGGGTGTGTATCGTGTAAGTTGCTTTTTCCGGGGTGAATTGGTGGCAATCAATACCTCTTTTCCACAGTTCTATATGAGTAATTCCTTGTTGATGTAAATGATTTTGGGTTTCTAGAGAGGGGACGAGAGTCATTTGGCAGGATTTATGAAACCATTGAATATAGCGCCAGAAAAAAGGAATGGCAAAGGCAGCACCATAATACTGCAGATAACGGTCAAAGTGGGTATGGTAAGAGGCAACAAGGGGGATGCTATATTTTTTTCCGTAATAGTGGCCGCACAATCCAAGATTAAAAGGTGTTGCTATATGGATTAAATCGGGTTGGAAGCGGTGGAGTTGGCCGCGAATAAAGAAATAACGGGGAAGAGCCATCCGGCATTCAGGATAAAAGACCAGAGGCATACTGGGAACATAGTGAATATGTTCGTGAATACTGTCCTCCCCAGGACCAGGGACGAATACTTCTAGAGAAACCCCATGCCTATGCAAATAATCAACCAGCCGTTTTAATGTTAATGCCACCCCATTAACCTGTGGGAAAAAGGTGTCTGAAAACAGGGCAATTCGCATCCCATGTCCCCCTTTGGGTATTTGTTATTAAAATATAAGCAAGGACAGGAAAATAAATGAGGATGTACATAAGAATTAAAGAATTTTTTATAATTTCTTAAAGAAGAAATGAGGGATATGACAAATCTATGACGGATATAGACGGTTAAAGAAGGGCCAGTATAATGAGGGTATATTGCATTGGTTGGAGGCCCTAGAAATGACACCTGAAAAATTTAAAGCATTGGTCAATCATTTATCCCAAAGAGCAGAAAAAAACCCTTCATCCTATAAAAACAAGGTCATGATGATTGTGGCCATGGGGTACAGCTATATTTTCACTCTTCTTCTTATTTCATTACTAATTACCTGTTCTGTGAGTGCCTACTTTATTATGGAGCAAACCATAAATGGAGCTACAGCAAAACTTGCCTTTGTATTTCTCATCTTTGCAGTTTACATCCTTCGTTCTTTATGGGTGCGGATTCCGGCCCCACCCTATCCTGTTTTACAAAAACAAGATGCACCAAAACTATATGAAGAAGTGGATGAGCTTACACGAAAATTAAAAGGCCCGAAAATTCACCGGATCCTTTTTTATGAAGAAAGCAATGCTTTTATTACCCAAATTCCTTTATTAGGCCCATTCGGTTACTATCGAAATTACCTGGTCATTGGCATTCCTCTCATGATGGGGCATACCTCTGAAGAATTTTGCGCCATCATCGCCCATGAAATTGGCCATTTAAGCAAGTCCCATGGAAGATTTGGTTCCTGGATTTATCGCATCCAGAAAACCTGGGATATCCTCATGGATACCATGAATAAAAATTCCCATTGGGGCACCTGGTTGCTCAAAGGATTTTTTAATCGGTTTGTCCCTTATTTAAATGCCCATACTTTTGTGTTGCGAAGAATGAATGAATATGAAGCAGACTATTGTTCCGGGGTGGTTTCAAGTTCAGAAACCACCGGGGAAACCCTCATTCGCCTCAATTTAAATACCATTCATTTAGACGTTAATTTTTGGCCGAAGATTTATAAACTTGCAGATGAACAGTCCTTTCCCCCTCATACTATTTATCAACAAATGGAGCAAGCTCTTTTAGAGCCTATTCCTGCTGAACAAGGGGATCAATGGTTGGAACATGTGCTGGCAGAGAAAACTGAAATAGGAGATACCCATCCCAGCCTTGCTGATCGGATAAAATCCCTTGGGGTTGAACCGAAGATTCCAAATGGGGTAGAAAAAAGTGCATTTCGGGAATATATCATTCATCCGGAAGACATTTTATCCCTATTAAATGAATTATGGCGAAACGTAGCAGGTGAGGAATGGTCAAATAGATACCACTACGTGCAGGATCAACGGGGAAAAGTAGCAGAATTAAACGAAAAAGAAGAAAAGGGACAGCTTACTTTTGATGATGGCCTCAACAGAGCTTTTATTGTAGAAGAAATCGACGGTTTGGAGAAGGCCTTCCCTCTGTATGAAAACCTGGCTGTCCAATACCTGGACCGTCCTGAAGCTCAATACTATTATGGAAGAATACTGCTAAAACGGGGAAAGGATGAAGGGGTTCCACGAATTCTCAAAGCCATTGAAATGGATGATGAAGCCGCGTTGAATGGCTATCCCCTTATTTACCATTACTACATGGACCATGGCAAAAAAGAGGAAGCAGAGAAATATGAAGAACAAACGAAACAATCCTATGAAATTTTTGCGCGATATGAAGCTGAAAAAACAACAGTATTTGACGGAGATGTTTTTTTGTCTCACCAGTTGCCTGAAGACTTTACAAAGGAATTAAAAGACCTGTTGAAAAACTATGCAAACATTGTACATGCCTATATTGTGCAAAAACAGCTCCCATTTCCGTCTAATGATCTAGTGTTTGTGTTGGGGCTCCATGTAACTCGTCCCTTATTTTTGCTGACCCAATCTGCTAAAGAAAAATTTGATCAAGAATTAGCAGAACAGGTAAGAAGGGAAATCGGCCATGCTTTTCCCTGGTTAATTATTGAGGTGTTTACTCGCCCTCGCAAAGAAATCAGAAAAAACATTGAAACGATCCCAGATTCTCGAATTCGTTAAGGGTGCCATAAGGCTCCCTTTTTTTAATCATATCCTTTCCCCATAGCAACTAAAATGATAAAAGGGATGGCTTCAGTAAAGGGGGCGACTACTTGTACGGAAACGGGGTAGACCTTCTGTTAATTGCCCTTACAGGACTTTTAAGTGCACCCCATTGTATCGGCATGTGTGGGGGAATTATTTCAACATGGACACTTACGTCAAAAGAATCTTTATTTAAAACCTTATTCGCTTATAACGCAGGGCGAATAATCACCTATACAGCAATTGGCGGGTTTATGGGTTTTGTTGGTTCCTTTGTGGAAGCCGCAGGCAAACTAGTGGGGTTTCAGGGCATTGCTAATATATTGGGAGGAATCCTCATCATTTTATGGATTCTAAAAAAATATACATTGCCACTGGAAAAATTGAATCCCATGGGTTTCTCCTGGGCAAGAAAATGGTTAGGGGAAAATCGGAAAAAGAATGATTTTTTTTCCGTATTAAGCAGCGGGCTTCTCCTTGGTTTTATTCCCTGTGGATTGACCTATACCATGCACATGAAAGCTGCTGCTACCGGCAGTATTATAGATGGAATGTTGACCCTTTTCTTTTTTGGTTTAGGAACTCTTCCTGCGTTAATTTTCGTGGGTTTATTTTCTTCACTGTTAAAAAGGGCCTTTCGTGCCCGGATTTTATTTCTTGCGAATTGTTTAGCTTTTTTTATTGGATTTGTTTCCATTATGAGGGGGTTAGTCATTAGCGGTTGGATTCCCAGCATCAATCCCTGGCTCTGGTAAGAGGATGGAATGAATGGAAGATCCCTGAATATATTTCTTTTATAGAAACTTGTCTAAAAAGGGGAGCCGAACCATGAGTCGAACAAAACGATCAGAATTGCAAATAACGGGAATGACCTGTGCTGCTTGTGCCGCGCGCATTGAGCGTACCCTGAAAAAAATGGACGGTATTGTAGATATTCATGTCAATTTCACCATGGAAAATGCCACGATTACCTTTGACCAAAAAGAAATTGGCTTACAAAATATTGAACAGAAAATCAATAATTTGGGGTTTGGCATTTATAAAGAATCAAAAGGTCCTGATCCCCATAAAAAAGAACAGCGCACCCTTTTATGGAAGTTTATTTTTTCTGCTCTCCTTTCTATTCCTCTTTTATGGGGGATGTTTGCCCATTTTTCCTTTACCTCTTTCATTCCTGTTCCTGACTTATTTCTTAATCCATGGTTTCAATTAGGGATTACCACTCCTATTCAATTTCTTGTTGGCCTGCAATTTTATCAAGGGGCATGGAATGCTATTAAAGGAGGCAGTGCCAATATGGACGTGCTTGTGGTTTTAAGCACATCCACTGCCTATTTTTACAGCCATTACTTAACCTTTCAGAGCCTTGGACAATCTCTGGCTCAACATGTTGATTTATATTTTGAATCCAGTGCCCTTATAATTACGTTTATTTTATTGGGGAAATTGTTAGAAAGCCGTACGAAAAGCCGTACAACAGAAGCCATAAAAAAATTAGCCAGATCACAGGCGAAAGAAGCAGTAGTCATTCGGGAAGGAAAAGAATATAAAATTCCTGTAGAACAGGTGATTCCAGGGGATGTAGTGGTTGTGAAACCTGGTGAAAAAGTACCTGTGGATGGACAAGTGTTAACAGGAATTTCATCCATTAACGAATCCATGCTAACAGGGGAGAGCATTCCCATTGATAAAGGACCCGGGGACCATGTTTACGGAGGAACAATCAATTTCAATGGGTTATTAAAGGTGAAAGCCATTAAAGTAGGAAGGGAAACAGCCATCGCCCAGGTGATTCGCATTGTGCAAGAAGCACAGGGGTCAAAAGCGCCTATCCAACGGTTAACCGATGAATTATCGGAAATCTTCGTACCCATTGTGGTTACCATTGCTTTTATTACCTTTTGTGCCTGGTATTTTGTTTTTACCCAGGGGGATCTTTCTAATGCCATTAATAAGGCCATTGCTGTATTGATTATCGCCTGTCCCTGCTCTCTGGGTCTGGCTATTCCTACATCTGTAATGGTGGGTTCAGGCAGGTCTGCTGAATTTGGCATTTTATTTAAGGAAGGGAAGCATTTAGAGACCCTGGAAAAGGCGGATATTGTGATATTGGATAAAACAGGGACCATAACAGAGGGTAAACCTAAATTAGTGGATTATCATGTGCAATTCCCAGGTGAGGATCTATTCTTCAAATATGTAGCGGCAGCGGAAAAAGGATCAGAACATCCTCTAGCGACTGCTATTGTAGAAGGAATTATACAAAAAGGATTGGAAATTCCTGAAGCCACTTCTTTTCGTGCCATTGCCGGCCATGGTGTAGAAGCCGTTGTGGAAGGGAAAAAAGTTATCATTGGCACTCGCAAGTTTTTATCTGATGAAGGAATCACCTTATCAGATAAAACTTTGGAGAAAGCCATTGGCTGGGAAACAGAAGGGAAAACAGTGATGATGGTAGGGTTTGACCGTCGATTTGTAGGGATGCTGGCTGTTTCTGATACATTGAAAAAGACCTCCACAAAAGCGATCCACCGCTTGCACCACATGGGTCTGGATGTCCTTATGTTAACGGGGGACAATGAACGGACAGCCCATGCCATCGGAAAAGAAGCGGGAATAAAACGGATTATTGCAGAAGTTCTTCCCCATGAAAAAGTGGAGGTTATTAGAATGCTCCAATCCAGAGGAAAAAAAGTGGCAATGGTTGGGGATGGCATAAATGATGCCCCGGCACTGGCTGTAGCAGATATTGGAATTGCCATTGGTACCGGGGCAGATGTAGCCATAGAAGCTGGCGATGTCAATTTAATTCGAGGAGACCTCCATGGAATTGCTAATGCCATTCAAATGAGCCGCAAAACAATGGCTAATATTAAACAAAACTTGTTCTGGGCTTTGGCCTATAACTCCATTAGCATCCCTATTGCCATGATTGGGTTTCTTGCACCCTGGCTGGCAGGTGCAGCCATGTCTTTTAGCTCAATTTCTGTGGTACTTAATGCTTTACGGTTACAAAAAATAAAAATTTAAGGGCGAATAAACATCTGAGTCCAGTAATAACGGTAAGAACCGCCAGCGGCATACCCAACCCCGATTTGGGTAAAGTTAGGATTTAAAATATTAGCTCGATGGCCGGAGCTATTCATCCACATATTCATTACCTGTTGAGGAGTGGGTTGTCCTCCAGCAATATTTTCCCCTGCTGTAGAATAAAAAATGTTAAAGGCTTTAATCATTGTAAAAGGGCTGCCGTAGGTAGGTGAAGTGTGAGAAAAATAATTTTTATTTCTCATATCTTCACTTTTTACCCGGGCACAGCGTGAAAGCTGCCAGTTATTTGTGAGAGGTTTTAATCCCCGTTTACTCCGCTCAACATTTACCAGGCGAATAACCTCCCCTTCCACGGATTTTACCGCGGTTAAAAGTGGTACATTTACTTTTTGCCCGGGATAAATTAATGCCGGGTTTTTAAATTGTCTGTTGGCATTGATGATTTCTGAAAGGCCAACCTGGTATTTTTGGGCAATAATCCAAAGGGTGTCCCCTGGTTTTACTGTGTATACATCCATGCCTTGGGCATGGCTTTTTTCCATGACAGTAAAAGGGGCGAAAAAAAGAACAAGGCCTAAAATAAGCCGTATAAACTTCATGATAATCCTCCTTCCTTTGGGGTTATTATTCAGCAAGAATGTAACCCCTATGAATGGGAATTGGAGGTTTTTTGCTTGTTATTGGAGAATAAAGGAAGTTAATTACAATCTATTTTTATTTAGGGGTTTTTAGCATGTATAAAACAGGACTGGCTATCGCACTTTCTATTCTTTTTCCTGGAGCAGGCCATATTTACGCAAAAAAAGGGAAGTTGGGTTTGGGCTTATTATTTGCCTATCTTGCTGGCATTTCTGCACTTATTTTTTTCCCTTTATTAGATTTAGAAATCAAGTTTGAAATAGCTTTTGGATTAGTGATGCTGCTTTTGTTTTCAATTTATGATTCCAGGAATTTGGTTCGTAGATTAAATATGGAAGAGGAACGGGCACGGGAAGAAAGTCCTGTACCGATTGAAGAGGGGGAGTATTATTTTAGGCGGAACCTATACCTACCTTCTACCCAACCTGTCCCAATTTATGATTTCCATGGGAATTCAGCAGGTACCATACAGCGGTATTATAAAAACTGGTGGATATGGCTTATTTATATGGTGACGAATATTCGATTTATTTATTTAAGAGGGATTAATCAAAGGGGCGAGCAAGTTATTGAAATTGAAGAACTTAGTTTCTGGAAGTCCCTTTTCAGTAAGTTTTATACCTTACAGGTGACTGTGGGACATGGACCTGAACAGGAGCGATTTTTATTAAAGAACACCACCTATCAAAGGGAAGGGATTTCCGTTAACCATATTTATGAATTTGTATACAAGGGGGAAAATTACACCCTTAAAAAAGAATACATGATTAAAACAAGCACCATAAAAAAGGCTAACGGCAAAACCATCGCAGAATTTATTCAGGAAGACCCAGTTTCAGCAATGGACCATAGCATTCGGATACTGGACCCATCAGTTGACCTCCTTTTAGTAACAACGGTTTATTATGTATTTTTGCTTCAGAAGTAAATTCATTTACATAATTTTTCCTTATATTGTCCAATATATAGAAATAATCAACTTAAGAATAACTTAAGAATTTCCCTACCTTTTTCTTAAAGTATGGGAGTTAAGATTGTTGTAAGGACATTTAAGGAGGGGTATTGATATGGTTCCAGATAAAGTGATGTTCTTGTATAAGTTTTTAAATAACCCCAAAAAAATAGGGAGTGTAACTCCCAGTTCTTCATATCTTTCGAAGGCAATGTTAAAAACCGTGAATTGGGATGAAGTTGAATCCTTTGTGGAATTAGGTGCGGGGACAGGGGCAATTACTGCTCCTATATATGAAAGGATGAAGCCAGGCACCAGGGGATTGATTATAGAACAGGATCGCATCATGCGGAGACAATTAAATGATCGTTTTCACCAACTTTATTTTCGTCCCTTAGCCGAAGAATTGTCTTTTTACCTGGAGGAATTAGGCATGAACCAGGTAGATTGCATTTTTTCTGGATTGCCTTTTGCCAATTTTTCCTCAGTCCAACGGAATCGTATTTTGGATGAGGTTATCAAATGTTTGAAACCAGGTGGACAATTTATTGCTTTCCAATATAGTTTGCAAATGAGAATGGAGTTATTACAACACTTCGATTCTGTACGACTTTGTTTTATTCCCTTGAATTTCCCCCCTGCGTTCGTATATTGTTGTATTAAAAAATAGAGGGATCTCTAACACATGAAACAAAATTTAATGCAAACCTTTCTTAAAAATGGCTTTTTCTCTTCTTTTAACGAGGAAGAAATGAAAGAGGTAATGTCTCTTTTCCGCATGAAAAAAGTGAAAAAGAAGGATATGCTCTTTCATGAAGAGGAGGATTGCCAGGCAATTTATTTCATTAGTCAGGGTCGTATCAAAACCTTTAAGACCGATGAAGAGGGCCGGGAGAAAATTATCAATATCCTTGGGGAAGGTGAAATGTTCCCCCATATTGGACTCTTCGGTGGCGGCCTTTATCCTGCCAGTGCTATGGTTGTAGAAGATGGAATTCTTTATGTTATCGAAGTGGAGAAATTTCTTCATTTATTGGAACATAATCCATCTCTTTCAGTGAAAATGCTGAAAATTATGGAGCAAAAAATTCGCAGTTTGCAAGAACATTTATCAGGATTACTCAGCCGTGATATTGGTGAACGGGTGTGGCATATCCTTCAGGGCCTGGGAAAAGCATCGGGCACCCAAATTGAAAATGGCATTCGCATTGACATGGAATTAACCCATCAGGATTTAGCATCCATGGTGGGAACAACCCGAGAAACCATTACCAGAGTATTAGGCCAATATCGCAAAGAAAATAAGTTAGAAATACATAATGGGAAATTTATTTTGATCGAATAAACAAAAGGGAAGAATCTTTGACGATTCTTCCCTTTTGTTTTTTTAGAAATCTAGGATACTATATTCTTAGTTGTCAAGGCAATTTTTTGGGGTTTGGGATCCCATCTTAATAACGAGAAGACTGGATTGTTCTACGGCCTCCAGGGAATGTTCTTCATTTGGATCCATTAATAAAAGGGTTCCGGGAATGAGTTCCTTTGTATTTCCTTCAACTGTAAAAAGAACATGGCCCTTGCGAATTACTACCAATGTAGTATCCACTGTCCGGTGGGGGGGGATTTTTTGCCCTTTATCTAATTGTAAGTGTACTACTGCGCCCCCATTCCAATCCAATACCTTTCCTCTTTTTGATGGTTGGTTAGGGTCTTTCTCATCTATAGTTAGAAATTTCATTATGATCAGCCTCCTTTTACCATAATTTTATTTTGAAATAGTTTTATAATCAGTGATAAATATCACAAGGATTGCATTTGTTTTCTGTTATTCTAAAGTTGGCTTATTATCTTTATCAACGAGGTGAATCAATGATGAAACTATTAATACCGAGAGAACATGGTGCTTGGGCCATGTTAATCATTCCTTTTTTACTGGGTTTATCCATTAATCCAACCTGGATGCACCTTCCTCTGTTTTCAGGATGGTTCTTATTATATCTTGCGTTAAGTCCCCTCATGATGTTGATAAAAAAGAAAGGGGATGCCCGTTTCTATACCCGATGGTTTTTGATCTATGGAATTCCCGCCAGTGTTCTTCTTTTATTCGTTGTATTTCAATATCCTGCATTACTATGGGCTGGTTTGGCTATGATTCCTCTCTTTATGGTCAATGTCTATTTTGCCCGAAGAAACCGGGAGAGATACTTTTGGAATGATGTCATTGCCATATTCGAAATGGCAATAGGAGGGGTAGCCAGTGCCTATGTTGCTTTAGGGGAATGGTCCATGTTTCAGGTGTATGTATGGATTGTAAACGTTTTATTTTTCCTGAGCAGCGTATTCTTTGTGAAAACAATGATTCGGGAGAAAAAGAATATTAAATTTCGCTATCTGTCCTGGGGATACCATATTTTGTTGATTATCGGGGTTTGGCTTGTTACTGAACAAGTCTGGCTGGTTCTCGCTTTTGTACCAGCCATGCTGCGGGCTATTATCTTCGGTGGGAAGAATTTAACCCCATTAAAAGTGGGCTTAATGGAAATCGGGAATACCTTATTATTTACAATTTTTGTTCTATGTGATATTTATCACATCTTTTCCTTGTAAAACCCTTTACCATGGGAGTAGAAAAAAGCGCGCGCGAATTCTAATTCCATTTATATTGGGGGTTATTAAAACATGTATTGCCATCAATGTGAACAAACGCCATCAGGAGGATGCCGGGTCATCGGTGTCTGCGGAAAAGACCAAAACATTGCCAGTTTGCAGGACACCATTATTTATGCATTAAAAGGGGTAGCTGCTTATGCAACCCATGCTAGAGAATTGGGATATACGGATCCTGAAGTTGATGCAACCATTCAGGAAGCCCTATATTTTACCTTAACCAATGTGAATTTTAATGTTGAAGAACATTTGAATATGGCGATGAAAGTAGGTAAAGCCACCATAAGAATGATGGAATTGTTGGATGAGGCTCATTTATCCCGTTTCGGAGTTCCAGTCCCTGTCCAGGTTCCCCAAAATAAAGTTGAAGGAAAAGCAATTATCGTAACCGGCCATAATTTGTATGCCCTGGAACACTTATTAAAACAAAGTGAAGGAAAAGGGATTAATATATACACTCACTCCGAAATGCTTCCAGCCCATGGCTATCCTGAATTAAAGAAATACCCTCACTTAAAAGGGAATATTGGGAAGGCATGGTATGATCAGCGCCGGTTATTCGAAGAATTCCCCGGTGCGATCCTGGGAACGACCAACTGTGTCATGCCTATTAAAGGTACTTATGCTGACCGCTTCTTTAGTTATAATGTTGCAGGATTAGAAGGAGTACAAAAAATTGAAAATGATGATTTTACTCCATTAATTGAAAAGGCCCTATCCTTGCCTGAAGCAAATATGGAATCTGAAGCTCAACTGACTACCGGGTTCCACCACTTAAATGTGTTGCCTCTTGCCCCTGCCATTTTACAGGCAGTTGCAGAAGGGAAAATCGCTCGTTTCTTTGTCATTGCAGGTTGTGATGCACCAGGCAAAGGTGGGGAATATTATCGGGAATTAGCCACCACTCTTCCTAGCAACACCGTGATTTTGACTACTTCCTGTGGGAAATTCCGCTTTAACGATGTAGATTATGGTTTAGTGCCAGGTACGGAAATTCCTCGTTTCCTCGACCTTGGCCAATGCAACAATTCCATCTCTACAGTAAAAATTGCGGGTGCTCTTGCTGAAGCACTAAACTGTGAAGTGCAGGATCTTCCTGTAAGCATTGTATTATCTTGGTTTGAACAAAAAGCCGTTGCGATTCTCCTGGGTCTTTTCTCCCTGGGAATTAAGGATATTCGCATTGGACCCAAAGCGCCAGAGTTCTTAACTCCTGAAGTTGTTGCTGTATTGCAAGAGTTATTTGGACTAAAATTAATTGGCCAGGCCCAGGAAGATATCGAAGCAATGATGGGTGTTGCCACTAAATAAGGGTACAAAAAAAAGGCTTCCATCTTAATCTTATGGGAGCCTTTTTTTGTTTATTTGAAATTTAAAATTTAATATGTGCCAAGTCTTCATAATTTATATCGTGAGGTATTTCATTTTCAATCATTAAATCTCTAATAGCAGTAAGTCTGATTGAAACGTCTAAATCTAAAAATTCGTTGTCTTCAGCACTCAACAGAGAATAGGGGACATTTCGAACAATATATTCAATATTTAATAATTTTGATTTTTATTTTTCTTTGTTTGCTTCATTTTTTAATCGTTGCTTAAAATCAATCATCCGTTTATGCATATCTGGGTCTTGTGCTAATCTTGTGGTCAATTTTTTAGGAGGGGCGTTTTTAAAAGAAATTGTTATAATCCTTATCGTTTGTCTTTCCTTTTATTTTCCTTGAAAAGAAAACAGGAAACTTGAATTTATCAGGATCATTCTTTTCCATTAATGTATATGAAACATATATCACTGATAATTAAAGTTTTACCGTCTCTAAACTTCACACTAAATGATCTAGACAAGATTATCACAACCTTTGGGACACCATTAATATGCCAAATTATAACATAACAACCAATTAATACATCATCATTTTTGAAGAATAATATATTTTTTAGGCAAAAATAAAATCGTTGTGTTTACTACAAAAAACAGGAGGTCATTTAAAATGGAAAGAGAATCACGTGATCATTCAAGGGAAAAATTAGAAAAAGGGGAAACTATTAAGAATAAAGATTCCTTCAAACCAGAGGAACAAGGAACTGTTAAACAAACGAAAAAAAAGAACAAATAAAATATAGTTTGTAAAACAGGAGGCTTCCCATATAGGGGAGCCTTTTTGTATTGATTTGTTTTTTAAATCTGGTATAATTTTCTTAAGAAGAACGTATGTTCGTATTTTGGTAAGTTTTCTTTAGAGGGGATGAAGCAGATTTTTAGGAGAGAATGTTTATGAAACCGGAAAAAGTTGGAAAAATTAATGCCCGTGTCATTAGTGCTTTAAATCTGTTCATTGAGCCTAATACCCCTATCTACCTGGGTAAGACAAACCTGGAACATATGAAAAAGGAACATCCAGCTGACTTGTCGAAATACAGTACACAGCTAAGGAAAATTTTGCAAAATCCTGATTTTGTCTCAAAGCATCCCAAAAAAGATTCCATCGAATATATTAAGGTGTTTTACGATGGGTTAAACAATGATTATGTATTAGTTGCAGTAAGAGCCAGCAAACAGGGGTTATATTATGCACGGACTTTATTTGTTATGGGGAAGGAAAAAGTGAAAAAGTATCATGAAAAAGGGGTATTATGGCCAATAGAAAAGCCATAGCTCTATGGGCTATGGCTGTAACGGACAAGAATTTTAGCGGGGTGACAATCCCGATCTCCAACGGGGGCGATGGCTGCCTGTTCCATCCTCAGAAAATCCTTGCCTAGTAATTATATGTGATTTTTCAAAATTATTATACCCCACGTTACACCCTTTGACAATAAGGCCACCGAAATGGGAGATGCATGACTATTTCCATAGGACTTGTTCATATAAATATCACAAGTAAATAAGAAACTTATTTGTTTTACAAAACGTTCTAAAAATAGAAATACACAGAAAAAGGAGAGGTATTCTATGAAGAAAAGATTTCTAGTTATTTTTCTGGCCTTCCTATGGATGTTTACTATTGTAATTCCCCAACAGTCTGAAGCAGCAGGCATTTCTTCAAACAATCTATTATTAACTCCTATTGTAAAACAAGGTCCTGCAAAAATGTTACCCCCTATTCCTGATGGAGCCATCATTTTAGGAGCAAAATCTTACACACCCAGTTTATATAAGAATATTTATGGGTACTTCACCCATTGCTCCATCTATGATGCAGAAACCAACACTTTCATTTCCGCCATGCCCGGAGAAGGAGTGAGAAAAGAAGACCCTTCATACTGGACAACCAATTACGAGGATGTTGCCATCATTACCGTAAAAAATGTGAACCTGCAACAACTTCAATCCATCACCCAGGAAGCGGAGACTTATTTAGGGCTTCCCTACGCCTTTACAGCCAAGAATGATTTAAATAGCTGGTACTGTTCCAAGATTCCCTGGTTTCTTTATAAAAAGTGGTCCAATATTGACCTGGACCCGGAAAACCATTACTTTGTAACTCCTGATGATTTATTTAATGATGATGATGTTACCCTCTATTGGCGGGGCTAAAACAACAAAACGATCGTTGAGGCCAATAAAACCAGGAATAATATTCCTCCGAAAATCATCATCAGCAAAAAGATTCCTTTGTTCTTTCCTGTTCGCCAGCGTTTTATATCTACAGGGGAAATCTGGTGCCACATTCTGTTCTCCATTTCCCTCTGGCTTGAGCTTAATAGCTGAAAGAAGAGAAATAAAATGCCTGCGAACACTAGAAATTTTATTGGGAAAAGAGGAATCCGGATTAACGCTGCAATTCCACCGGATAACATGATTAAAGCATATCTCCACTGGTTGGATCTGCGAAAAAACATTTTTATGGATAATTCTCTAGCTACAGACAACAGATCCACTTTGTTGTTCCAACTTTTCTGCATAAAAGGAAGAAAAGACAGCTTTGTGTATTTCCGATTTTTAAATTCTTCCGGGTCTATGGTCATAGCCAGAGTATAAGGTTGACTGCGCTTTGCTGCCTCTTGAATGAGCCAGGGCCAGTCCCATTTTTTTTGCATCAGAAGCAAAGCATAACTAAGGATCATAGCAACCCCGGCACTAACCATAACGGTAAAGGACAACCAGTTTTCCTCTTTGATATAAGCCAGCAAAGATACCATTGGACCAATCATAAGAAATGATAAAATTTTATAAGAGTAATATACCCATTTGCCCCATTGATTGAAGAGCCAGTTTATGTTTAATAGGCACATTTGCACCATCCATGCGAGAAGAGCAAGGAGCAAGGTCTCCATTATTCCATATCCCAACTGGCTTTCCAAATAAGGATACAGGAGAAAGACAAGAATAAGAGAATAAATCCCTTCTTTGATTCCCTGCCAGCCTAAAGAAAAAAAGACGAATTTACGTTCATTCCAGGGCCCTGTTTGTAAAAACAAGGGGTCTGCAGGGCTTAAATGAACCCTGTAGGAAGAAAGCCATCCCCGGAGAATAAAGAGCAAAAGAAGTATGGTTGGCGGGACTAGGGATAACCAGTCTGGAGGTTGAAGTAATGAATCCCGATAGAGAAAAGTACCAATCACCACAGAAGGAACAAGGATATATAACCACACCGTCCAATCGGCAATAAGTTTTAACTCAATGATTCGCAATTTTGTATAGTGAGCGAAACGTTTTTTCCAGAGGCTTAATTCATTCATGGCCTTGCTCCTGTGAAGCCAGATGGATGTATAAATCTAAGAGAGAGGCAAAATCTCCCTGGCTGGCGTACAATTCTCCTAAGGTGCCCTGGGCAAGAATGCCTCCATCCTTCATGATAATAAAGCGGTCACAAATTTTTTCTGCAGAATCCAGAACGTGGGTGCTCATTAATATCCCGGCTCCCCGTTCTTTTTCATTGAGTAAAAGATTAGTTAAGTTTTTAATGGCAAAAGGATCTAAGCCAATGAAAGGTTCATCAATGATGTACAGGTCTGGTTGGTGCATGAAGGCACATAGAATCATGGTTTTTTGTTGCATTCCCTTAGAGAAATCAGCGGGAAAATCATTTAAACGCTCGTTTAACGAAAAAAGGGTAAGGAGTTCTTTGCTTTTTTTCTCGTAGATCTCGTCGGTTAGTTCATACATTGCCCCAATCATGCGCAGATGTTCCTGCAGGGTTAATTCATCATAAATTTGTGGCAATTCGGGAACATAGCCTAATGATTTTTTGGCTTCCCGGGTTTGTTTTTCTATGGAAAAGCCATTAATAAACACCTCCCCTTTTTTAAAAGGGAGTAGGTCAATGATTCCTTTTATGGTAGTACTTTTGCCCGTTCCATTGCTTCCAATAAGGCCCACAATTTCCCCTTTTTTTACGGAAAAAGATACATCGTGAATAATATTTTTTTTCCCATTGTAACTTCCCTCCAAATGGGTACAAACCAGGGCTTCTTTATTTAATCCCATTTTCCATTCCCCCAGGGTGGTTTTCTTTTATATAGTAATTTTTAACGAAATCAGGAAAAAAAAGTTTCATTAAGGAGAGGATTTTCATGAAAAAGGGCCAGAAAGGAATCATATTTGATTTAGATAATACCTTGCTCCATTCCCATATCGATTTTCCTGGCATGAAAAATAGGGTAGCTCAATGGCTTATAGAACAAGGAGCTTTAGATATAAACCAGGATATTGGTCTAAAAACAACATCACAATTGATTAACCAGGCAAAAGCCAAAGGGCTACTTTCTGGGGAACAGGAGCAAGAAGTATGGAAATTAATCGGAAAGTTTGAGGAGGAAGGAATGCAGGGAGCCATTTTAGAAGAAGGGGTAACCACTAGTTTAGAGCAATTAAAAACAAAGGCATCCCTCTTTGTGCTGACCAATAATGCTGAACAGGCAGCCAGAACGGCATTACGAGAAACAGGGATTGCATCCTATTTTGCAAAGATATATGGCCGTGAACAGGTTCCTGCTTTAAAACCTTCTCCTGCTGGCATGGAACTGATTATTAAGGAATATCCCATTATTTCTTCTGAACACTGGTTGATGGTTGGGGATTCATGGATCGATGGAAAGGCAGCCCAGGAATGTGGCGTTCCCTTTTTGCTTTATAAAGGGAAAGAATCTAATTTACAGGTGCACCAGGTGCAGACAAAAGCTCATATAAGGGATTTTCGGGAAATTCTAAAATACATATGAACTTTTTTTAGGGTGATTTCGTTTCATTAGTACCAGAAAGGAAGGGATGCTATGGATGAAAAAGATTGGATTCAGCAGGCAAAACAGGGCAATCGAAAAGCGCTGCAACAATTAATTTCTGCCCAGTATCCTATTCTGTCCGGTTATGTTATGAAAATGGTGGGTAAGAAGGATTTAGCCCAGGATATTGTTCAGGATACTTTATTAAAAGCCATAGAAAACCTGGATTGTTACCAGCCTAAAGCCCGGTTTTCTACCTGGTTAATTCAAATTGCCACCAATCGCATGAAAGATGTATGGCGCAAAGAGGGGAAAAGAAAATTCCCTACAGAGGGGTTGGAAGAAACAATACCTGGCCATGATCAGGAACCGGAAAAAGAGGTTCTGCGAAAACTGGAAGTACAGGAAGCCATGGAAATCTTACAAATCCTGCCTTCCGAAAAAAGGTCAGTGTTTATTTTAAAGCATTATTACGGGTACAAGTATGAGGAAATTGCAAAAATGTTATCCTGTCCCATTGGCACGGTACGATCCCGCCTACATTATTGTGTGAAAAAAATCATGGAGGAAGTTGAAAGGAGGGGAAGCAATGACACAGAGAAAAGAGAAGGAAAAGAAAGCCATTGATGTGTATTATGGGGAAAATCAGGGCGACCCCCTTGATCAAGAAATGGATGATTTTTTTGTGGTTATGTCCCAATCCTTAGATAAAATGAAAATAGATGCAGAAGACACGTTAACGATTTCCTTAGATGAAATGATTAATAACGGCCTCCAGCGAAAAGCAAAAAAGCAGAAGCAAGAAATGAGGGCCTTTATTTTTTCAGCGATCATTATTATTCTTTCCCTGCCTTTATGGATGGTTGTTTTAGGAATGAAAACAATTCTTCTCTGGCAGTGGTTTTTATTGATTCCAGTCACCCTGGTTATACTCCCCTTAATGAAAAATGGGAAAGGAAAGGAAGTTGGATAACATGAATGAACTCCTTGCACATCCGATTCTGGTCATTGTCCTTCTCCTGTTGTTATTGTTGCAGGGTATTTTTATATTTAATGACGCCCAAAAAAACGGAGAAAAGTACCCATGGTTATGGGGACTGTTTGGTTTATTAAATGTCCCAGGTTCTTTAATTGTTTACCTGCTTGTAACACGGGTTTTTAAAAAAGGTCCCTTTACTTGATAAAAGGGACCTTTTATGTTTCTTATTACAATTTTAAGAAATATAACATAGGAGAATTAAAAAATATGTCGAATTATGTTATAAATAAACAAAAAGCAAAAAACATGCAACCAATCTATGCTTTAATACGTTTGTAAAAGTAAATATAAGGAAAACTAATTGGGGTGTTTGAATGAGACAAGTACCCACCCGTATTTTTAAATTGAATAAACAAAAGGCTGTTGACCCTTTAACAGGACTCCCTACCCAGCCTGTTTTTAAAGAAGAGCTGGTAAGAGCCTTAGTTGAAGCTGAGCACAATCAGGAATTAGTGGCAATCATCTTTCTTGATATTAATCGATTTAAACGGGTAAATGACACTATGGGTCCTACTATGGGTGACCAATTAATGGTTAAAATTGTGGAAAGAATACGTACTTGTCTGCCTTCCTCCACTTTATTAGCCAGGTTCAATGGGGATGAATTCACTTTTTTAGTAAAAGAAATCAAAAAAGAAATTGAAGCAGTTGAAGTTGCTGAAGTATTGATTCAATGTTTTAATGAACCCTTTTTATTGGAAGAACATGAGGTTTATGTAAGCAGTTCATTAGGCATTTCCTTCTTTCCTTTTGACGGGATGGATTATGAAAGTTTATTGCAAAAATCAAGTATTGCCGTACACTGGGCAAAGCTGGACAGGCATCATTATAAATTATATGAAGAAGCCATGATTCATGATTTACCTACCAATATGAATTTGGAAAGCGATTTGCGCAGAGCGTTGGTTCTGGAAGAATTCACTCTTTTCTATCAACCTCTTGTGGATGCCCATAATGGACATCTCGTTGCACTAGAAGCCCTTATTCGTTGGCAACATCCAACAAAAGGGTTGTTATTGCCCGCATCTTTTATTCCTGCGGCAGAAGAGTTAGGATTGATTATTCCCATCACCGAATGGGTCATCCAACAAGCATGTACACAAAATCGGAAATGGCTGGACCAGGGATGTGCAATTGTTCCAATTAGTGTAAACTTATCCGCATCCAATTTCCATCATACTGGTCTTGTTGAATATATAAATTCAGTATTAGAGAAAATAGGTCTACCCTCCAGGTATTTAGAGTTAGAAATTACGGAAAGCATCAGTATGCATAATCACGATTTTATCGTTCATACATTGCAACAGTTAGATCGCCTGGGAATCAAAATCGCTATTGATGACTTTGGCATGGGATATTCTTCTCTTCGTTATTTGAAGTATTATCCCATTAACTCATTAAAAATCGATCGATCCTTTATTCAGGACATTGCAAAGGGGGATGGAACACTGGCTAACACAGTGATTTCCTTAGCCCACCAATTTAACTTGCAGGTAACAGCTGAAGGGGTAGAAAATGGAGAACAACTGGAATACTTAAAACAACAAAAATGTGATCGAATGCAAGGCTTCTTTTTTGGCAAACCGGAGCCGGCGCATAAGATTAGTGAAAAATACTTCTAAAAAGGAAGGGGCATAAACGCCCCTTCCTTTTTTTGGCCAATTAAACATGGACAAATTATCCAATATTATGTGCCGGATTTCACATATTTCTCATTGCTTTTTCTTAAAGGTTACACAGGAATCACGACTCTATTGATTACAATAAACCCATCGAAATGATTCATTCTTATTTATACTAGGAGGCCGAAAATGAGAAAGCGTCTTGGCACTTCAAAATGGACGATGGTTGTTCTTTTTATTCTGATGTTTGGTGTTGCTTTAAGTGGAGGTATATATCGGAACGCAATTGCCGCAGAAAGCGCGAAATTTAAAGTATCTGTTCCAGGAAACTCAGCCAAAACAATTGTTTTAGATATAAACCAACAGGGTTTGCCGAAAAAATTGATTCAGCCAGGGATGGTAACCATTTCTTCTGGCCATGGAAAAGGTGATTTAGTATACAAGGGCAATAAGCCTGCCTTCATTCAATTTCATTTCTATAACTTCCCTGGAAAAGTAGAAGTGAGATACCGGGGACCTTATGATGAGAAAACAGGCCGCATTTTAAAACCATTTAAACCTGGGGATTCCATAAGTGTTGATTTTGGAGTGGAACTTCCAGCTGAAGTACGGAATCAAGCAGTAGTATTCACCGGTGAAATTCAATTGATTGATTGGAAATCAAATAAAATGATCGGGAAAATTCCAGTAAAAGTAATCAATTCAAAATACGGAACGGATACAGGTGCAACCAATACAACAAATGACAATGAAGAAAGCTGTCATTAAGGGGATGTTTAAACCATGTGGAAAGGCAAGAAGTTAAGTAAAATACAAAAGAAATCACGGATGTCATTACTAAAAAGATTTATATGGTATGTAGTAGGCTTCGCCCTCTTTTTCGCACCCTTTGCCCTTTTTAACCGGGGTTTAGCATATCTTTTCCATGAAAATCGTTCCGGGGATATCCATGCGACCTGTTTCCGTATGCCTCTAGTAGATTTGCTTACGGGAAAAGGGATTGTCATTCTTTCCGTAGCGGGCATTAGTTTAATCCTGTTGTTAGTGAGTGCATTTCTTCTTGGGCCATTTTTCTGCGGAAAGCTTTGTGCAACGGGGGCCTTTACCGAATATTTAAGCCGTTTGTTGCCTGATAAATGGAAAATGGATTGGTCTAAATATGTAAACCCAGTCCCCCTTCGCTATGGATTCTTTGCCGCTTTTATTGTAGGTCCAATAATTAATTTATCTTTATCCTGCTCTTATTGTGGCTACTCTTTCTTTGAAAAGTTCTTGAACGGTGGAATTTGGGGAGATTTCGGCGTACTTGGATCTACAGCAATCATTACCGCTTTTCTCTGGTTAGTGGTGTTTGGCCTCTTTACAAAAGGCGGCCGGGGTTATTGTAACTTTATGTGTCCTGTTGGCGCAGCGCAAAACCTTGTGCATGCGGTTGGAGCAAAACTTCCTTTTACAATGAAAATTAAGTATGACTCCAATAAATGTGTATCCTGTAAATCATGCGTGAAGGATTGTCCCATGAGAGCTTTAACTGAAAGTGAAGACAAGAAAATTCAACATAGCAATCATAACTGCATTACCTGCCAGCAATGTGTGGCTGTTTGTCCGACAAAAGCCATTACCTATGGTTTTGGTAAAGGCGGTTGGGAAAAAGAAGAAGTAAAACCTGTACTAGATCCAAAACCTATTGAGAAGGGAGCATAGTCCCATGAAAAAGAAAACCGTAACAGGCCTTGTTACTGGTGCCAGTGCTACGGGGATTACGTTGACTTCCTCATTAACCAGTACAGGTGTTGCCTGCACCGGGGTATGTGGAGCTTGTAGTCTGGGATGTGCATCTTTTGCCGGGCTCGCTGCCGTTGGCTTAATTACCTTCCTTGGGGTACGGTCAAAGAAAAAAATGAAAATGAAAGAGAGCCCTCAATAGGGGCTCTCTATTGTTTAATATGGGATACCATATTTTCTTGCCCTGTAAGATAAAAATCCATGGGAGGCCGGGTTGCCAGGCATCCCTTTTTTTCTAAGAGATAATAACTGATCTTGTTATAGGGATCATGGGGTATAATGGGCAGCTCTTTTTCATTTTTAATATATAAATCTACCGCTTCCTGTACTTCATCCATATAGGCAGGAAGGTGTTTATCAGCTTCTTCGAAGACTTCATAGGTTTCTCTGGACATGTAGAAGGGCCGATTAGGAATTCCGTGTAAAATAGGGGCCAATTGTTCAAAATCAATGCTATGGTCCTGTTTGATGAGAATACGGACATGAACCCCTTTGGGCAGAGTTTTGCTAAATTTATAGATTGCCTGTTTCACCTGTTGCAAGGTGACTGGAATAATTGGGTATTCTTTTTTCTCTGGTTCTGGATTGCTTCGTTGAAATAATTTTTTTAACATAGGCATCCCCCCGTTTCTATAGTTTATCATACTCTTTATTTGTTCCTCATGTGGGTTGTGGTATATTTTAGGAAAACTTGATAAGGAGAAAGAAAAATGTTTAATCATATTCGCAATGTATATTGCGTGGGCCGAAACTATGGCCTCCATGCTGCCGAACTGGGCAATGCAGTGCCAGATAAACCCATGATCTTCACCAAACCAACCCATTCCCTTGTTCTTATGGAAGGGAAACGGATTCATGTACCTGGTGATAAAGGAGACCTTCATTATGAAGGTGAGTTAGTCCTTCATATTGGCAAAGCCTATGAAAAAGGAATGGCTGTGGATCAGCTGGTCAATCAAATGGCTCTGGGCGTTGATTTTACCCTGCGGGATTTACAAAACGAAATTAAGAAAAATGGACACCCCTGGCTTCCAGCCAAAGGTTTCTTAAATTCTGCCCCTCTTACGGAATTTCATGCATTTCCTGGATTAGCGGAAGTAAAAAAGCGGGATTTCACTCTCGAGAAAAACGGAGAAGAAGTACAGCGTGGTAATATTACGGATATGATTTTTGACCTGCAGGGCATTGTGGAATATATTGGGGAACATTATGGGTTAGGTACTGGTGATCTCATTTATACAGGGACACCTGCCGGAGTAAGCAAGGTTCTTAATGGAGATATGTTGGAACTTCGCTGGAACGGGGAATCCTGGGGAAAAGTAAAGATTCATTTAAGTAACAATTAAGCACATAGAGGGGGCATTCATCCCTCCCAGTGTATGCTTATTATGAATAGACAGTGCAGGACATTTATTTGCTTAAAACAAATTAGTAGTTTAAAATAATACATGCATATACAATAATTTTATATGAAACATTATACTTAGTTAAGTAAGGGGAATGCAATTAACCGTACTCTGTTTCAGAAAGGAGGGAAACATAGTTGGAAGATAATAAGTCAATGGGCTTTTATCTAGGAAGGACTCATCAAAATTTAATAAATTGTCTTTCATATGAATTTAAGGATTTTAATATTACACCTGAACAATGGATTTTATTAAATATCTTAAGGGAAAAGGATGGAATATCTCAGAGGGAGCTGGCTGATAAGTCTGGAAAAAAACAAACAACGATTACACGTGCATTAGATAATTTATATAAAAAAAACTATATTCACAGAGAGGCTTCTCCGGATGATAGAAGAGTCTTTTTGATATTTTTAACCAATGAAGGATCAAGTCTTTTGGAACAACTTATACCAATTGCCCATTCCATTTTAAAGGGGATTTTTAAGGATTTTTCTCAAGCTGAGGTTGACCAATTAAAAATGCTGTTAGTGAAACTCAATGGTGCGATTGATAATAAGTTAAGTAATCAGGGGTGAAATTAAAGTGAGCATTTATGAAAATTATGGCGGAATTATTATTATTGCATTAATACTATTATGTGTTCTAGTCCTAGCTATTCATTACTCGATGAAAGGAGTTAAAGGTGTTCCACTAGACGATTCTAACAATGTGATTGAACGATTTACACGTTTTGAGAGAATACTTCATTTTATTAGAGCATTCACCTTTACGATTGTAACGATTAGTGGCCTAGTTTTTATGTTTATTGAAAGTAATACAGCATCAGGCATGATGCATAGCATAAATGGCATTTTGTTTTTTATAGCAACCATTGCTACTTTAGTGTGGGTTAAGTCCTTTACGTTTAAACCTTATGATAAGTTGTGGCTTCAGCATCTAGGAGGTTATTTATCCAAGCAGTCGGATTCTTTGCCCGCGGGTAAATATAATGCAGGGCAAAAGGTATTTTTTTGGATGACTATTTTGCTTTCTATAATTCTTACAGTTACCGGAAGAAGTCTAATGATTAGTAAAGTGACTGAAACGGAAGCAAGCGGCATGATTCTTGTTATACATGGTTGCGCGGCAGCCTTATCGATTATATCCATAGTTGGTCATATATATTTGTCTTTATGGGCGAATAAAGGAACCTGGCGAGTCTTAAAGAGTGGAAAAGTATCAGAAAAATGGGTGCAATGTCATCATCCAAATTGGGAAATAGAAAATTTTGAATCAAAATTATCTAAGTAAAAATTGCACCCTATACGGAGTTGCGATGTGAATTAGTAAAAAATCCCTGCCTTATTACAAGACAGGGATTTTTTTCTATATGAAATCACAAAACGGCATCAATATAATTGCCAACTCCTCTTACAATAGGAAGCCCTTGTTGTTCTAACTCCTTCCACACTTTTTGATCAAGGGAAAAAGGGCTCTTTTTTTGCAATGACTCAATTTCCTCTGGGGAAAGTTGAACATGATAATAATCCTCTTTATTTCTTACAATCAATTCATAGTCCGCCAGTTTCATCACAATGACTTCTTCATAATCCTCACTCCACTCTTTGAGCTGAAGTTCAATGACCTGGGCAATGTGCAATAAAAATTCCTCTCCACTTTTACTTCGGGCCATATACCCTCTTCCGGGACCGTTAATGTTCATTGTTACATCTCCTTTATTAAAACTTTAATTAAAAAGGTTATGCAAGAATTAAAAAGGCCCCTTATTGCAAATGAATGCAACAAAAGAGCCAGGGCGTCCGTTCGTTATCATTCAAAGCCGTTGCTTTGCTGGTTGAAGCACCTTATCGCCTTGACAGGTTGCTGTGAATTCTCTGAGCCAGTTCTCTCATCCACTCTTGATAACCTTATTTAATTACTTTCAATGTATCATAGGACCCTTAGAAGTGTAAAGATGAACATCCTAAAGTCCCTTTTTGCTATACTTAGTATATTAAAAATGTTTGAAAGGAACGGATAAAGATGGCAGGCAATGTGCAAGTCAATATTTCTTCATTGGGAGACCGGGCAATCCTTATGGAATTTGGCTCTGAAATCCATTATTCCCATTTTTCCTACATCACATCCCTGATCCATACCCTTGAATCCAAACCCTTTCCTGGATTTATCGAGTGTATTCCCTCTTATACAACGGTGACTGTTGTATATGAACCCTATGCTTTTTTGCATTCTCCCTCCCCTTTTCAAGAGATTAAAAAAATCTTGCTAGAGAAAATGAACCAGGTCACTATTGATCAACAAACCCAGGCCAGGAACATTGTTATTCCTGTATGCTATGGTGGGGAAAGAGGGCCAGACCTTTCTGCGGTTGCATCATTTCATGGAATTTCCGAAGAAGAAGTCATTCGCATTCATAGCAGTGCGTATTATCAAGTATATATGCTTGGCTTTTCTCCCGGGTTTCCTTATATCGGGGGCTTGCCCAGAGAAATTTCCACCCCTCGTAAATCAACACCCCGCTTAAAAATTCCCTCAGGTTCTGTAGGCATCGGTGGGGAACAAACAGGAATCTATCCTCTGGAAACCCCGGGGGGTTGGAATATTATTGGACAAACGCCATTAACCCTATTTCAACCGGAAAAAATGCCCCCAACCTTATTGCAAAGGGGGGACCAGGTCACCTTTGTCCCCATTACTCAGGAGGAATTTGCGAAAATCCAGAGGGAGGAAAAATTCAAATGGGATTTGTAGTTGTTCGGCCCGGTTTGTTAACGACCATTCAAGATACAGGAAGAAAGAATGTAGGCAAATTCGGTGTGGCATCAGGTGGGGCCATGGATCCCTATTCCTTACGGGTTGCTAACCTTTTATTAGGAAATCCCCAATCGGCCCCCGCATTAGAAATTACCTTAATTGGCCCGGAATTGGAGGCAAAAGAGGATTTCTGGATTTCGATTTGTGGTGGAGATTTGTCTCCGTCTATTGATGGTAAAGAGATTCCCCTATGGCGTCCTGTCCGGATTCTAAAAGGGCAAAGGCTGGGATTTGGCCCCTGTGTTACCGGTTTTCGTGCGTATCTGGCTGTGAATGGGGGATTTTCTGTCCCCTCTGTTTTAGCAGGAAGGGGAACGGATTTGCGGGGAAAAATAGGCGGATTTCAGGGGAGAGGGTTGCGAAAAGGGGACCATTTGCCTGTGGTTGATGTACAGCAAGAGCCTCGTTGTTCCTTTCGGTTAGGGGTAGAGTGGATTCCTCACTGGCAGGAAAGCCCATCTATCCGGGTAATTCGAGGTGCAGAATTTTCTTCCTTTACAATACAAAGCCAGCAAGATTTTTTTGCCGATGTATTTCAGGTAACTCCCCGTTCTGACCGCATGGGATATCGTCTGCAGGCCAGGGATGGTTCCCCTCTCTTGCGCCAGCTTCAGGAAGATGTGATTTCTTCAGGGGTGGTGACTGGAACCATTCAGGTGCCTCCTGATGGCCAACCTATTGTATTAATGGCAGATTGCCAGACAGTGGGAGGCTATCCCCGCATTGGGGTGGTCGCTACCGTAGATTTGTCGAAAATGGCCCAGTGCAAACCCGGGGATTATGTTACCTTTGAAGAAATCACACTGGAAGAGGCCCAGGACCTTTATATCCATCAAGAAAGAAGTTTGCGCATTCTAGGCATGTACCTGGAAAGGGAATGGAGGAAAAGCAGCCGTGTACTCAATTGATCTAAATTGCGATATGGGAGAAAGTTATGGCCCTTTTATTGTCGGCAATGACCAGGCCATTTTGTCTTATATCACTTCAGCGAATATCGCCTGTGGCTTTCATGGGGGGGACCCTGCAGTCATGGAACAAACCTTAATCATGGCTTTTGAACATCAGGTGAAAATCGGCGCCCATCCTGGACTCCCTGATTTGCAGGGGTTTGGCAGGAGAAACATGGACATCTCTCCCCGGGAGGCATATCAAATTGTCGTGTATCAAATCGGTGCCTTACAGGCTTTTGTCACAGCCTTAGGGGGGAAAATGAATCATGTGAAACCCCACGGTGCTTTATATAATATGGCTGCCAAAAACAAAAATTTGGCAGAAGCCATTGCAGAAGCCGTTTATAAAGTCAATCCAGAATTCATTCTTTATGGACTGGCAGGGAGCCATTTGGTCTATGAGGGAGAAAGAATTGGCTTATCCATTGCCCATGAAGTATTTGCAGACAGAACCTATCAAAGGGATGGTTCCCTGACGCCTCGTTCCCATCCCCAGGCTTTAATCCATGATTCAGGCCAGGCTATTGCCCAGGTTGTATCTATGATTAAAGAGGGAAAAGTCATCGCTTTATCAGGGGAAGAGGTGCCTATGAAAGCAGACACCCTCTGTATACATGGCGATGGTGCCCATGCCCTGATTTTTGCAGAATTAATCAGAAAGAACCTGAGAGCAGAAGGGATTCAGGTGAAATAATCATTTAATTTTTCATGCCCTTGATAATACTTCCCTTTGTTTTGCAAAATCCATTTGTTTTTTTTCTTGTAAACATTAATGGTTTGTGCCTGTCCATCGGGAAATTCCAGGATAAGGGTAAAGGTTGGGGGCAATTGAATCATGGTAAAGTCATCCCCCATTTTCGTGGATTGATTTAATACTTGTTTCAAGGGGGGCAACTGGTCACCCGCGTATTTTTTAAGTAACGTTTTTCCGTTATCCTGGTTGTGGTAAATGGCAATTTCATTGGCATCATTGGACCCTGTATTCAACCCTTCGTCCCCTTCTGCCGCTTTTGCATTCCCTTGATTGAGAACATGGGTTTGTTCTTTAGAAGGCGAAGAATGAGGACTCTGGGGAGAACAACCTGTAAAAAATAGGGTTAGGACACAAAACAAGTTTAATAACGTATTTTTCATAAAAACCTCCTTTTCCCTTTTTCCAGTTCACAGTATACTTAAAGGGTAGTCTTTATTTTGACACTATAGATTGAGAGGAGAACGAAATGGCTAGAGTATTTGTTATTCTTGGCAGTATTAATATGTTGATTGCCGTAGCCCTTGGTGCCTTTGGTGCCCATGTTGTACGGGATCTCATTAGTGACCATTATTATACGATTTACCAAACCGGCGTAGATTACCATATGTTTCATAGTTTAGGGATTCTTATTGTAGGCATTTTAGCCTTGAAAATTCCTGGCAAACAAATAAATTGGTCGGGTTGGCTTCTTTTTATTGGAATTGTCATTTTCTCCGGAAGTTTATACGTCCTTAGCTTAAGTGGAATTAACGTCATTGGCGCTATTACTCCAATTGGCGGAGTATCCTTCCTTATTGGTTGGTTCCTTCTGGCCCTTGCTGCTTATAAAAAATTGGGTAAAGAGTAATTTTAAAGCGTCTTTTTTCTCCTTTCCAGCTGGGCATTTAATTGGCCCCCTACAATCACAATCATCCCGGAAAGATAGAACCAGATCATCAGGATAATTACCCCGCCTAGGCTTCCGTAAGTTAAGGAATAATTTTTAAAGTTATTAATGTAATAGGAAAAGCCCAGGGATACCCCAATCCAGCCAATGGCTGCAAAATTAGCCCCTACAAGAATGTGTTTTAAGGGGACTTTCCGGTTAGGGGCAAAATAATACAGCAGGGTAAACAAAAAAACTAAATAGATAAAGCTGATGGCCCAGCGCAAAATGGACCAGAGGAGGAGAAAAGTATTGGAAACTCCAAAAAAGTGGATAAAAAACTCTTCCAGCATGGTTGCGAATACAGGAAAAATTAAAGTGATCAGGATGGCTAAAACTATGCCAATGGTAAAAACAATGGATAGGAAGCGGCTAAATAACCAGGAGCGTTCCTGGGGCACATCATAGGCTTTATTTAAAGCGTAAATGACCGCATTTAACGCACTGGAAGCGGCCAATAGGGTACCAATAAGGGAAATAAAAAGAAGGCCGCTTCTTTTTGTATTTAGTAATTGGTCCAGGGTTGAAATGAGCAAATCTGTGACACTTCCGGGCATTAATACTTCTAACATTTCCAGTGCCCCTTCTGTAGATATAGGCAGGAACCCAAGGAGGGTCACTAGAAAGATGAAGAAAGGAAAAATGGACAAAAGCAAGTAATAGGCCAGCTGTGCCGATAAACTGGTCACATCATCATGGATAAAATGGATGACCATTTCTTTGATAAAAAGATAAACAGGGTTATTTTTTAAAGTATGCATAAAAACATTCCTCATTTTTCTCCCATTTTCTATTGATATCATGCCACGTTCGAGCCAATATCATGACACCTTTACACTTCTGAATACAAATTATCTACTTTTTGCCACGGATTCTACAAACTAAGCACTATTACAATAGTGAGAATTGTCAGACGATTTTCCTACACATTTTGGATTGTTTATTTTATACTTTGCTTACAACCAAATCGGGGGAGGAAATAACCAATGAAAAATAATGTTGGAACATTCAAATATTTTATAAATGGGGTCGTAAGCACATTGAAGAACCAGCAACAGGATCGGCAGTTGCTCCAGGGCAGGCAGATCCAATTGGAACGGAACAAGCCACAGCGAAGTCGGTGGTACAGGGAAATGTTCTTACAGAAGTTTTTCGTAAAAGAAAAAGTGTGGGAGGAAAACAAAATGAAAAAATCGGTGTACTTAAGAAAGTTACAGATTGGGATAAAACTTTTCTGGAAAGGCAAACTGGACTACCTTCATACGGGATAGAAACGAGTTACCGTTTTCGCCCCTTTCTTGTCCTTTTGATATAATGGAAGCAAATAAAAGTTCTAATCCATTATTTTGAAGGAGATAACATGGAATCCATATTGCAGGTTAATCAACTTAGTGGTGGCTATTTTAAAAAACACCCTGTATTACACGAGGTAAACTTTTCTGTCGCGCCGGGAGAAATGGTTGGGCTTATTGGCCTCAATGGGGCAGGAAAGAGTACAACAATTAAGCATATTCTTGGGTTATTAGAACCAACCCAGGGAACCATCACCATACATAATAAAACACTGCAAGAGTCCCCAGGACTTTATCGGTCCGCCTTTTCTTATGTACCAGAGACACCCCTGTTTTACGAAGATTTAACCCTTCAAGAACATTTAGAATTAACAGCCATGGCTTATGGAATAACGAAAGAGGTATATGAAGAAAGGGTTGATCGCCTACTTGGCCAGTTTAATATGATGGAAAGAAAGAAAATGTTTCCTGCCCATCTTTCCAAAGGGATGCGGCAGAAGTTAATGATTATTAACGCCTTCCTCATAGAACCTGCCTTATATATTGTTGACGAGCCTTTTGTGGGTTTAGATCCTGTGGGCATTCGTTCCCTCTTGGATTTAATGGTAGAAAGGAAAAATGAAGGAGCAGGCATCTTAATTAGTTCCCATATTTTATCTACCTTAGAAAGGTATTGTGATCGGTTTATTATTCTCCACCGTGGCCGAATTATCGCAGCGGGCTCTCTGGATGACATCCGCAATCAGGCGGATATGCCTGGTGCATTGTTAGATGATGTCTTCTATCATCTCACCGGGGAGGCGGATAAATAATGGATACAAGAATCCTTTGGCAAAAACGCCTTGCCTCATTTATGAAAGAGGCAGCGGGTTACTCCCGTTATATTGCGAATAGCGGATCCATTGCATTCTTGATTTTTGCCTTTATTGGTGGAGCTGTTTATTACAGCAACCTTTTGCGAAACATTCCTCCTGATTTGCCTGTGGAATGGGGAATGACAATTGTCTTTGCCTTACTTCTGGCCAATGGAAAAATCCGCACATTTATGAAAGCGGGGGATCGGGTATTTATATTGCCAGCGGAAAAGTACATGGGTCCATATTTTAAGGGGGCGATTAGTTATAGCCTAATTGTTCAGTCCATCCTTCTTTTTCTTGTTCTTTTAATTGCCTGGCCATTGTACCGCCATCACATGGGAGAGGAAACCTTGCCTTTTTTACAGGTAATGATTGCTCTCATTGTATTAAAAGCCGTAAACCTGATGGCTCTCTGGCAGGAAATGAAAATAGGCCAACGTGGAATGAAAATGTTTCATTCAATCATTAGAACCCTGGTACTGGTTCCTCTTTTATACTTTTACTTCTCCCAGGGAATTAATACAGTATGGATTGGCGGGGTTTTTGCCCTTATTCTCGTTAGTTTCATCTATTATCGATCCATGTTCTGGAATCGTTTATTGCGTTGGGACGAGTTGATTCAAGAAGAAATAAAGGCCATGTCCCGTTTCTACCGTTTGATTAATGGATTTATCGATGTACCTGGGGTTAGTGTTACTGTTCATCGCAGGCCATGGTTATCTGGCATCACCAACAGGTTGTCCTTTTCTCAGGAAAACACATATACTTATCTGATTTTAAAATCCTTTATACGATCTGACCTATCCGGGATTATTTTGCGTATGACTCTGATGGGGTTGGCTGTTATCCTATTAATTCCTGGGGATTGGGGAAAAGGAACAGCTTATGGCATTTTTCTTTATATGGTAGGAGTACAGTTGGTTGCACTTCGGCAAATTCATTCCCATGTATTCTGGTTTTTTCTTTACCCCGTTGATTCATCACAAAGAATAAAAGCCATCAAACGAGTGAATCTGTGGGTCCTTGGTGTGGTTTCTCTCTTATTAGCCGTTCCTTTGTTATTTAGTTTCCAATCCATTTATTTGCCTGTGTCAGCTATTTTGATCGCCTTAATTATGGTTGTTTATCTTAGAAAGAGAATAACCGTTTAATTTTTCCAGCTCTCTTTTTATAATCTAATTCCACAGTAAATCCATACTTCATATAAAAATGGCGGATTCGTTCAAAATGGTTCCAATCAATGCTGGAAATATTTCCTGTGATGACGTTGATACTCTCTTTTTTGGCAATTTTTAATAATTGCTCCATGAGAAGGGATCCGTATCCTTTGTTGTAATCCTTAAAATGGATATGGATATCGGCAATAAAAAACTCTTTTTTCTCTACTTCGTAAAAAACATAAACGGCCAGGTGTAATGGTTCTGTACTGGGTTCTTGAGGAAAGACATAGGCGTAAATATCAGGGTCGGCATCAATTAATTGAGAGGATCTGTATATAAGGACAAGTTCCTGGTTTTTGGCCCGTTTTACAGCCAAAATCTTTCCCCCGCCCTGTTCAATTTTATTTATCTGATTTGAACATTCGTTGAAACGATGGTGTTTCGTCCACTCCTGGTACTGAGGTCCCACTCAAAACACCCTCTTTTCTGTAATTTTTTCAAACTATTAGAAAAGACACAATTACTATTTAACAATTCAACTCATGAATTCAAAATTCCTACAAGTAAAAGAAATATTTCACATTATTATAAAAAAAGAAGAAAAACCGCAATTTGTACGAAAAACTGCGGCTTTTTTCGACAAATCTTATTAAATAATACGGATATGATAATCTTTTAACCATTGGTTCACTTGAATCAAATACGCAAAAAATTGAGGGACATTCATTAACTGCCCAAACCATGGCATATGCAGGTCACGAAGATCCTGTCGTTCTGCAAAAGAACGAAGTGCCTTTTGATCGAAAAAGGGCAATACAGGTGAATGGGGATCAGATAAAATGTCTAATACCCCTTCCCGTACAGAAGATAAATAAGAAGGATTATGAGTTTTAGGATAGGGGCTTTTTTTCCGGGTGATAATTTCATCAGGAAGAATTCCCCTCAAGGCATGGCGCAGAATTCCTTTCTCCCGTCCACTATAGGTTTTCATGGACCAGGGAACATTCCACATGTATTCTACAATACGGTGGTCACAAAAAGGGACGCGCACTTCTAAACCCACGGCCATACTCATTCGGTCTTTCCGGTCTAATAAAACAGGCATCCAGCGGGTTAAATTTAAGTAAAAAATTTCTCGAATGCGGGCATCCTTTTCATCTTCTCCTGGCAATCGGTCGACCTCTTCTAAGGCCTCTAAATACCGTTGCCGCACATATTCCTCGGGTTTGATTGCCTCTAATAACTCCCCAGAGTAAAATTGGATTCGATCTTTTACATTTCTCGTCCATGGGAATGTTGTCGCTTCTAAAGATTCTTTGCGATGAAACCAGGGATATCCCCCGAACACTTCATCGGCACATTCCCCGGACAGGGTCACTGTGGCTAATTTTTTGATTTCTTTGCAAAAGAGATAAAGGGAACTGTCTACATCGGTCATGCCTGGCAAATCCCTGGCCTGGGTGGCAATTTGTAAGGATTCAAACAACTGGGGAGTATCGAAGAAATAGCCGTGGTGAATCGTTTGAAAAGCATCAGACATGATTTTAACAAAGGGGGCATCTGGATTGGGTTGAAATTCGTTGGGGCGAAAATGCACGTCGTTATCTACATAATCCACTGAAAAGGTATGCAGGGGCCCTCTTCCTTCTTCAGTAAAGGTGTTGGCGGCAACCCCTGTAATAGCACTGGAGTCTAATCCTCCCGATAGGAAAGTAGCCACAGGAACATCAGCCACCAATTGCCGTTTAATGCTATCAAGTACTAATTCTTTAATGGTTGCAATGGTTGTATCCAAATCGTCTTCATGGGGTTTACTTTTCAAAGACCAATAAGGATAGGCCTTCCATCCATTCTGTGAAAAATAGAGGCAATGGCCAGGCAAGAGCTCCTCGATACCGTGAAAAACTCCTTTTCCTGGTGTCCTGCCAGGACCCAGAGCAAATATTTCTGCTAATCCCTCCGTTGTAATTTCCCGTTTAACATCAGGATGGGCTAATATGGCCTTTATTTCTGAACCGAAAATGATTCGATTTTCCTTTGCTGTATAGAAAAAAGGTTTAACCCCCATGCGGTCACGGGCCATAAACAAATCCTTCTTTTCTTCCCGCCAAATCCCAAAGGCGAAAATTCCATTTAAATAGTTAACGCACTCTTTTCCCCATTCAATGTAAGAAACCAAAAGGACTTCTGTATCGGAAGTACTTTCAAAACGATGTCCTTTTGCCTCTAATTCACTTCGCAAATCATTGGTATTGTATAATTCGCCATTATAAACCATTACGTACTGTTCATTTCCCCGTTTTCGTATCATTGGTTGTGCCCCCCCTACAGGATCCACAACGATGAGACGGCGGTGGGCAAATGCGGCATGTGGGGAGAGCCAAATTCCCTCTGCATCCGGGCCACGGGGAATTAAGCGATTCGCCATATTTTTCATTGTTTGTTCCTGTGAGGATAAATTTTCTTCCCAGTCAATCCACCCTGCGATACCACACATTTTACATCCCTCCGGCCATAAAAAAATTAATTCTATTTACCATGGTATGCGGGAACCCATTTTTTTGATGATGGGACATCACATAATTCTCTTTGCCGGGTAAAAAATAAGGGTAGGCTTTATGGAAGGAGAAGTTGGGATGAAGGATAAAAAAGATGAAAAAAAACCCTTTGTGAATAATTATGGTGTAGTAATTGGGGATCATTTTTATGATTCGCCTAACTCCCCTTTAAACAATTGGAGTAAAGAGACAGACCCTGCCATTATGTCAGGGGATCAATGGGTACATCCAACCAATGATATTGGTTGGAATACTCGGGAGAACCAGGAACTTCTTAAAGAGGGGAAACTTTCTGATAAAGAAAGATTCATGCACCCTACAAAAGATGTAAGTTATCGCAAAGATTTTTAGACCGAAAAAAGCAATTGAGCCAATGGTTCAATTGCTTTTTTATCTTATTTATGTATGCTATGATAATCATCAGATGATGCTGGATAGGAAAGGATAAGAATCATGGCCACCATTTTTCGTATTTGTGATGAATGTAAAACCACCAATGTAAATACTCTCGTTCCCCGATTAAAAGAAATTGACCCCCAGGCCACGATCGAAATAGGTTGCCAATCCTACTGTGGGATTGGGCATAAGAAACATTTCGCAGTGGTGAACGGCCGGTATATTACCGGATTATCTGAGGACCAATTAATCGATAAAATATGTAAATTCCTTAGTAAATAAAGTTTCAAATAGCGTCTCCTTATTTTACAATTAACACATCACAGGGAGCATGGGTACTAATGCCCTGGCTCACGGCTCCCAGCATAAACCGCTGGTATCTGTTTAAGCCCCTGGAACCAACAATGATTAAATCCGCATTGAGTTCCCCGGCTTTATCTAAAATCATTTCCCGGGGTTCCCCTTCTTCTACAATCATATCATAAGCAATTCCCTTTTCTTCTAGGAGAGGTTTAATTTCCAAAGCTCGTTCTGTCCAATAATTGCGCATTTCTTCTTTAGATACTTCTTCATCGAAAAAGAAAATAGCGGAAAGGGAAGGATAAGCAGTAATTACGGTAATCTTCGCCCCTGTTCCTGAAGCGATATCAACAGCCCGTTCAGCAGCTTTTTTTGCGTGCTCAGATCCATCATAAGCCAGTATGATATGAGTATACATAGTAATCCCTCCTGGAAATGGTAGTAAGCTTAGTTTACCTTTTATTTGTATACCCGTCAAAGAAGAACTTATACCTACTATTTGGAAGGAATCAAAGGGGCATATGTGGAACAATCTTTACATATAAGAAATTGGTTTCGATTGAAGGAGGAGAAGAAATGCTTAATAAGATTTTAGCTAGTTTTGGAATTGGTTCCGCGAAAGTGGATGCCCGTTTATCAAATAACCATGTGCGCATTGGTGAGGATTTAAAAGGAGAAATCCATATCCAGGGGGGGAGTGTGGAACAATCCATATCTCAAATTTATATGTATTTATTTACATACTATTATCGGGAAGCAAATGATAATGAAACCCTTCATAAAGAAGTGTTAGCATCTTTCCGGGTTTCTGACACCCTTGTCATTTCACCTGGAGAGAAGAAAATTCTTCCCTTCCAATTGAAAATACCATACCATACTCCAATTTCATTTAATAAACAAAAAGTGTATTTAAGCACAGGATTAGATATTGAAAGAGCCATCGACCCCAAAGACCTGGATCCTGTTGTGGTGCAACCAGACCCTCTTATGGAAGAAATATTCCACCAAATGGACTACCTGGGATTCCGCCAATCTTATGAAAGCGGAAAATGCAAACATGCAAGGCATATCCATCGGGCTGTTCCTTTTGTGCAGGAATTTGAATATAAGCCCCAGGGAACATTTAGGGATCGCCTTGATGAAGTTGAACTTATATTTGATGTCCACGAATCAGGGATGGATATCTTAATGCAAGTGGATAAAAGGGGTAATAATATTATGGGTATCTTTGCAGAAGCCCTTGATTTAGATGAAAAGTATATTCGTCTATCTATCGATCGGGTTCAGGGAGTCCCTGCTAATTTAATTGAGAATAAAATTAGGGAGGCTCTTGGTTTATAGATTATGGATGCACATTGGAAAATGGATGATCAATGGCTTGAATATAAGGCCGGGAAAGAAGACGCAGGCCTTCTTTTAGAACAATTATTAAAGGAACGTCTCCATATTTCAGGGAGAATGATTCAAAGGATTACAAGAAATAAGGGGCTTTTTTTAAATCGAAAAGCCCCCTTTTTGCAGAAAAAGGTGAAAAACGGGGACCGGATAAAAGTGCGGATTGGAGATGGAACAAAAGAACCGCCTTTACAGCCGGCCCCTCTTCCTCTTGATCTTCTTTTTGAGGATGATGCCATAATGGTTGTGAATAAACAGCCAGGATTAATGGTCCATCCTGTGAAAGAAGGACAAAATTATACATTGGCACACGGCATCGCTTTTTATCGCCTGCAAAAAGGTAAATCAGGCTTTGTCCGGCCTGTCCATCGTTTAGATAAAGACACCAGTGGGGCAATTCTATTTGCAGGAAATGGCTACATTCATCGCCTTTTGGACCAGCAGCTTCAGGAAGGCCTCATGAAGCGTTCCTATTGTGCTGTAGTGGAAGGGCATTTAGGGGGACCAGGAGAAAAAGGAATCATTAACGTACCCATTGCCAGGGACCCTTCCCACCCCACTCGCCGCCAGGTCAAAGAAGGAGGCGAGACGGCGGTTACCCGATACGAAATAAAGGAAACCTATGCCTCTGCAACCCTGGTAGAAGCCCAATTAGAGACAGGGAGAACCCATCAGATTCGGGTTCATTTTAGCCATCTTGGCCATCCTCTACTAGGTGATACCCTTTATGGGGGCGGGAATAGCCTAATTAAGCGCCAGGCGTTGCATGCCTATTCTTTTCGCTTTATCCATCCTGTAACCGGCCAACCAATGGAGTTTGAGGCTCCCCTGCCTGATGATTTTAATCAGCTCTTATTGCATTTGAAAAATAACCAGGGGGAAAACCATGGCTGAGTTGTTAATGGAAGAAAAAGTATTTCGAGACCCTGTACACCGTTATATCCATGTAAGAGAGAAGCTCATTTGGGATTTAATTAATGCTGCTGAATTTCAGCGATTGCGCCGCATTCGCCAATTAGGCACCTGTTATACTACCTTTCCTGGTGCGGAGCACAGCCGTTTTAACCATAGTCTGGGTGTTTATGAAATTGTCCGCCGCATTCTGCTGCAATTTGAAGGAAAAGTTTCCTTGACGGAAGAGGAAAAGCTCCTTGCCTTAAGTGCAGCTCTCCTCCATGACCTGGGCCATGGCCCTTTCTCCCATTCCTTTGAGAAAGTATTTGGCACTGACCATGAAGAATGGTCCCAGGCCATTATTGAAGGAGATACCCAGGTCAACAAAGTATTGCGTGGAATATCTGATAATTTCCCTAAAAGGGTATCCCAGGTCATCGGGAAAACCTACAGCAATACTTTAATTACAAGCATGATATCAAGCCAAATCGATGCAGACCGTATGGATTATTTATTGAGAGATACCTATTATACAGGCACGAACTATGGCTTTTTTGATATGGAGCGAATTCTCCGGGTGATGCGTCCTTATGGGGGGAAAGTGGCGATAAAACATACAGGAATGCATGCTGTTGAAGATTATATTGTTTCCCGTTATCAAATGTACTGGCAGGTATATTTCCACCCTACCACCCGCAGTGCAGAAGTCATTTTGAGGAAGATCTTCGAACGGGTAAAAACCCTTTTTGAAAGGGGTTATCAATTCAATCGGGAACCCCTCCATTTCTTATCTTTTTTTCAACAAAAGATCGCCCTGCAGGATTATTTAGACCTGGATGAATCAGTGGTCTTGTTCTATATGGGGGAATGGAGAAAAGAGAAGGATCCCATTCTTAGTGACTTATGCCAGCGATTTATGGACCGCCGTCTTTTTAAATATGTAGAATATGAAGAAGATTATTCTAACGGGGAATGGATGGAGGAATTAAAAGAACTGTTCCGTTCCATTCGTATTGATCCGGATTATTATCTGGCCGTCGATTCCCCTTCCGACCTTCCTTATGATGTATATCGGGCAGGGGATGAAGAAAGGGTTCCCATTAACATCCTCTTTCCTGGGGGAAAAGTCGAAGAACTTTCCAAATGTTCTATTTTAGTTGAATCCATTTCCGGGAAATGGCGTTATGACCATAAACTGTATTATCCAAGGGATTTATTGGAAGATGGGACAAGGGATTCAAGAGTGGTAGAAGAGATTTATAAAAGATTAACAAGGTCTGAATGGAAATAAGTTTGTAAATTCCTCGAAATTATGAACAAAATGTGAACAAATTTTGTCAAGAATTGATTTGAAAATTATATTTGAGTTAGAATCAAAAAGTATAGATTGTATATCTATACTAGGACAATAAAAAAGGAGAGCTGGCCGGCTCTCCCTTTTTATTTTATCAATGATTCAGCTTTCGTTTTTTTTGTCAATACGTGGTTTTTCTTAATTTATATTATTTTGGTGAGGTGCTTTTTTGAATCAATAAAGTGACTTTCGAGCAAGCCGTAACAAATCTTACTTAAATAGCCCTTTGAATCGTTCCCAAATAGATCCAACCTTTTTCTTCTCCGTTTCTTTCTTCAGAGAAGGATGAAGCTCGCAGTATTCTGTAGGTTCTGTCCCCTGTTTAAAATACATCAGTTCTTTTGTAGGACACTGGTCTGTGGCAAGTTGATTGCTAGCTGGATCAATATAAGCAGCCACCACTCCTGGCGTAACCTCGAAGCTGGTTTTTGGCTGGTTTTTTAATGCATTGGCCATGTAATTCCCCCAGATTGGTTGCCCTGCCCGGGTATACTTTTGTTCAATTTTCCGGTTATCATCATACCCAATCCATACACTGGTTACCAGTTGAGGTGTAAAACCGCATAACCAGGCATCATAATCTGTGGAGCCTGTCTTACCCGCCACAGGGCGATTAAGGAGATGTTGGATCGTAGCCGCTGTTCCTTTGGGTTCAAATACACTTTGCATTAAATAGGTCAAAACAAAGGTATTGTCAGCATCAGCCACCTGAGTTCCCCTCCCCTCATTTTCTGCCAGGACATTCCCTTCTTTATCTACAATTTTTTTGATTGCAATAGGTTCCATTCGTTTGCCCTGATTGGCAATCGTTCCATAGGCTACGGTCATTTCATAAGGTGTTACAGGGTCTGGTCCAAGAGCCTCTGATGGCAGAAGGCTGAGTTTAGAGGTAATCCCCAGGCGTTTTGCCATATCTATCATTTTTTCATTTCCGATTTGCATATGTGCAGTGACAGCATAAATATTATTTGATTCTTTAATGGCATTTTTCATGTTTATAAAGGTATTGGTATATTTGTTTTTAAAATTATTTGGGTTATAACTTTTTCCATCTTCATAGGTAAAGGTGGTGGGTTCATCTTTGACCATGGTTAAAGGGGTAAACCCATTTTCCAGGGCAGCCATGTATAACATGGGTTTGATGGATGAACCAGGTGGACGTTTAGCAAAAACCCGATTATACTGGCTTTCTTTATAATCCCTTCCCCCTACCATTGCTTTAATAAATCCTGTTTTAGGATCCATAGATAGCAAAGCAGCCTGCAATGGAACATCCTGGGGAAGGTTTTTTTGCACCGCTTCCTCCGCTGCTTTTTGTATCACTGGATCCAGCGTGGTATAAATTTTTAACCCCCCATGTTGGAAGGTATGTTCATCAATGTTATATTTTTCTTTGACCAGGTGAGTCACATAATCAATAAAATAAGGGGCCATAATCTTTTGGGTTGAAGCCTTTTTCGTGGCTAGTTGCAAAGGTTCTTTAAAGGCTTCGTCGGCTTTAGCCTGGCTAATGTATCCCTCTTCTACCATGGCACGCAATACAATCTGTTGCCGCTCTTTGGCCCGTTGAAAATTGAGAAAAGGAGAATAGTATTTCGGACCTTTTGGCAGGCCAACAAGCATGCTTGCTTCCGCTAAATTTAACTCAGAAGCTTTCTTATTAAAATAGGTTTGGGCTGCAGCTTCAATGCCATAGGCGGAATGGCCATAATAAATCTGGTTTAAATAAAGCTCTAGCAATTGATCCTTTGAATAATTTAACTCTAATTGCAGGGTGAGCAGAGCTTCTTTTATTTTGCGGCTCCAGGTTTTATCAAGATTTAAGTATAAATTGCGGGCCAGCTGCATGGTAATGGTACTGCCACCCTGGAGTTTTGCCATATGCATAAGATCCGTTAATCCTGCACCAATCAATCGAGTCACATCAAACCCTGGATGGTCATAAAATTTTTTATCTTCCACAGCAATGGTGGCTTGCCGCAAATATAAAGGAATTTGGTCAAGGGTAATGGATTCCCTGTTTTCTCCTTTATATAAAGTGGCAATCACTTGATTTCCTTCCCCATATACCGTTGTTGTTTCATTTATTTTTGATTGGGGCAAAGGTTGGGAACGTAAATAAAGAAGAAGAAATAAAAAAAGTACAGTACAAATCCCAATCCCAATGCCCGCTGCTTTTGCCCACCATTGCCAGCGCAATAAATAGGCCCGCTTGCGAATTTTATGTTCTAACTTCATGATAAATCCCCCTGATTCCCGTGACATTCCCTTTATTTAGTATGGTATTATTTACTACGCCCTATTCAAATGAAAAGAATAGCTCTTGATTTTTCCTGTATGTCCTATATAATGTTTTTTGTTTTAAAGTTTCGACAATGTTATACAATAAGAGAGTATTTTACTAAGGTATTGAATTAAAGGGGGACATCTCATGGGCGGCATGTGGTATACTGAAAAACAAACATCAGACTTCGGCATTACAATTCGAATTAATAAAACTTTACATACAGAACAAACTGATTTTCAGAAATTAGAAATCGCAGAAACTGCAGAATTCGGCAATATGTTATTCCTTGATGGCATGGTCATGACTTCTCAAAAAGATGAATTCGTGTACCATGAAATGGTTGCCCATCCTATTTTAAATACTCACCCCAATCCAGAACATGTTCTCGTTGTTGGCGGTGGAGACGGTGGCGTCATTCGCGAAATTTTAAAGCATGAAAAAGTGAAAAAAGCGACCCTTGTAGAAATTGATGGCAAGGTAATTGAATACTCTAAGAAATATTTGCCAGAAATCGCTGGTAAATTAGAGGACGAACGAGTAGACGTAAAAGTTGATGATGGCTTCATGCACATTGTAAAAAGCAAAAAACTCTATGATGTCATCATGGTAGATTCTACAGAACCTGTAGGGCCAGCAGCTCCTTTATTTGAAAGAGGATTTTATCAAGGGATTTATGATGCTTTAAAAGAGGAAGGAATGTTTGTAGCCCAAACGGACAATCCCTGGTTTAAAGCGGATTTAATTCAAAAAGTGAATCGGGACGTAAAAGAAATTTTCCCAATTTGCAAAGTATACACTGCCAATGTTCCTACTTATCCAAGTGGGTTGTGGACCTTCACCATTGGTTCTAAAAAGTATGATCCAGAACAAGTGGATGTAAATGCAATCCCAGAAAGAGAAACCAAATACTATACACCTAAGCTTCATAAAGCCGCTTTCGTGTTACCTAAGTTTGTTGAAGATTTAACGAAGTAAATGTTTCGTTTGCTTTTGTTTTCTAAATGAAACCCGTTATTGGCGGGTTTCATTTGTTTTGTAAAGGAAAAAAACGTAATATAGAACTAATTGATAATATTGAGGTGATTTCCGTGGATACACCATCCCAATCTGTCATCCTAGAAATGGTCAGCGATTTTGGGATTCAGGAAAATGAATGGTCAAGTCACCAGGAACAACACCAGGCCCAATTGCAGAAAAAAGGAAGCCACTGGTATATTTCTTTTCAAGAAGAACAGGGCATATCCCTTTTAAAAGTTTCAGAAAAAGACATAACAGTAATTCGCAGGGGCCAGGTGGCCATGCGCCAACCTTTCCGCTCCGGTGTTGTCACCAGCGGTACATATAGTAATCTCGCAGGAAAAATGCACATGGAAACACATACCCTTGAAATCGTTTGTGAAATTGATTCCCAGGGGCAATTCCTTGGTGCCATGTGGCGATATGATTTGCGTTTAAATGGACAAGATGTCGGCCAAAATCGGGTTACCTGTACTATCCGTCGAACATAGGGATTGGAGGAATGAATAGTGAATATCGTTGAACAAACAAAAAATAAGATTATCTCGGAAATTAAACGGGCAGTAGAAAAAGCAGGAATCGTAGAAGCTGCACAAATCCCTGAGATTATCCTGGAAATTCCCAGAGAGAAAGCCCACGGGGATTATGCAACCAATATTGCCATGCAATTAACCCGCATTGCCCGTCGCAATCCTCGCCAAATTGCTGAAGGGATTGTGGAACAATTCAACAAAGAGGCTGCTAGCATTTCCAAAATTGAAATTGCTGGCCCAGGCTTTATTAACTTCTATATGGATAACTCCTATTTAACAGGGGTTGTAGGACAGGTCATTCAAGTTGGTGAAAATTATGGCCGTACTGAGTCTGGAAACCATGAAAGAGTCCAGGTTGAATATGTAAGTGCGAACCCCACCGGGGACCTTCACTTAGGCCATGCCCGTGGCGCAGCCTTTGGTGATGCTTTATGCAATGTCCTTGCTTATGCAGGTTATGATGTTCAGCGGGAATACTACATCAATGATGCAGGGAACCAGATTGTGAACCTGGCCAAATCCATTGAAGCCCGCTACTTCCAGGCCCTTGGCAAAGATATGGAAATGCCGGAAGACGGCTACTATGGCCAGGATATTATTGAATTCGGGAAAGAATTAGCGGAAAAAGAGGGTACAAAGTATGTGGAAATGGATCCTCAGGAACGTTTTGAGTATTTCAAAGTATGGGGACGTGACCGGGAATTAGAAAAAATTAAAAAAGACCTGGGTGATTTCCGGGTTGAATTTGATGAATGGTTCAGTGAAACCTCTCTTTACCAAAGCGGGGCCATCAATGAGGCATTAGAGGAATTAAGAAAACGTGGATATATTTATGAACAGGATGGGGCAACATGGCTTCGTTCTACCGATTTTGGCGATGACAAAGACCGGGTGTTGATTAAGCAAGATGGAACCTATACCTATTTAACGCCGGATATCGCCTACCACGAAAACAAATACAATCGGGGCTTTGACCGTTTAATTAATATTTGGGGTGCCGATCACCATGGCTATATTCCCCGCATGAAAGCAGCTATGCAGTGTCTCGGCCATCGCCCGGAACAATTAGTGGTATTAATTAATCAAATGGTTAGCCTCTATCAGGGCGGAGAGAAAGTGAAAATGTCCAAGCGGACAGGGAAAGCGGTAACCATGCGTGATTTGATGGAAGAGGTAGGCACCGATGCAACCCGTTACTTCTTCACCATGCGCAGCCAGGATGCCCATTTGGATTTTGATATGGATTTGGCCATTTCCAAATCCAATGAAAACCCTGTTTTCTATGTGCAATACGCCCATGCCCGTATTTGCAGCATTTTCCGCAAAGCCGAAGAACAGGGAATTACCCTGGATCTCAATGCAGCTGACTTTTCCGGTTTAACCAGTGAGAAAGAAACGGATCTCTTAAAACATCTTGGGGCCTTCCCGGAAGAAGTGGCGGAAGCCGCAACAGCCCTTGCTCCCCATCGTGTTGTCCGTTATGTATATGACCTGGCTACCCTGCTCCACAGCTTCTACAATGCGGAACAGGTGATCACAGACAATGCTGGCCTTACCCATGCTCGTTTAGCCTTAATGAAGGCTGTACAAACTACAATCCAAAATAGCTTGCGCCTGATCGGTGTATCTGCACCCGAGCGCATGTAAAAAGCAAGATAAAGAAAGCCCCTGGATATCAAATCCAGGGGCTTTCTCTAACCAATCAATATTTTTTCTTCTGCATAACGAACCGTTGATTTGTTTTTCTTTTTTGCTAAGGCAAAAGCCAGGGTAAGGGGACCTAATCGACCGATAAACATTGTTGTAATAATAATAATTTTCCCGAAAACGGACAGATGGGGAGTAAGGCCCATAGAGAGTCCCACGGTGCCAAAAGCGGACACAGTTTCGAAAAGAATCTCCATGAAATCTCGTTGGTGGGATTGTTCTGATAAAACTAAAAGCATTGTGGAAGAAATGACAACCAGTAAAGAAATCATAATTACCGCTACGGAACGGAACACAATTTCAGTTGATAGGCGCCGTCTTAAAATCTGTACTTCACTGCGGCCTTTAATAATATTAATAACGGAAACAATCAGTACGGCAAATGTGTTTGTTTTAATGCCTCCCCCAGTAGAACCAGAGGAAGCGCCAATAAACATTAAAAAAATCATGAATAGTTGGGAAGCAGCCATCATTCCGCCAATGTCTATGGTATTAAATCCTGCTGTTCTGACTACAACCCCCTGGAAATAAGCGGCCCATAAACGTTCACCCCATGTTAAAGAGCCGAAAGTATGGGAGTTGAAAAGTTCCATAATAAATATAAATAAAAATCCTGACATTGATAAATAAAAGGTAGTTAAGATTACAATTTTTGTATGTAGGGAGAAGTTTTTCCAACTTCTCTTATTAAAAATATCGATAATTACCATAAATCCAATCCCGCCAATAATAAACAGGAAAGTAATTACAATGTTAACGATAGGATCTCCCACATATTTGCTTAAGCTATCTGGCCAAAGTCCAAAACCAGCATTATTAAAAGATGAAATGGAATGGAAAATCCCATAATATAAAGCACGGCTAAATCCCAAATCCGGTGTCCACCGCAGGGTTAATATGATTGCGGCAATGGTCTCTAACAACATGGAAATCAACAAGATTCCTATTGAAAGCCTGACTAACCCCTGAGTGGATATTGAATTGGTTAATTGTTGAATTAATAACCGTTGTTTGAAGCCAATCTTTTTCCCTAGCAAAATGGCAAACAATACGCTGAAAGTCATAAATCCCAGGCCGCCAATTTGAATTAACAACATTATTACAATTTGTCCAAATAGACTAAAATCGGATCCCGTATCCAATACAACTAATCCTGTTACACAAACAGCGGAGGTAGAGGTAAAGAAAGCATCTAGAAGCCCGATGCTTTCTCCTGTGGACGAAGCAACCGGCAAACTTAAGAGGATTGCTCCAATACTAATGATCAAAAAAAAGCCAACAATCATTAATTGGGGAGGATTAAATTCTCTTTTTTTATTTAAAATGGTTTTCATTATAAATCTCCAATGTATCAGGAACTTTTTCGTTAAAAATTACCATGTTTCAACAGGTACGTCAAGTTAATGCAAAAGGCCCCCGGTTGACTACCGCTGGGCCTCTTCTTTCTTGCTGTAAATTAACAGATAAACAAACATGGTGATAATCATCAGGTTAACGACAACAATCATGCCTAATACAACGTTGAAGAGTATTTCAAACTGAATAAGAGTATAAAGAATTAGGGAATAGATAATGCTTGCAAAAAAGGAAAGAAAGCCGCACTTGTGGCGGATGGCTACCATTTCCGGGTCATTGCTAAAAACTTTGGGAGACATATATGCGTTAATAAGAGAAACAAGGCCGAGGGTAATAAAAGATACGCCGGAAATATACTGATAGCATAGCATGAAAATACCGCCTACTAATAAAGGAATACCTATGATGATATAGACCCAGCGGTTGGGTTTCACCTGAACTCCCCCCATTCCTATAAAGTGCTTAACATAACCTGATGTCGCTAAGTTAAACGTAACCCATTCCCCTAAAGAAGGAAAGTGAAAACTTTATTAACGAACACGTTTTAAGCTAGCAATTCATTCCAACATTATTATTTAGAAAATTCATAACTATAAATAAACTGGAAAAAAATTTTATCAATAAATTTATTTTATAAAGAAGGAATTCGACTATAGTTGCTAGAATTGTCAATATATTAAACAAAAGCGACATTATTCTGAGCGAACAGTCAGTCATCTTAAGGGGGAAATAGGTCGTTTTTCGCTGTAATTTTAAATAAAAAATAAGGGGATGAGACACTTGGACTTCTTGCCACTGCTTAACTTACTGGCTTTTCTAGCTGCAGTGGGGTACGCGCTTTATTTGTTTGCACATTTATTGTACAGCCGTATCACTTTTATTAAGTTAGGAAAGAAAGGCAATCTGCAAAAAGATGCAGGAGAGCGTATAAATGCTTTTCTCATCAATGTTTTTGGACAAAAAAAATTATTAAAAGACAAGAAAAGCGGTTGGATGCACGTCATTTTATTCTACGGTTTTCTTCTTGTTCAATTTGGTGCAATTGATTTAATTTGGAAAGGGTTAAAACCAGGGTCTCACCTTCCTTTTGGTTCAGCTTATCCTTATTTTCTTTTCATGCAGGAAATTATTGTTGTTCTTATTTTAATTGCTGTATTTTATGCCTGGTATCGCAGAAATGTAGAAAAGCTGAAACGTCTGAAAAGAGGATGGAAAGCGAATTTAGTCATCTGGTTAATTAGCATCCTGATGATTAGCACCCTTTTATCAGAAGCATTGGAACTTCTCTGGCACAATCACGGTGCAGCTGAGTTAATCGCTACACAACCTGTTGCCTCTAGCCTGAGCATCGTCCTGGCTTTTCTTCCTGCTGGAGCAGTGGTTGGGGGTTTCTATGTATTCTGGTGGATTCACCTTTTAACCTTATTGTTTTTCCTGGTATACATTCCTCAGGGAAAACACGCTCATCTGGTCTTTGCGCCTTATAACTGGTTCGCAAAGGATAAAACCCGTTCTCCTGGCCGTCTAAGTTCTATGGATTTTGAGAAGTTGGAAGAAGAAGGCGCCGAAGAGTTTGGGGTTGGCCGCATTGAAAACTTTACGCAAAATCAATTGATTGATTTATACGCCTGTGTAGAATGTGGACGTTGCACCAGCATGTGTCCAGCTGCAGGGACCGGGAAGACATTGTCTCCTATGGATGTGATTATGAAATTAAGAGATCACTTAACAGACAAAGGGGCTGCCATTACCTCTAGAACACCATGGATGCCATCCTACCTTTTTAAAAATATGAAAGGCAACCAACTTGCCTGGCAGTCTAGCCAACAATCCCATATCGAAGTTGCTGCTGCTTCTGAAGGAAATACAGCTCTAGCTATTGATTTTGATGTAGAAATGGTTGGGGATGTTATTACTGAAGAGGAATTATGGGCTTGTACCACTTGCCGCAACTGTGAAGACCAGTGTCCTGTAGGTAACGAACATGTCAATTTCATTGTAGATATGCGCCGATATCTTGTGATGACTCAAGGGCAAATGCCATCTGATGCACAACGGGCTCTCAATAATATAGAGAGACAAAGTAACCCATGGGGCATTAACCGAAAAGACCGCATGAAATGGCGGGAAGGAATGGAAGAACTGGCGCCAACGGTGAAAGAAAACAAAGAATTTGAGTATTTGTTCTTTGTAGGATCAATGGGATCCTTTGATAATCGTTCAATTAAAATTACCCGTTCTTTTATTAACCTAATGAATAAGGCGGGAATCAACTTTGCTATTCTTGGAAATGAAGAGAAAAACTCCGGGGATACACCAAGACGTTTAGGCAATGAAATGCTGTTCCAGGAATTAGCTATGGAAAACATCGGCAACTTCCAAAAATATGGGGTGAAAAAAATCGTAACCATGGATCCCCATGCATACAATACCTTTAAAAATGAATATCCAGAATTTGGTTTAGAAGATGTAGAAGTATACCATCATACTGATTTGTTGGCCCAATGGATTCAAGAAGGCCGTTTGAAACCTGTTAACCAGGTGAAAGAACGGATTACTTACCACGATTCTTGCTATTTAGGAAGATATAACGAAATGTATGATGCTCCTCGCGCAATTTTAAAAGCCATTCCTGGTGTGGAAGTTGTGGAGATGGCCCGCAATAAATGCGATAGCATGTGTTGCGGTGCTGGCGGCGGCATGATGTGGCAAGAAGAGCATCAAGGAACCCGGGTGAATATTGCCCGTACAGAGCAAGCCCTTGCTGTGAATCCTACAACAATCGGCAGCGCCTGCCCTTACTGCTTAACCATGCTTTCTGATGGCGTTAAAGCGAAGGAAAAAGAAGATTCAGTACAGACCCTGGATCTTGTTGAAATACTGGAGAAAAGTTTGGCATAGAAATGATGATGACTGGCGGGAAATTCGTCTCGCCAGCCATATATTTTCTTTAATAATTGATTGAGCATTCAATCAGAATTATACATATTTTGGAGGAGGAGTAGAGGTGTCAAAAGCAGTTATTGTTAGTGCAGCCCGTACCCCATTTGGTAAGTTTGGCGGAGCCCTTAAGTCTCTGCAAGCCGTTGACCTTGGTGCCATTGCAATTAAAGAAGCCGTCCAACGTGCCGGGATCTCCCCGGAAATGGTTGAAGAAGTCATTATGGGCATGGTCCTCCAGGGTGGATGTAAACAAATCCCCTCTCGCCAGGCAGCAAGAAAAGCAGGATTGCCCTGGGAAGTAGCAACGGAAACAGTCAATAAGGTTTGTGCTTCAGGCATGCGCAGTGTCACTCTTGCTGACCAAATTATTCGGGCGAAAGATGCAGAGATTATTGTCGCTGGCGGTATGGAGAGTATGAGTAATGCTCCTTATCTTTTAAAAGGCGCCCGTTGGGGAATGCGTATGGGAGATGGTACTGTCGTTGACTTAATGCTCAATGATGGATTAACAGATGCTTTTGATGGTTTGCATATGGCTGTCCATGGCAGCAATGTGGCTGCTGAATTTGAAATTTCCCGAGAAGAACAAGACCAATGGGCACTGCGTAGCCAGCAGCTGGCAATTGCTGCGATGGAATCAGGGCGTTTAGACGAGGAAATTGTATCTGTAACCATCCCACAACGTAAAGGGGACCCTCTTGTTATCAATCGGGATGAATCACCTCGACAAACGACTTTAGACCAATTAGCAAAATTGCCTCCCGTATTTACTAAAACAGGTTCCATTACTGCTGGCAATGCACCTGGGGTAAATGATGGGGCCGGGGCCCTAGTGGTCATGTCCGAAGAAAAAGCAAAAGAACTAGGGTTAAAACCGTTGGCTGCCATTCTCGGCCATGCTGAAGTAGGGCAAGAAGCTCCTTATATTGCAACTACACCAGGATTAGCAACCAATAAATTGTTGAAGAAATTAGGAATGACTATTGATCAAATCGATCTTTTTGAAATCAATGAAGCTTTTGCCGCAGTAACCCTCACCAGCGGGAAAATTGCCGGTTGGGATCCGGAAAAAGTAAATGTAAATGGCGGGGCTATTGCTTTTGGCCATCCTATTGGAGCCAGCGGTGCCCGCATTTTAATGACCCTAATCTATGAACTTCGCCGTCGGGGTGGCGGGCTTGGCATTTCTGCCATTTGTTCCGGTGCTGCCCAGGGAGATGCTGTGCTTCTTGAAGTTTATCCAGCTTAATTTTTCCTATTAAATAGATAGATTTGTATCCAAAAAGGAGGATGTCAAAAGTCATGGTTAAAAAATTTATGGTGGTAGGAGCTGGCCAAATGGGCAGCGGGATTGCACAGGTTGCTGCACAAGCGGGCCTGCAGGTTGTTTTGAATGATATTAAAGAAGAATTTGTGCAACGTGGTCTTGGTGTTATTACAAAAAACTTAACCCGAGACGTGGAAAAAGGCCGTAAAACCCAGGAAGAAAAAGAAGCCATTTTAAGCCGTATTCAATCTTCTACCAGTTTGGAAGATGCCAGAGACGTTGATTTTGTAGTTGAAGCTGCTGTTGAAAACATGGAAATTAAATCTAAGATTTTTAAACAATTAGATGAAATTGCTCCTGCCCATGCCATTCTTGCAAGTAACACCTCATCTCTTCCAATTACAGAAATTGCAGCTGTGACTAAACGCCCAGAACAAATGATTGGCATGCACTTTATGAATCCAGTCCCTGTTATGAAACTTATTGAAGTCATTCGTGGCTTAGCGACTTCTGATGAAACTTATCAAATCGTGGCAGCTCTTTCTGAGAAAATGGGGAAAACTGCTGTTGAAGTTAATGACTTCCCAGGATTTGTATCCAATCGGATCCTCCTTCCGATGATTAATGAAGCTATTTATTGTGTATACGAAGGGGTTGCAACTCCTGAGGCAGTAGATGAAGTGATGAAATTGGGCATGAACCATCCTATGGGCCCATTAACTCTTGCAGATTTCATTGGTTTGGATACATGTTTATATATCATGGAAATTCTCCATGAAGGCCTTGGAGATTCTAAATACCGCCCATGTCCTTTATTGCGGAAATATGTAAAAGCCGGCTGGCTTGGACGTAAATCTGGCCGTGGATTTTATAACTACCAACAATAATGATTGCTAAATAGAGACGATTAAGGAGGGAGAGACAGTGGATTTATATTTAACAGAAGAGCAGGAAATGATGAGACGAATGGTTCGGGATTTTGCCAGGGAAGAAATTGCCCCTCTTGTAGAGACCATGGAGGAAACCGATGAATTCCCCTTGGCCTTGATCCGTAAAATGGGGGAATACGGATTAATGGGCATTCCGGTCCCAGAAGAATGGGGCGGAACAGGAGCCGACTTTCTCTCTTATGTCATTGCAATCCATGAAATCTCAAAAGTAAGTCCTACAGTGGGTGTCATCCTGTCTGTACATACATCTGTAGGAACCAATCCTATACTCTATTTTGGCAACTTTGAACAAAAGAAAAAATACCTTCCTCGTTTAGCAGGCGGGCATTACGTTGGGGCTTTTGCCCTTACAGAGCCCAATGCAGGCTCTGATGCAGCTAGCCTGCGTACCACTGCTGTGAAACAAGGGGATAAATATATTTTAAATGGATCGAAAATATTCATTACAAATGCAGGAGCAGCTGATATCTTTATTACCTTTGCTGTAACGGATAAAGATAAAGGAGCAAAAGGAATTTCCGCATTTATCGTGGAGAAGGATACCCCAGGTTTTTCCATTGGAAAAGCAGAAAAGAAAATGGGATTACATGGCTCTAGTACCTGCGAATTAATTTTCGAAAATGCAGAAGTGCCAGCAACCAACCTTCTTGGAGAAGAAGGAATGGGCTTTACCATTGCTATGGCCAATTTGGATGTAGGTCGGATTGGCATTGCTGCCCAGGCTTTAGGCATTGCTGAAGGAGCATTAGAACATGCAATTGCCTACAGTAAAGAAAGAAAACAATTTGGCAAACCGATTTCTGCCCAACAGGCTGTTGCTTTTAAATTAGCGGATATGGCTACCCAAACGGAAGCGGCTCGCCTCCTTGTTTACCGGGCAGCAACCCTCCGTAATGAAGGGTTGAAATGCGGCATGGAAGCTTCCATGGCAAAACGTTTTTCCACGGATAATGCTATGAAAGTCACAACAGAAGCCATCCAGGTCTTTGGGGGATATGGGTATAGCCGGGAATATCCTGTGGAACGGTATTTCCGGGATGCCAAGGTTACACAAATTTACGAAGGTACCAACCAAATTCAACGTTTGGTGATATCTAAATATTTATTAACAGACAAAAAAAATTCCAGGGAGATGAAACACAATGGACTTCAAACTATCGGAAGAGCATGAAATGATAAGAAAAATGGTACGTGATTTTGCGGAAAACGAACTGGCACCAGGGGCTGGTGAACGTGACGAGGAAGAACATTTTGATATGAATATTTGGAACAAAATGGCTGAGCTTGGCTTAACCGGGATTCCATGGGAAGAAAAATATGGCGGATCTGATTTTGACTTCTTAAGCTATGTGATTACAGTTGAAGAGCTTTCTCGTGTAGATTCCTCTGTTGGGGTTACTCTTTCTGCCCATACCTCTTTAGCTTGCTGGCCAATCTGGAAATTCGGCAATGAAGAACAAAAACAAAAATTCTTGAAGCCTCTTGCTGAAGGGCGTAGCATGGGTGCATACTGCTTAACAGAACCAGGTTCCGGGTCTGATGCTGCAGGCATGAAAACGGTTGCGGTTCGTGACGGAGACGAGTATATTTTAAATGGTAGCAAAATTTTTATAACGAACGGCGGATTGGCAGATACTTACATTGTGTTTGCTGCAACCACTCCTGAATTAAAGCATAAAGGGCAAACCGCCTTTATTGTGAAGAGCGATTATCCAGGCTTTAAAGTTGGGAAAAAAGAGAAGAAATTAGGCATTCGTTCTTCTGCAACAACAGAAATTATTTTTGAAGATTGCCGGGTTCCTGCAGCCAATGTGTTAGGGGAAGAAGGCCAGGGCTTTAAAATTGCCATGATGACGTTAGATGGCGGCCGTAATGGGATTGCTGCCCAGGCATTGGGGATTGCTGATGGCGCGATGACCCATGCTATTGCATATGCAAAAGAACGGGTACAATTTGGCAAACCAATCGCTTCCCAACAGGCTATAGCATTTAAATTAGCGGATATGGCAACAAAAGTTGAAGCAGCACGTCTTCTTACTTATCAAGCGGCTTATTTAGAAGACAATAAAATGTCTTATGGCAAAGCCTCTGCCATGGCGAAAGTTTTTGCCGGAGACATTGCCATGGAAGTAACAACTGAAGCAGTTCAAGTGTTTGGCGGATATGGTTACACAAGGGAATATCCCGTTGAACGTTTTATGAGAGACGCAAAAATAACGCAAATTTACGAAGGAACAAACGAAATTCAACGATTAGTTATTTCCGGGTATTTGTTGCGTGACTAGAAAAGGTTGGTGGCTTCATGCATAACTTAGTGGAAAGAATTCTGAAAGGAGATATCCGGGCAGTTGCCCGGGCAATCTCCTATGTAGAAGATAATCATCCAGATAAAACACAAATTCTACAAGAATTATATCCTCATACGGGGAAAGCATATTTGGTCGGAATAACCGGCGCACCAGGAGCAGGGAAAAGTTCACTGGTTAATAAATTGATCGGTTACATGCGGAAACTGGGACTTTCTGTAGGGATTGTCGCAGTTGATCCTACTAGCCCTTTTACTGGGGGTGCGATTCTTGGGGATCGTATCCGCATGCAGGATCATTTTCTTGATCCTGAAGTATTTATCCGTAGCATGGGTACCCGGGGAAGCCTGGGGGGCCTTTCCCGCAATACGAAAGAGGCCGTACGCATTCTTGATGCTTATGGTAAAGATGTGATCATCATTGAAACCGTAGGCGTAGGCCAATCTGAATTGGATATTATGAATATTGCTGATTCCACTGCCGTAGTTTTAAATCCTGGCGGCGGGGATACCATTCAGGCCTTTAAAGCGGGGATTATGGAAATTGCCGATCTCTTTGTGGTGAACAAAGCGGATTTAGCAGGTACTGATAAACTGGTGCGGGAAGTCGAGCAAATGCTAGACCTTGTTAAGCATGATGCCCCATGGCGTCCGCCAATTGTTAAAACCATCACCTTTAGAAATGAAGGCCTTGATGAATTGTGGACCGCCTTTTTAAGCCATAAAGAATTTTCTCTTGGTGCAGGGGATTTTGAGAAACGCCGTTCTTCCCACCTTAAGGAAGAGGTTGTTGAGATTGTCAATTATCAGGTGCACCAAATGATCCTGCAGCAATTGAAAGATCAACAATACCAACAGTTAATGGAACAGGTTTCCAATCGAGCGGTTGACCCCTATGTTGTAGCCGGGAAACTAATCGAACAATTAACAGGAAAATAATTTTACAAAATATAAGAGTTTTAACATAGGTTATCTGTCCGGTTTAAGAAGAGAAGGCTTGGCGTCCGCCAAGTTTTCTTTACCGGATTGCTGAGTAATCGCTCAGTCAGGGTATAAAAGGAGAGAATACAATGAAACAAAAACGAAAAGCAATCCCTTCAATGGTTAAGGACCCCCAGTTAATTCAACGGAGAAGGGAACAAATCATTGAAGCGTCCGTAGAGCTTTTCATATCAAAAGGATTCCATAAGACAACAACAAGAGAGATTTCACAATCTTCAGGATTTAGCATTGGAACCCTTTATGAATATATTGAGTCGAAAGAAGATGTTCTTTATCTGGTATGCGATGATATTCACCAGAAAATAGAAAAAGGGCTCAAAGAAGTCATTGTTGAAGAGGCAACGACAGTGGATATGCTTCGTTCTGCCATCTCCGGGTTTATTCGAGTAATTGACGAAATGCAAGACCGAGTCCTGCTGATTTACCAGGAAATCAAATCCCTGCCCAAAGAACAGATGATCTATGTACTTCAGAAAGAACAGGAAATTACCGGGTATTTTGAGAAAATTCTGCGCCGCGGCATGGAAGACGGAACCTTAAAGATTGATGAACAATCAATCTTTCTTATGGCTCATAACATTGTTGTCCTGGGAGAAAAGTGGACCTTCCGCCGTTGGGCTTTACAAAAAAAATATACCCTTGAACAATACACAGAGATGCAGACCTCCCTTATTTTACGGGAGTTAATCCTTTAGTCACCTTTTGAAAGCCAAAAATTTCAAGGAGGATTTCAATAATGGAGAGCACTGTTTACCGTCCGAAGCATAACGTTCGTTTTGTTACAGCAGCCAGTTTGTTTGATGGCCATGATGCGACCATTAATATTATGCGCCGTTTATTGCAAGCCTCTGGAGTAGAAGTCATTCACCTTGGACATAACCGCTCTGTTGAAGAAATCGTAGATGCAGCCATTCAAGAAGATGCTCAGGGCATCGCGATCACATCCTATCAAGGCGGACATGTGGAATTCTTTAAATATATGATTGATCTTTTAAAAGAAAAAGGAGCACCCCATATTAAAGTGTTCGGCGGTGGCGGCGGGGTAATTGTACCTGCTGAAATTAGCGAACTAGAAGCTTACGGGGTAGCAAAAATCTTCTCCCCTGATGATGGGCGCAAAATGGGCCTTCAGGGGATGATTAATCACATTGTTGAACAAACCGATTATCCTACCCCTAAAGATGTGGAAAAGGAACTTGAAGAATTAAAAACAGGCAATTGGAATGCCGTTGCCCGCCTCATTACCCTTGCGGAAGACCACGTTGAAAAACAAGATCAGCAGGTTGCTGCTACCATGGAAAAGGTTCATGAGCTTATTCATAAGGTACCAGTATTAGGGATCACAGGAACAGGCGGTGCAGGGAAAAGTTCATTAACCGATGAAATTGTGCGCCGTTTCCTTGCTTTTTACCCGGGAAAAACCATGGCTATTCTTTCAGTTGACCCTTCCAAACAAAAAACCGGTGGAGCACTTCTTGGCGACCGTATTCGTATGAATGCCATTCAATCTCCCCGGGTGTATATGCGTTCCCTTGCAACACGCAATTCCCATAGTGAGTTAAGTAAGGCAATTAAAGATGCCATTGAAATTGTTAAAGCTGCTGGATATGATTTTATCATTGTGGAAACTTCAGGCATTGGCCAGGGGGATGCCCAGATTGTAGATGTTTGTGACATCTCTATGTATGTAATGACCAGTGAGTTTGGCGCTGCAACCCAATTAGAGAAAATTGACATGATTGACTATGCCGATCTCATTGTGATCAATAAATTTGATCGCCGTGGTTCTGAAGACGCTCTTCGTGATGTCCGGAAACAATGGAAGCGGAGCAATAATCGTTTTGACCTTGCAGATGAACAGGCTCCTGTATTTGGCACCATCGCCAGCCAGTTTAATGATGCAGGGACGGATCGCCTTTTTGCAAACCTGTTCTCTATCATTAAAGGAAAAGCACAGGTGGATTGGGACATTCCTGAGAAAAAAGAGAATGTAGCATCATCGAAAAAACGGCAAATCATTTCTCCAGAACGGGTAAATTACCTGGGGGATATTGTAAATACCATCCATGAATATAAAGAATTTACGAAAAATCAAGTTGCGATTGCCCGGAAGTTGTTCCAACTAAAAGGGGTACTTACAGAAGTTAGTGCAGAATTGCGCCCTGAAATTGAAGGTTTAATTGCTCATTATGAAGAACAAATCCATCCAGAATGCAAAAAGGTTATTGAAAATTGGAAGTCATTAAAAGAATCTTACAGCCGGGATCGTTTTGTAACGAAAGTTCGGGATAAAGAAATTTATACCGATCTTTACACCACGTCCCTTTCAGGCACTCGCATTCCTAAAGTAGCTCTTCCTAAGTTTGAGGATTGGGGCGAAATTTTGCGTTGGTCCATGGCGGAAAATGTGCCTGGGGAATTTCCTTACACAGCCGGGGTATTCCCCTTCAAACGGGAAGGAGAAGATCCTAAACGGCAATTTGCTGGAGAAGGAAGCCCTGAAAGAACCAATTACCGTTTCCATTATCTTTCCCGGGATGATGAGGCAAAACGCTTAAGTACAGCTTTTGATAGCGTAACCCTGTACGGGGAAGATCCAGACCATCGCCCCGATATTTATGGGAAAGTAGGAAATAGCGGTGTAAACGTATGTACTCTCAATGACATGAAGAAATTGTATGCAGGTTTTGACCTTTGCCATCCTTCTACATCTGTATCTATGACCATTAATGGGCCAGCGCCAATTATGCTTGCCATGTTTTTGAATACAGCCATTGACCAACAAATTGAGAAGTTTGAAAAAGAACAGGGCCGTGAAGCATGGTCGGAAGAAAAAGAGAAAATCAAAGCCTTAACCTTCCAGAATATCCGGGGAACAGTTCAAGCAGACATTCTCAAAGAAGACCAGGGGCAAAACACATGCATCTTCTCGACGGAATTCGCTCTGAAAATGATGGGGGATATTCAAGAGTACTTTATCCAAAATAAAGTCCGCAATTATTATTCTGTCAGCATTTCCGGGTACCATATTGCTGAAGCAGGCGCCAATCCTATCTCCCAATTGGCTTTCACCCTGGCCAATGGCTTTACCTATGTGGAATATTATCTTTCCCGGGGTATGAAAATAGACGACTTTGCGCCGAACCTTTCCTTCTTCTTTAGCAATGGGTTAGATCCAGAGTATAGCGTACTGGGCCGTGTAGCCCGCAGAATCTGGGCAACAGCCATGAAATACAAATACAAAGGCAACGAACGTAGCCAAAAGTTAAAATACCATACCCAAACTTCGGGGCGTTCTCTCCATGCCCAGGAAATGGATTTCAACGATATCCGTACAACGTTGCAAGCGTTAATGGCTATCTATGACAATTGTAATTCTTTGCATACCAATGCTTATGATGAAGCCATTACAACACCAACAGAGAACTCTGTACGCCGTGCCATGGCCATTCAAATGATTATCACGAAAGAATTAGGCCTGGCGAAAAATGAAAATCCATTACAAGGATCCTTTATTATTGAAGAATTAACCGATCTGGTAGAAGAAGCTGTTCTGGCAGAATTTAGCCGAATCAATGACCGTGGCGGCGTTCTCGGTGCTATGGAGACCCAGTATCAACGTAGCAAAATTCAAGAGGAATCCCTCTACTATGAAACGAAAAAGCATAACGGGGAATTGCCGATTATCGGGGTAAATACCTTCTTAAACCCTAATTCCTCTGAAGCAGACTATGAAATCGAGTTAGCCCGGGCAACAGACGAAGAAAAAGAACAACAAATTACCAACCTTCGTGCCTTCCAGGCCCAATATAAGGATGAAGCAATTCAGTCATTGGAACAATTAAAAGAAGTAGCCCGCACAGGCGGCAACATTTTTGCGCAACTTTTAGAAACTGTTAAAGTGGCCAGCCTTGGGCAAATTTCTTCCGCTCTCTATGAAGTGGGCGGGCAATATCGCCGCAATATGTAATGAATCAAAAACGTCCAGAGGAGAAACTTCCTCTGGACGTTTTTTTTGGTAAAGAAGCCTACGAATCAAAAAAGTTGCCGTTTTGATTCATAGGCTTCTTCTTTTTCGAACGGGCTTGTATTTTTAATCATATAATATTTTAAAAGATTACAAGGAGCAGGAAAGGGAGATTAACTTGAGTCAAGATCCGGGGGAAATTAATTTTATAAAATGCCTCTTTATTTTTTATCACAGGTATCAACACTTTGTTTTTTTGGATATTGGGGCAAATATGGGAATGTATACGGATCATATATTGCAATTCAGAAAAGAAAAAGGTTCATATCATCTTTTTGAACCAACAAACAAGTGCTTTCAGGAATTGGTTAAAAAGTACAAAGGGAAAAATAACATGTACTTAAATAAATGGGCTGTATCTGATAAAAATGAAGAATTGCCGATTTTTTATGATTCTCAAGGAAGTGCATTAGCCTCCTTATATCAAAGGGATTTAAAACATTTTGCCATTGATATGAATCAATCAGAAAAAGTGGAAACCATACGCCTTGATGAATATTTAAAAAAACATCAAATACAACATATTCATTTGTTGAAAATTGATACGGAAGGACATGAATTGGCTGTCATAAGAGGCCTTGGCGTTTATTTAAATAGTGCTTTAATTGATTTTATTCAATTTGAATATGGTGGAACCTATAAGGATGCCAATATTCGTTTGTTTGACATGTATGAGATTCTCGAAAAAGCCGGGTTTAAAATTGGAAAATTACATGCCCAGGGCATTAAAATAGTACCTTATGAACCATTTATGGAAGATTATTCCTATTCAAATTACGTAGCCATACCTCAGAGAATTATCAAAAACTTACAATTCAATATCATTTTTTGCCGGGATTTTTCACATAAAACGCATCCCCCCAGGATGGATGGTAAGGGGTAAGGGTTTTAACCCGTGTAAAACCGCAGGAATATAAGAAATGATCCATATCTTGAATAAGGGCACAACCTTCATACAGTTCAGCAAAATTAACCTCTGTATTAATGGCTTCTATATTTTTTAATGTTTCTATTCCTCCTTTTAGTGCTAATAATTCGGCTCCCTGTATATCAATGTTAATCATGTTATACATTCCAGGGGGAATATTTAATTCTTTTGCAAGAGTATCCAGTGTTTTGCTTACTACGGCTATTTTTTGTGTTTCTGTAATGCCTGGATATAACTCTTTGTGTTTTTTTAGGGGTAAAATTGAACTGCTTTGGTCAAAGGATGTGACATGAAGTTCAACCATCCCGTTTTTATCGCTAATGGCACAATTGACTGTTTTTATATGGGGCTGTGAGCCTACATTGGCACATAATTTTTGGTATACTAAAGGATTGGCTTCAATAAATAAAACATGTTTAATCCCTAGCTGATTGTAAATCTTCGATTCTCTCCCCTCATGAGCGCCAATATGAATAACACCCCTTGGGATAATCCCGTTTTCTTTGCAAAGGCTTCCTAAATCCATAATCATGAATCCTTCTCCCACCTTCCATTTAAAACAATATATGTATATTCCAGTGTCCCTTCTCTGTGCAATAATAAATAATTTATTCATTTTTATACCCCTTTGTCCCTATCTCTTTTTTACATATTTTCATAAGATAATACTAAGTTGATGGAAATTATAGTAAATGAATAAAAGGTTGGAGGAAAGATTGATGGAATTGGATATTCCTATTAAAGGATATTATCCATCGATATATCATTGGATTTTGGAAACCCAACAGTATCAAAACTTTTATCCCCTCTATCTAGAGGAGACTGTGCATTTACCCCAGCTCAAAGGTCTAGGCCCATCCGTTAAATGGGATTCCTTATTATTTAATAAAACAATTCCCCAGCAATTTGTGGTGAACATCCCTTATGGCAGATACATGGGAGAGGTCAGAGGGGGTGCTGTCATTACCCCTTCTAACAAAATGTTGGCAGATGTATCTCAAGAGTATTTTCAGTACCAACAATTCGCATTAAAAAAACCTCCGCCTTTGGTTTATGAAGGAAATAATGTGGCTGTTCTGCAATCATATCTGGGGATTAATTACTTTCACTTTTTTTTTGATGTGGCAGCACGTATCCATTTATTGCAACGTTGTGGGATTCCCATTAGTAAATACATCACCACGAGTACCCAACCTTATCAGGATGAATTGTTAACCCTGTTAGGAATACCGAAAGAAAAAAGAATTGAGTCTAATGACCATCTTCACATACGGGCTAAACAATTACTTGTTCCTTCTTATACCGGAAGTCATCGTGGCCTTGTCCCTAAATGGGCCTGTGATTTTATAAGGGACCAACTGCTTATCCAAAGAAAGGTAGAGCCTCTCCAGGACTATCGTCGCATTTATATTAGCCGTGGCCTAGCGGCACACCGAAAAGTTGCCAATGAAATTGATGTGCTAGGTTTATTATCTTTCTTTGGGTTTAAACCAGTGTTCCTGGAATTAGAATCAGTGGAACGAAAAATCCAAATTTTTAATTCAGCCGAGGTTGTCATTGCTCCCCATGGAGCAGGATTATCTAACCTGATTTTTTGTAACCCGGGTACAAAAGTGATTGAAATATTCCATCCCAATTGGATGCTCCCAAGCTTTTGGATGATTAGCCATTATATGAACCTGGATTACTATTTTTTGCTGGGAAAAGGTACATGTTTATTCAATCGGATGAAATTAGAATGTATTCATGAAAATATAATCGTTGATCTTTATGAATTACAGGCTACCTTAAACATGGCACTTCTATAAAAAGGGAGGGGGAAAAAATAGTTTTCCTTTTAAAGAGTCTTTTTCAAAAGGAAAATCAGTTATTTATTCAGGAACTCTACTGGCAGCTGCTAAATAGAGTAGCTAACCCATTTGAATTAATGAGAGGATGTCTTGAACTCCAACAGGGGAAATCAAAGGTAGATGTACTTAAAAGGGTAATAGGCAGCATGGAAGCCATCCAATTATACATGCAACCCTTAAACGTATTAAGCCAGGAACATCCTACCATTTGTGATGGTATGCGAGCCTTTTATACGTCACATCCTCTATCCTTTTTTAGAACTGCATATGCACGAATCTGTGGGTATGAACCTCCGGAAATAAATGAACAATGGATAAGATTTATTTGTCAGGGAATTGGTGCTCGCACCTTATTTATTGGGAAATTAATTGAAGATCAATATGGGGAAAAAGTGGTTAATGGCTATTATCCATCGGTCAGGGATTGGATAACAACAGAAGGGCAGAACAGGCAACATGTCCATATCCTTTATAACAAAGAACGGATTCATATGTCGAAAGCCAGTGGAATAGAAAACTCCCTGGAATGGGATCAACTGATCAATCAAATGGAAATCCCAGAACAATTTATTGTAGATATCCCTCAAGGGCATTATTGGGGAGAATATCACGGTGCTGTGATGACATCAAATTATAAAATCATTGGAGATATATCACGGGAAATTTTCTATTACTATGTTTTTCAGAATAAAAAATTACCTTTTCCTGAATACATGGACGGCAGAATCGCTGTTCTTTATTCTTATCTGGGGACGAATTATTTTCACTATATGTTTGATGTAGCTGCCCGTATTCATCTGCTCCAGAAAAGCAATCTTCCCATTGATCAATATGTTGTTGATACTCAGCTCCCATTTCAAGATGAAATGCTAACCTTATTAGGGATTGAAAAAGAAAAAAGAATTCAGATGAACTCAACTCTTTTTTTAAAAGCCAGGCATTTAATCATTCCATCTTACAATATAAAGGATGGAATGATTCCTAGATGGGTCTGTGATTTCTTAAGAAGGGAATTGTTATTCAATAGAAAAGTGGAAAAAATTCAAGGTTATGAGCGCATCTATATTAGCCGTGAAAAAGCCACACGTCGAAAAGTGAAGAATGAAGATGAGGTTATGGAACTCTTACAACCTTTTGGTTTTAAACGTGTTTATCTGGAACAAGAACCACTTGTACGAAAAATAGAAATATTTCATTCAGCCAGGGTCATTGTGGCCCCTCATGGAGCAGGTTTAGCTAATCTAATTTTTTGTAATCCAGGTACAAAGGTTGTTGAATTTTTTAATCCTGCCTGGATGAGACCGAGCTTTCGCCTCATTAGCCAGTATGTAGGATTGGATTATTATTATTTTTTTGGGCAAGAAAGCTCTGTTCCCTATCAGGCGAAGGATTATAAACGATTACTGGACGATATTATTGTAGAAAAAGAAAAGCTGATTCGGGCTTTAAAGGAGGTATTAAAATGACAATTTTCACTCTTTTAAAAAGCCTATTTGAAAAAGATAATCATCATTTTATCCAGGTGTTGTATTGGCAAATTTTAAATCGAAATGGATCTCCACTTGAAGTGTATAGTGGAATTCAAGAATTACAACATGGGAAATCAAAATTAGATGTATTGAAAAGGGTAATGGGCAGCATGGAAGCCACCAGGTTATACTTGCAACCTTTACCTGTTTTAGGTATGGAATATAATACCATTTGTCAAATTATACGCACTTTTTATCGTGCAGATCCATTTTCATTTTTTAAAAGGGCGTTTCTTGAAATATGCGGGCATGAACCCATGGTGATTCATGAAGACATGATAAGGTTTGTGACCCGGGGGATCAATTATCGTACTTTGTTTATTATGAATTTAATTGATTACCATCAATCAGATTTAGTAAGAGATATCACGGGTTTTTATCCAACTGTAAGGGATTGGATTACAGCAAGTAAGAATACCCAATTTTTATATCCCATTTATCAGGAAGAAGTCATTGAGATACCGGAACCTAAAGGAATCGAAAAAACCGTACAATGGAACAAACTTGTGGATACAAATAAAGTGCCTGAGCAATTTGTAGTAGATATTCCAGAAGGAATTTTTTTGGGAGAAGAAAATGGTGCCGTTATTACCCCAGATTATAAGATTATTGAGGAAGTATCCCAAGAAATGTTCAGTAATGATATTTTTCATAATAAAAAGGTACCTATTTTAGAGGATAAAAAAGGTAATTTTGCCCTGCTTTATTCCTATTATGCAAAAAATTATTTTCATTTTATGTTTGATGTAGTTGCTCGCCTCTATTTACTTCAGAAAAGCAATGTCCCCATCGACTGGTTTGTTACTAATAGCCAGCTTCCTTTCCAGGATCAATTATTAACTTTATTAGGCATTCCTCCAGAAAGAGAATCCAAATGGATGGGAGTCTTCATTTTAAAGCAGACCATTTGATGATTCCATCTTATATTTACAGTCATAAAGGATTAATTCCTAGATGGGCCTGTGATTTCTTGAGAAGGGAACTCCTCATCAATCGAAAAGTTAACAAACTGCAGGATTATGCGCGAATATATATCAGCCGGGAGAAAGCCCAACATCGTAAGGTGATCAATGAAGATGAAATTATGGACCTATTAGAACCCTATGGATTTAAACGAGTAATTCTTGAATTAGAACCAGTTTCCCGCCAGATCGAAATTTTCCACTCAGCAAAAATTGTAGTTGCCCCTCTTGGAGCAGGCTTAACCAATCTTCTTTTTTCAAATCCAGAAACGAAAGTGATTGAGTTATTTAGTCCTACCTGGGTCCGTCCCGTGTTTCGTTTGATTAGCCATCATATGGGATTGGATTATTATTATATTTTGGGTGAAAAAATTCCTGAATTATATAAAGTGGATGATTACAGACGAATGTGGAACGATATTTTCGTGAATCCAAAAAAATTGAAAGATGCTTTATCCTGTGTTTTGAGTAAAGGAGAGATATGTGATGAATAATTATGATCATCCAATCATTTTGGATTGGATGAATAAAGGGAAACCCTTGCCTCCCCCTAATACGTATAAATTAGCTGTGATAAAAGATTTTGCTCAAAGGTTTTCCATTCCTACCTTTGTAGAGACAGGTACGTATTATGGGAATATGGTTAAGGCTGTGAAGGATGTATTTAAACGAATTATTTCCGTGGAGTTAGATAATGCATTGTTTATAAATGCAAAACGTTTGTTTTCCCCATATCCCCATATTTTGATCCTTCATGGAGACAGTGGAAAAGTAATGCCAAATATATTATCCGTTTTGCATGAACCCGCTTTGTTCTGGTTGGATGGCCATTGGGTTGGTCCAATCGGACCTAATAATCAAGTGAAAAAGGGGAAAGAGGACTTAGAAACACCCATTATGGCCGAACTAACTCATATTTTGAATCATCCTATTAAAAACCATGTTATTCTAATTGATGATGCCCGTTTATTTACTGGACTGAGGGACTATCCCGAAGTTAATAAATTAAAACAGTATGTTTTAGCAAGAAATCCAAACCTTATTTTCGAGAATTATGATGATATCATTAGAATTTATCCACGGTCCTGAGGAAAGTAAAAAGGGAGGAAAAAATGAACCGTTGGAAAGATAAAAGAATTTTGGTGACAGGGGGAGCTGGTTTTCTTGGTTCACAGGTTGTGAAAAGATTACGAGAAAAGGATTGCCAGCATCTTATTATTCCCCGCAGTAAACAATACGATTTGCGTGATCCCCAAACCGCAATGGCGTTGATTCAGGATTTCCAACCAGACTTGATTATTCATTTAGCAGCTTCAGTGGGTGGAATTGAAGCCAACCGCAAAAATCCCGGCTCATTTTTTTATGATAATTTATCTATGGGAATTCACCTTATGGAGGCAGCACGACAGGTAGGCGTAGAAAAATTCCTGACCTGTGGTACCATTTGTTCCTATCCGAAATATTCACCTGTTCCTTTCCAGGAAGAAGATTTATGGAATGGATATCCCGAAGAAACCAATGCACCTTATGGTCTTGCTAAGAAAATGTTGTTAGTACAAGGGCAGGCTTATCGGCAACAATATAATTTTAATTCCATCTTCCTGTTGCCTGTAAACTTATATGGTCCTGGGGATAATTTTAATTTGGAGACATCCCATGTGATTCCAGCCCTTATTCGTAAATGCATTGAAGCAAAGGAACAGGGTAATGAACACATTTCCGTGTGGGGAAGCGGGAAGGTAACGAGGGAATTTTTATATGTAGAAGATGCAGCAGACGCCATTGTGTTAGCTGCAGAACACTATGATGGAATTGACCCGGTTAATATTGGCACGGGAAAAGAAATAACTATAAAAGAATTAGTTGAAGTGATTGCCCATGTAACCGGGTTTCAAGGAGAAATCCGATGGGATATCACTAAACCTGATGGGCAACCTCGAAGATGCCTTGATATCCAAAAAGCGAAGAATTATTTTGGCTTTGAGGCAAAAGTGGATTTAATAACAGGTTTAAGAGAAACGGTAGCATGGTATGTCAATCATCCAGGAAAGGGTAAGGATTAGGAGGTATAGCCATTGAGGGTCATTACCATGTCGACATTAGGGAAAAATGGCCGTTTTGGAAATCAGCTTTTTCAATATGCGTTTCTAAAAACCTATGCTCTACGTTTCCAATGTATGGTGCAAACACCTGTATGGATTGGGCAACATTTATTTGGACTTAGAGATTATCCCAGTCTCATCCCTTTGCCTGAGGTGAAACAGGTAAGCGAAATATTGGCATTAGACCCCATTCCCCATGTACCTATAGTTAATGTGGATTTTCGTGGTTATTTTCAATACCATACTAGTTATTATGTACCTTTTAAAGCGTATATTCGCTCATTGTTTAAACCGATTTATCCTCTCCAGGCTTTAATGAATGAAGGGGTTCGACGGTTACGTTCTCGGGGAAATACTGTGGTGGCTTTTCATTTCCGTAGAGGGGATTATGAAAACTACGACGATAAAATTTTTTTCATTGCTCCTACCAGCTGGTATAAAAAATGGCTGGAAGAGAACTGGAGCAAACTAAACAATCCAGTTTTGTTTATTGCCAGTGATGAACCGGAAAAGGTTTTGGGAGATTTTCAAGAATATCATCCTGTAACAAGTAATGAGTTAGGAATCTCTTTACCCATTGCCCCCTATTATCCTGATTTTTATTTTTTAAGCCAGAGCGATATTGTACTTATTTCCAATAGCACTTTTTCCTTTGCTGCCTGCATGTTAAATGAAAGAGGACAGCTCTTTCTTCGCCCATACAAAGACCTTGCTCAAATGATTCCCTTTGACCCTTGGAACAGTGAACCCCTTTTACGAGAATTATCCACCTAATTCCCTTGTAAGACTTGCATTTGCCCCCACTTTTTGTATACAATTAGGATTACTGAATTGATGTGTAATAATATTTGTTAGAAGGGATGTGCCGGGGTTGAGTAGTTTGTTAAACCTGGAACCTGAACAAATCAAAGAAATGGCTATGGTTGATTTAGCTTTTCGTTTTCTTTCTGGAACAAAAAAACCCTATACTTTTAATGAACTTTATCGTGAGTTAAGTCAATTAAAAGGTTTAACTGAAGAAGAAATGAAAGGCCTTATTGCACAGATTTACACAGAAATCAACCTTGATGGCAGATTCTTATGCCTTGGAGATAATCAATGGGGCCTGAAACGTTGGTATCTTGTTGAAACCCAGGAGGAAACAGCTGAAGGTGCTCTGCGTCGCAATAAATACCTTGATGATGACGATGATTATGATGATGACGATGATTTGCTGGATGACAATGATTACGGAATTGATGATATTGGTGATGATTTAGATCGCATTGCCGAAGAAGAAGATGAAGATGAAGAAGAAGAAGAAGAAGATTTATATGATAATGAGATCGAAGACATGGATGATGATGAAGCAGAGGAATCTGATGTTGAGGACGAAGACCTTGACACAGTATAACCTCAAAGGTTAAAATACATTTCGGGCTTTAAAAAGTTTATGAATCGGCTTTTTTATATAAAGGATAAAAGAAGCGCCCCTCCCGATTACGGAAGGGGCTTCTTTTGTTTTTTTTATTGTTTTTTCTTTTATTATTTAATTCTAATTACATTATAGACCGGTCAGGTTTGTGGCAAAGTATTAATGGGTTTAGAAAGAGGGGTTTATTGCATGGCAAAGTACATTTTCGTAACAGGTGGCGTTGTATCCTCTTTAGGAAAGGGAATTACCGCTGCTTCTCTAGGGCGTCTTTTAAAAAATCGTGGTTTACGGGTAACCATCCAAAAATTTGATCCTTACATCAACGTGGACCCAGGTACCATGAGTCCCTATCAGCATGGGGAGGTATTCGTAACACAGGATGGCGCCGAAACAGACCTTGACCTGGGACATTATGAACGTTTTATTGATATTAACTTAAATTCCAACAGTAATGTGACCACAGGGAAAATCTACTCCACTGTTATTACCAAAGAACGTCGGGGGGATTATTTAGGAGGAACCGTACAGGTTATCCCCCACATTACCAATGAAATTAAAGAACGGGCATTTCGTGCGGGCCGGGAAGATGATGTTGATATCGTAATTACGGAAATTGGGGGCACTGTAGGGGACATTGAGAGTCTTCCTTTCTTAGAAGCCATCCGCCAAATTAAAAGCGATGTAGGCCGTAACAATGTATTATACTTACACTGTACTTTAATTCCTTATTTATCTGCAGCTGGTGAATTAAAAACCAAACCAACCCAGCATAGTGTAAAAGAACTCCGTAGCCTGGGAATTCAACCCAATGTAATTGTGGTTCGTACGGAAAAACCTGTATCACAGGATATGAAAGATAAAATTGCTTTATTCTGTGATATTGACCCAATGGCAGTTATTGAAGCTCGGGATGCGGATACATTATATGAAGTTCCTCTTATGCTAAAAGAGCAAGGATTAGATGACTATGTATTAAATCATTTGCAATTAGACTGTCCACAACCGGATATGACTGAATGGAAACAGTTAATCAATAAGATTAAAAATCTATCTAAGACGACAAGCATTGCCATTGTTGGCAAATACGTAGCTCTCCATGATGCTTATTTAAGTGTGGCAGAAGCATTGTATCACTCTGGTTATGCCAATGATTCTGAAGTGAAAATTAAATGGGTGGATGCTGAAGAAGTAACAGAAGAAAACGTACAACAACTTCTTGGGGATGTAGATGGAATTCTCGTTCCTGGCGGTTTTGGTGACCGTGGGGTAGAAGGGAAAATTGCAGCTACCCGTTTTGCCCGGGAAAATAATATTCCTTATCTTGGCATTTGCCTTGGCATGCAAGTTGCTGTTATTGAATTTGCCCGCCACGTAGTCGGTTTAAAAGAAGCCAACAGTTCTGAAATAAACCCAACAACGCCTCATCCTATAATTGATATTCTTCCTGATCAAAAAGGCATTGAAAACCTTGGGGGAACCATGCGTCTTGGCATTTATCCATGCAAGGTGGAACAGGATACGAAAGCACTGGAAGCCTATCAGGAAGAGTTGGTTTATGAACGCCATCGCCATCGTTATGAATTTAATAATGAATACCGTGAACAATTAAGCAATGCAGGAATGAAATTCAGTGGAACATCTCCTGATGGACGTTTAGTGGAAATTGTTGAAATCCAGGATCATCCATGGTTTGTGGCTAGCCAATTCCATCCAGAATTTGCTTCTCGCCCAAACCGTCCACAGCCTTTATTCCGTGAATTTGTAAAAGCATCTTTAAATAATAAATAATGTAATCGATAAACCTTGAAAGCCACCAAATGATTGGTGGCTTTCAAATATGTTATAAGTTTATTGCAGGAATTCTCCTTTTTAAAAACGAATAATATGGGATGTCTCCGAAAATAAAACTATTTGTGAGGGATAAAAATGGAGAAGAAAAAAGTCTTAGTGGTAGATGACCAGTATGGTATTCGTGTATTGCTATATGAAGTCTTTGGTAAAGAAGGATATGAGACCTTTCAAGCTGCCAACGGGAAACAGGCTTTAGAGATTGTGGTGAATGAATCTCCCGATATGGTTATTCTCGATATGAAGATACCTGGTATGGATGGTTTGGAGATTTTAAAAGAGATAAAAAAAATTAATCAAGAAATTAAAGTAATTATGATGACTGCTTACGGTGAATTGGACATGATAAAAGAAGCCACTGATATGGGGGCTCTTACCCATTTTACCAAACCTTTTGATATTGACGAATTAAGAATGGCTGTTAATAAGCAACTCGCAAGCTAAAGTTATATTGTGTTATAATTAATACTGAAAATTTCACTATATCCATACAAGGAGGATATTACATATGCCATTAGTGTCGATGTCCGATTTTTTACCGCATGCCAAAGCGAACAAATACGCGGTTGGTCAATTTAACATGAACAACCTTGAGTTCACCCAGGCAATCATTGACGCATCCATCGAAGAAAACTCTCCCGTGATTTTTGGTGTCAGTGAAGGCGCAATGCGTTATATGGGATTGGACTATACTGTAGCAATGGCGAAAGTTGCGGCAGAACGGGCGTCCGTACCGGTCGCGCTGCATCTTGACCATGGCAGCAGCTTTGAAGTAGTTATGAAATGTATCCAGGCTGGATTCAGTTCCGTTATGTTTGACGGTTCTCATTATCCACTTGAAGAAAACATTCGCTTAACAAAGAAAGTCGTTGAAGCCGCTCACGCTGTTGGCGTTTCTGTTGAAGGTGAACTTGGAACCATTGGCGGTGTAGAAGACGATCTTAATGTTGCTGATGAAGATGCTAAGATTGCGAAGCCTGATGAAGCTATTCGTTTCTGGAAAGAAACAGGTGTAGATGCCATGGCAATTGCTGTAGGGACTGCCCATGGAATGTATAAAGCTGAGCCTAAAATCCATTTTGATGTTATAGATGAAGTGGCCCGCAATATAGAAGTGCCTGTTGTTCTTCATGGGGGATCTGGGGTTCCTGATGAAGACATTGTTAAAGCAATTAGTCTTGGAGTTGGAAAAATTAATGTGAACACCGAGAATCAGGTTGCCATGACGAAAGTCATTCGCGAAATTCTTGCAGCGAAGCCAGACGTAATTGACCCTCGTAAATATATTGGGCCAGCCCGTGATGCTATTAAAGAAACCGTACGTGGCAAAATTCGCCTTTTTGGCAGCAATAATCGAGTGTAATCAATCACACATCAAAGGAGAGAACCATGAGATTTTTTATTGATACCGCAAATGTGGCAGATATTAAAGAAATCCATGAATGGGGCGTTATATCCGGAGTTACCACGAATCCTTCCCTTGTTGCCAAAGAAGGACGTAATTTTGAAGATGTAATTAAAGAAATCATTGATATTATCGATGGTCCTATCAGTGCAGAAGTGATCAGTACCGACGCAGAAGGCATGATTCGTGAAGGGGAACACCTCGCCTCCCTTTCTAAAAATATTGTTATTAAAGTCCCAATGACTGTAGAAGGACTAAAAGCTGTTAAATATTTTACGAAGAAAAAAATTAAAACCAATGTAACATTGGTTTTCTCTGCACCACAGGCACTCCTTGCTGCCCATGCGGGGGCGACCTATGTTTCTCCATTCCTGGGACGTTTGGATGACATTGGTCATGATGGTTTAACATTAATATCTGATATCGTTGATATTTTTAGCATTCATGATATTGAAACAGAAGTGATTGCTGCCAGTGTTCGCCATCCTCTTCACATTGTGGAGTGTGCTAGAAACGGGGCACATATTGCCACCGTTCCAACCAGTGTTCTGCGCCAGATGGTGAAACACCCCTTAACTGATCTGGGAATTGAACGGTTCCTTTCCGACTGGGAGAAAGCGCAAAACAAATAAACATGGGAAGAAGCACCTTGTTTAAGGAAAAAGGTGCTTTTTTCCAATCAAATAAGGGGAAAATAACCATGGAGAAGCTCATCATTGAAGGTGGCCGAAAGCTTGTAGGTCGGGTTCAAATTAGTGGGGCGAAAAATAGTGCAATTGCCTTGATTCCTGCTGCTTTATTAGGGTCATCACGGGTCATTTTAGAACATTTGCCTGCCATTAAAGATGTTGAGATTTATGGTGAAATTCTGCAAGAGATGGGGGTTCAGATTTCCTTGCAGGGAGAGACCATGGAAATTGACCCCATCAATATTAAAAATCGTCCCATGACCAATGGGAAGATTAAACAATTAAGAGCTTCCTATTATTTAATGGGCGCTTTATTGGGCAGATTTGGCCAGGTTACCATTGGCATGCCTGGTGGCTGTGATTTAGGGCCAAGACCCATTGACCAGCATTTAAAAGGGTTTACTGCCTTAGGTGCTGTTATTACCCGCAAAAAAGGGTTACTACATATTAGGGCAAACGAAGATGGACTTCGTGGAGCCAAAATATATTTGGATGTGGTGAGTGTTGGTGCTACAATTAATATTATGTTAGCTGCTGCGAAAGCGAAGGGGACAACCATCATCGAAAATGCAGCCAAAGAACCTGAAATTATCGATGTGGCTACGCTCCTTAATGCCATGGGAGCCAATATTAAAGGAGCAGGAACCGATGTAATCCGCATCAAAGGTAAAAATCAACTCCAGGGATGCCGCCATTCCATAATCCCTGATCGTATTGAGGCAGGAACCTACATGATAGCCGCTGCAGCAACCCGGGGTGATGTCTTAATTGATAATGTAATTCCCCGGCATTTAGAATCCCTAACCGCAAAATTGCGGGAAATGCATGTGCTGGTGGAAGAACAAGACGATTCCCTTCGTGTAATCGGTACAGGCCATTACAAAGCTGTCGATATCAAAACCCTACCTTACCCCGGATTCCCCACGGATTTACAACAGCCCATTACTGCTTTATTAACTCAGGCCCAAGGAACTAGTATTGTTACCGATAATATTTATCAGTCCCGTTTTAAACAGATTGAACATTTGGTGCACATGGGTGCGCGCATTAAGGTGGAAGGACGTTCTGCTGTGATTGAAGGTGTAACCCCTTTGAGCGGGTATGAGGTCATGGCCACTGATTTGCGTGCAGGTGCTTCTTTAGTCATTGCCGGGTTAATAGCAAAGGGGAAAACGGTGCTTAGCGGGTTAGAGCATATTGATCGGGGATATGAAAGGTTTGATGAAAAACTGCTTTCCCTTGGCGCTTCATTATGGAGAGAAAATGATACTGCTTGGAAAGAAGAACGGAGGATTAAGTAAAATGGAACGAAGTCTTACAATGGAATTAGTACGGGTCACAGAGGCCGCTGCCTTATCATCTGCCCGTTGGATGGGAAGAGGAAAAAAAGAAGAAGCAGACGATGCTGCAACCACAGCCATGCGCACTGTTTTTGATACAGTTCCTATGCAAGGAACCGTTGTGATTGGTGAAGGGGAAATGGATGAAGCCCCTATGTTATATATTGGGGAAAAATTAGGCCTTGGCTATGGCCCTGAAGTGGATATTGCCGTGGATCCTTTAGAAGGAACCAATATTGTGGCAAAAGGAACATGGAATGCCCTTACTGTTCTTGCTGTGGCTGACCGGGGGAATCTTCTGCATGCTCCCGATATGTATATGGATAAACTGGCTGTTGGGCCAAAAGCGGCTGGAAAAGTTGATATTGATGCACCGGTGATTGATAACCTGAAAGCCGTGGCTCAGGCTTATGGAAAAGACATCTCTGACCTGGTTGCCATTTTGCTTGACCGTCCTCGCCATGCCAAATTAATTAACGAAATTCGCGAAGCGGGGGCTCGTATTAAATTGATCTCTGACGGGGATGTTGCTGCTGCCATTCATACGGCTTTTGATGAACATACCGGCGTAGATATTATGTTTGGAAGCGGTGGCGCACCAGAAGGTGTCATTGCTGCTGTTGCTTTAAAATGCTTAGGCGGGGAATTGCAAGGCCGTCTCTTGCCTCAAACACAGGAAGAAATCGATCGCTGCAAAAAAATGGGGATTGCCGACTTGAATCAATTGCTCCGCATGGAGGATCTGGTTAAAGGAGACGATGCCATTTTCGCTGCTTCAGGTGTTACCGATGGTGAATTGCTTCGCGGGGTACGTTTTCATGGAAATAAAGCCATTACACATTCCGTTGTAATGCGTGCAAAAACAGGTACAGTACGTTTTGTAGAAGGACAACACCGTCTCGACAGGAAACCTCATCTTGTTTTTAATGATCGTTAATTCACTAAGTAAAGTGTGGTGTTGGATAATTATATGGAAATGAATTTAGGTCAGCTTGAAGAAATGAAACTAACGGAGCTCTATAAATTGGCCCGCGAGTTTCAAGTTCCATATTATGGAACATTAAAAAAGAGGGAATTGATTTTCGCCATCCTCCAGGAACAAACAAAAAAGCAAGGACACTTCTTTATGGAAGGGGTTTTAGATATCCTTCCTGAGGGATTTGGCTTCTTGCGGCCCATTAACTATTTGCCAAGTGCTGATGATATTTATATTTCCGCATCCCAAATTCGTCGATTTGGCCTTCGTCCCGGGGATAAAATTGCAGGGAAAGTTCGCCCTCCTAAGGAAAATGAAAGGTATTTTGGTTTGCTCCATGTAGATGCAGTAAACGGTGAACCGCCAGAAACCTCTCCAGATCGAGTTTTCTTTCCTGGTTTAACCCCTCTTTACCCCCAGAAGAAAATTATTATGGAAACTGCACCAGACCATCTTTCGACCAGGGTTATGGATTTGATCGCTCCTGTAGGTTTTGGGCAACGGGGATTGATTGTTGCTCCTCCTAAGGCTGGGAAAACCATGCTTTTAAAAGAGATTGCCAACAGCATTGCGGAAAACTATCCTAAAATCGAATTAATCGTGCTTTTAATCGATGAACGCCCTGAAGAAGTAACGGACATGCAGCGTTCTGTAAAAGGGGAAGTTGTTTACTCCACCTTTGATGAAATGCCAGAAAACCATATTCGCGCAGCAGAGCTGGTTCTGGAACGGGCCATGCGTCTCGTTGAGTTGAAGAAAGATGTGGTTATTCTCCTTGATAGCATTACCCGCCTGGCACGGGCCTACAATTTAACAGTGCCTCCAAGCGGGAGAACTTTATCTGGTGGGGTAGACCCCGCTGCCTTCCATCGCCCTAAACGCTTCTTTGGTGCGGCACGGAACGTAGAAGAAGGGGGAAGCTTAACCATCCTGGCCACCGCCCTTGTTGAGACTGGCTCACGCATGGATGATGTCATTTATGAAGAATTCAAAGGCACAGGTAACCTGGAACTTCATCTTGACCGGAAATTATCCGAAAGAAGGGTTTATCCTGCCATTGATATTCGCAAATCCGGCACCCGCCGTGAGGAACTCCTCTTTGAAAAAGATGAACTGGCTAAAATTTGGACCCTTCGTAAATCCATTCACGATAGCAATGAATTTACAGAAGCCTTTATTAAAAAGCTTGGTGAAACCAAAACCAACCAGGAATTCCTCGATAGTTTAGAAGTAGAAAAGAAAACAGCACCGAAGCATGGTGAACGGACGACTGACCGTTCTGCCGGCGACAGACAACAACAATCTGATCGTCCTGCTGTTCGTGCCCCCCGCAACATCGTACGGGGGTAATAGAAATGATAAGACCGCCACCTTCCTTATGGGAGATGGCGGTCCTTTATTAGCCGATTATTATTTTACCTTCTGAATATCTGTAATGCTCATCTTTTTTATTCCATGTTAATCCTATTGCCACCGTTAATGGACCAACACGCCCAATAAACATCATAAGGGAGAGGATTATTTTACCTGCCAGAGAGAGGTTTGGAGTCAAACCCATGGAAAGGCCTACAGTCCCAAAAGCAGAAGTGGTTTCAAAAAGGATTGTGAGAAAATCCGCATGTTCCGTCAAAGACAGAATCATTGTAACACCGAAAACAAGGCTAATCGCTGCAATGGTTATGGTTAAGGCTTTAAAAACTTTACTTTCATCAATTCGTTCTTTGAAAAAAACAACGTCACGACGTCCCCGAAACATAGAGTAAACAGCTCCCATAAGGGTCATAAAAGTGGTTGTCTTAATCCCGCCCCCTGTAGATCCGGGAGAAGCACCGATAAACATAAGTATAATCAATAAAAATAGGGTGGATTGATGTAAGTCCCCGATGGGTAATGTATTGGCACCGTCTGTTCGGGAACAAATGGATTGGAAAAAAGAACTTAATATTTTTCCAGACCAATTAAGACTCCCTAAGGTTTTTGTATTTTCAAATTCTACAAGAAAAATAGCAAGAGCACCCAATAAAATTAAGAAGGCAGAAGTGGATAAAACAATTTTACTATGCATGGAAAGTTTATGGCGAGGCTTACGGAATTCCATAAGTTCATTAATTACAATAAATCCGATTCCACCTACAATAATAAGAGTCATGATTACACTATTTACAATTGGATCATCAACATAATGAACTAAGCTACTAAATGGTCCTGTATAAGATCCCATAATATCAAATCCAGCATTATTAAAATTGGAAACAGAATGGAAAAGTCCTAAATACATGGCCTTGCCGAAACCGAAAATCGGTGTCCAATGCAACCCTAAAATGAGGGTGCCCAAACCTTCAAATATAATGGTTACAAATAGAATTCTTTTTACCAGTCTAACAATCCCTTCTAGAGATATCTGATTTAATGATTCCTGGATTAATATTCGATGGCGAAAGGATACTTTTTTCCCCAGGATCAGAGTGAAAAGTGTAGCGAAAGTCATAAATCCTAAACCGCCAATTTGAATGAGGCATAGTATGACTACTTCACCAAAAGTAGTAAAAGTTGTCCCTGTATCAACTACAACAAGTCCCGTAACACAGGTAGCTGAAGATGCTGTAAACAAGGCATCTATAAAATGAGCCCCTTGTCCATCATGGGTTGCAATGGGTAATGTCAAAAGAAAAGCACCAAATAAAATGATGGCTCCAAATCCAATAACAAAGAGTCTGGCAGGATTAAAAGTTTGGATTGAAAAAAATCTCTTTTTCTTTTGTTCTAAAGTAATCAAAAATCACACCTACTTTTTTGCTTTATAATAAAAGGGGAACTTGCTTTTATTTTCATCAAAGAATTAGAATTTATGTTGTAAGCTTATCTTACTCTATCGAATCTACAATTGCATAAATATTTTAATATGTGTTAAACAACCTGAAAATGAGGATGTGTCTGACGCGCATGAATAATCAATTATGGGAATTGTATATGAAAGTGATTCATAGTGCCGGAATTGGGGATGCAGATGCATGGGCAAAATTAGATCTGACCATGCCCCAAATGAAAGTGCTCATGATTCTTAGTTCCAGAAAAGAAGCAACAGTTAGCACCCTTGCGGAAACCATGGGGGCGTCTCTTTCCAATATGACAGGGATTCTCGACCGATTGGTTACACAGGGACTTATTGAACGGGTGCCATCTACCAGTGACCGCCGTTCTATATTAATTCGCCTTACAGATAATGCGAAAGAAATCTTTCACCAATTAAATCAGTCAGGCTTTGAACGATTTAATTTAATCATTGAGAATTTAACCAAAGAAAACCGGGGAATTGTCGAGCAGGGACTGGGAATTTTAGCCAATGCCATGGATCAAGGAAAAAAGTTGTAAGCTGTAATTGGAATAGGAGAGATTTAAATGAATCTTGTTTATGCTGATGAAACTGGACAAGTCTATGATCATCCGGACTTTTTGGCAGTGGGCCGCAGTGGCGATGCCTACATAGAAATACTTGAGGAAGAATTAATTCCCTTGCCTGATGGGGCGACCCTGGTAAGTTTGCCAGGATGTACCCCTATTGGCATGGATCCTGAAACCGGGGATCTTCATCCTTTGACTGAATATACTGCGGTGGGGGCTCTATTGCCTCAGGGTTTTACCCGTTTAATGGTCCCTGCCTATGTGAAAACCAATAAAGAGGAAAAACTCCCCCTGTTCGGTTATTCAGCGGTTGTATGGAAAAAAAACCGTTTCTATGTCACAGCAGACCCAACGGATGAACCTTATCGTTGGAATCCCAATAATTTTTCCCGCAATGAACTGGATAAACATGTAAAGAGATTGTTGAAGAAATTCCCCGATAATCGGGTGTTTCAGCACTTAAGCAACTGTGCCCTTGGGTATGGGTGTTTAACAGCGTCCAATACGTTCTTTAATCGCTGGGAAGGGGGACTGCCTGTTTCCCGTACCTGCAATGCAGGCTGTTATGGATGCATTTCCCAACAACCAGAGGGAAGGGGTTTTATTTCTCCCCAAACCCGCCTTGACTTTACCCCTACCCTGGGAGAGTTAGAGGATGTTATGCTATTTCATTTGAAAAAACCAGAGTCCATTATAAGTTTTGGACAGGGTTGTGAAGGGGACCCTTCTACGAAAGCGCCCCTGGTATCCCAGGCCATTCGCCGGGTAAGGGGAAAAACCGATATGGGCTATATTAATATGAACACCAATGCAGGTTATACCCAGGGGATTCGCGCGATTGTGGATGCAGGATTGGATTTAATGCGCATCAGCATTATTAGTGCCATTGATGAACACTATAACGCCTATTATAATCCCAGGGGCTATACCCTGGCCGATGTAGAGAAGTCGGCAACCTATGCCAGTGAAAAAGGAGTCTTTACCTCTATTAACTATCTGGTGTTCCCTGGGGTTTTTGACCGGGAAGAAGAAATGGAGGCCATGATTGAATTCATCCGCCGCACGGGCATCAAATTGATTCAACTACGGAATTTAAATATCGACCCTGATAGTTACCTGTCCATGATTCCTCCTGCTAGAGGGGAAAAATTCGGCATGAAACAAGCCATAGAGATCTATCGCCAGGAATTGCCCGGGGTGATGATTGGTTCCTATACCCATGTTCCTCCGAAGAGTCGTTGAATCAATCAGACCTTTACATTTGAATTTTAAACGTGATATAATCCCCTTATGTGTGTGATAACTCTGTTTCGTACATGATTCAGGGCAGAAAGAGGTGAAAGACATGAAACCGGATATCCATCCTAAATACAATCAAACGAAGGTAACCTGCGCTTGCGGGAACGTTTTTGAAACCGGTTCTGTAAGAGACAATCTCAAAGTTGAGATTTGTTCTGAATGCCATCCTTTCTACACCGGTAAACAAAAATTTATCGATGTAGGTGGCCGTGTAGATCGTTTCAAAAAGAAATACAATCTTTAATCAGAATGCACTTAAGACAGGCGGATTTCCGCCTGTTTTTTGTTTGGTGAATAAAACGACTTCCTCGCGAGAAAATAATTGCGAGGAGGTGGAAAAAATGAAAAAACTCATTTTTGTACTCGTTTCAATTTTTATCTTATCGTCCTTAAGTGCATGTACCAATAATGACCAGGCAAGAATTAATCGCTATTCCCGCAATGAACAAATCAATTCCGTCCCTAATCCTAATATGGTTACTGGCCGTACAACAGATGTACATAATTTAGGAGACGCTACCAATGCCATGGCGGCGGCTGCCCGTCAGGTTCCTGGTGTACAACGAGCTACGGTTTATACAAATGGCGGAACGGCCTATGTTCGTGTTACATTGAACAACACTGTAAAAACAACAGCACAAATTAACCAGGTAAAAAGCCAGGTTTATAACAATGTAAAACAAAAAATGCCTCGCTTTGCTATAAGGGTCTATGCCGCAAAAAACAGAACGAGATAATTTAGTATTACGCCAGCCCCGGGGAATCTCGGGGCACTTTCATTTTCCTTTACATATAATCATTCTTCATCTATAATTGGAATGTTACGGATTTTTATAAATTGAGGTGAAGAGTCCCGTGCTTCAACGACTTGAATCTGTGGTAGAACGTTATGACCGGTTAACACAACTATTGTGCGATCCTAATGTTATGAACGATCCCACAAAATTACGCCAATTTTCAAAAGAACAATCAGATTTAGAAGAAACGGTACAAACCTACCGCCAATATAAAGAAGTCACAGGCCAGCTCCAGGATGCAAAAGAAATGCTCGAGGAGAAATTGGACGATGAGATGCGGGAAATGGTCAAAATGGAAATCGGAGAATTAGAAGAGCAAAAGGACTCGTTAGAAGAGCGCATTCGCATCCTTCTTCTTCCGAAAGACCCTAATGATGATAAGAACGTGATTATCGAAATTAGGGGTGCAGCAGGGGGAGATGAAGCAGCCCTATTTGCCGCCGATTTGTATCGTATGTATGTCCGTTATGCAGAGAAACACCGTTTTAAAGTAGAAATTCTTGAGGCCAATCCTACAGGCATTGGCGGCTACAAAGAAATCATCTTCTCCGTTAATGGCCAGGGTGCATATAGCCGCTTAAAATTTGAAAGTGGTGCCCATCGGGTGCAGCGCATTCCTTCCACAGAATCTGGCGGACGGATCCATACCTCTACTTCCACTGTTGCTGTTCTTCCTGAAGCAGAAGAAGTAGACGTAGAAATCAATGAAAATGATGTGCGGGTAGATTTATTCTGTTCCAGCGGCGCTGGCGGACAAAGTGTTAATACCACCAAATCTGCTGTTCGTTTAACCCACATTCCAACAGGGATCGTGGTATCTTGCCAGGATGAAAAATCCCAGCACAAAAATAAGGATAAAGCGATGCGAGTTCTTCGTGCCCGCTTATTAGACAAAATGCAATCTGAGGCCACCGCAGAATATGCAGAAACCCGTAAATCGGCAGTAGGGACAGGGGATCGCAGCGAACGGATTCGTACCTATAACTTTCCACAAAGCCGTGTAACAGATCATCGCATTGGCTTAACCCTGCACAAATTAGATCAAGTACTCAATGGGGAATTAGATGAAATTATTGATGCTCTAATCCTTCATGAACAAACAGAACTCCTGCGCAACGCGGAAGGAGCATAAAAAACATATGACTCAATTTACAGTACGAGAAGCCATGCAACAGGCTTCTCGTTTTTTCGAATCGAAAAATATAGCTGACGCCCCTTTTCTCGCAGAATATATTATTCGCCATTGTTTAGAGTGGGATCGTACGGCTTTTCTTACTCGCCTGCAGGATCCTTTACCTGAAGAATCCTGGGGAGAAATTCAGGAGATTATGAAAAGGCGGGCCAATGGGGAACCTTTACAATATATTTTTGGAGAACAAGAATTTTATGGATTGCCCTTTTCTGTAAATCCTTCTGTTCTGATTCCTCGCCCAGAAACGGAATTGTTGGTAGAAGAAGCTTTGCAGCGCATTCCTGAAATTTTCCCAGAGGGCCAAACCCTTGTGGTGGTTGATGTGGGGACAGGAAGTGGAGCAATTATCGTTTCTATGGCGGTCTTTGGCTCCCCTCTCTGGCGCTATCTTGCCATAGACATTTCTCCTGATGCTTTAAAAACAGCAGAAAGCAACGCAAGAGGCAATGGTGTAGATCAACGAATTTCCTTTCTTGAAGGGGATCTGCTCACTTCATTCCAAAATGGGGCCGTGCCCATCCACGTTCTATTATCCAATCCCCCTTACATTCCCAGTGGGGATATTGCCGGATTAGATACCCAGGTAAAAGACCACGAACCCCTCTCCGCTCTGGATGGGGGCCAGGATGGATTGAATTTATACCGGCGCATGATTAACCAACTCCCCCCTGTCATCGGCGAAAAAGCTTTCGTGGGATTTGAAGTGGGAATGGGACAGGCAGAAGAAGTGAAAGCCATGTTACAGGCAACAGGCCTCTTTCGAGAAACCTATATTATCGACGATTATGCAGGCATCGGCCGCCACGTCATTGCTATTCGTTCCTAAAGAATTTGATTTAATTGCGATAATATTCTGAAATTTTATGTTTAAACCTCCCTTTTCCTGTTCATACTGATGACCAGGGGATAGGAAAGGGTGAGAAGAAGTGAAAAAGCACTTATACCTTATTTTTATATTTTTAATTCTTATTATGAGTTGGGAAGGCCAAAAGGAAGCAGCATCAGTTTTTGCGCAAAGCAATGTGCCGAATGAATCCATTCGCCTGCGTATCCTTGCCAATAGCGATTCGCCTGAAGATCAACAAATAAAACGAATCATTCGGGATCGTGTGATTGCAAATGTATCCCAATGGGCCCAGGATGCGAAAAACCTGGAAGAAGCCCGTGGCGTGATTCGCAACCATCTTCCAGAATTGCAAAAATTGGTCCGTGAAACTTTGCAGGAAAAGGGATTCACCTATGGTTCTGATGTCCAATTAGGGCCTACTGATTTTCCAACGAAAATGTATGGCACACAGGTATTCCCTGCTGGAACATACGAAGCGGTACTTATTACCCTGGGTAATTCTGAAGGCCGCAACTGGTGGTGTGTGATGTTTCCTCCTCTCTGTTTCGTAGATATTTCTAACGGAGATACTGCTGCGCAAAAGAAAGACGAACAGAATCTTCAGGAGCAAGTAAAAGGAGAGGAAATCAAGGAAGCAGCACCCTTTGCTGAGGAAACTCCAGAAGAAATGGATGTTCAAATTGCAGATCCCTTTATGGATGCCCTTGTTGAGGAAGTTGCTGCAGGGGAACAAACCCATAAAGGACAACTAGCAGTGGATAAATCCACGGAAAATGCCAGGGCAGCAGAACCAATTCCTCAGGAATTGGTTGAACCACAAGATTATGAACAACAACAACCTAATAGCCAGGTCGAACTACGATTCTTCTTTGTCGATAAGTTCAAAGAAATCGTTAGTATCTTCTCATAGACCTTATCCCCCCATTCGAAAAAGCGGTCCCTTATTGGACCGCTTTTTCTTTTTCGCTTTTAGTCATCCCCAGGCATCATCTACAAGATCGGAGAGAACCTTATTTCTATCTGTTTGAATTTTATAGTTCTTCTGACTCTTAGAATAGTTATAAGGAATATGAAACATATCACGAATTCTCTCAGGGATTAAGTACTGGGATTGGACCCTAATAGAAATATTTTCGGGGGAAACTGTCTTGTTTGTTGCTAAACAAAAGCCATAGTCGTCTTCAAAATCTGCAATAACATCAAAATGATAAGGCAAGACATGGAACCCTGCTGCTAATAATGTTCCTTTGACTGTCCAGAGGTACTGTGGGAGCCAGGCTAAAGAAGGACAGGAAATATTAATAGCCCCACCTGGTTCTAATCGCCCTTTCAATAATTTAAAAAATTCCCGGCTAAAAAGTTTGTTAAGTGAGGGGCAGTCTCCAGTAGGCTCCGGGATATCTACTAATATTACATCCCACTTCTCTTCAGGATGATTCTCAACGAAAGCTCTTCCATCTTCGATCACAATTTTAACATTGGGATGATGTAATGCACCCTTATTAAACCTAACTAAGGGTTCTAGATACTTTCCAAAATCGATCATCATCTCGTCCATATCAACCGTAGTGATTTCTTTTACTTCAGGATACTTTAATGCTTCTCTCGTTGTAATCCCGCCACCACCGCCAATAATTAAAATCCGTTCTCTCTTCTCTGCTACGGCCATAGGAACATGTACAAGTGCCTCAGCATAAATTTCATCATCCTCAGTAGTGCCGAACATGACATCACCGTTTCCATAAATTAATGTTTGTCCCTGATTTTCAACGACAGCAATCCGCTGCACAGGTGTTTTAATTTTGCGTACGATGCGGTAATCTCCGTCAGGTTCCTCATCCTCTGAGATCCAATCATGAATGGAGCCTGAACTCCAGTAACGCCAATAAAGCCATACGATTGCTTCAACAATTAATAAGAGCCCAAAACCTAAGGTAATCCAAAATAACTCGGATATTCCTATCATTACCGTATTCCCTCTCTTCTTCCGATACTTATTTATGTTATGTGTTTCTTTTCGGAATTGTTAGGGGTCAATAGTACATAAGAGTTTTATTTTTACAATATTTAAACATTTTACCTATAACTTTCTGATAATAAATTCAATAAATTAGTAAGGATTCAACTCGTAGTTGTCAGGGATTAGTATGAAGGAGATGAGAATAACTTGCTCCCTTCTGTCTTTGTAATAGGAACGGTTTTTATAGATTGTAAAGGTTTTTCTAAAAACAAGTATCACCCGTCTAATAGAAATCTAGGAACGGTTCAGTTTGTCCATGGTGGTGTAGGCAGAAATGTTGCTGAAAATCTAGCGAATTTAAATATACCCACATTTTTAGTATCCTCCATTGATTTGCAGCCCATTGGGAAAGATGTTGTGGAAAGGTTAAAGAAATCCAGGGTTAAAACAAATTATCTTATGGAATCTAAAGATCATGGGATGGGGATTTGGATTGCAATCTTAGATGAGATGGGAAACCTGGCCGGATCGGTCTCCCAAATGCCAGATCTTACTCTTTTGCAAGAATTCATTGAAACGAAAGGACAGGAATTTTTTCAACACGCTACACATATTGCCCTTGAACTTGATTTAAATATCCATATTGTGAAAAGTGTAATTAGTATGGCAAAAAAGTTTAACTTACCTATATACGGCATCCCAAGCAATTTAGATTTAATTTTACATCATAGAGAAATTCTCAAGGATCTGGATTGCTTTATATGCAACAATTATGAAGCCGACCTTTTTTTAGGCAAAAAATTTTCGGAAATGGAAATTGGCCAAAAACAAAAGACCCTAACTGAATTTGTTAATCAAACAGGAATAGAATCAATGGTCATCACTTTAGGGAAGAGTGGTGCAGTCTATTTTGATTCCCAATCCAAAGAGGCTGGTTTTCAATCTGTTTTCCCTGTGGAAGTTGTTGATACGAGCGGTGCAGGAGACGCTTTTTTTTCAGGTACAATTATGGGGTTAATTCGGGGATTATCGTTAAAAGAAGCTGTTATTTGTGGAACGAAAGTCGCGGGTTGGACCATTGAATCTTCTGAAAATACGTGTTTGAATCTACGATCAAGAATACAAAAAGATGAATTCTTTAAACAACGCAAATTAGATTAAAGCGGCCCTCTAAGGGGCCGCTTTCTTTATCCACTGTTCTTATGATTTTCGAAAGCGATGGGTATAGAGGTGATAAGGAACGAGAAAAGAGGCTCCACTCGACTCCCCTATAGCCCAAAGGCTGCTAATCCCCGTAAATTATAGGTTCCATCTTCCTTTGGACGAATAATCCCTTCCTCTGTAATAATAGCGCTAACAAGAGAAGCGGGAGTTACATCGAAGGCGGGATTATAGGTTTTTACCCGAACAGGAGCAATTAACCTTCCCCCTAACCGGGTAATTTCAACGCCTGAACGTTCTTCAATGGGAATTTGGCTTCCTTTATGGGTAGTTAAGTCAATGGAAGACAGAGGTGCTGCCACGTAAAAAGGAATTTTATGATAATGAGCGAGAATTGCCAAATTATAAGTGCCGATTTTATTTGCTACATCCCCATTGGCGGCAATACGATCCGTTCCCACAATAACAGCCTGCACTTTTCCCTGGGCCATTACGGTAGCGGCCATATTATCGCAAATGAGGGTGACATCAATGCCAGCCTGTTGCAATTCATAGGCTGTCAAACGGGATCCCTGTAAAAGGGGGCGGGTTTCATCAGCGTAAATCTTCAAATTCCATCCTTTTTCTTTGGCCAGATAAAAGGGGGCGGTCGCAGTTCCGTATCCCGCAGTAGCTAAACTCCCCGGGTTGCAATGGGTGAGAATGCCCATTCCGTCGTGAAACAGGGAAAGGCCATACTCTCCAATCTTGCGGCATGTCTCCAGATCTTCCTTTTGTATATCCAATGCTTCTTTCAATAGGGTACCTTTTACATCTTTCACACTGGAGCCTCTGGCTATTTCCTTTTTTGCCAGCGTTTCTAAACGGCGGAGGGCCCACATGAGATTGACCGCTGTAGGCCGTGCTGAGGCTAAATAGGATGAACGATCTAATATTTCCTCGTAAAACTTCATTGGATCCGTAATTTCTGATGCTCTTACAGCGAGATAAAGGCCGAATGCAGCAGCCATGCCAATGGCTGGCGCCCCTCTTACTTGCATTTTTTGAATCGCTTCAAACAACGCATATTCATCAGTGATTTTTACATAAATCGTATTGGAAGGAAGTCTAGTTTGGTCAAGGAGAAGCAAATGATCTCCCTTCCATTCAATTGACTTCATTAGATTTTACCTCCTCAGTTCTCACTCTTCTCACTAGTAAAGCAGCTTCAAGAATATCGTTAATTTGGGTTCTATGCAAAACCAACTTTGTTCCAATGGCCAATGCTAATTTTTCACTATTTAAACGTACCTTAGGGTCCTGGATCCTTTCTAAATCTTCCACATGGGCAAGCCCAACTACCCTGCGGATCATTTTGCATCCTGCAAAACCGATTGCGTCTTGTAAAACCTCCTGTAAATAGTATCTTACGTAGGGATAATAGAAAGTTTCAGGATTGTGTTCCTTCCACAATCGGGTAAATTCATCCTGGAATTCATCCCAAATCAGTTTCATTAAACCCAATAGATAATTCTGGTATGTTTTCCGCTCTTCCGCGGATGGGCAATGCCCTTCCTGAGCAGCAAAATTTAATAACAGGTTGCCCATGACTGCCCCGATATCAAAGCCCATTGGCCCATAAAAGGCAAATTCAGGGTCAATGATACGGGTTTCTGTATCTGTAACCATAATGCTTCCTGAATGGAAATCTCCATGGAGCAAAGCCTGGGTACGGGTCATAAAGGTATCCTTGAGTTTTTGTACTTCAGTTTTCAAGGTTCTGTTTTTCCATAACTGGGCCACCTTTTCTTTAAGCAAAGGGTTAAACTGATTCGTTGGCGCATCAAAGAAAGGGTCTGTGAAAACCAGATCCTCTGTGATTTTGCATAATTCAGGGTTGGTAAATTGCACCACTTTTTGTTTCTTCTCACCAGAAGAAAGGTAATAATCCGAAGTGAAAAATAAGGTCCTTCCTAAAAAATGCCCAATGTGTTCAGGGAGATGGGGATACTGTTTTCGTGCAACAAGCCCTTTTCGCAAAATAAGATAATCAGATAAATCCTCCATCACGGTAAGGGCTAACTCATCTTGATACCCATAAACCTTTGGAACTAAACCAGGAGCCAATTTGCCATGCAACCTGAGCATCTCACGTTCAATACGGGCCCGATCCAACGTTAATGGCCAGGATTCCCCTACCACCCGGGCATAAGGAAGTGCCTGTTTGAAGATAACGCTATCCTTAGGCTGGGAACGATCCCAGATTCGAAAAATAAGATTGAGATTTCCATCTCCAATTTCATCGCTTTCTAATACCGCTTTTGGAGAAAAGAGACCTTCTAAAGAACGGGCGTATTCTACAGCTTGCTCTTTATTGAAAGCATGATATTTATTCAATGATAATCCCTCCCATGGGTTGAAGCATATAATTCATTTGAGGAAATTTTTAGTGATTAATATATTATTGATGGTAACAAAATGTCAAGGTATTTTGATTAAATATATAAATCTTATAAAAATACTTTACATTACATCCTATGACCAATTATAATAGTCCTCAAAATTAAATCATACTAAATTGGTATGAAAAGGCAGGTATACCTATGGGTGAGGAAAAGTCTTTTTTAACAGCGACCTATCTGGTTAGCGGTCAGGGCGATTTTTATAAAAGAGCGGAGAAAATTGCCGTAGGATTAACCGTGGGGACATGGACAGGGCTTTCTATGGAAGAGAAAGATAAGTTCATTCAACATTTAGGCAAAGTGGAAGATGTCAAAGTGTTGCCAAAGGATGATGGAGGTCAGGAGAGAGCACTCCTTACCATTTCCTTTCCCGTTTTAAATGTGACCGCTGATTTTCCTTCCCTGCTAACGACGATTTTTGGTAAAGGGTCTATGGATGGAAAAATCCGTTTAGTGGATGTTAACTTGCCAGAAGGAGTGCGAAAGGAGTTTCCAGGCCCAAAATTTGGGGTAGAAGGGATTCGCAATCTTCTGGGTGTGTATGATCGGCCTTTATTGATGAGTATTTTTAAACAATGCATTGGTTTAAATCTGGAGGAATTAAATAGAGCATATCAATCTCAGTTAGAAGGTGGAGTTGATTTAGTTAAGGATGATGAAATCTTTTTCCGGGATGATGAAGCCCCTGCCATTGAACGTGTGCGTTCTTTTGAGAAAATGAACCGCCGCCATTATGAACAGACGGGGAAAAAAATCCTTTATGCTGTGAATGTAACAGGCCCGGTTACAAAATTGGCAGATAAGGCAAAAAGGCTCATTGATGCAGGAGCTTCTTGCTTATTACTTAATGTATTCGCTTATGGCTTAGATGTTCTTCATCAGCTTGCTGCAGAACCCGAGATCAACGTGCCATTAATGGCCCATCCAGCTGTGGCCGGAGCACTATATCCTGCACAGGAATATGGAATTGCATCTCCTCTTTTATTTGGCAAATTCCTCAGATGGGCAGGAGCGGATTTTGTTTTATATCCTTCCCCTTATGGTTCTGTGGCATTGCCAGAAAGGGAAGCCCTGGCGATTGCTAAACATTTAAGGGAAAAGGATCGAATCCATCGGGATGGGTTCCCGGTACCTTCTGCAGGAATTCATCCAGGACTTGTCCCCCTCTTGTTTGAGGACTTTGGGTTGGATTTTATTGTGAATGCGGGAGGAGGAATTCATGGCCATCAGGATGGGTCAGCCGCCGGGGGAAGAGCCTTCCTTCATGCGATAGAAGCCATCGTTGCTGGCTATTCCCTAGAGGAAGCCGCAAAGTATTCACCTGAACTACAACAAGCGATTAAACAGTGGGGGGTCCATAGTCGGTGAATTTAGAACAGATACAGCATTCATTTTTAATCTTAAGACAAATGAAAGAAGAATTCGCCAATCGAGGATGGTTTCCCGCAACAAGCGGCAATTTGTCCCTTCGTATGGATGATGCCATTGCCATTACCGCTAGCGGAAAAGACAAAACCCAGCATACCCCGGAAGACTTTCTCCTTGTAGATCTACAGGGAAATCCGGCTTTTCCCACCCAATTGAAACCTTCAGCGGAAACCCTCATTCATACAGCGATTTATGAGAAGTTTCCGCATGTCTCGGCTGTTTTTCATGTCCATACCCTGGAAAACAATATTATCTCTTCTCTTTATTTTAAAG
>CAMLDI010000010.1 GCA_946478845.1 uncultured Paenibacillaceae bacterium
GACTTTGGGTAGCTTCCGTTGATTATACAGCCGATGTGAGAATTTCCGATAACATTCTTACCCAGATTGCTGAAGTATATCGGAAAATCCGTAATACCTTCCGTTTCTTATTAGGGAATTTAAATGGATTTGATCCTGTAAAAGATCGGGTTCCTTATGAGCAATTAGGGGAACTGGACCGCTTTATGTTAGTGAAAAATCAACGGGTAATAGAAAAAGTCCGAAAAGCTTATGATGGATACCAATTCCATACGGTATATCATGCCATCCATAACTTCTGTACCCTTGATTTAAGTGCGTTCTATTTGGATATTTCCAAAGACCGTTTATATACAGAAGCCACTTCTGCTCCAGGCCGTCGTGCAGCTCAGACTGTTTTATATGATATTTTGTTAGATCTTGTGCGCCTTGTTTCACCGATCATTCCTCATACTGCGGATGAAGTATGGAAATTCGTTCCTGGTGTGCAAGAAATCAGTGTGCAATTAGTAAATATGCCTGATGTAAATCCAGACCTGTTTAATGACGAACTGGAAAGCAAATGGGATGCTATTCTCCAAATTCGGGATGAAATTAATAAAGCATTAGAAGAAGCACGCCGTGAGAAAGTGATTGGGCAATCTCTTGGTGCAGCGATTACCATTTATGCAGACAAAGCAGCCTATGGATTATTACAAAAAGCAGGAAACTTAAAAGAATTGTTTATTGTATCTGGTGTCGATTTGCAAGAGAAAAGGGAAGAACTTCCTGCCGGGGCTGTGCAATTGGAAGGTGTAGCTGTCATTGTTCAGCCTGCAGAAGGGGAAAAATGTGAACGTTGTTGGGTCATTTCCACAGAGGTTGGGAAAAATAGTGAGCATCCATCATTATGCCCACGTTGTGCCAATGTGCTCACAGAAGAAGGTCAAATCTAAAAGGGAGTGGCTATCCATTGATTTATTACGGGATTGCCCTGGTTGTTTTTTTACTTGATAGGGTCTCAAAAGTATTAGTGTTGCGCTTTATGGATTATGGCGATTCTATTCCTCTTTTAGAAGGAATTTTTTACTTAACCTCCCATCGGAACCGGGGTGCTGCCTTCGGGATTCTGCAAAATCAAAGAACCTTTTTCTTAATTATGACGATCATCATTGTTGCAGGGATTATCTGGTACATTTGGCGGATTCGCAAAGAACGCCCAATGGTCGGGTGGTCCCTGGCATTAATACTAGGCGGGGCCCTGGGTAACTTTTATGACCGCCTCACCACAGGTGAAGTCGTTGATTTCTTTGATTTTGCCTTAATTAACTTTCCTATTTTTAATGTTGCTGATTCAGCAGTTGTTATTGGCGCTGGATTATTTTTAATAGCAGAAATTAGGGGAAGCGCAAAGGAGAAACAAGAGAAAAGCCATGAATCTTGATGAACGTTTTGAACTTTTTGATTGGGTTGTTGAACAGGAAGATGGGGGAGAGCGAATTGATAAATTTCTTTCCCAGGTTGCTGAAGGAGATTGGTCAAGAACCCAACTTCAAGGATGGATCAAGGATGGCAATGTACAGGTCAATGGCAAAGGGATTAAAGGGAATTATCGTCTCCAGGCCGGGGATGAAATTATCCTGAAAGTCCCACCGCCTGTTGAATTGGATTTGCAGCCGGAATCTATGGATTTAAACATTGTCTATGAAGACAAAGATGTAGTGGTTGTTAACAAACCCAGAGGATTGGTGGTTCATCCTGCACCAGGCAATTATTCTGGCACCCTGGTTAATGGCCTTCTTGATCATTGTAAAGACCTGTCCGGCATTAACGGAGTTCTCCGTCCGGGGATTGTCCACCGTATTGATAAAGATACCTCCGGGTTGCTGATGGTGGCAAAAAATGATCGGGCCCATGAATCCTTAGCTGCCCAATTAAAAGAGCACACAGTTCTTCGCCGCTATGTGGCATTGGTTCATGGAACGATACCCCATGAGCAGGGAACCATTGATGCTCCCATTGGACGGGATCCGAAAAATAGGCAACAAATGGCTGTGGTTTTTGAAAACAGCAAGAATGCAGTCACTCACTTCAAGGTATTGGAACGATTTGATCAATACACCCTTGTTGAGTGCCAATTAGAAACAGGCCGAACCCACCAAATTCGGGTTCACTTTAAGTACATTGGGTATCCTCTTGTTGGGGATGCAAAGTACGGCCCAACGAAAAATGAATTTAATCTAGAAGGGCAGGCTCTCCATGCCAGAGATCTTGGATTTGTCCATCCAACGACAGGAGAGTTTATGGAGTTTACCTCTCCATTGCCTGAAGAAATTGAGAAAATTCTTACTATCCTCCGAAAAAGAAATAATATTTGACACGATTCGACCTTAATGGCATAATTTCAATAATTGCATGTTACCTTTAATTCAGTCCCGTGAGGCTGGCAAGGTTGACGGTTAATGAATGGAATCCTATAGGATATCTATGTTATTTTGCGTCCCATTTATGTAATCATCACTTCTTGCCTCATGCAAGAAGTTTTTTTTTGTTTAAAAAGACAAACTAAGGGAAACTCCTTCTGGAGGTGAAGGGATGCCGGCACAAGATTGGACGGAAAAAAATATGCTCCTTGATGAAAAGGCTATGGGTCGGGCCTTAACGAGGATTGCTCATGAAATCATTGAGCGGAATAAAGGTGTAGAGGATTGTGTCCTGGTAGGAATTCGTACCAGGGGAATCTACTTGGCCCAGCGGTTAGCCCAGCGTATTGAGCGAATTGAAGGGGAGAAGGTTCCTGTTGGAGAGTTAGATATTACCCTTTATCGAGATGATGTAATCCATGGGGATCTAGCCCAGGCCAACAGCAAAGAAAGTTCCCTTACCGTTGAAACAACGAATAAAAAAATTATTTTAGTGGATGATGTTCTCTATACAGGAAGAACGGTTCGGGCTGCTTTAGATGCCTTAATGGATTTAGGCAGGCCTAGGATGATTCAACTGGCAGTCCTCATTGATCGAGGGCACAGGGAATTGCCTATTCGCCCCGATTTTGTTGGCAAGAATGTCCCCACATCGAAAGAGGAGGTCATTATGGTGGCCTTACAGGAAGTCGATGAGCGGGAATGTGTGGTCATTGGGGAAGTAAATAAAGAGAGAATAAACTAGCCTGAAACGGAGGAAGATGAGATGGGTATACTGTTGCAAAACGGGCGTGTCTTCTTGGACGGTGAGCTTTTATATAAAGATGTACTCATTGAAGATGGCAAAATTGCAAGAATAGAATTAGGGATAGAAAAAGAGGGACATCAATTGATGAATCTGGATGGGAACATTCTTTCTCCCGGTTTTATTGATATGCATGTCCATTTACGGGAACCTGGTTTTGAAGCGAAAGAAACCATTGCTACGGGGACACAGGCGGCCGCACAGGGTGGATTTACTGCTGTGGCGTGCATGCCCAATACTCGTCCTGTGATTGATTCTCCAGAATTGGTAGAACGAATCCAACAACAAGCCCGGGAAGAAGGAAGAGTCAGGGTATTGCCCATTGGAGCCATTACCATCCGGGAATTAGGAAAAGAATTAACGGATATGGATGCCCTGAAAGAAGCAGGGGTTGTGGCTTTCTCTGATGATGGGGTAGGCATTCAAAGCAGCCGCATGATGATGGATGCCATGGCAAAGGCCAAAGAGTTGGACATGGCCATTGTAGCCCATTGTGAAGACAATTCTCTGGCCCATGGGGGATGTGTCCATGAAGGAGAGTATAGTAAAGCCAAGGGATTGCAAGGTATTCCTTCTGAAGCGGAATCCGTGCAAGTGGCCCGGGATATACTCCTGGCAGAAGCCACAGGTGCCCATTACCATGTGTGCCACATTAGCGCCAAAGAATCCGTTCGTCTGGTCAGAGAAGCAAAGGCGAGAGGCGCCCATGTCACTGCTGAAGTTTGCCCTCACCATTTGGTACTCTGTGATGAAGACATTCAGGGGCAAGATCCTAATTTTAAAATGAATCCTCCATTACGGGGAAAAGAAGACCAGGAGGCTTTAATTGAAGGATTGAAAGATGGCATCATTGATATGATTGTAACAGACCATGCTCCCCATACTGCAGAGGAGAAAGCCAGGGGCATCGAAACCGCTCCTTTCGGAATTGTTGGATTAGAAACCGCCTTTCCTCTTCTTTACACTAAATTGGTGGAAACAGGTCAGTTTACTATAGAAGAAATCATTCATCGCATGACCCGGGTACCAGCAGATGTATTTGGATTGCCCTGGGGGAGATTGGAAGAAGGAGTGCCTGCTGATTTAACAGTTCTTGATATAGAAACCGAAAAAGCAGTGAATCCTGAAGAGTTTGCAAGCAAAGGGAAAAACACTCCTTTTGTAGGTTGGAAGTTAAAAGGTTGGCCCGTCATGACCATGGTAGAAGGCAATGTGGTATGGCAGGCGGATGAATTTGGGAAGGAAAGGGGTATCTTCAATGAGCAATAAAGCACGATTGATACTTGAGGATGGAACAGTTTTTGAAGGAAAATCATTTGGCGCCACTGGTGAAATGTTTGGTGAAGTCGTTTTTAATACAGGGATTACCGGATATCAAGAAGTATTATCTGACCCCTCTTATTGCGGGCAAATCGTAACCATGACCTACCCTCTCATTGGGAACTATGGCATCAACCGGGATGATTTTGAATCCATCCGCCCTTATATCCATGGGTTTGTGGTACGGGAACACTGTGAAATGCCAAGCAACTGGCGCAATGAGCAAACTATCGATTCTTTATTGAAAGAATACAACATCCCAGGGATATCTGATGTGGATACACGCAAATTAACCCGCATCATCCGCAACCACGGAACATTAAAAGGGATTATTACGACCTCTGATGAGCCAGTGGAATCCACCCTGGAAAAGTTACAGGCACCTCTGATGACAGACCAGGTATCCCGAGTTTCAACAAAAAGCATGTTTGTAGTTCCTGGCATCGGGCCTCGCATCGTTCTCGTGGATTTCGGTTCCAAGCATGGGATTCTCCGTGAGCTTAATAAACGGAACTGTGATGTAATTGTGGTTCCTTATAATGTTACGGCAGAAGAAATCCGCCGCATTCGCCCTGATGGCGTTCTTCTTTCCAATGGGCCTGGGGACCCAAAAGATGTGCCAGAAGCCATTGAAATGATTAAACAAATCATTGGGGAATATCCTATTTTCGGCATCTGCCTTGGCCATCAGCTTTTTGCCTTAGCCAGCGGAGCTGATACAACCAAATTAAAATTTGGCCACAGGGGAAGCAATCATCCAGTGAAAGAACTGGAGACAGGACGTACCTTTATTACCTCCCAAAACCATGGGTATGCGGTAACATTGGAATCTGTAGGGAATACGGATTTAGAGATTAGCCATGTGGCATTAAATGATGGGTCCATTGAAGGGCTTGCCCATAAAAAATATCCGGCATTTTCTGTGCAATACCATCCAGAAGCCGCACCAGGGCCCTTTGATTCTGGGTACCTGTTTGACCGATTCATTAAAGAGGTAGAAGCTGTAGCAAAGGGGGCAAAGGCAAATGCCTAAACTGGAAAACATTAAAAAAATCCTGGTAATCGGTTCTGGCCCAATCGTCATTGGACAGGCTGCAGAGTTTGACTATGCAGGAACACAGGCTTGCCAGGCTTTAAAAGAAGAAGGATATGAAGTCATTCTTGTAAATAGTAACCCTGCCACTATCATGACAGATACCAATATGGCAGATAAAGTATATATTGAACCATTAACCATAGATTTCGTAAGCCGTATCATCCGCCAGGAAAAACCAGACGGGCTTCTTGCTACCCTGGGTGGACAAACCGGGTTGAATCTTGCCATGGAATTGGCTGAATCCGGCATTTTAGATGAAGAAAATGTGGTTCTTTTAGGGACAGACTTAGAAGCCATTAAAAAAGCGGAAGACCGGGAAGAATTCCGCAGTTTAATGCAGGCCATTGGAGAACCTGTTCCACCTTCTGACATTGTTCATACAGTGGAAGAAGCTTTAAAATTCGCCGATGAAATTGGCTATCCGATTATTGTTCGCCCTGCTTATACCCTGGGGGGAACCGGTGGCGGCATTGTTTCCAATGAAGAAGAATTAAGAGAAACGGTAGCCAGCGGGTTGAAATATAGCCCTATTACCCAGTGCCTTCTTGAGAAAAGCATTGCAGGTTATAAAGAAATTGAATACGAGGTTATGCGGGATGCCAATGACAACTGTATCGTGGTTTGTAACATGGAAAACGTGGATCCTGTGGGCATTCATACCGGGGACAGTATCGTTGTAGCGCCAAGCCAAACTTTATCTGACAGGGAATACCAGATGCTTCGTTCTTGTTCTTTGAAAATCATCCGCGCCCTGAACATTCAAGGGGGATGTAACGTTCAGCTGGCATTAGATCCAGACAGCTTCAACTACTATATTATCGAAGTAAACCCACGGGTTAGCCGTTCCTCTGCTTTAGCATCCAAAGCAACAGGTTATCCTATTGCGAAAATGGCTGCCAAAATTGCTGTAGGCTATACCCTTGATGAATTGCAAAACCCTGTAACCAAGCAAACCTATGCTTGTTTTGAACCTACCTTAGATTATGTGGTTACGAAAATTCCACGCTGGCCTTTTGATAAATTCATTCATGCCAACCGGAAATTAGGCACCCAGATGAAAGCAACAGGGGAAGTGATGGCCATTGGCCGTACCTTCGAAGAATCTTTACAAAAAGCCGTTCGTTCCTTAGAAATTGGCTTGCACAGCCTGGATTTGCCAGAAGCAAGAGAATTAAGCGATGAAGAAATGGAACGCCGCATTATTAAAGCCGATGATGAACGGATCTTCTTAATTGTGGAAGCCCTTCGCCGTGGCTGGACTATGGAACAAATCCATGGACTCACCAAAATTGACTACTTCTTCTTATCTAAATTAGTGAAATTGGTGCAATTTGAAGAAGGCCTCCGCCGCTTGAACAATATAGAGGACCTTAGTGCAGATCTTCTTCTGCATGCAAAACGATTAGGCTTCATTGATAAACGCATTGCCCAATTATCTGGCATTAGGGAAGAAGATATTCGCCAAAAACGTTATGACAACAACATTGTGCCTGTATATAAAATGGTAGATACCTGTGCTGCGGAATTTGAAGCGGCTACCCCATACTACTATTCAACCTATGAAGATGAAGATGAGCGGGTGGAAACCAATAAGCCAAGTGTGATCGTATTAGGTTCTGGCCCGATTCGCATCGGTCAGGGGATTGAGTTCGACTATTCTACGGTACATGCTGTATGGGCATTAAAAGAAATGGGATACGAAGCGGTGATTATCAACAACAACCCTGAAACCGTATCTACTGACTTTAATACCTCTGACCGTCTGTACTTTGAACCTTTATATATTGAAGATGTGCTAAACATCATTGAAAAAGAAAAACCAGAAGGGGTTATTGTCCAATTTGGCGGACAAACTGCCATTAACCTTGCTGCAGGCTTAGAAAAAGCAGGAGTGAAAATCCTGGGTACTTCATTGGACAATATCGACGAAGCGGAAGACCGGGAACGCTTTGAAAAACTGTTAACCCGTTTAAACATTGCCCAACCAAAAGGGAAAACAGTCTTCTCTGTGGAAGAAGCAGTAACTGTAGCTAACGAATTAGGTTATCCTGTACTGGTTCGCCCTTCCTATGTATTAGGCGGCCGGGCCATGGAAATTGTGTATAATGAAAAAGAATTGTTAAGTTACATGAAAGAAGCGGTAAAAATCAATCCAGAACATCCCGTTCTTATTGACCGCTATATGCTAGGTGCAGAAGTGGAAGTGGATGGAATTAGTGATGGGGAAAATGTATTAATTCCTGGCATTATGGAACACATTGAACGGGCTGGGGTACACTCTGGGGACTCCATCGCTGTGTATCCGCCACAGAAAATTTCCCAACAAATTAAAGATGAACTGATTGATATGACCACCAAAATTGCCCGGGGTCTGAAAATTAAAGGTCTCTTAAATATCCAGTTTGTCATTCATGAAGGAAAAGTATATGTAATTGAAGTGAACCCACGTTCATCCCGTACTGTGCCTTTTTTAAGCAAAATTACAGGCATTCCAATGGCAAACATTGCAACAAAAATTATTCTTGGCAAAACCATTCCTGAATTAGGGTATAAACCAGGCTATTACCCAGAATCTGAGTATGTTTCTGTAAAAGTGCCTGTCTTCTCCTTTGCGAAATTGCGCCGGGTAGACATTACTTTAGGACCAGAAATGAAGTCTACCGGAGAAGTGATGGGCCGGGATAAAAACCTGGAAAAAGCCTTATACAAAGGACTTGTTGGTTCTGGCATGAAGATTCCAACCAGCGGATCTTTGCTTGTGACCATTGCAGATAAAGATAAAGAAGAAGCAAAAGCTATTATTAAAGGCTTTAGCGATCTTGGATTCAAGCTTTATGCAACCGAAGGAACGGCAGAATCTTTACAAGAAGCAGGATTGCGTGTGCTTCCAGTACGGAAAATCCATGAGAATTCCCCGAACCTGTTAGACCTAATTCGTTCCGGTGAAGTAAGCTTTGTGGTGAATACCTTAACTAAAGGGAAAACCCCGGAACGGGATGGATTCCGCATTCGCCGTGAATCTGTTGAAAATGGTGTGGTTTGTCTCACTTCTCTTGATACAGCCTATGCTTTATTGAAAGTATTGGAATCCATTACCCTTACTGCTGTTGCCCTTCCTGCCAACATTAAAGAGGAGGAAGTTGTTCATGCGTAAGGGGATGGCCACGGTTCTTTCCAACCAACAAATTGCAGACCGAGTCTTTCGCTTAGAAGTCCAGGGGGATTTGATTGGCGAGATGACCTGGCCAGGCCAGTTTGTTCATGTGCGCTGCGGAACAGGGATTGATCCCCTGCTGCGTCGCCCCATTAGTATTTGTGATGTAAATGGGGAAGAAAAAGTGTTAACCATGGTATACAGGGTAGAAGGCCACGGCACGAAGATTCTTAGTGAATCCGTGCCAGGGCAACCCCTGGATCTTCTTGGCCCTTTAGGCCAGGGTTTCCCCATTGAGGAACGCAAGGAAGGTGAACACGCCCTGTTAATTGGCGGGGGCATTGGTGTTCCTCCTTTGTATTACCTTGGGAAAGAACTGGTAAAACGAGGGGTTAAAGTTACATATGTAATCGGATTTGGAACTGCCTCCCAGGTGATTCTTGAAGATGAACTGAAAACCGTAGGGACCACCCACGTGGTAACCATGGATGGCAGCGTCGGGGAAAAAGGATTAGTCACCGATGTATTAAATGAAAAGTTTAACCTGGAAGACTCTGCCTGGGATGTGCTTTATTCCTGTGGCCCTCTTCCCATGTTAAAGGCATTGCAAGACCGTTTCCAACTCACAGGCAAAGAGGGTTATCTCTCTTTGGAACAACGGATGGGTTGTGGCGTTGGCGCTTGTTTAGCCTGTGTTTGCCAGACACAAAATCAAGAAAAGGGGAAAAAGTATCGGAAAATTTGTTCCGATGGCCCTGTCTTCCCTCTCGGTGAGGTGAAACTGTAATGACAAATAACCAACGATTAGCTGTTTCTTTAGCTGGTTTGAATCTGAAAAACCCGGTGATGCCTGCATCAGGTTGCTTTGGCTTTGGAAGGGAATACGCAGAGTTCTATGATTTAAACCGTTTAGGCGCCATTGTGGTGAAAGCAACCACTGTGGAAGAACGGTTAGGAAACCCCGTTCCCCGGGTGGCGGAAACCCCTGGCGGCATGTTAAATGCCATTGGCCTGCAAAATCCAGGGGTAGAAGAAGTGATGAAAAAAGAACTTCCTTACCTGGAACAATTTAAAGACCTTCCTGTGATTGTTAATGTAGCGGGAACTGTGATTGAAGATTATGTGGCTGTTGCTGAACGGGTAAGTGAAGCACCCAATGTATCGGCCATTGAATTAAATATCTCTTGCCCTAACGTAAAATGCGGGGGCATCACCTTTGGGACTGACCCGGGCATTGCCGGGGAATTGACCGCTGCTGTGAAGAAAGTAAGCAAAGTGCCTATCTTTGTGAAACTGTCTCCCAATGTTACTGACATCGTTCCCATTGCCCAGGCAGTAGAAGCGGCAGGTGCAGACGGCTTAAGCATGATCAACACCTTAGTGGGCATGCGTTTAAATTTAAAAACCCGCCGTCCCATTATTGCCAATGGAACGGGAGGCCTATCCGGCCCGGCCATAAAGCCTGTTGCCATTCGCATGATTTATCAGGTGAGTCAGCAGGTGAACATTCCAATCATCGGGATGGGGGGCATTCAAAATGCAGAAGATGTGCTGGAATTTATTATGGCAGGGGCCAGTGCCGTTGCTGTGGGTACAGCCAACTTCGTCGATCCTTTTGCCTGCCCCAATATCATTGATGAACTGGAACTAAAAATGGATGAGTACGGTGTATCTTCCATTCAGGAACTAGTAGGAGCGGGGTGGAAGTAAGATGAATCCATATGCAAATCGAATGATGGTGGCCCTGGATTATCCATCCGCGGCAGAAGCCAGCCAGTGCATTGAAGCTCTGTCCGGGACAGGAGTGTATGTGAAAGTGGGCATGCAACTGTTCTATGCTGCCGGCCTGGATTTCATCCGCCAGTTAAAAGAAAAAGGGTATCACATCTTTTTGGATTTAAAAGTCCACGATATCCCTAACACAGCAAAGGGTGCTATGCAAAGCCTGGCTTCCCTGGGTGTGGATATGGTAAATGTCCATGGTGCAGGGGGCCAGAAGATGATGGAAGCAGCCCTTGAAGGCCTGGAATTAGGAACTCCTGCAGGACAAAAACGGCCCTTGTTAATTGCTGTTACCCAGTTGACCAGTACCAGCCAGGAAACCATGAACCAGGAAATCGGCATTCCCGGTTCTGTGGAAGATGCCGTTGTGCGTTATGCAAAACTGGCAAAGGAAGCAGGCCTTGATGGGGTAGTTGCTTCTCCCAAAGAAGTACCTTTTATTAAGGAAGCCTGTGGACAATCTTTCCTTACTGTAACCCCGGGTATTCGTCCAGCTGGGACAGACATTGGGGACCAACACCGGGTGACAACACCGGAAGAAGCATTACTGCGCCTTGGATCAGACTATATTGTCATCGGCCGTGCCATTACAAAGGCGCCGAATCCCCGTGTTGCTTTAGATAAGATCCTTGCGGGAATTAAATAATAAGAGGTGAACCCCATGGAAATTGCAAAAACCATTGCAGGCAAATTATTAGAAATCGATGCGGTTGCTTTACGTCCTGATGATCCTTTTACCTGGACATCTGGCATCAAAAGCCCCATTTATTGTGATAACAGATTAACCCTTTCTTTCCCTGAAGTGCGGAAGCTTGTTGCCCGTTCTTTCGCAGATGTGATTCGGGAACAATATGCCGATGCCGAAGTCATTGCAGGAACAGCAACCGCTGGCATTCCCCATGCAGCATGGGTAGCAGAAGAATTGAACCTTCCTATGATTTATGTTCGTTCCAAACCGAAAGGACATGGCAAAGGGAATCAAATTGAAGGCCTTTTAAAAGAGGGTCAAAAAACCATAGTTATTGAAGATTTAATTTCTACAGGCGGCAGCTCCATCGAAGCAGCCCAGGCTGTACAAAAAGCCGGGGGAGAAGTGTTAGCGGTTCTCGCCATCTTCTCTTATCAATTCCCAGCTGCAGAAGAAGCTTTTGCTGCAGCAGGAATTCCCTTCCAAACCTTAAGCAACTACTCTGCTTTATTGGAATTGGCTGCAGAAACAGGAAAAATTACTGGGGATCAGCAAGGGGTTCTTGCGGAGTGGAGAAATAATCCGAAAGAATTTTATAAGTAAACGCGATCCGAAAAAAACATCCCCCGTGGGATGTTTTTTTGTTCATATGGTTAAGTATGATTCTTATAGTAGTCCAGCTAAATTTTTTCGTATTAATAAATAAACAATGAAACCAACTATGGGGAAAAATAAAATGATAAGTAAAATGATTAGAGATACTTCCGGGCTATTCCCTCTTTTTATTGAGTCTTTATAAGCCCAAATACATAAATATATATTCAGTGCTGTCATTAAAATTGATAAAAAGAAAAATAGAAAGAAACTGCCAAAGAAGGGTAATGAACTGCCGAAATCTATCATAAAAGACCACCCCCCACACTTCAGAAACTTATAGTTTAATTTTAGCTAAAAAATACCAATATCTTTTTATAAAATAAGGCATATTTATTAAAAAAAGTGTAAAGGGGTATTCTAAATACGTACATTATAAAAAAGGAGTTAATGGGGAAGAGTAAGTTGCCAGGAATCACCGAATTTATCAACGATCTAACCAAATTTTGTGCTAAAACCATAATCCATCTAAGGGCTTAGGATTCCTCCACCCTCTGATAAATTTTCATATAGTCGATGATTTTCTTCTTGCGTATCCAGCTATAGAAAAGAAGCACATCTCCCTACAACCTAAACAAAAGATGAAGTTGATCTCCATATAACCACTGTGGATCATAGTAATCCAAAAGGAAAAAGGGACATAGCAATGATATTATTAGCAGCAAGACTTGGATTACGCGCCTCTGATATCTGTAGATTAAAGTTTGAAAATATTCATTGGGAAACTAATACTATTCACTTAAATCAAACTAAGACACAGGAAAGAATTGAGCTCCCTCTCTTGGCTGAAATAGGAAATGCGATTATAGATTATCTTAAATATGGAAGACAGACCTTCCTTATATTTTTATACGAGCAGCACAACCATATGATAGACTGCAGGAACCAACTCTTCATAGTATGGTTTCTTTTTTTCTGTGAAAATCACCTTGCTAAAAGTATGGAATTTGAGTTAGCCTAAACTTTAAATTTATTATGATGTGGGCATGTAATGAAAAAAGGAATAGGATGCCCAGGACATAACTAATAAAAATTTTAGATATGCCCGTGTAAAAAGAATTTATTCTTTTGGTAAGTAATATTTAAGTTAAGCTATTCCCTTTTCCATATAAGGTTGTTTATTAGATAACATATGGTAAATAATGACGAGTATTTTATGTGCTATAGCTACTATCGCTTTTTTCTTGCCCCTTTGAGATAACAATTCCAATACTTTGCTGATAACCAGGTGTTTCTTGTTTTGGCCAAAGCCCATGCAGCTTCACACAATTTTGTTTTTATGTACGGATTCCCTTTCGGTGTTTTGGTGTTTTTTTTACCAGCACTTTCATGGTTTCCTGGAACACACCTGCCCAGGGTGAAAAGTGTATACAAGAAGGAAATGGTTTATATCTGGTCCCATTGAAGCCAAGATTGAAGCTGCGGTTAGTTTGTTGATCCCAGGTACTGCATACAACAAGGATCCCTCTTTTTTGTAAGGTTCCAAAAGTTCATCGATTCGCCTATCTAATTACTGAATTGATTTCTCAAGATAGCCCATGTGATTCCAACATTGACGAATCATAAAAATCTGATGATTTGTTAATTATCCCAAACAATAATTCTGACACTGCACGAACTTTTTTCTTAATCTGTCCCTTCACACATTGTTCGACTTCGTCGATATTCACAAAACCTTACTCAACCAATCGATTTAAGAGATTTTGGCCTGAAACCTCAAAGATATCGCTAATAACGGTCGCCAATTTTATATTTGAACATTCTAAGACTTTTTGAATACGGTTTTTCTCAGCAGTCAAGTTTCCTACCTATTTTTTACGTAGACGAGTTAAATCACGTAATTCCTGAAGGTCTAACAGAAGGGACGAAGCTGCATAGTTTTGCTGGTATATTGTTCGAAAAAAGACACCTTTTCTTGTTATTTCAGAATTTCTGTGTCTATTATTTAGACTAACATCATAAATATTACTAAAATCTGAAAAATGTTACTTAAAATGGAGTGATGTATCTGGATAAACTGCGAGAGGAGTTGCCCGCAACACGTCGAGGAATTCATCTTAATACTGGTGTGGTCGGTCCACTTCCAAGCTGTGTATATCATGAGATGTTGAGAGTTATGGTTGAAGAATGCGATCAAGGACGTAGCCTGATGGACCGTAATCTAAAGTTGAAATTGGCTCTAGAAGAATTACGTTACGAGTTGGGTAGATTAATTAGAACCGGTAGCCGAGAGATCGCTATCACCCAGAATACAACGGATGGAATCAATCATGTGGTTTGGGGAATGGATTGGCAACCTAGGGATGAAATATTGACAACTACCCTCGAACATGTGGGAGGTCTTGCTGGTATTTCCACACTGAGCCGAGCCAAAGGTGTTAATGTAGTGTTTTATAATCCACCAACTGGTTTCTTTGATATTGATGAGTTTTTTTCCTACTGTTCAGGACGTACAAAGCTCATTGTTATCTCCCATGTATCATGGATAACTGGTCAGGTATTACCGATTCGAGAAATTAGTAGACTTGCACACGAGAAAAATATTTTTGTGCTGGTAGATGGTGCTCAGGCCGTAGGGGCTATTCCAGTGGATGTACAAGAACTTGGTGCCGATGGTTACGCATTTCCCAGCCACAAATGGCTGTTAGGACCGGAGGGGGTTGGTGGGCTTTATCTTAGCATAGAGGCACTGGAAAGAGTATATCAAACATTTGCTGGTAAATTTTCATTCACTACTCATGATGGTCGGTGTGGTTTCAGTCCAGAAAATGGAGCGAAACGTTTTGAAACGGGCACTAGAAATCAGTCGTTGATTTACGGATGGAAAACCGGATTGGAGTGGCTAGGTAAAGAGGTAAAATGGAACTTTATTTACTCGAAAATACGACAGGGGCGGGACTATCTTGCACAACGGTTGCAAGAAGAGACTAAACTACGTGTTGTACACACGGAAAGCTATGCAGGGTTGCTGTCAGTCGAGATAGCAGGAACGAAAAACGTGGAGCAGGTTGTCGAGAAACTGAAGGAGCAGAAGATTTACATACGTGCTATCCCAAGAAGTAATCTTTTGCGTGCCTCGATAGGTTTTTTCAATATGAAGGAAGAACTTGATCAGTTTGTTAAAACACTAAATGATACAAAATTTTGAAATGAGAAGTATGTAACGTGAGTAAAACATTAATACACGGTGGGATCATAAGTACCTGTAAAACCGTCTGCAACATAGTATTGGCTATTTTGCAGCTATAGCGCTATTACGTAGATGTGTTGATAATTTATCATTAATAGAATGTGGATAGAGAAAAGTCCTTGGACCATCGAGGAAAAATGGAGGAAATAAACAATACTTGACCCTTGACGAGAAACAAATCTATTGTAAAGTTTTGTGAACTAATCTAAAAAAGTTGAGCATTGGAGGAGATCGGGATGAGTTTACGTCGAGATTCCGAATTAGAGATCTATAGACTGATAAAACGAATACTAAAAACCAATTCCTCCTACTTGTTTTCACATCAACAAACGGTTTCTTGGGGATTCGGTTCTTATGTAACTGTTTATATCCGGGACGGGTATGGACATTTGCGTAGCCAAGATTTTCAGTTGATATATACCATTTCCCAGCGAATGGGGATTGAATTTCAGAAACAAGTAGGCGATACAAATACATATCTAGAGATTCATATGCCCATCCAAGATGCATTCACCTGGTTGCAAGAGGTCTGGAATCATTTATCAGATCTATTAACCTCACAGACTCGCTTAGTAGGATATGTAGGTAGCGATGGTTATGTATATAAGATAGATTGTAGCACGACCTTTCCGCCCAAACGATCTTCCTATTTATCACCAGACCTTTGTTTCGTAATACCTCAGGTGGAGATGATTTTTGATAAACAAGTCAAGACACTGAAAATAGTAAATCGGTATAAAAATATCCAGGATACGGAATTGAAAAACCTGTTTCAAAGATATATGGGTGTATCTTTTTATGAAAAGCCGGAGGAAAAGGTTGATATTTGTGACATGAGCTGGGAAGAGATGACCCGAAATGTCACTATTGTACCGAGTGATTTGAACTATCTTCATATGATAGAAGTGGTTAAAAAGGAGATTAAGCAGCAGAACCTGGTGAAGGTAGTCATAGCCCGGCAGGCACACGGTACTTTACATGGTACAGCTGAAGAATTGTTTAAAATGCTTCGTCTTTGTTCACCGACCCATTATGAGTTTCTATTTGAAATGGAAGATTTTCAGCTTGTTGGGTGTAGTCCAGAGATGCTAGTCGAGATAAAGGATAGCAATCAAATACGGTTTCGTGTGCTAGCTGGGACTGGTTTATTAAAAGAACAGATTCAAGAAGACCCAAAGCAGGTAGTGGAACATTTGACCACTTTTTTGGGTGCAGTGAAAATGATGACTCATTGCTGTGAGCCATCAACAGTATGTGTGAAGCAGGTACTCGGAATAGAACCATTTGCGCAGATTCAACACTTTGCATCAGAATTGGTAGGTCGCTCTGTTCGGGGGATCGTGCCCACTTGGTCGTTTTTCCTTCCCACACTGACCGGCACACCAGGAGTGGAGGCTTTTCACACTCTAAGTCGGTTTGAACCGTTCTCACGTGGGGTTTACGGTGGTATTTTTGGTTACTTCGATGCTAGCGAATCGTTGTTTTGCAAGATTATTCGCAGTGTCTATTTAGAACAGGATCAGTTCTATACTTTTTCCGGTGCTGGCATCATTCCAGAATCTCTTCCGGAAAATGAATTAATAGAAACCCATAATAAAATGCGTAGTTGCCTTTATGCAATTGCAAAAGTCAATGCGCAGAAAAAGGAGAGAGTTTAATGAAAACGAGCAAACAAGTCATGATTGGTGAAGATTTGATTCAAGCGTACATGGACTACCGTAAATTTCACTATGAAAAAATCGCGGAGGTTCTCCAAACAATTGGTCTGATAAGTCAGTTACGGACAGCAAAAACACTTGATGAAATCATTGTAAGTCGTAATTTTATCGCAGACCGTAAGCCAGCGCTGAAAGCAATGCTGCAAGCGCTAGTTGAACTGAATGTCCTAGAACAGGTTAACGAAGAGGAATTTATTGCGATTCAGTCACATGAATTTGGTGAAGTCGACCTAAATAAAATTGAGCGTGCATCAGGTTCGCAAGCGATTGAGCAGCATTCAAACATTGCATCATTGGCGGTTGGTTTCTTAGATGGTTCGAAGGGTGACATCGAGTTTTCTTATGAGTTTAGCCAGTTCTGGAAAGCACTTCTTGAAGCACCATTCTACGCACAAGGACGTCAAAAATCGACCGAGTCAGTAGCCAATCGCGTAGATATTAACGTATTGGATCTAGCCTCAGGCCAGGGTCACGCACTGGTTGAACTGGCAAGATTAGTAGGTGAAGATGGCCTTGTAAATGGTATTGAGTATTCACAAGACCATATTGAGATTTCCAAGAAATTGATACAAGAACGGGGACACCAAAACATCGAGGTGATTCAAGGGGACTTAAATAATGGTCTGCCTTATGAAAATCAGAAATTTGATGGAGTACTATTTATTGGAGCCCTACATTTTATTACCAAACGTGAAGAGTTGATACATGAAATCTCTCGTGTTACTCGTCCTGGAGCAGTGGTTGCGATTGGTAATATCTACAGCAATCTAAGTACCTTTGACAAACCGTTTATGGATCTTATCTTCTCAATGATTCAGCCTCGAGCAATTCCGGTAAACTTAGAATTACTTCATCAATATTTTAAAGATGCTAGTTTGACAGTAACCGACAATATAAATGTGGGGTGTAATGCATGGTACCTGCTTCGGAAAGATCGGTAAAAAGTAACGTCTGGCTGGCTTGCTCCTCTTTCTTTCTGCTTTGTCTATCCGCCTATGTGATTATGCCACTGATTCCGCTTTATCTACAGTCGAGAGCAACAGTTACAGAATTGGCTTGGATCACAGTGGGTGCCTCCGTTGTTGGTGTCATTCCGGCATCAATTATAGGGGGGAGGATTTCGGATTATATCGGACGGAAGGTTACGATTGCACTTTCGCTTTTGATCTTCGGGTTTAGCAAGTTTTTCTTTCCATACGCAGAGACAATTGCTTTACTATTCGTATTACGGGCGATCGGAGGGCTTTATGCAGCGGCCTTTCCATCTACTCAATCGATCTTGGCATCAGCTGCAACTACACCTGAGGAGCGAACGAAGTTTTTAAGCTATTACGGTTTTGCTTTTGGTGCTGGTTTAGCCATTGGTCCGATGATTGGTGGTTATGTGGGCCAACGATGGGATTTATCGGAGGCTTTTAATGCTACGCTATACTTCTCCTTACTTGGTGTTCTTCTCATTCTGTTCGTGAAAGAGGAAAAGGTGAAACAAAAGAAGCAAAAATTACTTGTCTTTAGCAAGAATCCACTCTTTTGGCGTGCATCACTCAGCGCATTCTTGTGTATGGGTGCAATGGGGATGTTACTAACTCTACTCCCTTTAATCCTGAATATTGAATTAGGTTTATCCAAAACCGGAGTTGGTTTTAGTATGGCAGTTTTGACTGGGTGTTTTGCAATCTCCCAGTTGGTGGTGGGGCCAAAACTCAATCCGGCAGGATTACAGATAGCAATTGTAAAAGGCTTTTCCATTATGGTTGTGGGCCTTGTGGGTCTGTTCTTCTTCCACCAGCAGGTGCTCTTATTTCTGATGTCTATGGTTGTGGTTGGTATTGGTCTTGGAACTGCCTATGTGGCAGCAACTTCGATGGCGGCCAGTACCACGACGATTGAGAACCGTGGAGGAATTATGGGGCTGTTCACGGCGGCAATGAACCTCGGATATGGTATTTTGGCTGTTTTGGTTGTTTACTTGTCTAGTATTTGGAGAAGGGAGGATGCCTTCTTAATCCTGACCGTGATTGCCTTGGTTGTTGTCATATTCCTTATGATAACGGCAATGCCGGTTATGCAAAAAAAAGGCACACGTCATCATGAAAAATAAAGTTACAAGAACAGTTCTCTTGTTGGCGAGTGTGGTATGTGTAGTGTTCTTGGCTGGATGTGTTTCCAACATCCAGCCTGCTTCCTCACAAGATTCTTCAAAGCAAGAGATCAAAATTGGCGTTGTAAAAAATGTGGTGGTTTCACTTCCATTTTATGAAATGCAAATGGAAAAGAGATTGGAGAGTAATGGGTATCATGTTACATGGGTGTATTTCGAATCACCCACGGCGTTGTCTGAAGCTTTCTTGGCTGGCCAAATTCAAGTAAATGGCTCGATTGGAATTTCCACTTTAGGTGATTTGGCGAGAAAAGGTGTGGACTCAAGCATTCTGTACGCAAATGGCTATGCATCATCTGCTAAGATTTACTCCAAAACTCTTACCCGCATTGAACAACTGAAAGGAGCAGATCTTGGGATGCCACCAGCTTCTACAGAGACTAGTCAAATTGCTAATAAGCTGTTGAAAGAGCAATACCACTTACAAGCTCCGCAGGATTTTAAGGTAATGTACACAACACCCCTTGCTGGGGCGACATTGTTACAAAAAGGCGACCTGGACGCGCTGCTCAGTTATGGCTCAGATGCGGCAAATATCCAGCAGCTTGGGTATCACGAGATATTCGACTTATCAAAAAGCTGGTCACAATATTCAGGTGGAGGCCAACTGGTTACTTCAGTCACAATTACTACACGTTCATTTGCAGACTCCCATATTCAGTTTATCGAAGACTTCACACAAGCATATGATCTAGCAGTGCAAAAGCTAATTAATAATTCACAGGAGATTCAGCATATCGCTTTGCAAAATTATGATTTAAAAAAGGAATCACTCCCTTACTTTATAAAATTAGCTCAAGTGCAGTTACAGGGTGCAAGTAAAAATGATGCTGTTTTGGCTGATGCAAAAAAGATCTTAACACTGTTTTCAGATGGAAAATTACCTGCATCCAAAATTGATGAGATGTTTAGAAAATGAGTGACAATTCGATGAAAAATGTAGTGAGGGCTATACTTGTAACTTGGAGATTTTTGTTTCCCTATCTCATTATGGTGGCGATCTGGGCTCTCTCGGAAAACTTTGTCCCAGCCTATTTAATACCTGGTCCTATAACTGTGTTTCAAGAAATGTTAAACATGTTACAAGAAGATGAAACACTTAAACAGATCTATGCGTCCTTGTTTCACATCTTTTGCGGTGTTGGTTTGACAATCTTTTTAGGTACTCTTATGGGTCTTGTATTTGGTTTTGTAAAACGAATCGGATTGTATTTTGAGGCAGTATTACCTTTTTTTCAATCTGTACCAGGAATTTCTTGGTCGTTCCTTGCGTTAATTTGGTTTGGACTTTCCAACCAATCTGTTATTTTTGTAATTTTTGTTTCCACCTTTGCCAGCATGATTTTCAACGTTATGGAAGGTTCAAAAAATGTAGATACAACGCTGATAAAAATGGGAACAAGCTTTGGATACCGTGGCCTGCGTTTATTGACCACTATTTACTTGCCGGCTATTCTACCGTTTATCCTCTCCGGAACTCGAGTCGTTCTTGGATTAGGTTGGAAGGTCGCGGTAATTGCGGAAATGTTGGTGGGGAATCTCGGTCTTGGTAGCCAACTCTATACGGCAGCGTATGCGCTGAAAACGGAGACGGTGCTGGCTGGTTCACTGATTATCGTACTGCTGACGATAATTATTGAATACGGTGTATTGCGACTGTTGGAGAGAAGGATGATGAAATGGAGACAAAGTTAGAGATTATTAACCTTGCAAAATCTTATCGTTCTGGATGGAGAAAATTTTTTGTGTTTCAAGACTTGAACTTCCAAGTGGATTCAGGAGAGTTTGTCGCGGTCTGCGGGAGAAGTGGATGTGGCAAGAGTACTTTGCTGTCAATGGTGGCCGGGCTTGAAGAATGGGATAGCGGGCAGATCTTGATTAATGGTCAAATGGCGGGTGGGAAGACTTCCCGTGATATCGGGTTTGTTTTTCAGGAATCTGCATTGCTACCATGGAGAACCATCTGGAAGAACGTATCATATGGTCTTGACATTCGTCCTATATCTTTTGCTGAGAAACAGGGGCGGCTTGAACACATACTACGCATGGTCGGACTGTGGGAGTATAAAGACATGTATCCAGCACAACTTTCTGGCGGTATGAAGCAACGGGCTTCCATCGCCCGCGCATTGGCAATTGAACCTACCCTGCTTTTAATGGATGAACCTTTTTCAGCGCTTGATATTTCTACGAGACGGATGTTGAGAGAAGAGATTATGAAAATTTGGGAGGAATTCGGAATCACAGTGCTTTTCGTGACGCATGATATCGAGGATGCTTGTCATTTGTCAACAAAGTTAATAGTCTTTTATCCTTCTCTACACGATGGTACAACACAGTTTAAAGTTATCGAGAATCTATCAAAGTATGATAGACAGGAAGTACGGATGGAGATTGTAAACCTTCTGAATGGTGGAAGCAATACATCGAGAAAAATGGTAACAGTAAAAGAGTACAAGTAAGTAGGTGATAACATGTTAAAAAATTTTGTTCCTTTACCTTATCGAAGAGTTAGCGTTCAGCCGTATTCCGGACCATGGACTGAAGAAGCAATCCGTGATCATTTGCTAAACCGTGATGCGTATCGGCGCACTAATTTTGTTATTCTTCATGGTGAAGGAGGAACATGCTGTGTGGTCTCCATCAAAAAGATGAGTGACGAACCATTGTTTTCACAAATCGTTCAAGTTAAGATGCTAGCTGCTCCAGAATCGTGCCTCTGGGTAGATGATATGAATGTCGATACTGGAAACCGCTCAGCTCTTGCAAAGAAAGCCTATGAGATGAATTTGACAATGGACAAAACATTGGTTGTACGAGGTCGTTATGAGCATACGAATTTTATCCATCATCCAGAGCCTCTTTACATCCGAGTAATCGAAGTGATCCCACCGGAAACATACAAATTGTATGAAATGGCCAATCTTGTACTCCAATATGCTGATTTACCCCCCATTCGCTTGGAATTACATGGGATTTACATGAAGGAGTTAGCGGCTGAGTATCCAACACCGGAAGCATATCTGATCCCGTGTCGGGCCTCCGGATTGGAACTCAGTCAACCCGTACTTTATCTTGATGAACATCCAGAGTATCAGAACTGGGTATTGATAGGTTGCGAGCGTAGTTGTCATATCCACAAGCATTTCTATGGTCATGACCCAAAGAGAATTGAGGTGTGCCCACGCCTGCTCATACCGCCAAGTGATATTCCCACCCTGAGCAAATGCTGTTTGCTTGAAAGTCACGTTGAGACGGAAGGGAATTATGCGGTAGTCCCATGGGGAGCAAATTTAAAACACGTAGAAGACGCTTTACGCATAATTTCAGATGGGTGGCCATATTCAGAGAAATGAAACGAAATGGGTGATTTTATGAAAAAAGCGGCTTGGGGATCCATTTTTGAAACGTTTACAAAGCATAGGAGTAACAAACCTCGCACTAACGGAATCACAATGGTACTTGATAAGCAAGGCGGTCTTTCATTAACGGAAGATATACTGGCTGTTGCAGCTAACACGATTGATCATTATAAGTTAGGTTTTGGTACCTCCGTTTTTTTCGAAGAAACTATTTTAAGAAAAAAAATCGAAATGTTGACTTCAGCAGATATTTTAGTGTATCCGGGTGGAACCTTGACGGAAGCAGCTGTGTTTACAGGGCGTTTCAAGGAATACTTGCAGCGTGCCCGGCAGTTGGGCTTCAATGGGGTGGAAATTTCGGATGGTACGATTATGTTGGATCGTACCTCCCGAAAATATTTGATTGAAAGTGCGCTTAATGCTGGATTTCGGGTTATTACAGAGGTGGGAAAAAAAGATCCAAACCACATAATATCAGTTGGAGAGATGGTGGAACTAATAGGTAGTGATTTGTCTCTTGGAGCGGAGCATGTAATTGTTGAAGCACGGGAGAGTGGTCGTGGTGTGGGCATCTGCCGTATGGACGGTTCAATTTCGAAGGACATGATGGAGGCAATTGTAGAGCAGGTCGGTGGAGACAAGCGCATTATCTGGGAAGCACCGTTGAAGATGCAACAGGTGGAGTTGATTAATCGGTTCGGTGGGAACGTAAATCTTGGAAACATAAGTATGGCTAAGGTGCTTGAGGTTGAAAGTTTGCGTTGTAACTTGCGCTTTGATACATTTCATCAAATTCAAAAACAGTATCTGACAAATCAATCATCCGTTCAAGCGGGGAGGAACTAATAAATGAATCGTACACATCATAATCCTTTGATGGCCGGCAGGTTGAATAAGCCCCCTGCTCCCAGTTTGATCGGGACCGCTTTTTCATTTGAGGTAGCTGATGGTCCGGCCTTATACAAGGGAATGAGCTTAGCTGACATAGCCTATACCGTACATTTAATAGAGGGAAAACTGATTCCTTCAAAACCAGGTAGTTCTCTGCTGGGTGTCTTGTTAGATTTACATCGGATTCCCGGTAATGAGTTTCCGTTCGATTCGGCCTACGGGGACGTTTACACAAACCGTGAGCATATAATTCGAGAACTTAGTAATGATGGAAGTGAATGGTTGGGATTGGGTCGGGCACGAAGAGAATGTACCACAGTCGGATACGTGTGGTTGGTTTGTGAGCGATTGCTTGAATTTACCAACTCGTTGATTACACTTTCGAACACGTTGCTTAGGCTAGCAATGGATCATCTGATGACTCTGGTACCGGATTATACTTATCTTCAACGTGCGCAACCAACCTCGTTAGCACATTATCTGCTATCCTTTGTTTATCCGTTGCAGCGGGATTTGGAACGAGTGTATAGCTTATACCAGCGCTTGGAACGTATTCCTATCGGTATGGGTAGCGTCAATGGTTCACGATTGCCTCTAAACCGTGAACGGTTAAGAGAACTTCTGGGTTTTCAGGCTCTTGCAGAGAATACAAGAGATGCAATGTGGATGGCAGATTTGGCTGTGGAAACAATGTCGTTGATCCAAATTTCCTTGCTCAATCTCGATCGCTTGGTGGAAGACATACAGATTTGGGCGACTCAGGAATATCAGTTTATTGAGCTTTCAGATCGACATTCGCGAATTTCGGTGATCATGCCGCATAAGAAAAATCCCTATGCATTGTCTTTTATCCGTGGAATATGCCGGCAAGTTCTGGGGAATGTTGTTTCAGTAGCAGCTTCTAATTTGACACCATCTGGGCAAGTTGACAATCGAATCATTGCTTATGGCCAAGTACCACAATCGTTGTCTATCGGTAGACAAGTTGTAGATTTAATGAACGATGTACTTCAGGGGATGACTATCCATCGTGATCGAATGGAAGCCGCAATTGATCCTACTCTGGCAACGACTGATTTAGCTGAGATGTTGGTTCTAGAGGGAGGACTTGCACCACGGACTGCCCATCGAGTAGTTGGTATTGCTGTTCGGACTGCGTTGGACCATGGCTGTGAACTAAGTTACGAATTGCTTCGCCGTGAACTGGAGAAAGAGACACGGCAACCTATGCCAATTACACTCCAACAGTTTGAACGCTGTTTAAATCCTTTAGAACTGATCATGACCCGCAATGGTATAGGTGGTGCCGCTCCTAGAGCTATCGAGGACCAGGTAGAAAAATGCCGCAATCAATCCATAATTGCGAAAAGCTGGTATCAAGAACGTGTATTAGCTCGGCAATTCGCTGAAACGAACCTTCTTAAACGGGCAAACAAGCTGGTAGGAGAACTTTTGCAAATGGAGGAATTAGGATGATCCATATGGTCGATTCGATTATTTTTGGCACGAATTGGGGAACGGAAAAGATGCGAGCTTTGTTTGATGAACCAGCTCGGTTACAAGGGTGGCTGGATGTACTAGCAGCATTTGCGGAATCTCAAGCCGAACTCGGGATAATTTCAGAGCCAATTGCTGTCGAAATTAAACGTGTCTGTCATCTTGATCGATTAGACTGGGATTCCCTTCAACGAGGTTATCAAGAGACTGGCCATTCATTGCTAGGCCTGATTAGAGAGTTGGCACACCAATGCTCTAATGAAGCAGGTGAATGGATCTGCTTGGGTGCAACTGTACAGGATATCACCGATACATGGCTTTCAATTGTCTTATTGAGTGGTTATGAGTTGATACGACATGATGTAAAGTACGTTCAAGACATTCTGACGGCGATTGCTGAGCGGCATGCCGATACGCTGATGAATGGTCGCACTCATGGACAAGTAGGATTGCCTATTACATTTGGATTCAAGGTTGCTGTCTGGACGACAGAATTGAATCGTCATCTGCAAAGACTAGAAGAGGTACGTACTAGACTAGGAGAAGGACAACTGGCTGGTGGTGTAGGTACGTTATCTGCGTTTGGTGAAAGGGGATTTGACTTACAAGAACGTTTTTTTTCTAAATTAGGATTACGTGCGCCAATTATTACATGGTGTAGCAGTAGAGATGTACTTGTTGAATGGATGCAGCTACTTGCGCTTATAGCTAACACGTTCGACAAAATCGGCCATGAAGTGTATAACTTACAACGACCTGAGATCGGGGAACTAACGGAATTTTCCCGTATGGATACTGTAGGAAGTATTACTATGCCTCACAAGAGAAACCCCGAGTTGGCTGAACATCTTGGTACGCTAGCCCTTATTATTAGGAACCACGCGAATGCATTATCTGAATGTATGGTAAATGAGCATGAACGTGATGGTCGTTCTTGGAAGGCGGAATGGGCACTAATTCCTCCTGCGATGGTCATGATGGGTGCTCTATTGCAAAAAGGCGCACAGCTTTTCAAAAATCTAGAAGTCAATATAGAGAGAATGAGTGCTAATGTGGAAGCAACAAAAGGTATGGTTTATTCCGAACGGATTATGTTAAGGTTAGCGCATAAAGTAGGGAAGCAAACTGCTCATCAACACATTCATAAATTATCAATGACGTGTTTATCGGAGGGATTAGATTTCAAAACAGCAGTATTCAATGATCAGTTTATCAATAGTCATTTATCGCAAGATGAATTAGCTGATTGTCTACAAGAGCAATGCCTCACCAGAAATTGTCGGAAGTTTGTTGATCGTGTATTGCGTAAGGTTCGCTCATAAGACGAAACATGAGCTTAACATCGTCTCTTTGAAACGACTTATACACCAAGGAATCATCAAACGTGTGACAAAAAACAAGTATCGAGAATTGGCCTTAATTAAGAGATGAAACGAACGTCGTTTCAACTTCCCCAGTCCTTTTTCCACGTAAATTCTTGGATTGAGTTTATCAATAAATCGGTATTAAATACAATTAATTTATAAAATAAACTAGTATAAAGTGGGGGAATATATCTCCTTTTTAAACAGTTCTTGATCTAGTTGATATAAAGGTTAGAGATCCCTCCTTTAAACACCGTTCATTTTGAGCGGTGTTTTTTATATCATTATAAATTTAAATTTCCTGGCCTGAATTTCCTTCACTAGTTCATTTTTAGTTCATATTGAAATTTTAAAATAGAGATACAACAAAATGATGGAGGTAATATAAATGGCACTTGCTAAGCAAAAAAAGAGTAAAAGAGGGTTACTGATCGGCATTATTGCAGGGGTTATCATCATTGGATTAATTGCAGCTCAGATTTTATTGCCGAAGCAGAGTAAGTACACAGATGTAACTGCAAAAAAGGCTACAATTGAAACTTACTATACATTCTCCGGAAGTGTAGATAGCAAATATAAACAAAATGTTATGGCAAGCAATGTCATGCAAATTTCGGAGATTAACGTTAATGAAGGTGAAAAAGTAGAAAAGGATACTGTGTTATTTACAACTTCCCAGGGAAACGAGATCAAATCTCAAATTGGAGGAACCATCTCTAAAATTTATGTAGAGAAAGACCAACAAGTAATAGCGGGAACTCAGCTTTGTGACATTTATGATTTTGACAATCTTCAACTTTCTGTAAAGGTCGATGAACATGACTTGAACAGTATTGCAAAAGGCAAAAAAGTTTCTGTAAGCATAGGTGCACTTAATAAAGAAATGACTGGGTCAGTTTCTTCTATTTCAAGTACAGCAATAAATGAAAATGGAATTGCCTATTTTTCTGCTGTGATCGATTTGCCTAAAGACAATACCATTAAGGTTGGCATGACTGCCGAGGCTAAAATCCTTAATAAACAGGCAAAAGATGTGCTTTCCATTCCAATAAAAGCTTTGCAGTTTGATACAGATGACAAGCCTTATGTTTTAGTAAACCAAGAAAAAGGTGTACCTTTAAAAAAATATGTAAAGGTTGGCATCAATGATGGCAAGACCGTAGAAATCACCGAAGGATTAAAAGAAGGCCAGGTTGTATCCTATATTCCTATTGACAGTAATAGCAACAATGATCAGAACAATGGCCGTATGGGCGGCGGCATGGTTCCTCCAGGCCGGATGGAAAGATAAGGGGGTTAATACCATGCAAATACTTGAAATGAAAAATATTGTAAAAACTTATCTTATGGGTGAGGAAGAACAAACCGTATTAAAAAATGTAGATTTCTCAATAAATGAGGGTGAATTTATATCCATTCTTGGCCCTTCGGGTTCAGGCAAATCTACATTAATGAATATTATTGGTTGCCTTGATATGCCCACATCCGGTGAGTATTTTCTAAATGGAAGCGAAGTCAAAGATTTAGAGGAAGCAGAGCTTGCCCGAATCAGAAATAAGGAAATTGGCTTTGTGTTTCAGCAATTTCAACTTTTGCCCCGCCTTACTGCCCTGCAGAATGTTGAATTGCCACTAATCTACGCAGGAGTTAAAGAAAAGGAAAGAAAAGAGCGGGCAAAAGAAATGCTTTTCAGAGTTGGGCTTGGGGAAAAGCTTAAAAACCGCCCTAATCAGCTTTCGGGAGGCCAGCAACAAAGGGTTGCAATTGCAAGAGCATTAGTGACCCATCCGACAATTATTTTAGCAGATGAGCCAACAGGAGCCTTAGATCAAAAGACAGGCCATCAGATTATGGATCTATTTAAAGAGTTAAATCATGAAGGCCGTACCATTGTCATCATTACACATGATGAGAATATAGCCATGAATGCAACTCGCATTGTGAAAATTCTTGATGGCTGTTTAAGTGAGGTGGCAGGCTAATGTTTAAAGAAAGTATAAAAATGTCGTGGAATAATATTGTAAGCAATAAAATGCGTTCATTTTTAACTATTCTTGGGGTTTTGATTGGTGTTGCTGCTATTATTGCTCTGATCACCATTGTTGAAGGTGTTACAGGCAGCATAACAAGCCAGGTGATGGACATGGGTGCTAACAAAATAACGGTTCAGGCAATGGGAACACCATTAAAACAAGGGCTCTCACAACGGGATGTTGATCAGATTTCTGTGATAAATAATGTAAAAGGTGTTTCCCCGAGCATTAGCGGGAAAACAAGTATTGTTTATAATGGCAATGTAATGGAAAACATTACGATTCAGGGAAAAAATCAAGTTTATTTTGCTAATACAGAGGATTTAATCGACAAAGGCCGTGGTATAAATATTCTCGATTGTGATTACAAAAACAGGGTATGTCTAATCGGACAAACTATTGTTGATGAATATTTTAAAACAGAAAGCCCTATTGATAAGGACATTACAATTAACGGCATTACTTATACCGTTGTGGGAACGCTGCAAAAATCCAGCGGATTTTCCATGGATTCAAATGATAATGCAGTAATCATTCCTTACACGACTGCAATGGGACTTCTTGGAACAGGTTATATTAACTCTGTTGATGTGTATATGGATAACGGTGATTTATCCGATGAAACGACCACGGAAATTGAGCAGGTCTTAAATACAGCGTTTAACTATAACGAGGACGGCTATTCCGTTTCGAATATGCAAAACATAATTGATACTGTAGCAGATATGACCAGCATGATGACAGCACTTCTTGCAGGGATTGCTTCCATTGCTCTTGTCGTGGGCGGTATTGGAATTATGAATATGATGCTCGTTTCTGTTACAGAAAGAACCACCGAAATCGGACTTAGAAAGGCTCTGGGTGCGGAACCTAAAACAATCCAATGGCAATTTTTGCTTGAAGCCTTATTTCTCTCCCTCTTTGGGGGTATCCTTGGATTGGCTGCTGGAATTGCCATAGCATATGTTGCTTGTTTAATTATTGGTACAGGGTTTTCCATTGCAAGTTACTCAGTAATCCTAGCTCTGGGTTTCTCATCTTTAATTGGACTAATCTTTGGTTACGCTCCTGCAAGACGGGCAAGCAAATTAAACCCGATTGATGCTTTAAGAAGTGTTTAAATGAGGAAGGTGAGTGGAATGTTTAATATTTTGGTGTGTGAGGATGAAAAAAATATTCGCAAGTTAATGTGCGAGTATTTGAGACGTGAAAACTATCAAGTTTTTGAAAGTGAAAATGGGGAGCAGGCACTTCAAGTATTAGACACCACTCACATCGATCTTCTTATTACTGATATCATGATGCCGAAAATTGACGGTTATGCTCTTACAAATGATTTGCGTCAAGCAGGGCTTGAATTGCCAATTTTAATGATCACAGCAAAGGAAACCATTGATGACAAGAAAAAAGGCTTTCATACAGGTGCTGATGACTATATGGTAAAGCCTGTGGACATGGATGAGATGGTTCTTCGAGTATCTGCATTATTGCGCAGGGCTAAAATTGCACGGGAGAAAAGGCTAGTAGTGGGCCATATTGTATTTGATTACGATAATTTTTCTGTATCGGTAAATGGTGAAAACTTGGAATTGCCTAAAAAGGAATTTCAGCTGATATTTAAACTGTTATCAAACCCAAACCGAATCTTTACCCGCATGCAGTTAATGGATGAAATTTGGGGTTATCATGCTGAAAGTGATGAACGCACTGTTGATGTGCATATTAAGCGGTTACGTGAAAAATTTGAAGGCAACAAAGATTTTGAAATCATTACTGTCAAGGGGCTTGGTTACAAGGCGGTGAAAAGGTGAGCAACTTGAAAAAAGTAATCGGGTCAATGTATGTTCGCTTTATAGGGGCATTTCTTAGTGCATTTATCTTTTCAATGCTGATCACAGTTCTTTTAATGAATGTAACACAATTTGGCAATGTAGAAAAAATGATACATTCTACTTTTGAGAGCAGATATTTGCAGTTAAAAGCACTTGTTGAAAATGAAAATATTGAATTAGAGAAAGCAATCCAATATCTTTCCAGTTCAGAGGTAAGTGATAAAGTATACAATTCTATTAGTGAAACAGGTTTATCCCTTTCTGATAGTGAAATACAAAAAATCGAAAGTGGTAAAATTGTCACTAATTTAAGGGTTTCGAAAGAAAGCAGGGTAAATGCGATTTTCAAATTTCAAAATAAATATGTTGTAATCACGCCCTATATGGAAAACAATCCATTAACATTGTTTTTTTCCATACAAAAGATGGTCATCATTATTTCAATGGTTTTAGGCACCATTTTAATTTTAGTTACGACAATAACCGTTGTGAAACCCATTAAGAGAATCAGTGAAGCTTCTAAAAAGGTAGCTGAAGGCGATTTTAGGGTTCAGCTTCATGTAAAGGGACATAATGAGGTTGCAGATTTAATGAGAAACTTTAATCGTATGGTAAAGGAATTGTCCCGTAATGAATATTTGCATAAGGATTTTGTATCCAATGTATCCCATGAATTTAAGACACCGATAACTTCCCTTAAAGGCTATGCAAAACTATTAAAAGACAAAAATCTTCCAGAAGAAAAACGGCAGGAATACGCCGAAATTATTATAAGCGAAAGTGAACGATTAGCAAATCTATCATCCAATTTGTTAAAGCTTTCCGAGCTTGAAAACGAACGAATCAGTATAAAAAAAGAAACATTCAGCTTAGATGAGCAAATTCGCGATGCAGTTCTACTGCTGCAAAACCAATGGGAAAAGAAAAACCTGGAGCTTGATTTAGATTTGGACGAGATTACCTTTACTGGTGACAGGCAATTGATGATTCAGGTATGGATTAATCTTATTTCTAATGCCATTAAATATTCAAACCAGAATGGTTTGCTTAGAATCACCTTAAAGCAATCCAAAAAAATTATAGCTAAGATTATTGATTACGGAATGGGGATGTCTGCAGAGGATTTGGAAAAAATATTCTTGCGTTTTTATAAAGCCGATAAATCTCGCAACCAATCTGGGACTGGACTTGGACTTTCGATCGTTAAGAAGATTGTTGAACTGCATGAGGGTTCCATTAGCGTAAAAAGCGAACCAGGAAAAGGCAGTAAATTTACCGTAGAATTATAGTCTAGTTTCCTAAATTTATTAACCATTCTCTTAATCTCTTTTTAACAAAATAAATCTTGCCATTTAAATTGATTTGGGGAAGGTCGGGTTGGCCATGGAGCAATAGTTTTGCTTCTTTTTTCGTAACACCAATATAACTGTGCACTTCGCTTTCTTTTATGAGTTCATGCTCTTCTTCCTCATCCATATATTCGATATAGTTCCTGGAATAGGGATAATTGATTTTTTTCAAACCATTTCCAATAAAAAATCCCGCAATGGCAATTCCAAGAGCAATCCAAACAAAACCCATTTTCAAGCCTCCTAGGATTAATTTCTCTTTGTTATTTTTTATTCTCCAGGTAAGTAAGTTATGATAGGCTTGGCTTATAATTGCCAAGGAAGGATGAATAAGATGCATAAATTTTCTTTGCAGACCTCTACTCGAGATCAAATGATTGATATAACCAGGGAAGTACAGGCATTTATTGATAAACAAGAGATTCATAATGGGATTGTTACGATTTATTGCCCCCATACTACAGGGGGAATTACAATCAATGAAAATGCGGATCCCGATGTAGTGCGTGATTTTCTGAGACGATTAGATGAAGTATTTCCCTGGTACCAGGAAAAAGACTGCCATGGGGAAGGGAATACAGCTGCCCATTTAAAAGCAAGTACCGTAGGTTCATCCCAAACGGTGATTATTGAGAAGGGAAGAATGTTGCTGGGCACCTGGCAAGGCATCTATTTCTGTGAGTTTGATGGGCCAAGAAGAAGGAATGTATATATGAAAATCATCGGGGATTAATTACCCATTAAGATTATCGTGAACCAGGTCAAAAGAATCATCAGCGGAAAGATGATCAGTGATAACTTAATTATATCTCCCCTTTTTAACGTACATACGAAGTTTACAGTTGGAGGTTTCAAAAACATTGCATCATATTAATATTATTCCTATAATATTAATATGAATTGAGGAGGGGATAATATGGAGGACTTACGCTATCCAATTGGGAAGTTTTTATTACCAGAGGAAATTAGACAGGGTACCATTGAACAATGGATTAATGAATTAGAGGGAATTCCCCAGGGATTGCAGGATGCCATTGCCGGGTTGAATGATGAACAATTGGATACCCCATATCGTCCTGGAGGTTGGACTCTTAGACAGGTGGTTCACCATTTAGCTGATGGGAACATTAATGCTTATATACGTTTCAAATTAGCACTTACAGAAGATGAACCAATTATTGTACCCTTTAATGAAGAACGGTGGGCCAATCTTTCTGATTCTGTCGAACTGCAACCGGAAGTTTCCGTTTCTTTATTACGGGTACTTCATCATCGGTGGGTAAAGATACTCCGAGGATTAAATCAAGAAGATTTTCAACGGTCCTTCATTCATCCTGAGGGTGGAAAAACTAAATTGACAAAAGCATTAGGTTTATTTGTCTGGCATGGAAAACATCATATCGCCCATATTACTTCTTTTCGTGAAAGAACAGGGGTATAAAAAGAAAAAGCTGCCGGATTTGAACGGCAGCTTTTTCCTGTAAAATTATGAGCAGCAACTATCATATCCGGAGATGACAAGTCCGCCTTCTCCTTCGTTTTCTTCAAAGTCTAAAGAGATTTGTTGTACGATTTCTAAAACGTTTTTATCGATGGCAACATTGATTCCGTTAATGGTTTCTTGGATATCTCCTTCTTCGGCTTCGGTTAATGCGATTCCCCATTTTGGAGAACAACAACCGGGTCCCTCATACACGAAACGAAGAGTATTTACGCCGCTTTCCTCCATAAACTTTTCAATATAAGCTTTCGCTTGATCAGTGATAACCATTAGGTTTCCTCCTGAGAATAGGATTTTATCTTAGAATAGTATCATAAAGTGATGTCATTTGCGAATGAAAATGACAGTTTGAAAGGATAAACATAACCATTGATAAAACAGTTATAAATTCCCTGTATTTAATTTACAATAATTTCTTGAAATTGCAGAATAACTACCATAAAATTAAAAGAAAAGACAAATTGATTCATAGAACGACAGGGGAGGATTTAACTTGAATAGAATTGATGGTTTAAAAGGAAAGTTTATCGCTCAACAAGTTAAAACCATGCAATGGTTTAAGAGTAAAGTAGAATTGGTACATAATCAACGGGGCGCGGAAGCAATTGAGTGGTTAGCGTTGGTTGCGGTAGTAGTTGCTATTTTAGCTTTTGTTATAGGCCAGAAAGAGGATATTGGTAAAGAGATTGTTGGTAAGATTAAAGAATTTATTTCCAAAATTAAGGTTGATTAAGAGATTTTGTTTTCATTTATGGTAGAGATGAGTGTATCAGCTCATCTCTTTATTTTAATAAATTAAAGGGGAATTGAAATTGTTTAAAAAAATATCATTCCTATCTATATGCTTATTATTGATAGCTTTAACTTTTTTATCAGGTTGTAATATTTTAGCAAATACAGAAGTCAAGGAAGCATTAAAAAAGCCAATCCCTTTAACCGTTGAAGAAATTTTAGCTTACGAAGGGGAAGGAAAATTTGCCGGTGATAAGTATGACCAGAAGAAAGTAGAAGCAGACTTGGACAAACTTCCAGAAGGATTAACTTCAAAAGAAATCTATGGGTACTTACTTTCTTTAGTAGGAGAAAACTATAAACAATATAAAGAAATGTTTGACCAGGTGGATCCAGACTTTAAACAAGAAATGAAAGATATTAACCCTACAGCATCCAATGGGACTGTCGAAACATTAAATGTAGAAGTTATTTTGGATGCCAGCGGAAGTATGGCCCAGTCAGTACCTGGCGGGGTAAAAATGGATTTAGCAAAAAATAGTATCAGAGATTTCTTAAAAAGTATGCCTTCCAGTGCCAATGTAGGTTTGCGGGTTTTAGGACATAAAGGAAGCGGAGCAGATAAAGATAAAGGTCTCTCCTGTTCACAAACAGAATTGGTCTATGGATTAGAGCCTTACAATGAAGGAAAGTTTAATGGGGTTTTAAATAGTTTCGCACCCAAAGGTTGGACAGGCATAGCAAAAGCTTTAGAGGAAGCTCAAAAAGACTTAGCTGCAAAACAAGGTTCTAGTGTGAAAAATATGATCTATCTGGTGAGTGATGGTATAGAAACATGCGGTGGAGATCCAGTAGCAGCAGCAAAAGCCCTTCATCAGTCTAATGTAGCAGCAGTAGTAAACATTATTGGTTTTGATGTAGATAATCAAGCCCAACAACAATTAAAAAGTGTTGCTGAAGCTGGAGGCGGTTCTTACGTAACTGTTAAGGATGCTGTTTCTTTAAAAGAAGCATTTCAAAAGCGTATTGATGAATTAAAAAAGATGAATTTTGATTGGTTGTCACAAGCAAAAACAAATATACAAGATGGTTATAGTAAATATATGAGGATAAATCAAGAGGCTTATTCTAAAATGACAAGTGCAAATTTAATTGAAATTGAACGAAGTAAAAAAATCCGAGATTATTTAAAAGAACAAAAAAAAATAGATTCAAACCAGTGGTCAGAATTGAATAGTTTTATCCAAAATCGCTTTGATCTAATTCTTAGTTATAAGCAAAAAAGGTATGACGATAATACCAAGAAAATATATGAGCAATCTAACTGGGATGAAGTTGATCGTCAATTTGAGGAAAATAGTAAAAAAATTGAAGAATTTGAACAAAGGAGTAATTGAGTATAGATTAATAACTCGGATGGCGGTGAAAAAAAGTGAAAAAAACAACTAAAGGAAGTAAAAAAATATATATTCTTTTTTTACTCTTTCTTTTATTTGTAAATGGAAGTTTATTCGTCGCAAATGCAGAAGTATCCCTGCCTAATCCAAGTTTACCAAACCCGTCTTTACCTCATACAAGCCTACCAAATCCATCATTGCCAAATCCATCGCTATCTGATTCTAATTTATCAAACTCTACTCTACCTGGAACAGATGCTGATTCATCAGAAAATGGAACGAATACTGATGGTACTTCTGCCGATGAGGATAAAGGATGGATTGATAGTCTTACAAATTTAGCTCAATCCGTAGGGGATAAGTTAGATAGCTTTACGCAAAACGCCATTGACACAATAGGGGATATAGGAAGTTCCATTCTTGATGGTTTAGTAGATGCAGGCCAATGGATTGCAGACAATTGGGAGTTCACTGCTGCAGCCCTTGCAGGGATTGGTTTAACGATAGCTGGAATTTTCGTTGCACCTCTCCTTCCTTTTGGATTAGCCATTTTAGCAGGAATGGCGATTTCCGGTGGCATAGGATATTTCACAGGCTTACGGGGTGAAGATTTAACCAAAGAAATGGGGATAGGTGGAGCTCTGGGTGCTATTGGCGGGGGAGTCTTGGGGATAGTTGGAAAACTTGCGGGAGCCGGTGGTATAGGATTAAAAACTATTGTAACTGGAAGTGCCTTAAGTGGGGCAATTACCAGTATGGCTGATGATACCTTACATAATCGGAAACCCAGTATACCTAAAGCAGTCATTGGCGCAGCTCTTGGTGTTTTATTAACTGCCTTATTGGTGGGAGGCCAGGGATTAGGATTAGGGAATAAACTAATGAATCCTGGGCAGGTTTCCAAGCCTTCTGTTAGTAGTCAGAAAGTGGATGTGCCAGATGGGAATATAAATGGAAAAAATTTTGGTGAGATTGCTACTGAGGTTGGGGCAGGAGCAGTTGATGATATCTTTGTAAGAGGTCAAATAGCTTTTAATAATTTTGATATAGGCACAGCATATGTTAAACCTAAGCATTTATCAACTAGTAACGGCAATGGTGCTAAGTTCTTAGGAGATAGTAAAGCTGCTGCAGAGGCAATACTACAAGATGCTTTGAAAAATGGCAGAATTAAGTCAATAACAGACAACGGTTTAACCAAGATGGGACAACAAAGCTACCAAATAATTATTGATGCAGAGCAGAAAGTTGGAACAAAAGGTGAAACTTTAATAAAAATAGTGATTTCTGAAGATGGTGGTATGCTAAGTGCATATCCAGTCAAATAGGAGGCTAAAATGAAAGTATTTGAGAGTTTTTTACAATCAGAAATAAATACCCAAGAATTGTACAATGATATAATGGATTTTATAACTTCAAATCATGTCAGAAATGGTGAATTTGAAGGAAATGAATTTGTAATCAAAAAAATGGATCAAATAAATTTTATTATATTTCCAGAGTATGATGTAGAAGGAGGAAGAGAGATTCACGCAGCAGAGGCTGTATATCGGGACAATTTAATTGCCAAGATCAATGAATATGCTTTAACTAAAAACATTAATATAAAGTCGAACTAGTACCTTTCTTGACCATTTTTCTTTCGATAATATTTAAGTGATAATTCGATAGAAGTGAAAAACATGATGTATTATTTAGAAATTGTATGTAAATAATTAATCTTTTAAGTGAATCAATTTCATAATTGATTCGGTAGATAAGATTTTAAGAGAATTCAGAGGTTGAGTTTTAGGACAGAAAGGTCCTTTTTACTTTCTATCCTTGTAAATAAGTCTAAGTGTATTTCTGTATTAAATTTAATAGGAAAAATTAACATATTTTAAATTTACATAAATAATTAAAATAAATCATTATTTACCATAAAATTAGTTGATATAACCAAATGAGTAATCAAACTATGAATTAGGTGATTAAATTGAAAGGGAAATTATTCATTATAATGATTTGCTTAACCCTTGTATTCTCTACTCTTCTATCCGGCTGTAGCCTATTTAAAGACAAAGAAGTAGAGGCAACCTTAAAAAAACCCGTCCCCTTAACTATTGAAGAAATATTATCCTACGAAGGGGAAGGCAAATATGCTGGGGATAAATATGATCAGAAAAAGGTAGAAGCAGAAATGGAAAAACTTCTATGGATTAGAGCCTTATAAAGAAGGAAAGTTTAACGGGGTTTTAAATAGTTTTGCACCTAAAGGATGGACAGGCATTGCGAAAGCGCTGGAGGGAGCACAAAAAGATTTGGCAAGCAAACAGGGGCCAGGCGAAAAAATATGATTTATCTTGTAAGTGATGGTATAGAAACTTGTGGTGGAGATCCAGTAGCAGCAGCGAAAGCCCTTCATCAGTCTAACGTTGCAGCGGTAGTAAACATCATTGGTTTTGATGTAGATAATCAAGCCCAGAAGCAATTGAAAAGTGTTGCTGATACAGGTGGTGGTTCTTATGTGACCGTTAATGATGCAGCTTCTTTAAAAAAGGCATTTCGAGAGAAAATTGATGAGTTAAGGAAATTAAATATTGATTGGTATAACAATGCTAATACCAATTTAGTTAATGGTTTAGAAAAATATTCTACACTGAATACTGAAACAAGCCAGAAAATATCTAAAACGAGACTAACTGAAAATGATCATTTGGAGAATGCAAAGGAATTCTTGATAGATAAAGGGATTATAACTAATCAAATTAAAGAAGAACTATCGGAGTTTATAAATAAAAGATTTAATCAAATTAATGAATATCAAATAAAGCGTCATCAGGAAAATAATAAGAAAATACTTGAACAATATAATTCTGAGGAAGTAAATGAACAATATATACAAAACAAAAATAAAATCGATGAATTAGAAAAAAACAGAAATTAAATAATTTTATTTAATAAAGGGGGCTTATAAAAATATAATTTTCTTTTTTTTATTTGTCTCCTTTCTTATATTTTTATATTAATAGATTTCTTAACCCGCGGGGGTGATAGATAGAATGAAAAAAATTATAGAGAGAAGTAAAGGAATTACTATTTTATTATTCCTTTTCCTTTTCATGATACAAGGAAGCTTATTCGTCGCAAATGCAGAAGTATCATTGCCAAATCCAAGTTTGCCGAACCCGTCTTTACCTAATACAAGCTTACCCAATCCATCCTTGCCAAATCCGTCTCTATCTGATTCTGATTTATCAAACTCTACTCTTCCTGGAACAGATGTTGATTCATCAGAAAATGGAACGAATTCTGATGGTTCTTCCAAGGGTGAAGATAAAGGTTTTATTGATAGTCTTACAGATTTTGCTCAATCCATAGGGGATAAGCTAGATAGCTTTACGCAAAACGCCATTGACACATTAGGGGATATCGGAAGTTCTATTCTTGACGGTTTAGCAGATGCAGGCCAATGGATTGCGGACAATTGGGAGTTTACTGCTGCAGCTGTTGCAGGGATTGGTTTAACGATAGCGGGTATCTTCGTTGCACCTCTCCTACCTATTGGATTATCCATTTTAGCCGGCATGGCGATCTCTGGGGGTATTGGCTATTTCACCGACTTACGGGGTGAAGATTTAATCAAAGAAATGGGCATCGGTGGAGCTCTGGGTGCTATTGGTGGGGGAGTTTTAGGAATAGTTGGAAAATTAGCTGGAGCCGGTGGTATAGGATTAAAAACTCTTGTAACTGGAAATGCCTTAAGTGGGGCAATAACCAGTATGGCTGATGATATTTTACATAATCGGAAACCTAGTATACCAAAAGCAGTCATTGGAGCAGCCCTGGGTGTTGGATTAACTGCCTTATTGGTGGGAGGCCAGGGATTAGCCAATAAAATAATGAATCCTGGGCAAGTTTCAAAACCATCTGTTAGTAACCAGAAAGTGGATGTACCAGATGGGGCGGGAAAAAGTTCTGGTACGGTTGTTGGTGGAGGGTCTAGTGGAATTACAGTTACCTCACAATCTTTAAAACATCCAACTATTGGCGATTTTACTTAAAACCCTAAAACAGGTGCCGTTTCTCGGATGAAGGGTGGTGGACATGGCCAATCAAATATTAATTTTCTTGAAGAACATGGAATAGAATATAATATTGAAAAAATATATCCCAATGGTGTAAGAATAGGTAATATTCCACTACATAAAACCCCTTCAAAAAGAGTCGGGACAAATCAGGCATGGTTTCCAGAATCTTGGACTGATACTGATATACAAAAAGCTGGAGAATATGTTGCTAATCTTCAAGATAATATTGGTTTAGATAATGGAGCTACTATGTTTGGAACTTATAATGGGGTTAGAGTTGGTGTAATTAAGACAGATGGAAAAATAGGTACGATTTTTCCTGATGCAACACAACAACCTTAGGAAAAGGAAAAATTAAAATGGATTTTATAGAAATTAAAAATTTAATAAAAAAAAGATCATTATTACATATGAATGATCCTTCTATTGAAAAGTATCGTGAAAAATTAATTAGTTTTTTAAGTATTAATGCATTTGATACAATTGAGTTTTTAGAATCATGTAATAAAGATGAAGTTTTATGGGTTAGTGAGGTGTTTGAGGAAATAGCATATAACCTTCAAAGTAATGACTATATTGATTGTTTAAAAAAAATAGATATGAAGTATCCCGATTTGAATTTAACTAATATTATTGAAATAGCTGAAGAATATATGGAATAACCTCATATTATTATGGCACATCTGGAAATGCCCTAATTGGAACCATTACCAGTATGGCTGATGATATTTTACATAATCGGAAACTTAGTATACCCAAAGCAGTCATTGGAGCAGCCCTTGGTGTTGGGTTAACCGCCTTAATGGTGGGAGGTACAGGATTAGCGAATAAAATAATGAATCCTGGGCAGGCTTCCAAGCCATCTATCAGTAGTCAGAAAGTTGATGTGCCAGATGGGGTGGGAAAAGGTTCTGGTACTCTTGCTGGCGAGGGAAAAAGTACTATTTTTTCTATGAGTGTTAATGATTTGCCTGAAAATGTACAGAATTCTTTTAACAAATATAATAAAAGTGGGTGGAAAGGTAATATAGCTGGGCAAACCGCTGGTACAAAAGCTGGAGGCGCCTATCGAAATAGTGATGGAACTCTTCCAAAAACTGATGCGGCAGGCAATCCAATAACTTATAAAGAATTTGACGTAAATAATAAATTACCAAATGAAGGGAGAGATGCAGAACGATTTGTTGTTGGAAGTGACGGTTCTATTTATTATACCGATAGTCATTATGGAGATACCCAAAGTCCCACTGGAATACCTAGTTTTGTAAAAATAAAGTAGGAGTGTCATAATGAAAAATAAAGTCTATTCTGTTTCACAGAAAGAGATGCTTTATATTAGAGAGGCTTTACAAAAAGATGATTCTATATTTATTGCTGATATAAACGGAAGTGATATTCGAAATTTACAAGATTATCTAAATGCAGTAAATACTTTATTTAAGTTTCCAATTCCAGCTCGTGGTTTAGATGGATATCTTGATTGGATTAGAGACCTTGATTGGATTAAGAAAGATGGATTTGTTTTAATAATTAACGATTTTAGTAAATTTATGGTATCAGATTTGAATATGAAAAATGAAATTATTTCAGATTTAGAGATTGTCGTATTACCTTGGTGGGAAACGAAAGTTGAAAAATATGTTGTTGAAGGAAAAACTAAATTGTTTATGGTATTTTTAGTTGATTAAAAGTTATACTCGAATTTTGTTAAGCAATATTCTTTCTAACCAAAGAGATTGGTAAAAAATTAAAACTAGGACCGAAGTGATTACTCACTAAAATCTAGATTACTTGGTTGTTTCGGTAATTGTTCTTGTGAAAGTATATTCGTCGTAGCTACTTTCTCATTTACTTCCTCAAAACGGAAAACGTCTGCCCATACTTTTCCTTTTCCAATAAGTAGAACACCAAAGTGAATGGAGGAACTTTCTTCCGGAACATCTAAAACAATGGAATAGAGATTCCACTCCGTAGTGCCTTGAATAGAACGATTATCCATATTATCAAATTGAATTGTATCACCAGATACATTATCAATACGAAGCCAAGCACCACATTTTGCCACCTTTTCTGTTTTTAAAAAACAAGACATCTTAATTCGTTTTCCCTTGTAATCATCTGCTTTGAAACCTTGCATCATTGTCCCAAATTGTTGTTCATTTGCTTCACCTTTAGCATATAGCAATCCCGATTTTGTCCCTGTGTGAAATACATTTCCGTCTACTATTAATTCATACAGTTCAGGATTAGAACCACTTAAATTCCATCCTTTAATTTGTTCTTGTTTGTTCATATCATTTTCCTCCTTTATCATTCGTACAGCTTTCATCACCTTACGATATTTTCCGGGAGGCAAGCTATACACTTCTTTAAATGCTCTTGAAAACGCCTCTTGAGATTGAAAACGAAAAAAGAAGGCGATTGATATAATTGATTCATCTGTTTGTAACAGAAGCATCGAAGCCACTGCTAATCTACGTAAACGTATATATTCCCCAATCGATTTCCCTGTTTCCTGTTTAAATACCCTCGATAAATGATATTTCGAATAACCAATTATGGAGGGGAAAATATCTAGTTGAATATCTTCTGTCAGATTGTCTTCAATATAAGAGACTGTTCTTTGAGTTATTTCACTGTAATACAACTCGCTCACCTCAAGATAATCATAATGAATAAACAGAAAAAAGTTTTGATAAATATTGCTATATGTTTTCAAATGAACCTGCTTATTCCATTAAGCTCCCCTTTAACTGTTTAAATCCAAAGAAAAATGGACTGCCGAAACAGTCCATCATTGTTCAATTACTAACACGGCTCTAACATTCCATCCCTATGGCCGGCCGTTTTTTTCCTGCACTAACATATCAAGGCTTCGGATTAATTCCTACCCAAGATAGCCCAATCATTAAAAATGTAAAAACTAGAATGAACAAACTAATCCCTATCCCCCAAAGTGCATATAATTTCGATCTTTTGGATGTAATCAACCCAAGTAGCCCTAGGAAAAAACCAACAATCGGCAGGGTGACGAGAAACATTTCCGGAAAATCATCGATATCAACTAATAATGCAATATTAACTCCCGCTAGGGCGATAAGAGCGATCAGGAAGGATAGAAATCCCGAAATGGTTGGCAGTTTTCTTTGTTTTCCTTTGTTATTATTGTTCATTTCCAGTTCCATAGCTTCACTTCCCCCACCTTCATGACCCTGATCAGATCATTATCCTTCAGTTTTCTTAATTCCGGAGTTGGTCCGGTGACAACTGCTCCATAGACTTGGATCCCATTTTTCTCGATATAAGGGATTCTTTCTTTTAAAACTAAAGATCTTGCCCGTGATATTTTCTCGGCTGTTTTTTCATCCTTGGCCAAGAATTTTAAAATATCTAAAAATACCTCCTCATTTGACTGTTCTTTACCATTAAATGGTGACCATGTGGTGGTATCGACTTGCAGAGGATAGCCGATTGGCGCAATCGAATATCCCGCTTCATATAGTTTTTTATCCTCAAGCCCTGTATCAACGGCTACCCATCTTACCTCAACTTTATTCCCGAGCTGTTTTTCAATCTCATCTGGCTTCATTAATTGATTTAAAGATAGATAAATCTCCCCCACCGTTCCATCCGGAAGGTGATCGAGAATATCCCAGTCCGAATAGACTGTTTTGCCATATTGCCCTTCCGGATGAAAAAGCATGTCTGTCTCCATGTCTCCCGTAATTGGAAGCGGCCTCTCAAGTTCGATATCCCGCTCAGGAAAATTTGGCTTATCCAGCGCAAAACTAACCGAGTACTCCCCCGTTTTATAATCCTCTTTTCCAATACGCTTAAATACATCAAAATAAATATTCATCGTAAAAAATCCGATATCCTCTTCTAAGTCCATTTCTTCCAAACTCATGTTTGGTTCCGTTACATAAATGGTTTTTGTGGCGATATCAATTAGATGATTCGCTTTTCCGCCAATCGCGTAATACAAATAGCTGCTTAATGTAAGCACTGGCACAATGAGTAATAATACAGCCAGACTAATCATAATATTTGTCTTTAGTGCATGATTTCTGCTCTCTTTAATCAGTCTTTTTTGATTTTTTTCCGGTACCATGTGGCTTTTTTCATAGTCTTGCATCGATTCATTTAAAAATGATTGATAAAGTTCCTCATCGTTTTGATTTTGCTCTTTATCCATAACCATCTTGCCTCCTCCTTTCCTTGACCCTTTCAACTACCTTTTTCCTTCCCCTTGATAAATGGCTCTTCAGCGTATTTATATTTAATTGAAGAATTTCAGCCGCTTCTTTTAAACTCAACTGATGCAAGTCACAAAGAACCAGTGCATGCATTTCAGTTTCCTTCAATGAATGAATATCGTTCATAAGTGCGGTAAAGCCTTCCTTCTCTAAAAGATCAATTTCCGGTGTTTTCATACTAATTTGATTATGTATTTTATCGGTAATAACCAGCCTTTTATGTTTTCTGATAAAATCGATAAAGGTATGATAGGCCACTTTAAACAGCCAAAGTTTAATATGATTAATGTCATTTTCCGACAACTGAAGATACGCCCGGTAAAAAGTCTCTTGGACTAAATCCTCCGCCGTATGGTGATTTTTTGAAAGGGAAAACAAGTATCGATATAGATCATCTACATATGCTTCAAATGCCTCATCTAAATCCACCGCGTTCCCCCCTTCAACCTATCCACGAAACAGCCATATAAAAAGTTGCTAAATCGGAAAATTATTTCCTACTTTTTTATTTGCTAAGGAGACAATTGGCAGTAAATTATTAACAATAATAGTTGAAGAATCATCTAATATTCCATAGAATTAGTTTAAACGACAAAATAATTGAAATACAGACAAAGGAGGAATTGCTAGTGTTCCACTGGTTCCGTAATAATCGGGGTTCTAGTTCCGTTGAATTTATAGCTATACTGCCTTTTTTTATTCTTTTAGGATTAGTAGTTTGGCAGTTTGCGGTGATTGGGTATGCCATTCTGAATACACAGGCTGCAGCTAGAGATGGGATAAGAGTTGCCTCTACGGTTTGGCAAACGGAACCAACCAAACAGGCTGCAGAAAAGAGTTTTGGGCCGGCTACATCCTATTATTCTTTAACGAAGGTTGATGTAGTAATTGATAAGGTGAATTCAGAAGCCACTCTAACGGTACATAGTTCCATTTATCCGGTTTTAATTCCCAAAGCTTTCCGTTCATCTGATTTAGCTTTTCCTTTTCAATGGAAAGTTACAGCCCCTTTATATCAATAATACATTTTTAAATTATACATATTGAAAGAAAGTGAGGGCATCTAGATTGCTAGAATTAAAACGCAAAGCCATTCTTTTTCTCTCCCTTGCCATTATAATGGCTATTTTGGCTGGGGTGCTTTTTTCTAATCAGGTAGCTGTTTTGCAAGAAAGAATGGGTGTAATGTCCAAAACTTACGTAGCCAAATATGATATTGAGCCTCGGACACCCTTAAAGCTATCCGATTTTGAAGTAAAAGAGATTCCGTTGCAATATGCCCCTGAGTCTGTTGTTTTAGACCCTAAAGTAATTCAGGAATCAGTTAGCCTTCTTCCTTTAAAGAAAGGGGATGTATTGGCGAAAAATATGTTGAAGCCCATGGATGGCCAGGCAAACAGCTCAACCAGCCGTCTCGTTAGAGTGATGGCCGATAACAAAGTGCAATTTGATTCTGTTCTTGAACCCATGGATCGGGTGGATATTATTGTTTCCCGGCAGGTAGGCAATCAAAGGGAAACCATATTATTTAAACGTGATGTGTTGGTTCTTACGGTTTATCAGAGTGGAGATAAACAGAAAAGCCAGTTGGAAGGCATTGGTGTGGAAGTATCCATTGAGGATGCCATAGCCCTAACAGATGTGTTGAATTATAGTGACCGAATTCGCATCCTGAAGGCCAACAATACACGGGTGAATTAAGGCAACATTTTGAAAACCGGAAAGGATGGAATCTGAATGAATAACCAGGAAATGCGGGAATGGAGTTTGCTCCTTATTACCGATTCTGCAGAAATCCGCTCCAGAATGGAAGACCATTTAACAGGCTTGCCCATTTCTCTAGACACGATTACTCAAGAAGAAGTTAGTGCTGGAGTCTTTCGTTTTAGTCCGGATTTAGTATTACTTCATGAGCCTACTCATGGGGCATCACCGGAAACCGTTAGTTTTATATTGTCTGAATCTCCAGGTAGTCTTGTGATTTTTCTTGCTGAATCCAGAGATTTTAGCATGATGCGGGAAGTCCAACGGTCTGGGGTTATGGATATTATTATGATTCCCGATGAGGAAGTCATGTTAGGGGATGTGGTACGCCGGGCCCTGCGGCTAAAACAGGAGATGGTGTCTGCCAGTGAAACTGCTCGCTTTTTTCCAGGAACTACAACCAAAGGAAAAGGGCAGGTCGTTGCTTTTTATAGCGGAAAAGGGGGAGTAGGGAAATCTCTTATTTCTGGTACTTTAGCCCATACTCTGCAATTGGATTATCCTTATAATGTTTTGCTGGTGGATTTAAACTTGCAAAATGGAGGAATATCACCTTTATTTGGGTTGAAAGAGAATCGTTCCATTTATGATTTAATTCCCGTAATGGGGGAATTGAATGAAACCCATTTACGGAATGTTGTGGTTCGAGAAACCATATCACAAATGGATGTTCTTGTAAGTCCCTCTGATACAGAAAAAGGGGAGTATGTTACGCCTGACCATATTCAGCGACTCTTAAGGGTAGCCAGAAGATACTATGATTATGTAGTGGTAGATCTTCCCACAGGTATGGATGAGAAAAAGCAGATGGCATTAATGGAAGCAGATCGAATCTTTTATATTTCTACTCTAGATATTCCTTCTTTAATGGTTCTGCGGCAAAGTCTGGATCTTTTCCGACGATTGACTATTGATAACAGCCCAGAACACTTAAGCGTAGTATTTAATCAAATTCACGAAAAAAATGAAATCGTAGTAAATGATTTAAAAAAGATGGAGGAAATCAATTACTTTATGACGTTGCCATCTGACTGGAAAACGATCCAGAACAAATTAAATCTAACTGAACCAATACGGAAACAACCCCAGGAGAAGAAACTTTCTCCTTTTGCAAAAAGTATTCGCCAATTGGCTCAGGCACTGATATCAGGTACTGGAATACAGGAAGAAGAAAAGAATGAAGGCACATTTTTGAAGAAACTTTCTCCTTTTGCAGAGAGAAAGCATAAGAAGAAAGTTTTATAGGAGGAAGAGGTATGCCACTATTCAGTAAAAATCAAGGTCAGGCACCTATCCATTCCTATTTAGAAGAAGATCGAAATGAATACCTGGAAACCTTAGGCCGCCATTATAAAAACCGTCTTCTCGGGGAAGCGGACATTCAATCCATTACTCGTTTGCCAGCTGAAGAAATGCGCAGGGCAGTAGAACGGATCCTGGCCCAATTTATGAGTGAAGAACGCCTTGTCCTTCCCCGAAGAGACCGGGATTTTTTGGTATCGAGAATTCTCAATGAGTCCGTTGGCCTGGGGCCTTTGGAAGGGCTTTTGAAGGATGAAGGAATTACGGAAATCCTAATCAATGGATATGACCGGGTATTTGTTGAAAAGAAAGGGAAGTTGGAGCAGGTTCCTGTTCGCTTTAAAAATGAAGAACACTTGAGGCAAATCATCGAACGGATTGTCGCTCCCATGGGACGAAGAATTGATGAAAGTTCGCCTATGGTAGATGCACGCTTGCCCGATGGAAGCCGGGTGAATGCAGTCATTGCCCCCGTTAGCCTTTTTGGGTCAACGGTTTCCATTCGCCGTTTTTCAAAAAATCCCTATACAATGGATAATTTAATGGGGTTTGGCACTTTTTCACCTGATATTTCCCGCTTTTTGCAAAACATCGTGAAAGCAAGATTAAATGTTTTGATTTCCGGGGGAACAGGGAGTGGGAAAACTACCTTGCTTAACGCCATGGCAGCTGCGATTCCTGAAGGTGAACGGGTCATTACCATTGAGGATATGGCTGAATTGCGCCTGAATCGAAAACATGTGGTAGGGTTAGAAGCTCGTCCCGCCAATGTAGAGGGAACGGGGAGAATTAATATACGGGAGTTAGTTCGAAACGCTTTGCGGATGCGTCCAGACCGAATTGTTGTTGGGGAAGTTCGGAGCGGAGAAGCCTTTGATATGTTGCAAGCCATGAACACAGGCCATGAAGGCTCTTTAACCACTCTTCATGCCAATTCTGTGGCAGATGCCATTCGCCGTTTAGAGTCCATGGTCATTATGTCCGGGACAGGCCTGGGGTCAGAGGTAATCCGGGATTATATTTATTCCGCTTTAGATTATATTGTCCAAATCGGCCGTTTAGAGGATGGAAGCCGTAAAGTGTTGTCCATTTCCGAAGTGCAAAAAGGCAAAGACGGCAGCCTGGAAAAAATAGAAGAAATCTTTCGCTTTGACCGCCAGGGGATCGATGAAAATCAGATCGATGAAAATCATCATGTACTGGGGAACTTTATCGCAACAGGTGTTTATCCCCGCTCTTTAGAACGTTTTCAAGTGTATGGAATTCAGCAGGATTTGTCTGACTTTGAACCAGATCTTGCTTGCTATGAGAAGGAGATGGATAGGAAGCAGGTGTACCAGACATGATGACTTACTTCCTCGTCGCCTTTATTGGCACAATCCTTCTGCAAATTGGTGTGTATTTTTTCATTCAATATTGGGTGAGTAAAAACAAGATTAAGAAAAATATTAAACCATTATTTATGGCGAAGAAGCGTAAAAGTTTCCTGGGGAAATTAGGGGATCGATTTGACCGGTCCGAACGGGGAAAAGTGATTTCCCAAAAGTTATTAGAAATGAATCTTACTATTAAACCTTCAGAATATATGGCCTTCCGGGTGGTTTTTTATATGGCTTCCTGGCTTATTGTCTCAAAAATGCTGGCAGTCTCCTCTTTAATTGGGTTAGTCTTAGGGATTGGATTGGTTGAAAGCGGGATTTGGCTTTTTTATCGTCAACGGAAAGCCAAGTATTTGCTTCAAGTAGAGGAACAGCTGCCAGAAGTATGCCGTATGCTGGGGAATACGGTCCGAGCCGGTTTTTCCATACAGCAGGGATTACAGCATGTAGCCCGTATCCTTGATTATCCATTAGGTCCCCATTTTCGCAATCTTGTAAACGAACTTGCCTTAGGGGTGGAATTGAGTGAAGGGTTTAAGCACCTATTGGAACGCCTCCCGAGCAGGGAACTACGCTTTTTTTCTTCCACGATTTTATTACAGAAGGAATCCGGAGGGAATTTGTTTCAAGTCATGGACCAAATGGCAGACACATTAAAACAGCGGATTTTGGTGCAAAAATCCATTGAAACGGCAACAGCAGAAGGAAGGTATACAGCCTTTATTTTACCCATACTTGGTTTGTTTATTGTGCTTATTTTTAGCCAGTCCATGGATTTAGGGAAACTTTTGTTAAATCCGATCGGGTTATTATTGTTGGGTGTATTTATTGTAGGACAAATCATCGGTTTTCTTCTGGTTCGAAGAATTAGCAATATCCGAGTTTAGGAGGTGAGGGAGATGACGGAAATAACCATCTTGATTTATGGAGCGGTGGCTTTATTTTTAGTTTTTTCTTTCTATTATTATCGCTTTACCATACATAGGAGCAAACTCCGGGATAAAATTACTGCCATTTTTGCCAGGGAACAAGTACTGAAAAAAGTTAGCTGGCAAGAGAAATGGGTGAAAAAGCTGGTAAGCTGGTCGAAAGATTTGGCCCCATTGGGGAGTAAACTCACCTTTTTCAGTAAAACGGATGACATTGAAAAAAATTTAACCCGTGCCGGTCGGCCTTTTCGTCTTCAGGCAATAGATATTCATGGGTTAAAAATGCTGTCAGCCATCCTTGGTTTAATTACTGGGATGCTAATGATGATTCCTCTTTTTTTCCTGGGGATGGCTGCTCCATTGTTGTTTTTACTGCTGGGCTTCTTCATCCCTCTTTTGGTTTTAAAACAGCTGGGAGACCTGCGGCAAATGGCTATTTCTCAGGAACTTCCTGATTTTTTTGATACCATTTCCATCACCCTTTCTGCTGGCCTTAGCCTGGAAACAGCTCTGCAGAGATATGTGAAAACAACAGAAGGAGCCTTAAGCGATGAGCTGAGTGTATTCAATGATGAAGTAAAATTAGGGGTTCCCAGGGAAGAAGCTCTCATGAATCTGTCTCGGAGAACCCAGAACCCGGACGTGGAGAATCTTACCCATGATTTAATACAGGCCATTCGCCTTGGGGTTCCCTTTGCTAAAACATTTCGTTTGCAGGCAGAAGGGATGCGTAAAATCCGTGAAGAACGGGCCAAGGATCAGGCAAGAAAGGCTGGCCCAAAACTTGCACTGGTCACCACTCTGGTATTTACCCCTTCGATTATGATTTTTATCATTGGTATGCTCATTTTGAATTTTATGAGCGGGAAGGGATTTTAGATGAGGAACCTGTTAAATGAAAAGGGAAATGTTACCGTTGCTTTCCTCGTCTATTTCGCTCTTTTTCTGTTCGCATTGGTTTTGATTTTAAACCTAAGTAAAGTTTGGTACGCTCATTCCCACTCCCACACCTCTGCAGATGCTGCCAGTTTAGCGGCAACACAAAAAGTGAATGAAATTATACGTCAAAATTCTGACTTACTTACTTTAATTAATATAAAAATCCAGGAAGAAGTGGAAAAGGTCCTTTCAGAGCATCCCGGGATTGATCCTGAGGAAGCCAGAAGAGAAGTGGTGGATGGCATGGTTACGGATGAAAGCCAACAAGATTCTCTCTATTTTGCAGACTATGAAGAAATTCCAGTGCCTACCCTTCTTCAGTTAGCCTATGATTTTAACAGTACAATCATTGGGCAGAAAGTGTGGTTCATTCTTTCTGCTCATAAAGAAGAACTAGCGGCTTATGTTCAGGAATATCTAAAGAAGAATGGTTCCTATGAAAATAGTGATCAAATCGCCCATGGACGGATTGAGATGCCCTATACATCAAAAGGGCGGATCCGTGTCATTGCTCAAACTGAACTAAATCCTGTATGGATTTCCGGATTGCCATTGCCTGATTTTGATCGGGTGGAAGGGGAAGGGGTAGGTCCAAAACTTGTCTATCTGGAAAAAATGCCACCAATCACTATTGAATTTTAAGGAAAGAAGAGGCAAGTGAAAATGACATGGATTCATGAATGGACTTGGTGGATTGCAGGAATCATCCTGGTGGTCGCGGTCATCACCGATTTAAAAAAACGGATTATTCCCGATTGGTTGTTAGGAATGGGAGGGATTATTTTTCTCATATTGCACCTATTACATCCTCAGCATCTGGGGATGTACCTCTTGTCTGCTGTTGCTTTCTTTCTAGCATTATGGATACTCGCCATTTTTTCAAAAGGTGGGGTTGGCGGCGGAGATATTAAGCTTTTTTCCCTCCTTGGCCTGGGATTGGGATGGGAACCTACCTTATGGATCTTTATTTTTTCCCATTTAATCGGTGGAGGATGGGTCCTCATCCTTTATGTATATAGGACATTACGAAAAAAACATTCCATGGAAAAAGGGGATACTCTTCCCTTTGCACCTTTTATTTTAGCAGGGTTTATAATCACATTCTTTTTCTATGTCTAACAAAAAGGAGGCGATAAAATGAAGAAAAAGATGACTATTTTTACTTTTTTACTAGTTTTATTGTTGCAGGTAGGCCTATTTTCTGCACAAGCTGAAGTTTCCCTGCCTAATCCAAGTTTGCCAAATCCGTCTTTACCCAATACAAGCCTTCCCAATCCATCATTGCCAAATCCATCTCTCTCCGATTCGGATTTATCCAACCCATCTCTTCCTGGTACTGATGCTGAGTCGTCAGAAAAAGGAAGCAATCCAGATGGTACTTCTGCCGATGAGGATAAAGGATGGATTGATAGTCTTACAGATTTTGTTCAATCCGTAGGGGATAAACTAGATAGCTTTACGCAAAACGCCATTGATACATTAGGGGATATAGGAAGTTCTATTCTGAACGGTTTAGCAGATGCAGGCCAATGGATTGCGGACAATTGGGAGTTTACTGCTGCAGCTGTTGCAGGGATTGGTTTAACGATAGCGGGTATCTTCGTTGCACCTCTCCTACCTATTGGATTATCCATTTTAGCCGGCATGGCGATCTCTGGGGGCATTGGCTATTTCACTGGCTTACGGGGTGAAGATTTAACCAAAGAAATGGGCATCGGTGGGGCACTTGGTGCTATTGGCGGGGGAGTCTTAGGAATAGTTGGAAAATTAGCTGGGACAGGCTTAAAAACTCTTGTAACTGGAAGTGCCTTAAGTGGAGCAATTACCAGTATGGCTGATGATACCTTACATAATCGGAAACCCAGTATACCAAAAGCAGTCATTGGAGCAGCCCTGGGTGTTGGATTAACCACCTTAATGTTGGGAGGCCAGGGATTAGGATTAGCAAATAAATTAATGAATCCTGGGCAGGTTTCTAAACCATCTGTTAGTAGTCAGAAAGTGGATGTGCCGGATGGGACTGGAAAGGGTACTGGTACGGTAGTTGGTGAGGGAACGCCTAAGATTGGAAACAACGCATTAACCGTTTACGACCCTAAGTTTGCAGCGCAGCAGTTATTAAAAGACGGAAAGATACCTTTAGAATTCCTCCAAAAGATGGTTCCTAAAGATGCTGTTAATACTTTTAAACCATCGGCGACAATTACAGATGGATATAAATACAATTTTACAATTAATGGTACTAAAATTGAAATTAAATGGCATGCACCTGATGCAAATGCGGCGGCAAAATTTCCAGGAAGTAATTCAGGGAGTGGATGGACAGCCCAGATAAAAGTGGGTAATAAATTGCTTGGACAAGATGGTAAATTCTATAATAAACCGAGTAATATAACTCACATTCCTGTGGAGGGGATTAAATGATGTTAGAGTATTATAGATCTTTACCTGATTATATGTCTGTTGATGAGTTGAAAAAGTTGTTTAGTAGTTTTTTAAGTGAAATCAGAACCACTAATTCTAACTTAGAGGAATCTTTAGAATCTTTACTTGAATTAGCTGATAGACAATGGCACACCTATGAATTGTTAGATGAGGATGTAAAGAGAGAAATAGAAGAATGGCTTTTAAGTATTATTGATTTTGATTCAGATGAAATTATTGAGTATCTAACATTGATTGTTGGTAGATTAGGTTTATCAAAGTTGTATGTTACTATTAAGAGTTCATTAACAAGCAATTTAAAAAAAGAGGTTAGACAGATAATTGAGGAGACAGTAAATGAAATAGATGGTCATGTAGAGGATCCATACTACGGAATGAGGTAATGTATCAGTCATACAGTTTCGGCTGGTGTGACTTTCTTTTTTGCCCGTATACACATGGGATTTAAAGTGGTGTTTTCTAGTATGGGCGAGTCCATATATATTTTGAAAATACAGGAATAAATTAGAAAGTTCCAGATACAGCTCAATCGAATAAAGGAATCAGATTTAGTAATAATAGATGATTTAATGTATATGGCAATAGACAATCGTGAAGGAAATTTATTATTCTATCTTATAAATGATTTATATGAATGAAGTTCAATTATTTAAAGATGAATAGGGAGATAATTGGGTGGATTGTGAATTATATTGTCACATTTATAGGGCCGAAAGGACCTCTCCTACCTATTGGATTATCCATTTTAGCCGGCATGGCGATCTCTGGGGGCATTGGCTATTTCACTGGCTTACGGGGTGAAGATTTAACCAAAGAAATGGGCATCGGTGGGGCACTTGGTGCTATTGGCGGGGGAGTCTTAGGAATAGTTGGAAAATTAGCTGGGACAGGCTTAAAAACTCTTGTAACTGGAAGTGCCTTAAGTGGAGCAATTACCAGTATGGCTGATGATACCTTACATAATCGAAAGATCAGCATACCAAAAGCAGTCATTGGCGCAGCCCTGGGTGTTGGATTAACCGCCTTATTGGTGGGAGGCCAGGGATTAGGATTAGCAAATAAATTAATGAATCCTGGGCAAGTTTCCAAGCCATCTGTTAGTAGTCAGAAAGTGGATGTGCCCGATGGTACTACTTCAGCTACTGTGGGTGGTTTTAACTCTGATTTGCTTGATGAATTAGCAAAAAGTGGAGTCAAGTATAATCCAGACATTGTATCTATTACAAAAACGCCTGAAGGAAAGCTAGTGTGGTTGGAAAATGGAAATGCCAAAGCCGGTTTAGAACATATTATGAACCATGCAGAAGAATTTGCAACTAAAGGAATTGCTAAAGAGGATATTCCTAATTTTATTATGAAGGCATTAGAAAGTGGGAAGGTAGTAGGGTATCAAGGAAAAGGTACCGGAAGACCTATATATGAATTAGTATATAATGGTGTAAAACAACAGGTAGCAATCACCACTGGAAGTAATGGGTTTGTAGTTGGTGCTAATCCCGTATCTATACGATAAGGAGTATTATAAAATGCAGGTAATCAAATTACAATTAGAGTACAAGTGTTATCCTATGTGGATATACAATGAAAAAGGGTTATTAATTAATAATGATTTGGTAGATGAACTAGCAGATGATGAAGAAATAGATTCAATCTTAGTTAGTATTCAAGAAGAGTTTGATCGTTTGTATATTGATGATGGAATAGATTTTAGATACAAAGGTTTTTCTGATGAAAAAGAAAAAGAAAGGTTTTTGGGAAAAGTAGAAAAAGCTTATATGATTATAAAAAACAAAGTTAGTAACAAATATAAAGTTAAAAATTTAATTGTTGTATAATCCATGAAACAATAGTTAGCAGTAATAAACAATTAACAAAAAAAATTAAAATTAATATGATGGTAGAATTGATGCTAGACTAAAAAGTAGACACAGATTGTTATAATAAAAATATATAACAATGATGAGGTGTGTCTTGATGTCAAAAGATAACGGAAAGCGGTACGATGAAACATTTAAAAAAGAAACGGTAAAGTATATTCTGGAGAATCATAAGCCAGTGGCACAGGTGGCTCGAGAAACTGGCGTAAATATAAATACTTTACATGGCTGGATCAAGAAATATGGTCAGCAGACTGAAATGAAATCTGCACAAACGTTTTCTTCTCCTGAAGCTGAGTTAAGGGCATTACAAAAACAATTACGTGATTTAGAGGAGGAAAATGAAATCCTAAAAAAGGCGATGCACTACTTCGCGAAAAGCCCTCGCTAAAGTTCGAATTTATTCATCACCATCGCTCCCAATACCGAGTGGAGAAGATGTGCAAAGTCCTGGGAGTTTCTAAAGGCGGTTATTTTAAATGGTTGAAACGGCCAAAGAGTGATCGAACAAAAAAGCATGAAGAGCTATCCCAAAAAATCTTACAAACTCATCTAGAATTCAAGCAGCGATATGGAAGTATAAAAATCACAAAAATCCTAAACAAGCGTGGAATAAAGGTTAGCGAACGTACAGTTTCACGTATTATGACAAAAAATAATTGGAAGTCTTGTACGGTGAAAAAGTATAAAGCAACTACAAATTCCAAGCATCAACACCCAGTAAGCGAAAATGTACTGAATCGACAATTTAAAGTAAGCAAGCCTAATCAAGCTTGGGTAACGGATATCACTTATATTCCTACCGATGAAGGATGGCTTTATTTAGCCAGTGTAATGGATCTATATTCACGTAAAATTGTGGGATGGTCCATGGATAAAACGATGACGAAAGAGCTTGTAATCAACGCCTTAAAAATGGCTTACCATCGACAGAAGCCCGAAAAGGGGTTGATTCATCATTCGGATCGTGGGGTTCAGTACGCTTCCAGCGAATATCAGAAACTATTAAAACAATATAAAATGAAAGGCAGTATGAGCCGTAAAGGAAACTGTTACGACAACGCTTGTATTGAATCCTTTCACGGAATTCTTAAACGTGAACTTGTTTATCAAACAAAATTTAAAACAAGGCATGAAGCGAAAAAATCCCTCTTTGAATACATAGAGTTCTTTTATAATTCTAAGAGGATTCACTCAACGCTTAATTACCATACACCTAATGAATTCGAGAAAATGTATAGTAAACAATCAGTGGCATAGAAATTTCCTTTATAAAAAAGGTTAAAAATGGTTTTTCTTTTAATCTTTTTTATAAAGGCCACCAAGCGTTAGCGCGGTAGAAAATCTGTGTCTACTTTCTTGACGTAGTATCAAATCTCTTATGGGGGAACTAAAACGGAAAAACAGTTAAATTATCGTTATATTTTTAAGGGCCGAAAGGTCCTTTTTTCACTTAGTTTGCTATGCATAGGTTTCTGGTACGGTTGCTGGTGGCAGGACCGGAAATCTTAAAAACTTACCTAGCATATTAGAACGTGTTAAAGAGATAAGATCTAAATTACTTAGTAAATTGAAAAAGTCAGGAAACTTTGGTTCCCCAGTATGGATGATAACAAATTCTAGTTTTAAATATTTACCAGAAAGCGAGTTTGAAATTTTCACCACTAAAAATGGGGATATGCAGGTAACCTACAAAGAGCATAGTGTGATTTTGACCGGATATAGTAAGGAATATGTATACATTAATGACCCTTTAACTGAGGTGCCAAACAAAGCTGTTGATCGAAAAAAATTTGAAGAGGCTTGGATACAAATGGGGAGCCAAGCTATCAGCGTAAAATAGTAACTACCTTCTGGTTATTAAGGGAGATTTTCACCTTTTTTTCAGTTTTTCTTTATATTCTTAAGCTGTATCTTTTTGAAGCAGGTGAAGAGAAATGGAATTTTCAAATGTGATTGGGAGTTGGTTCTCTGTTTGGGATACCACCCGGGCCCTGGGATTAACTGCATATCTTTTGCTATTTGTCTCTGTTGTAGCTGGGCTACTCCAAAGTCTAAGAGCCATGCCTCCTCGTGCCCTTATCCATGCTTCTGTCCTCCACTCCTTTACTGGATGGCTAGGGTTGTTATTTAGTATTACTCATGGACTGGTTTTGATTTATGACACCTATGTTGGTTACTCTTTTCTTGAAATTCTGGTCCCTTTTACTGCAAAGAAAGCCTCCTTTGAGATTGCCTTAGGCATTATTTCTTTCTATCTTATTTTTGCTCTTGTGCTATCTTCCGATTTATTAAGCCGTATCGGTATTAAAAGCTGGCGGGTTATGCACTTTCTCTCTTTTCCTGCTTTTTTATTTGCGTTGTACCATGGCGTTGCTATTGGTACAGACACAGCGATCCCGGAAATTAAACTGTTCTATGCTTTGACAGGTTCCATTGTTGCTTTCCTCATTGTTATCCGCATTTTGAAGAGAGCCGATACAAAAGCAGAGAGCAATTCATAAAACGTTTAAAAATATGGAGGAGAGTTTCTTGAAAAAAAATGTTGGTGTCTTAATCCCAGCTATTTTAATTATTGCAGTGAGTGTATTTCTTACAGTTTTTTCCATAGTAAATATGCCAGATAAACCTGAACGGTTTCCAGGAGGAGAGGTTCAGGCAGCTAATGGTCAAATACTGCCTGCTGGAGAACGCCATCACCATGAAGAGAAGGAAAGGGCTTCAGGCATTTTTCAATTGCTTGGTTATTTGTCTATTGTTTCCGGGGCCGTCTGTTTTTATTGGTTTGTTTTAAAGAAAAAGCTGAAATCTTTTTCCCATACCATTAAAAAAGTGGGCAGAAAAGTATTTTCCATCCATACCTATTTCGGCTGGGTAGCATTGTTTTTAGGTACAGTACATGGTGTGTATTATTTGTTGACGGACTTTGATAATCGAAGAACCATGACTGGGATTGTGGCGACAATCATTTTGCTTGTTTTATCCCTTTACGGCTTCTTTATTAAACGGGTAAAAAATAAATATATTCGCAAAATCCATTTAATCTTAAGTTTCTTATGGATTCCGATCTTATTGGTCCATGGGGGAGGCATTACCATGATGATGGTTTTTTTAACCCTCATTTCCCTTGGTTTGATTTGGATGATTGAAAAGGTGGCTAAAAATAAACAATTACCTAAAACTACTTAAAAATTAAATTTACTGGATGAAAAAAAGCCCTTTTCGAGATATTAAGAAAAGGGCTTTTTACTTTGTACATAAGGATGAGAAAAGGATGATTAAAGCACAAAGATTCGGCTGGTTATTTATTTTCCTTCTGGTTTTCATGTTCTTTCCTATTCAGGCCTATGCCAGTGATGAGCTGAAGGTTGCTTTTATTCGAGGACATAATCTTTGGTTGAAGATCGGGGAACAGGAAAAGCAGCTGACGAATAAGGGAGATGTAATCAATCCCAGGTGGTCTTTTGATGGCCAGTGGATTGCTTATACGAGAGGAAAAGAAGAAAATGAAATTTGGATTTATCATGTTGCAGAAGATAAACATATAAAGCCTGTTTCTGTTGAAGGCAGGAATTATCAATGGGCCCCTGATAAGAATATCCTGGCTTTTCAATCTGATGGCATCTTAAATATCATTGATGTTCGCAAGAAGCATACAGGTTTTGAAAATGTGGCATTAGGTGTGGCTGATTATGGTTGGCTACCAGATGGGAAGGGGTTTATCGCCTCTGCTTATGCCAGCCTGACACCTACCGGATGGAGCAATGTGGAGTTATTTAAAATACCATTGGATGCAAAAATGAATAAAGAAAAAATGAAACATTTTTATACATTGCCCAAACAATCGGAAGATTTCTTTTCTGTTTCTGCTGGATATTTTAAATGGTCCTCTAATGGAAAATGGTTTAGCTTTCTCGGGATACCGACAGCTTCCTGGTCTGCAGATAGCAATACTTTATGTGTTCTTTCTGCGGATGGAAAACGTTTTGAAATCCTTGACCATATGCTGAAGCAAGAAAACTGGATGCAATGGGCCCCTGGGAAAAACCTTCTCGCTTATATTCAAGGGATTGGGCGATTTGCTGTGAAAGATAAGCGTTTAAAAATAAAAGAACTCCCTGTGTTTCAGAGGGGAGTGTATACACCACAGGGATTTGTAGATTGGGATTTTACCTGGCATAATGACCAGTTGATTACTGTATCCAGGGCAGTTGAGTCTGAATGGGTGAATGATCCGAAAGAAAGGCCTATGCCCCTTTTATACCAGGTGAATGTTCAAAGCAACAAACAGGCAAGAATCACAGACCCACCCAAAGGATTTGGGGATTTCTATCCTGTATTTTTACAGCAAACCAATCAACTCATGTGGGTTCGTTCCAATCGGGAAAAGTCAGATGTATGGCTGGGAAATCCCGATGGAAGGTCGGCGAAAGTATGGATCAAAGACCTGGAGACAGATATAGGTTACTATGAGAAAAGAGATTGGAATCAAATGATAGCCGTTCACTAAAAGAAGTTGTTCTTTGCTTTATTAAGCAACACTTCTTGAAAAGCTTTGTCATGTTCAATATAAAATGACTCCTCAAAACCCTTTCCAGTATTGGCGGTAAAATAGGATTTAGTAAATGTTAAAGTATCCAGGGGAGCTTCTATTATTGTTTTACCTAATTGAATGGCCCGTTTTAACAATCCTTCCTCTTCTACGATTTCACTTACTAGGCCCATTCTATAGGCGTCTTCCCCTTGGATGTTACGGCCTGTTAGACATAAATCCCTGGCCAGACCCTCCCCAATGATCCATTTTAACGGAGAAAAGATAGGTGGGGCACCAAATTTAATTTCTGGATGGCCAAAGTTTGCTGAAGGGGAACAAATCCTTAAATCACAAAGGGTAACCAAATCAAAACCGCCACCTAATGCAGGTCCATTGATTACAGCAATTGTAGGTTTTGGAAAATGCCAGACATCTCTATGATATCGGGATGAGGATTCTAAAAGTTCATCAAATAAAGCAGGGTTTTTAAATTCTTTCAAATCAAAGCCCGCTGAAAAAAAGGTTTCAAATCCCGTAAAAATGACAACGCCTATATCAGGCTGGTTTTTCCATTGATTTAAGCAAAAGGAAATCTCACGCCTCATTTGAATGTTAATGGCATTTCTTTTTTCTGGCCGGTTTAAAGTAATAATACCGATTCCATCTTCTCTTTCTTCAGTCAAAATTGCTTGAAAATCCATGAAATATACCTCCTTTCTTTTTAAATAAAGGTTGGATGTAAACTTGATTAATCCTGCAAGAAGGGGCTATTTCCCCTCTAATTTTCTCCTGCGAAAAGCCCCTAGAATCCCTTTTGGGAAGAAGAGGACAATCAGGATGTAGACTAATCCAAAGAGAATCATCCAACGTTCAAAAATCCAATGGACATCTGCCAGGTCGGAGAGCCATTTATGGGCGAATTCCACAACAAAGGAACCAAGGACAGCACCATACAATGTCCCCGTTCCCCCGATGATGGTCATCAATAAAGCATCCAGGGTTTTATCCACGCCAAATACGGCGGTGTTTACAAAGCGGAGGGAGATGGCGTAAAGAATCCCTGCCACACTGGCGATCATTCCGGAAAAAATTGTAGCCATTACTTTGTAGTGGATGACTTTGTAACCTAAAGATTCGGTCCGTTGTTTATTTTCCCGAATAGCTTGTAGAATCCGTCCCACAGGGGAGTTTACAAAACGGGATAAGGCAAGAAAAATAAAAATCAATAAAAGTAAGCAGGTGTAATAGAAGTTAAGCCGGTCATGAAAGAAGGAAGGAACAGGAAAGGTAAATCCATCTGTCCCTTTGGTTAAAGAGCGCCACTTCTCAGCCAGGATAAAAAAGAGTTCCGCAAATGCCAGAGTAATCATGGCATAAAAGGTATGGGTCAGGCGAAGGGATAGCATGCCCACAATAAAGCTAACCACCATGGAAAGGATGAGAGCCGCAATAACCGCCAGGAAAAAATGGGTCCAGGCTCCATCCCCTGTCCGGAGCAGGATTCCCGCGGAGTAGGCTCCAATGCCGAAAAACATGGCATGGCCAAAGGAAATAATGCCTGTATAGCCCATTAATAAATCATAAGATAAAGCAAAGATGGCAAACAAATAGATTTGGGCAAATAGCATTAAGACACTACGGGAGTCTGTAAACAATGGAATGAGAAACATCAGGGCAGTAAGGAAAAGGAGAAAAAGGGCTTTCGGATTTTTTAATCGATTCTTCATTGTCATTTACCCCCTGAAATTGAAAAGTCCCTTTGGTTTTAAGAGAAGGACCAGCGCCATTAAGAGTACGTTCACAGCCAGTGCCCCTTCAGGAAAATAAAAGGCCATGAAAGAACCGGCCAATCCCACGAGAATCCCCGCGAGAGCAGAACCACTGATGCTCCCTAATCCTCCAATGACGACTACGATAAATGCCAGCAACTGATTTTCAAAACCAATCCCAGGTTGAATGGTTCCAGAGTATGGTCCAAGGAGAACACCTCCCAGTGCAGCTAATCCTGCTCCCAACATAAATACCATGGCAAAAACCTGTTTAATGTTGATGCCTAGGGCCTGTACCATTTCTTTATTGGACACACCGGCCCGAATCATTAAACCGATTTTTGATTTGTTTAAGAGGAGGGAGAGACCGATTAGGGTAAGCAAACCCATCAAGATAATAAAGACCCGATACTTAATAATGATAATATTGCCTATGGCCCAGCTACCGTCAAGTAAAGCTGGGACAGGGGTGGCCAGGGGATTGGGCCCAAAAAACACTTTAATCAGTTCGCTAAGGACAAGCATGACCCCCATGGTAATTAAAATCTGGCTTACGGGGTTTCCATATACCGGTTGGATGGTTAGCTTTTCCATGATAAATCCAATGAGAATTCCAGCAAGAATCCCTCCCAGGATTCCCCCTACAAAACTTCCGGTCTCAGCGTAAATCCATGCACCTGTATAGGCTCCCCAGGCGAAAAATGCCCCATGGGCAAAATTGAGGACATCCATGAGGCCAAAGATTAAGGTTAATCCGGCAGCCAGAAGGAAAATTAACATACCCGTGGCCAATCCATTAATAAAAAGATTGATAAATTGATCCCAACTCATGAGAACCCCTCACTTTTTCCTTAGGCAATTCCTAAATATTTTCGTTTTAACTCTTCGTCTTTTTTCAATTCATTCATTAACCCCTGATGGACCGTGGTTCCGTCATCAATGATATAATAGGCGTCTCCTATGCCCCCGGCCATATAAAAGTTTTGTTCCACAAGGATGATAGTAGTTTCTTTTTTAATGGATTCAATAGCGGTCATTAATCGGTCCACCACCACAGGGGCTAATCCCTTGCTGGGTTCATCAATAAGAAGAAGTTCATTGGGATTGAGACAGGCCCGGGCAATGGCCAGCATTTGTTTTTGCCCGCCGCTTAAATGGCCGGCTTTTTTCTGCCAGAAGATTTTTAAATCGGGAAAGAGATCTAACAACCATTCTTTTCGCTGGCGAGTTAGGTTCGTTTCCTTGAGGACAGCTACTTTCATGTTTTCTTCTACGGTTAAATCTCTGAAAATGGCCTGGTCTTCCGGGACATAGCCAATTCCTTTGCGGGCTACTTTGTAGGCGGGAAGGCCGTGAATCAGTTGATCCTGAAAAGCAATTTGCCCCTTCTTGATTTGATTAAGCCCCATAATGGAGCGGAGGGTGGTTGTTTTCCCGGCGCCATTTCTTCCCAACAACACGGTGATTTCCCCCTTTTTAGCGGCAAAGGAAACCCCCTGCAAAATATGAAATTGTTCAATATAGGTATGAATGTTCTCCACGTTAAGAAGCGTCATTGTATAATCCTCCTAAATACGCCTGTTGCACTTTTTCGTTTTCCATAATATTTTGGGGGGCATCATCTGCAAGGAGGCGGCCATTAAATAAAACTGCTATGGTATCTGACAGGTCCAAAATCAAGTCCATTTTATGTTCAATAAGGAGAATGGTTTTTTTTTCCTGATTTTTGATGTCCCGAATGATTTCCACAATATGGGGAACTTCTTCCAAAGACATGCCTGCTGTCGGTTCATCCAATAAGAGGACTTCCGTTTCCAGGGCAAGCAAAATGGCTAATTCCAGTTTTCTTTTTTCTCCATGGGCAAGGGAGGTGGCAGGATAGCTCGCTTTTTCCCTTAAACGGACTTTCTCCAGATACTCATGGGCTTTTTGCGTAAATTCAGGATAGGATGCGAAATGGCGGAGAAATTGGTACCGGACACTGGAAGCGGATTGGACGGCAAGGCGAACATTTTCGAGGACAGTGAGATGTGGAAAAACATTTGTAATTTGAAAAGAGCGTCCTATGCCTAAACGGGTTCGTTGATGGGAAGGGAGAGAGGTAATCTCTCTCCCTTTATAAAAAAGTTGTCCTGAGGTAGGTCTTAATTGTCCGCTTAATAGATTTAAAAAGGTGGTTTTTCCCGCACCATTGGGTCCTATGATAGATTTGAATTGTCCCCTGGGAACCTGCAAATCCACATGGTCTACCGCAACATGGTTTCCAAAGGAAATGGTCAGGTTTTTCGTTTCAAAAAGAAGATTCTGCATGTCGAACACCCCTTTCTATTTTTTCACCATAACGGGGGGTGTGGTTTCTTCCAAAGTTAATTCCCGAATAAGTACAGGAACAGGGTGGTCATAACCGGTTTTGCTTTCTAAGCGAATGGCATAGAGGGTTTGCAAGGCTTGATGGTCTTCTTTGCGGAAGGTCATTTTTCCTTTCGGCCCTTCAAAGGACATGCCTTCCATGGCTTTGATTAAGGCTTCGGTGTCTGTTGAACCTGCTTTTTTAATGCCTTCCACAATGGCAATGGCGGCGTTCATGCCCCCAGCGGTAAAGAGGTCAGGGACTTTGTTGTACTTTTTTTTGCTTTCTGCCACGAGCCATTTGTTAATTTCGTTGTTAGGCAGTTCATTGTAATACACACAGAAACCTTCCATTCCAACCAGTGAACCCATGGTTTTTAAGGCAGCAATATCAGGAGCGCCTGTAGAAATTTTAATGCCTTTTTCCGGAAGTTTCATATTTACAATGGTTTTCCAGGGAGAGTTGGCCCCTGCCCAAATGACAAAGAGATAATCCGGTTTTGCATTTACGACTTTTTGAATATTTGAAGTAAAATCGGCTGCTTTTGGATCAGGGAATTCTTGCAGGACAATATTGGCCCCTTTTTTCTTGGCCCCATTGACAAAAGCGGTGGCTCCTTCATGGCCAAAGGCGCTATCTGGTGCCAATACGGCAATTTTTGTACCCTGTTTGGCAATGGCAGCAGCCCCGGCGATGGCATCCTGGGATGAATTCCGTGCGCTGCGGAACACATAGCGGTTCCAATCAGAACCTGTGATGGAATCGGCAACGGCGGGTTCAACCATCATAATTTTCTTATAATCATTCAAAAGGGGAAGGACAGCAAGAGTGTCTGTGCTGCTGGCAGCACCTGTCAGGATATCTACTTTATCATCTTCCAATAATTTGGTTGCTTTTTTCGTAGCTACATCTGGTTTCGTTTCCGTATCTTCAATAATTACTTCAATTTTGCGGCCATTAATTTCCCGTTTACCCCCAGTGGCGTAATCAAGGCCCATTTGAAAGCCTTCAATCATTTGGTTACCGTAGGCTTCTAAGGCCCCTGTTTTAGAAGTTAGTACTCCGATTTTAATTGGCGCTTGATCTGAGGAAGTATTCACAGAGGAGTTGTTACAGGCTGTAGAGGCAATCATCATAAATACCAGGCAACAGAGAATAAACATCCGGGACGTCATCTTTCTTCTCATCTCAAACCCCCATAAAACAAAATGTAATCGCTATCTTTTAAAATCACATAAGGGGGTTACAAAAGGGTTACAGATAACACATTTCCATGAATGAGTGAAATTTCAACATTCAGACATACTACAAACGTAAAATATAGTGTAAAATTACACTATATTAATTAAAGGGGTAGATGAACATGCTCGAAATGGTTGTCTTTCTTATGCCAATGTTTATCATTCTTCTAGTAACCATTTTCTATAGTGTTTATAGAATTAGAAAGGATACTACTTTTGTTCAAGGAATCATGAGAGTTCTTTTGCTAGATTTTATTTTGTTCTTTATTGCCGTGGTTTGGTGGTTTATTTATATAAAGGATGGTTTTAGCCAGTTATTCGGAGCAGGATATTATGGATTAGCTTTTATCATTGTGGGAATCATAAACGCTGTTATTTTATATATTTATAAAAAATAAACACATGGATGAAGAAGAATCCTGCAAAATGAAAGAACACATAATATAATAAAGAAAATAAACGAAAGTGATTTCAGAAATAAAGTGAAGGAATGGTGGGGAATAGGCTGTGAGTACAGTACGTGTAGCATTAATTCAAAGTGATATTGTTTTCGGTGATCCCGCAGCAAACTATGCTGCATTTGCAGAAAAAATGAAAGAGGCTGTTGCACAAAAAGCCGAATTTATTATTTTGCCGGAAATGTGGACCACCGCTTATGATTTAAAAAGAATCCAGGAAATTGGAGATCAAGAGGGGAAACGGACAAAAAAGTTTCTTCAAACCTTTTCCAGAGATAATAAAGTAACGATTGTGGGCGGGTCTGTTGCCCAAATTAAAGAAGGTAAGGTGTACAATACCACCTTTGCCGTTGATAACATGGGAGAAATCGTTGCCGAATATAGCAAAATCCATCTTTTCCGTATTATGCGTGAAGATAAATACCTGACCGGGGGAGAAGAATTAGCCTCTTTCCAATACGGTGATACTAAAGTAGGCATTACCATTTGTTATGACATTCGTTTCCCAGAGCTGGCCAGAAGTTATGCCCTGGATGGAGCAGGAATTCTCGTCAATTCAGCAGAGTGGCCCCATCCTCGCCTAAATCACTGGCGAACCCTCATGCAGGCCCGGGCAATTGAAAATCAAATGTTTGTTATTGCTTGTAATCGGGTGGGAATATCTGGAAAAACAGAATTTTGCGGCCATTCCATGGTCATTGACCCCTGGGGCGAAATTCTTGTTGAAGGCGGGGAAGAGGAATCCATTCTCATTGCGGATATTGATTTAACTCTCATTGAAGAAGTTCGTGGGAAAATCCCTGTTTTTGCGGACCGGAGACCAGATTTGTATTCATAGGAGGGCATAAGTCATGGCAATTGTGCAAGTAACTACTTTTCCCATGGGGACAGAGACTCTCGGTGTAAGCAACTATGTTGCTGCCGTACAACGAGTATTAAGAGATGCGCCAGAGAAAATCTCTTTTCAAATGACTCCCATGGCAACCATCATCGAAGGGGAATTGCCTGATATTCTGGCAGTGATTCAGCGCATGCATGAGCAGTCTTTTAAAGAAGGAGCAATGAGGGTGTATACGTCCATTACCATTGATGAACGTAGAGACAAACCAGCCAGCATGGCACAAAAAATGAAATCTGTAGAAGAGAAGATGTAGAAAAAGTGGAGCCCCAAATTTAACTTGGGGACTCCACTTTTTCTAGTTGTGGGGCGATTTCTTGTTGAGGTTTTTTTGGTTCTCGTTTTTTGCTTTTTAAAAAGAAAGACAGGACTAAGGCGATTAATGTAATTCCAGTAGCAATATAGAAGGAATCATTAATGCCGTTAATCATTGCTTCTTTTGCGGCATTTCCATAAATGAGCTGAGTAGCAACCTGATTTCCAACTTCTTGAGGAAGCCCTGTAGCTGCGCTTAATCCCAAACCTAAATTGGACAGTTTTTGGAACAGCAGGGAATTCGTAAGGGTAATTTCATTTGAAAAATTGCCAAGGTGGAAGGAAGTCCGATTGGTCATTACCGTAACCAGTAGAGCCGTCCCTAAAGATCCTGCAACTTGCCTTAAGGTATTACTGGTAGCTGTTCCATGGCTGTGCAAGGTTTTTGGCAATTGGTTCATGCCTTCGGTCATGATTGTCATCATAATAAAGGACATGCCAAACATACGCATAGAGTAGAGAAAAAGGATGTGCCCATAGGACGTATCCATGGATAACCTGCTAAATTCCCATGTGGCAATGGTTGTAATGATTAAGCCAAAAATGGCTAAATAACGTGCACCGATCCGGTCGAAAATTGCGCCCGAAATAGGGGACATGATTCCCATGATAATGGCTCCAGGCAACAGCAGCAATCCTGATTCCATGGCAGTAAACCCTCGAATATTTTGCAAATAGATAGGCAGTAACACCATGGCGGCAAGCATAGCCATATTTAGAACAGACCCAATGACAGTGGTAAGTGTGAATACGTTAAATTTAAAAACACGCAAATCCAGCATAGGCTGGTCAGTGGTAAGTTCCCGCCAAACAAAAAGAAGTAAAGAAATAATGCCAATCATGAGGGAAAGGATGACATAAAAGTCCCTCCACCCATTGGATCCGGCTTCACTAAATCCGTAAAGAATTCCGCCAAAACCAAGAGTTGAGAAAATAAAACCTGGAAAATCAAAGGAAATTTTTGATTGCCGGGAAACATTGGCCAGCCAGGCAAAGGCTAATAAAATATCCACAATCCCAATGGGAATTACCAGTGTGAAAAGAAGACGCCAGTTATAATGTTCCACAATCCAACCGGAAAGAGTTGGCCCAATGGCCGGAGCGAAAATCATAACAATCCCCATGGTTCCCATGGCCTGTCCCCGTTTTTCCACAGGGAAAACCGTTAAGAAAATGGTCATAATCAGGGGCATAATAATCCCTGCGCCAGCACCTTGAATTAAACGGCCTATTAACATAACTGGGAAGTTAGGGGATAGGGCACAAATAATGGCACCAACTGTAAATAACATCATAGCCGCTATAAATAATTTCCGGGTTCCAAAGCGTTCAATTAAATAAGCTGTAATTGGGATTAAAACCCCATTTACTAACATATACCCTGTAACAATCCATTGAATCACATTGGCAGATACATTTAAATCCAACATCATTTTGGGCAAAGCTACATTAATAAGGGTTTGATTGAGAATGGCTAAAAAGGCACCTAACATAACCACTGTCATCAGGCGGCCAATATGGAGTTTTTTTTCTTTTTTTGGAACAGAATCCTTTTGAACGAAATCTTCTTGTACCGAATCCTCTTGTACGGATTCGACGGCTGATTCGACCACAGAATGTACCACTTGCACAGTATTTTCTTGTACTTTCGCGATAGGTTTTCTTTTTTTGCGCAACCATAGGTTTACGAAGATTAGCAATAGTATGCTTAGGACTCCATAACTAATCCAAAATGTTGTCATAGGATCACCGCCCTACTTATGAATCCGGATTGTTACATTCATTCCCGGAACCAAATACAGCCCTTTGTATCCATCAAGACTAATTTTTACAGGGATAACCTGGGTAACTTTTGTATAGTTGCCTGTAGTATTTGAAGATGGAAGGAGGGAAAAGGTCCCGGCTGTGGTTAAACCAATACTGTTCACTTTTCCTGTTAAGGTATTGCCTTCAGCTGCATCAACAATAATATCTACATCCTGTCCTGTTTTTACATCCCCAATATCTGTTTCTTTAATGTTAGCGGTAATCCACAATTGATCCATATTAAAGGCATAGGCTAAAGAAGTACCTGCTCCTACTAACGTGTTTTTCACGATGGTTTGTTGAACAATGGTACAGGCTGTGGGAGCAACAATATCAATGTTTACAGGCTGTTTTTGTTCCAACTCAGGTTTAGGCGGAACTTGAATGGTCCCCAGTTTTTCTCCTGCTGCTACAGCTTTACCTGGTTCAACCGCCCAATCAATCAGAGTTCCACTGGCTGGTGCTGAAATTGTGACCAATTGTCCGTCTACTTTTGCATTATCTGTTTTTAAATAAGTAACAGATTGATTGTAAAAGTAATAACCCGTTGCTCCTCCTCCAATGAGTACAATTAAAACAAGGATATTAATCAAAATCATTCGTTTCATGTTTATCATTTTCCTCATCCTCTCCCGATGTTAATTTATGAAGTATTTCTTTATGAATCCGAAGGAGATTTTTTAGATCTTCTTCAGGAATCTCTAACACTTGTTTTTTCATTTTATATAAATAGGAATTAGGTCCTGTTGCCACTTTAACCACGTTTTCTCCTTCGGGTGTTAAGGATAGGGTTAAAGACCTCCTATCTTGCTTCGACCTTTCGCGAATGATTAGGTTGACCTGAACTAATCGATCAATAATTCCACTAAGTGAACTATTGGTTATTTTTAAACGTTGTGCCAGTTCACCTAGATTAATTTGATCGTTTTTCGATAAAATTCGAAGGACCACCAGCTGGACCCCTGTGATTCCAACCTTTTCTGCATCCTTTTGCACAATGTTGTGGTATGTTCGCTTTATTTCACGAAATGAGCCCATGAGCTCACCGAGATAATCCATTTAATCACTCCTTAAATAATATTTATCCTATTTAATATTTCATATACGAAATATTTACTTGTAAAAGTATAAATTTTATAAGGATTTCCGTCAACAGATTTGTACAAAAAATGTTCACATTATTCTTGTTGACGAGAAAAATGTATTAAACATATAATACAGGCATAAGATGTATTGAATGATTAATACACTAGAATTTGGGTGTGTTTTTTTCACCAAAATGTATTAAGTGTTTAATACATTTCTGGATAAATGTTGTTTGTAAGGGGGTGGATTTATGGATGTGAAGTTCAATAATCGTGATCCAGTGTATGTGCAAGTTATTCGCCATTTTAAAGAACAAATTGCAAAAGGAAATTTTGAACCGGGCCAGGAGATTCCATCAAGAAGGGAACTGGCTAATCAATTGAAGATTAATCCCAATACCGCACAACGAGCCTATAAAGAAATGGAGGAACAAGGGTTGATTTTTACGGAGGGGAATTTACCAAGCCGCATTACAAAGGATGAACAGGTTTTAAAAAGGGTACGGGAAGAATTGATTTTAGAAGCAGTTGAAGCCTTTGTTCATTCCGTTCGCTCAATCAATGTCCCTTTACAGGAGGCCTTGAATTTAGTGAAGAGTAAGTATGAAGGAGAAAGCAATGAATCGGGGGGTTCTTTATGATCGAAGTAAAAGAAGTAAGTAAACGGTTTGGCCGGAAGAAAGTGTTGAAAGGTGTTTCTTTTACTGCGGAAAAAGGAAAGATTACCTGTTTAATTGGCATCAATGGTGTAGGGAAAACCACCATTATGAAAGCAATTATGAATTTAATTCCAATTGATCGCGGCGAGATTCTTATTGATGGGGAAAAACTTCGTGAAAAAAGCTATGAAAAAATCACATTTATTCCAGATGCCATTACTATGTTGCCTCAAATGAAAATAGGGGATGCTTTTACATTTATGGCCGATTTTTACAACAGTTGGAATGAGGAACGGGCCAATGAACTTCTCCAATTTTTTAAACTAAAAGTAACAGATCGCATTTCTGAACTATCCAAAGGAAATACCGCGAAAGTGAACCTTCTTATGGGTCTGGCGCTGGATGTGGATTATATGTTAATGGACGAACCTTTTTCAGGGATTGATATTTTTAGCCGAGAGCAAATTGCCAATGTATTTACCAGCCATTTAATTGAAGACCGTGGTGTGATTATCACCACCCATGAAATAAATGATATTGAACATTTAATTGATAAAGTGGTTTTATTGGATAATGGTGAGGTTTTAAAAGAATTTGATGCGGAAGATGTTCGAGAGAATGAAGGGAAATCAGTAATCGATGTCATGAGAGAGGTGTATAAAGCATGAATCGTTATTTGAAGTTAGTGAATTTCGAATTTAATCGTTTTTTCAAACTATATCTGGTTTTAATAGGGATTACTATTTTTTCGCAAATTGTAGGCGTTATTTATAAATCGGGAAAATATTTAACGGAAGCAAATAAATCTATTTACGAGGAATTAATTCCCAAGGGCCAGTTTATCGAACAACATGGAACAATGAGTTTTTTGAAAATTATTGAGACACCCTGGTTTATAGGACCCATTGCCCTTTGTGCTGTTGTATTACTGATTTATGTGTTCTTTATCTGGTATCGGGATTGGTTAGGAAAAAATACATTTAGTTACCGTTTACTTATGTTGCCAACGGCACGGATTAATGTTTATTTGGCAAAGGCTACTACTATTTTACTATTTGTTTTAGGCTTAATTGCATTACAACTACTATTACTTCCGGTGGAAAGCCAGGTTTTAAAATTGATAGTTCCCATTGAGTTTCGTACAGATTCTTCCGTTCATGAAATTACAAATAGTTTTATTTTAAAAACTTTCTTTCCAAATTCCTTTATTGACTTTTTGATTTATTATGGCGGTGGGATGATTGGGGTATTTATTCTATTTACAGCTATTTTGTTTGAAAGATCTTTTCGCATAAAAGGGATTATCTATGGAATAATTTATGTTGGCCTGTCTGTTGTCTTCTTTTTATCGCCAATATTGGTGGATTCCTTTATTCTAAAAAACTATTTTTTTCCAATTGAATTATTTTTCATGCAAGTATTTACAGGGCTTTTGGTTTTAGCTGGAGCTATTTGGACAGGCAATTATCTAATCAAAAATAAAATAATGGTTTGATGGGAGGGGTGCACAAATGAAACGATATTGGAAAATACTTGCCATTTGTTTGGTTACTTTAATAACTATTGGAACTTTTTATATACAATCTGGTTTGGCTGCAAAAGGGGATCTGAAAATTGAATTTAAAAAAGTAAGTGGTAATGAAAGCGAGCTAAAAAATATAATACTATATGGTGATTACGCAGTTGGTAACAGACACCAGTCTTTACAAATTACAGGTGAAAAAACTGTTGATCTAAGTAATCAATCATTTTTTCTAACTGTTACCCAGTGGTTAGTAAGCCCAAATTTGAAAGAATTAATAAGTCAATATCGGAGTTTTATGCGTGGTAAGGATTTAATGGAGAATTATTTTTTTGAAGATGAAAAAAGATTAGTATATGCTAATATTAAAGGCGAAAATTTTTTTCAAGAACCAACCGGTGATTTCACATTTGATATTGAGGTTCTAAATAAAAAATCGAAGGAAATCGCATCTATTCAGTTAGATGTACCAGATAAAGAAAAGTACAGTTGGTTGTACGTGCAAGAGGTCCAAATAATCAATGATGAATTAAAGGTCATTACACATTGTATTGGAAAAGATGGTAAAAATGAACTCCGTGAATTCACAATTAATATAAATCAACAAAAATTCGTTAATGATAAAACCATTATTTCGGCTCCCCAGGTAGAGAAAGGCCGGTCTGAAGTAAGAATAATAAATAACACTTACTCTATGCAACCAGAAAAATATTTTTTAATTAAAAAAGATACTTTTGAAGATAAAATGGTACAAAGTGATGGGGGAATGAAAGAAGTTGCTATGGAACAGAGTTTGGTAGCCAGTGAATTACTGGTGTATAACATTAAAACGAATCAGATGAAAAAATTGATTGTTCCTGAAGAAATTCTTGCATCTATTGAACAATCTTCTACTATTTTTGATTCTACACTCTTTGTTCAATCCTATTCCGAAAAGGGTGTGGAAATCAACCGATATGATCTTGAAAAAGAAGAATGGGCCAATAAATTGACATTTGATTTAGGACAAACCCAAGATGGTGAACCTGGTTTATATATTAAATTAATGAATGGAAAAATATATATTATTAGCTCAACAAAAAATGGATATCAAATTTCTATAAGAGATTTAAATACAGGAAAATCCTTGTATGAAGGCCAACTAAAAGTAAATAAGCCAATAGAAAATGAAAAGGATTATAAACTTTATTTTCATGAAATAGATTATGTTCAATAATAAAATAAAAGGTTAGTTAAGATAAAAGAAGGCATTCTAACAATAAATTGGAATGCCTTCATGACTGTTCAGTATTCTTTTCTATTATCGTAACTATTTCTTCGAAGGTGTATTTGTGATTTACAACATCAACAGTAAAGTCTTGTTCTTCATCGATCCCCATTTTCCAAATATAATGGTTTAGTTTCAAGAAAACGATAAGAGAAGCAAGTGCCGTTCGTTTATTTGCATTGTGAAATGTATGATTTTTTGCAATAGATTCAAAGAGTGCAGCTGCCTTTTCATAAATTGAAAGATAGACATCATTTCCAAAGGCTGAATGCTTTGGACGATTAATGGCGGAATCAAGCAAACCAGGATCTTTTACCCCAACCTGTTCCTGTGGGGAGTATAAACGAATTTGAATTGTATTAATGGCAATTACTTGATTGGTGGTTAAATAGACTATTGGGTCATTCATCTGTCTACTAATCCTTTAAATGCTTTGTCATGTTTTTTTATAACATCATTCAAAATGTCCATAAACTGAGCATCTATGCTATCGGGAAGGTGTAACACCTCTTTTTTTCGCAAAATAATCTTCCCATCTTTTACTTCTATTTGAACCTCATCACCATGAGTTAATCCTACTTGCTTGAGTAATTCAGGAGGTAAAGTGATTCCGAAGCTATTTCCTATTTTGGTAATTTTTCTATCAAATAGTTCCATATCGTCACTTCCTTGTTATAATTGTAATAACCATTATAACACAATATTAAAGTTAATAATCCCAATTTCATTTTTGTACAAAAAAACCCAATACATTGCTAACTTTCTGGCCAGAATCAATCCATATTGGTCTAGAGAGGAATGGCGAAACATGTAAGGGCGCAAGGGCGTGAAGATGCCGTATGCGCTTTTTTTTTACAAAATATAGTTCTTAAAAATAATATAAGCTACATAGAGGGATTGCCCAAAGAATACCATTCCCCAGATAAAGGCTGGGATATAGGTCTCTTTAGCCAGGTTTGTTGCATCTCCGGCTTCTTGGGGATGAAATATGCCTAATTTAAAAATGGAAAAAGATGTGGCTACAGACTGGGTGAGAATAATCGCTGATAAAAAGAAAGTAAAATGAGTTTGTAAATTTTCATTCCCATTCCAGATTAAATATCCGCAAAGAGCAATAAAAGAAAAAGACCAAACAAACCCATAAAAATTGCGAATCCACAGGAGCAAACTAAACGTAGTAATAGTAACGAATCCATACAACACATATTCTACGAGATTTTTATCTATGAAATAGAAACAGAGGAATGCGGTGAAAGAAGCAAAAGGATAACCGGCTAAACTGGTCATCACCCTTCCTAGCCAGAAAGGAGAAGATGTAACGATTTCCCCCTCTGTGTTGGCAAATAAAGAGATGGAGCGAATTTTTCCATTAAAGATTAGGGCAAAAATCCCATGGCCCACTTCATGGAACAAGGTATTTAAAACCGAAAAATATTTTCCGATGACAGGGACAAGGGTTACAACATAGGCAAGCAGAAGATAAACATACCAGTGATTCATACATTCGGCACCTCATAAGTAATGATACTATTATACCAATAAATGAAGGAGTGAATGGCATGGGTACCCGAAAAAGCAAGATTGTTTTCCTTTTGGTTGGTTTATTGCTTTTAGTTACAATGACAGGGTGTATTCCGGGGGATGGAACATATACGATTCAGAAACCGGCCGGATTTTTCTGGGGAATCTGGCATGGATGGATTGCTCCCATCACTTTGATTATAGGAATCTTTGATAAAAGCATTCGAATCTATGAGCCAAACAATGTTGGTTGGTTATATGATTTAGGCTTTTATATTTCCGTGATTGCCGGTTTCGGCAGCTTATCCCTCTTTAGAAAAAAGAAAAATGATGACTAGACAATACAAAAGAGTGGGGAACTCCCCACTCTTTTCACTTCTCACTAAATGCGATTTGCAGCCCAATGATTCCAAACAGGGTACCCTGAATCAGATTCATTTTCCGGGCAATAAAAGAATTATTTAATAACAATTGGCCGATTTTTTCGGCAAAAATACTGACAAGGCTAAATATCAATAAGGCCTGAATTAAAAAGATGATTCCCAAAATAAACATTTGTAAGGAAATATGTCCCCAACTGTTATCAATAAATTGGGGCAACAAAGCTAAAAAGAACAAGGATACTTTAGGATTCAGAAGGTTCATTAAAATTCCCTTTTTATATAAGGAAACATAATTAATGGAATCCTGCTGATTAATCGTAAAAGGTTGTCCTTTATCACGGAAGGACATCCAGGCAAGGTAAAATAAATAAAGGGCACCTGCATATTTAACGATGGTAAAAGCAATGGCAGATTGATAAACAATTGCAGAAATCCCAAAAGTAGCAGCGGTTATATGGACGATTAATCCTGTACAAAGGCCAAGGGCAGTGAAAATTCCTGCCTTTTTATTTTGTGAAATGCTCTGCGCAGTCACAAACAGAATGTCTGGCCCGGGCATTAAAGTAAGTAATATCGCTGCACCTAAGAAGGATAGAAGTAATAACGGATCCATGAATAACCCCCTGAAAATAAAAAAAGTCCCTAACTATTATTGTAAAACAATTAGGGACGAACTTAAATACTAGTTTTTCAATTTAATTTTATGGCGTCTTCTTTCTTTCCTTTGATCAATAAGGGAACAAGATTCATGAGGAAGAAAACAATCATAAAACTTGCACATACCCGATACATGGAAGCATAGCTGGTTTTCATAGCAACGATACCCAATACCATAGCACCTAAGGCGATTCCTAAATCAAGAGAGTTAAAGAAAAGGCTATTTGCTGTTCCTCTCTGGTTTTTAGGAACGGATTTAATCATCCATGACTGTAAGGTAGGTTGAATCATCCCATATCCTAACCCGTATAACAAGGCAGATAAAATCAGCAAGTAGATATTTGTTGAGAAGGTAAGAAGCATGAGACCAAAAAATACAATAAGGGAACCGGGAAGAATAACGGCTTCATGGCCTTTTCGGTCATACAGTCTTCCCGCAATGGGGCGAATCATTATGGTTGCTGCGGCATTGGCCAGAAAAAAATAACCTACATTTGGAATATGATTCTCTTTGCCAAAAAGGGCAAGGAAGCTAAGAATTCCTCCATAGGTTAAGGATAGGAGAAAATTCAAAATCACTGGTCTTAATGTTGCAATGGGAATAAAAGATTTCTTTTTCTGGCTTTGTTTTTCGGGACGAGATTCTATGGGAATGTGTTTCTTTACAGTAAACATTGGGAAAATAAACAGCAAAATTAGAGCCGAAAAGAAAATTAAATTTCCAAATCCATAATCCTCAAGTAAAAACAATCCAATCATAGGTCCAAAAGACAGTGCTAAACTAGTAGATAATCCATAGAAACCAATCCCTTCCCCTAAGCGTTTAGGGGGAATCACATAGGTTACCATGGTAGAAAGAACCGTACTAATCATCCCAAAACCTGCACCATACAGGATACGTACCAGAAGGAAAAGTTCAATGGTATAGCTGAAATAATACCCTGTTGTGGTTAAAATCATAATGATTAATCCTAGATAAAGGATCAAATCCCTTTTTCCTTTTTGTAAAAGATAAGCTGCAAAAAAGCGGGTAAGGATGGCTGAGAGGGCAAACATACTGACGACTAAACTTACAATAAGGTCGTTGGCTTGAAATTCTGTTTTAACATATGAAGAAAAAGTAGGAAGGGTCATATGTAAGTTAAAAAAGACTAACAAGCTACTTAATGTAATTAATATGAAATTTTTAGACCATAATTTCTCTTTTGTTGCAAACAAAGTAATAACCTACTTCCTTAGCGTGTTTTCAATATTTTCATTCATTTGCCGAAGCATTTCTTTAAATAATACAAGTTGTTCGGGATTAATACCCTGGGTCACTTTTTTAAGGGTTTCTATTTCAATGGGGGCGGCTTTTTTGGCAACTTCTTGCCCATTTTCTGTTAAAAAAATTAAAAAAGATCTGCGGTCTGTTTTGCACATCTTTTTTTCAATAAACCCTTTTTTATATAAGGCGTCTAAAATTCGGGTGGTTGTGGGTTGATCTTTTCCAGAACGATTTGCGATGTCTTTTTGATTAATGCCATCCTTTTCACTGATTCTGTATAAAACGGACCACTGTTCAGGTGTAATTTCTAATTCTTTTAATTCCAAGGACAAGAGATGAACAATTTTTCTGTAAGTAATACCGGTTAAAAAACCAATTGATTCATCGAGCACATTTTTATCCATACTTAATACTATTCTCCTCTTTAAAATGATTGTTATGACAATTATATGCATAACAAGTATAATTGTAAATTAATTTTTTTGTAACCGTATTAAGCGTAGTAACGTATAAAATTTTTAGTTATGATAGATTTATAGTTTGAACCGTAAAAGGGAGATGGGAAAATGTTTAAAAAAATGATGGCAAAAATCGGGATTGGCTCTGCAAAAGTTGATCTTGTATTACATAATAATGAATATGAATTGGGAGAAACCATTGAAGGTAAGTTTATCGTTCAAGGGGGAAACGTTGAACAATTCATTAACAAAATTGATGTGGATTTTGTAATAAGCATTCGTACAAAAAAACAGGAATATACAGCAACCGTTGCAAAGATTCACGTTTCTGATTCCTTTACCATTGGAGTTTCTGAACGAAAAGAACTGCCTTTTTCCTATAAGTTACCGAAGGACTTTTTGATTTCCAGCCAATCTGTGGCCTATTATTTTGTGACCAATCTGGACATTGCAGCAGGTTTGGATAATCGGGATCATGATTATGTCCGTATTAACCCGCCCCAACGCCTGAACAATTTAATTGCTGCTTTTGAACAACTGGGATTCCACGAGAAACATGGCTCCCGTTCCTTTAATGGCTATACTCAGGAATTCGAGTTTGCGCCAACTTCTTTCTTGCGGGGCGAAGTAGAAGAAGTAGAGTTTATCGTTGCTCTTGAAGAAAATAAAATTAACATGCTCCTCGAGGTAGATTTGTATACTTATGGTCGCCGTGAATATGAAGTAAAGCGAGAAATCACGTTATCCAATGATCTTCTTTATGATCTTCCTGGCCTTGTGGACTTCCTGGAACGAGTGCTTACGGAAATCGTAGAAAACCCAAATACTTATTTGTTCCAGCGTGATTTCATGGCCTATAAAACACATGGGAAACATCGTCACAGTGGATTTGCTGGTGCCCTTGGAGGGATGGCTGTAGGGCTCCTGGGCGGAGTGATTATCGCTGAAATTATGGATGAAGTGATGGGAGAGATGGTTGAAGGCGTTCTGGGTGATACTGGGGAAGAACTGGAATCTGCTTTTGGTGGTGAAGAAGAGGAAGGAGGCTTCTTTGATTTCTTTGGGGGTGAAGATGAATAAAGAAGAATCAAAGGATTATCTCATAGAGGAATTAAGGAAGGTAGAAGAATGGGAAAGTGATCAAAAAGATTTGTGGTTTTGGGAAAAACTTGGCCGTCTTCCCTTTGTCCTCCTTGATAAACTAACCCCTAAGGTTTTGCGGGAAAAAATTGGACAGGCAGTGGATGAGGTAGGAAGCTATATCCAATCAGGGGGAAGTTACCTGATTCGTGAGGAAGATATCATGAAAAAGTTTTCTTCTTCTCCATTAACTATCGAAGATATTGCCCATATGCCTTTGCAGAAAATGGATACTGTTGCAGAAGATTTTAAACAATCCCGCACAAAAGTGGCTGCCATTCAGGGTGCCACCACAGGGATTGGGGGTATTTTCACCCTGGCCATTGATATTCCTGCGCTTCTGGGATTGTCTTTAAAAACCCTACAGGAGATTGCCATTTCCTATGGGTATGACCCTAAAGAGAGGAACGAGCGCATTTTTATCGTGAAATGCATGCAGTATGTTTCTTCTGATATCGTTGGGAAAAAGGCAATTCTTGAGGAATTAGCTGCCTTTGAACAAGGTGGAACGGATAAACAAGCCTTTGCCCAGTTGCAGGGATGGCAAGAAGTAATGGCCACCTACCGGGATAATTTCGGCTGGAAAAAGCTTTTTCAAATGATTCCCATTGCCGGAATCCTCTTTGGAGCCTATCTGAATAAAAGTACCGTTCAGGATGTTGCAGAAGCGGGAAAAATGCTTTACAGAAAGCGTAGAATCTTAGAGAAAATTGAAAAGATAGGGAAGAAATAAGAACCTGGCAAATCTGCCAGGTTCTTTTCATGTCCTTTGTAGAGACTTCGTTGGATTAAATATTCTTTTGTTCCCCCACAAGAAATAATTTACAACTAATAAAACAATCATGTACACATAGATTCCATAATTAACCAGAGTGCTTACATAATGAAGGCCAAAAAATATGGCATTTGGGATAAACATGAGGAATATTTTTCCGGTTTCCCCTTGTTGTTGTACCATTTTAAAGGACTGAGAAAAAGGCAAGGATTTACTGATGATCATAAAACAAATGATTGTGAAGACAAAAGAACTTAATAAGGCAATGAACAAATGGGGAATCACTTGAACTTTAAAAATCAGGGTAAAAATAACACTTTCTAATAAAAAAATAGGAATGAAAAGCTTCACTAAAAAAGCTTTCAACGTTCCTTTATAGATGGCTGCCTGATCCTGGATGGGCGTGGTTTTATAAATCCAGGCCCCTTTGTATTTGCCTGAATACCGCAGCATCATAATAATTGTAGGAATCATTAAAAAAGTAAAGTAAATAGATAAAAACCACATGCTTGCTGCCACTTCTGCAAATGATCTTACCCGCAATTCATTAAAAAACATGATAAAAGGAAAAATGATAGAAAACCCCAGGGAAGGGTAGACCTTCAACTTAAACTCTCTTTCGTTTTTCATCATGTTGCTGGCAAAACGATAAAAACATTTTTCTTCTTTGGTTCGACAAATCAGATTCACAATCCAATTTCTTTTGTTCCCTTGCTCTTTTTCATTCCCAGCCCGTTGTTGGGATAATTTAATCAGGTTTCTTTCAAAGGAAGGCATGAGTTTAATGTAAAGCAATAAGAAAGCAATAGGAATGACAAGGGCAAGGACTGATAAAATTACAATAAATAAATCAGTATTGCCATGGAGAACCAATTCAAAGGGTGCCCCAAACCAGATAGGTGGAATGAGAAATTGCCACCATTGTGAGGTTAATTCATAATTGTTGATGGTATCCATAAATTCGAAAGAACGAAACACCAGTTGATAGCCCACAATAATGGTAATGGATAAGATAATTTGCACATAGTTAATGATATCCTTCAACCGTTCCCCATCAAAAAATTTCAAGATTGCTAAATATAATAGTGCTGTAAAAACAAGGATAAATAAGTTCAGCATTAGAATGCCCAGGATAAAAAGGATAAAAAAGAGAAATCCTTGTTTGATCAGGCCTATTATGGCTGGAATAGCGATGAGTGAAGCGGTGAGAAAAAACAAATAAATACTAACATGAACAATCTTAGCGGCACTAATAGTGCGATGGTTAATGGGTTTCGTTGAAAGAATGTTTTTGTCTCTTAAATCTAATAACACCGAAGAGAAATCAGAAATCATGGAAGTCATAATAATAAACATGGCAATGGAGTAAACAATACTCATTTGAAAAATGTAGTTTTCTCCTAAAACCATTAAGGGAATGAAACTAAGCCCAAAGAACGCAAAGAGCCACAGGGATTTAAAAAACTGATTTCCTTCTTTCCCTCGCTTTTTCTGGTTTTGATTAAATATGGTTGGAACCCTTCTTCTGTCCATCATCATTTTCCCTTGCAGGATTTTGCGCATCACATCGTAGTCTACACCGATGTTTTCAAACCCTTTTTTAAATTGATCAAGAAACTTTAAAGTTCGGAAGTTTTCCATGTCTCCTATACCTCTTGCACGATGGAAACAAATTCTTCAGCTATGGCCTGGTGTTTGTTGAACCCTGTGAGCTGATTGAAGATTTCTTCCAGTGTTCCTTCCTTGTTTTGTTCCTTTAACTCTGCAAAACTGCCATCGGCCATAATATTGCCGTTAGATAATAGGATAATCCGATTACTGATCTTTTCCACAACCTCCATGATATGAGAGGAGTAGAAAATCGTTTTTCCCTGGGCAGCCAATTGTGCTAATACTTCTTTGACCACAATCACACTATTGGCATCTAACCCACTTAAAGGCTCATCGAGAAATAATAAATCAGGGTTATGTAATAAGCTTGAGATAATCAATACCTTTTGCCGCATACCTTTTGAAAAGGAAGACAAACGATTGTGATATACATCCTCTAACCCAAATATTTTTATTAATTTTCGGGCTTTTTCTTCTACTTTTTCATAATCCATTCCATATAATTCACCAACAAAAGTTAAGTATTCACAGGCAGTTAAATTATCGTATAGTTCTGCTGTCTCTGGAACGTATCCAATTCGTTTCTTGTATTCTACATTACCATCGGAAATATCCTGGCCGAAAATTTCAACTTGTCCATGATATCCTTCTACTAGTCCAAGCATGATTTTAACGGTGGTACTTTTACCCGCACCATTGGGTCCGATATAGCCAATTATTTGCCCTTTGTATACATCCAGGTTAATTGCTTTTAAAATCATTTTGTCATCGAAGGAGATCGTTAAATCTTTTATGGATATAATGGGTTGCTCATTCTGTAAAATCGGAATCACCTACTCCTATAAAAATGAAAGAACATATCACACTAATCTTAACATAAATACCCTTTTATTATTCTTTTGAGGGAAAACTCACTGATGAACATTTGGTGAAATCAGTAAAAAATGGTTGTTTAGGATGTATTTCCGTTGGATAATTTGATTAAGTTTTAAGGTTAAAGATGATGAGGAGGTAATCTGAAAAACATCGCAATAAAACATGGAAAGTTTATTCATAGGGGGATGGCATATGCCGCTAGAAGCAGAAGTATTAGGAATTTTAATCAAAGGTTTTCTGATTGTAATGATTCCTGCACTTATTATGCTGGTTGTATTATGGATAAAAAATAAAAAGAGAAGTTTAGCGTTAAATAGATGGAATAGTATTTAAATTATAATTGAACTATAAAAAGGACTGCCTAGATGATAGGTCAGTCCTTTATTAATATCAAAAAATAATATAAATAACATTAAAAGCATATTAATAGCGCAACAAATATCAAAAATCAGGCGTCTATTAAAAAGAAATCCGATTCCTCCTTTGGATAGGAAAAATCGGATTTCTTGGTTTGAAGCAATTACCCTGGGACAATGCTTATTTATGCGTTGTCCAGGAAATAAACTTAGTAAATACAACATACCGATCCGGAGCCGAACCGATGTAAGTAAAAGGATAGCAAGTTTGTAATGTTAACGTTTCATAGTTGGTTGGTTTTAGCACCCAAGTGTCCGTTGGTTTTACAATCTTGAACCCTGTTACTTCATAAACAAAAGTACCATAAGGGGTGGAAAAATGAATTTGTTCCCCCTTTTTGAGGTTCTTCAGTTTGACAAACACAGTATCTCTGTGACCAGCTAAATAGACATTTCCGTTTTGGCCAGGCAGAGCACTATCCTTGTAGTGACCCACCCCCTGTGTTAATTCGTCCTCTTCGGTTCCTTGGACAACACGTACATTTAAGTTCAGGGAGGGAAATATTAAATCTCCAATTTTATTGCCTGCCTGGGGGGTGGGCTTCCATAACTTATCCTTATCAAAGCTAGCTGGTTGATAAACAGGTGTGTCTATGTAATTGAGAAATAGCGTTTGTCGCAAGTAACTCCACCCATAGATAACCACAATGGTAATTCCTGCAAGAATAAACAAAGCAGGTATAAACCCCAAAATACGCTTCAATAAGGGTGAAGAATTATTGATATTTCCCTGGTACATTGTTTATTAGTTTCCGAAAATTCTTCTTACTGGGCGAATTACTAAAGCGCCAGCAGCAGCAAGTAAAGTTCCGATAACTACCATGAGAACGTTGCGAGTAGCAGTATCAGGTAATGTGCTGCCACCATTGTTGCCACCGTTGTCAGCAGGTTTGTCAGCAGGTTTGTCACCAGGTTTGTCTCCAGGGTTTTCTCCAGGGTTTTCACCGCCACCAGTACCACCGATATTAGCACCAATGCCAATAGGGCCAGAACCAGTTGCAGAACCGCCGCTGGAGAGAACATTTAAGCCTGCGCCAACTGCGCCAGTACCAGTTGCAGAACCGCCGCTAGAAAGAACATTGCCGCCAACGCCAACTACACCAGAACCAGTTGCAGTACCGCCGCTAGAAAGAACATTAGCCCCAGCTCCGATTGCTCCGGTACCTTTTGCAGAACCGCCGTTAGAAAGTACATTTAATCCTCCGCTTACGATATCTCCTTCACCTTTAGCAGTACCGCCACTGGAGAGAACATTTCCTGCAACTCCAATAAGTCCTTTAGAGCTATCAGCAGTGCCACCGTTAGAAAGGGCGTTTAAACTGATACCTGCTAATTGGTTGTTGCTAGTAGCTTTGCTGTCTCCACTAGATAAGAGATTAATGCCAAGTCCTAACACTCCACCAGAAGCATTGCTTTCTGCAGCAAATGCAGAACCTGCCATACCAACAGTTAATACTGTTGCAAGGCCAACTATTTTCATACTTTTTGTTACTTTAGACATAAAACAATTCCTCCTCTGAAAATCTAAATCTAATACTTCATTACTATAATAGCATAAATACCAGAATCAAGTAATAGAAGCATTTATTTCTCTTATACAAAATACAAGTATTGTTGATATTTTTGTAGGGGTTTTGCAAAAAAAAATGGTTTGTTCACAAAATTGTCATACTTTATCAGGTTATCACTGTATAGATAGTGTATTTTAACCCCTAAATATACAATGTTTTATAAATATTCTGCTAAAATATTTTTTTATTTTAATCATAAACGACTATAATCACCTTCGATAGTTTAAATTTTTACAAAATTATGACAATGATAGGGGGAACCCCCTATGGTATGGTGTAAGCGTTTACTAATAAAATACAAGTGTAAATAGTGATTATCTTACGAAGGGGTGGGGTAATAAAAATGGAAAAAAAAGTGTTGGTTGATGCAAGAGGGGCATTTTGTCCTGGACCATTATTAGAGTTAATGAAAGCAGCTAAAGTGGCTGAATCAGGAACGATATTACATTTATTAACCAATGAGCAGGGATCGAGAAAAGATGTTCCTGCCTGGGCAAAAAGAATGGGCCATATTTTTTTAGGCGAAGAGCCTGATGAAGGGGCAGCTTACCGTTTACTTGTGCAAATTAAATAATTTGTAACTCAAAGGCTTGACGCCAGCCATGTTTTCTTTAAACCATTCATTTTGAAGGGAGATGGGGCAATGAAAAAATTACTCATTATTGGTGGAGGTACAGCAGGGACAATGATTGCCAATAAGCTTGCAAAAGGGCTTTCAAAAGAGTTAGAGGAACGTTCCGTAGAAATTACGGTGGTTAGTGATAAAGATTACCATGTTTATCAACCAGGTTTCTTATACATCCCTTTCCAATTGAAACGGCCGGAGGAAATTGTTCGTCCCATTCAAGATGTCATGGACCCAAAAGTGAAAATCATCCTAGATACAGCAACAGATATTAAAGAACAACAAAAAGCAGTTACTTTAAAGTCTGGCAAAACATTATCCTATGACTATCTCATTTTAGCAACAGGCTCACACCCACAACCGGTGCAAATCCCTGGTTTGGAAGGAGCAGGGCATATGTTTTTCACCATGGAATCTGCTTTGAAACTGCAAGAAGCCATGAAAAATTTTAAAGGGGGCCGAGTGGTGGTCGCTGTAGGCCTTCCCCACAAATGCCCGGTAGCTCCTCTGGAATTCGTAATGATGTTTGAAGATTGGGCACGAAAACAGGGAATTCGCAATGAAACAGAAATCACCTATGCATATCCTTTGGCTGGACCTTATGGAACAGCTTCCGTTGCTGAACTGGCAACCCGAGAATTTGAGGAACGGAATATTAATATAGAAACCTTCTTCTTTATGGATTCAGTGGATCCAAAGAATAAAGAACTCCTCAGTTTAGATGGCCGCAGGCTTCCTTTTGATTTGCTAGTAGCTATTCCTCCTCATAAAGGTGCAGAAATTATTGAAAAAAGCGGATTTGGGGATGGAGACAATTGGCTCCCTACAGACCGCAATCAATTAAATTTAGAAAATCATGATTCTATTTTTGTTATTGGTGATGCTACCAATCTCCCCATAAGTAAAGCAGGTTCAACAGCCCATTTTGAATCGGAAATCCTTGCGGAGAATCTCATTGATAAGATTCACGGCGGGGAAGGCAACAAGAAATATAACGGAAAAGTATTCTGTTTTATTGAAACAGGCTTAGATAAAGCGACCTATATTTCTTTTGACTATGAAAATCCACCGAAACCAGTTACACCTTCCAAAATGGTTCACTACGGAAAAGTAGGGTACAACAATATGCACTGGGTGAACTTGAAAGGAATTATGTAGGAAGGAGGGGACAATATGAAGGCTCAAGCAAAGGTTTTTCCCGGGGTAAGTCCTGAATTGCAAACGGAATTTGTTGAAATGTTGCCTGTCCTGGTACGGACCCTTAATTTAATCAAACTTGTGGGCGATACCATGTCTGAAGAGACAATTGCCCATACCATGAGCAAGGTAGAAAAAGCTTCAAATCTCTTAAAAGTAGTTGAAGATGAGCGGTTGCCAAAATTGTTGGATGTCCTGATTGAAAAATCAGATGTCCTTGTATCTCTCTTAGATAAAGTGGCTGTCCTGGAGAAAAACGGGTCACTGGATAAATTGTTGGAGCTGGCTCAGGCCATTGGCATTGTGACTGATTCTTTAACAGAGAACAGCATTAAACATATGACAGAGACCGCTCTTCCTTTGCTGGAAATGGGTGATCAACTTCTTTCCTCTTCCCTTGTGAAAAGTACACCCAGACTATTATCTGCAGTAGAAAAGACAGTCCAGGACCTGGATGATGAAGAACCTGCACAACTTTCCATGTTGAAGATTCTGGGTCTTATGAAGAAAAAAGAGGTACAACAGGCAATGCAATTTGGGGTAACCCTTTTAGGAAATCTATCGAATTCAAACACAAAGTAGAAGGGAATTTTTTCTATGGAATATGGGATTGATTTCATTATTCTGCTTTTCTTAATCGGAGCATTTGGATCCGCTCTCTCTGGAATGGTGGGGATTGGTGGTGCCATTATTAAATATCCGATGCTTCTGTATGTTCCACCTTTGTTAGGGTTTACAGCTTTTACTGCCCAGGAAGTATCTGCTATCAGTGCCGTTCAGGTGTTTTTTTCCACCCTTGCAGCCATGTTTGTATTTAAAAAAGGTGGATTAATTCATGGGAAATTGGTGGCTTATATGGGCACATCCATTGTCATTGGCAGCTTCGCGGGGGGATATGGTTCCAAATTTCTCCCCGATGAAGTCATTAATATCGTTTATGCGGTTCTGGCCCTCATTGCAGCCATCATGATGTTGTTGCCAAAAAAAGGAGATGACAGGGGGGAAGGGACAGTTGTTGATTTTAATAAAAGCCTGGCCATTGGTTCATCATTGATTGTTGGGATTGCCTCTGGAATTGTGGGTGCAGCAGGGGCATTTATTACCATGCCTGTGATGCTTGTTCTTTTAAAGATTCCTACAAGAGTGGCCATCGGTTCCTCTCTGGCCATTACTTTTATCTCTTCCATTGGTTCTACAGCAGGAAAATTATTTGGCGGGCACATGTTGCTCATCCCTTCAATAGTGATGGTTGTGGCCAGTTTACTGATTGCTCCTCTAGGTGCAGGATTGAGCAAAAAAATGAATGTGAAAGTATTACAAAATGTTTTGTTTCTACTAATCGGAGCAACGGTTATAAAAATTTGGTATGAAATACTATTAAAGTGAGAGTGGGGACCATGACTAGTTGCAAAATCCATGGAACCATTGATTGCTCTGGCTATGATTGCCCAATGGTTCTGGTTCAACTGAAAGAGTCTTTAGATCGTCTGGAAGGTGGGGAAATTGTAGAAGTGATTACAGAAGATACGCCTAATTTTCAATTGGTGTTAAAAGGGTGGGCTTCTGAAACCAATGATCGCTACTATGACTCTTTTTCAGAAGATCAGAAAACCCATCACTATATTCAAAAAGCCATGAGGGATATAAGAAAAGAACCTGTGTTGTTTCCTAACGTGATTACAAACGATGAATTAAAAGCCATGGTGTTAGGTGAGAAACAAATTCACATTATGGATGTTCGGGAAGACTTTGAATTCATGTTAGGCCATGTGCCTACTGCCGTCAATGTTCCTCTGTCCAATTTCACGGCAAACCTAGCTAATTTTAATCAAAAAGAGACCTATTATGTGATTTGCCGTACAGGAAATCGGAGTGATTACGCCTGTAAATATCTGCAAAAAATAGGTTTTAAAAAAGTATATAACGTGTTGCCTGGCATGTACCAGTGGGATGGTCCTGTTGAAGAAGAGGATGTAATTTAATTTTAATTTTATAAACGGGGGGAATGTACAATGGCATTACAAGGGATTACAGTAGAGGAATTAAATCAAATGGTGGTGCAGCAAGAGGGATTATTCTTATTGGATGTGCGCAATGAAGAGGATTTTAAAGATTGGAAAATTGAAGGGAGTAATGTTTCCCATTTAAATATTCCATACTATGAATTGATTGATGAACTAGATGACCTTATTAATCAACTTCCAAAAGATCGTAAAATTGTAGTTGTTTGTTCCCAGGAAGGATCGGCAAAATTCATTGCCGAAAACCTGGCGGAAAGAGGTATGGATGTTTCTTATTTATTGGGTGGCATGAAAACTTGGAGTGAATATTTGTATCCGGTCACTGTTTATCAGGATGAAAATATGAAAGTTTATCAATTCATTCGCGTAGGAAAAGGTTGCTTATCCTATATGGTTGTGTCTGGCAAGGAAGCTTTAGTTGTTGACCCTGTCCGTTTTATAGATGAATTTATTGCCCTGGCAGACAAAGAAGGGGTTACTATTACCCATATTGTGGATTCCCATTTACATGCAGACCATATTTCGGGAGGTTATGAATTGGCCCAGAAAACCGGTGCCAAATACTATGTAATGAAAAGTGAAGGGGCAACCTTTGACTTTGAAGCCTTAGAAAACTATCAGCAAATCAATTTTGAAAAAGTGCAGTTGGACGTGGTTGTGGTGAATACCCCGGGCCATACCCCTGGAAGTGTCTCCTTCTTCGTTAATAATCGTCTCCTCTTCTCAGGGGATACTATTTTTGTAAGTGGGTTAGGCCGTCCTGACCTGGGAGGAAAAGCACAGGAATGGGCAAAGGATTTATATGATACAGTTTATAGCAAAGTTTCTCAATTTGCTGATGATGTTCTTGTGTTGCCTGGCCATTATGCCAGTTTTGCTGACGAGGTGAATGAAGAGGGGTATATTGGCAGTCTTTTAGGGGATATTCGCAAAAACAATGAAATCATGGAAGGGATGTCCATTGAAGAGTTTGTAGAAGAAGTTGCGAAATCTGCATCCACTGTGACACCGCCAAATTATATTGACATCCTTTCGATCAATAAAGGAATTAAAATGGCCACACCGGATGAAATGCTCGAATTAGAAATCGGGCCTAATCGTTGTGCCGTTCATCATACCCACTAAGGTATTTTTATGACACCTCCTTCCCTTTATATTATCTGAATATTATAATAATAGGGAGGGGGTGCCACATGGAAACATCTATTGATTTGAAAGATTCCTATTTAAGGCAAATCTATGAACATATTCAAGATGGCATATTAGTCATGGATGACCAGCGAATCATCCACATGATGAATCCAACGGCTCGTCACCTAACTGGATGGAAAATAGGAGAGCGGGTTCCTCATTGTTCCTTCTGCCAGTCCCGGGAAGTGAAGGAAAATGAGGAACGTTGCTACTTAATTTCAAGCCAAACTGTTCCCTATTTCTTATCCAATATGCCTACTTATCATGGGGAAAAGATTCATGTGGAAATGAGCACGGCTCTAATTTATAAAGACCAGGAAACAGGGCAAAGCCAGTATTTGTTGGTGTTACGGGATCAATCCTTAAAACAAAAAGAAGAAGAAGCAAGAATTTCCAAGTTTATTATAAAAAAATTGATTGAAGCACAGGAAAATGAGCATAAGCGCCTGGCACAGGAGCTCCATGATGGGGTTGGACAATCTTTATATACCGTTTCTGTTGCCTTACAGGCCATTGAAGCCCATGTGCATGATCAAAAATTAAATAATTATTTGTCTGAAGTAAGAATTGAATTAGAAAAAGTTATGAATGATGTAAAATCCTATTCCTATCAGTTGCGTCCCCAAAGCTTAGATCAATTGGGCCTTGTGCCTACCATTCACTCCTTGATTACTACCTTACAAATGAAATTGCCTTTTACATCCTTTACCTTTGAAACCAATTTGGATGACCGTTTAAATCCCAGTGCAGAAATTAATTTATATCGTGTGATTCAGGAAGCCCTTCACAATAGTATGAAATATTCCCATGCATCTGAAATTAAGATCAGGCTCTATCGAGAAAAGGAAGACATCCATCTTGTAATCAAAGATAATGGTGTTGGATTTTATCCCCATCAACAAAGGGAGGGTCTTGGTTTGAAACATATGCAAGAAAGAATGGACCAGTTAAAAGGCACTTTTGAAATTCAATCAACTTCGGGAGAAGGGACGAGGATTTTCGCTTCTGTTCCTTTTAAGGAAGTGGAACATTTGCATGATTAAAGTACTGGTAGTGGACGACCATGTACTTATACGCAAAGGCATTCGCCTTATATTGGAAACCTATCCGGATATCAAAGTGGTGAAAGAAGCAGGGGATGGAGAAGAAGCCGTTCGCTTGACCATGAAGTATGAACCGGATGTGGTGTTGATGGATCTGTCCATGCCCAATGGCATTGATGGATTCACCGCCACAAAGGAAATTATGCAACAACATCCTACAATAAAAATCCTTGTTTTGACGATGTATGATGAAGAAGTGTATATTCAAAAAGCGGTACAACTCAATGCCCATGGGTATATTCTAAAAAACAGCCAGGGGGGAGAACTTCATGAAGCCATTCAAACAGTGTATAATGGCAATCGATATTTCCAAACAGGCATTCCCCAGGAGCAAATCGAAAAAATGTTTCAAAAGCGGCAAGGCCGTGCTTCCATTTTAACAGTGCGAGAACAGGAAGTCGTCCGTTTAACGGTGCTTGGTTTCTCCAACCTGCAAATTGCAGAAAAACTCTCCATTAGCCATAAAACGGTGGAAAATCATAAGGCCAACATTATGCAAAAACTTGGCCTAAAAAGTAAACAGGAATTGATTCAATATGGCATTCAGAACCATTATCATGCTGTTCCTAAATAGAAGTTAATAAGGAGAGCCAAATCATTGGTGATTGGTGGGCTCTCCTTTTAATTTTTAGGCACTGTTAAAGGTAAATGTTGATATTTAATACCCGTCCGAATTCTTGATATAATCAACATTAGAACAAGTATTCGGGGGAGGTTCACATTTGTTGATTGTATGTTCAAAGGATATTCCCTGCGAAAATCTGCTGAAATCGTAGGGGTTGCTTGTATGGGTTGTATTGTGAAAACAAAAGTCGATAATTTAATTGGTTCTAAATTGTCCAATGAAAATGTTAAGTAATGTAACATTGAATTAGTTATTTAACTAAAAGTATTATAAAGGAGCTTTAAAATGTTAGAAAATATTATATTTAGAGATGCAAGTGTTGAAGATTTACCAATTATTGTGGATATTTATAATTCGACTGTTCCAAGCAGAATGGTAACTGCTGACACTGAACTTGTATCTATAAACGATAGATTAGACTGGTTTAATGAACATAATCCTTACCAAAGACCTTTATGGGTTGTAGAGTATGGAGGCGAAATCTGTGGTTGGGTAAGTCTTCAATCTTTCTATGGAAGACCAGCTTATAATGCAACTGCCGAAATAAGTATTTATCTTCATGAAGATTTTAGAGGTAAGGGGCTGGGGAAAAAGATTTTAAACAAAGTTATAGAGGAATGTCCTAAGTTTGAAATTGATACCTTACTTGGATTCATCTTTGGACACAATAAGCCCAGTATTGGACTATTTTTAAGTTTTGGTTTTGAGAAATGGGCTCATTTGCCAGAAGTCGCTAAATTAGATGGAATTAAGAGAGATTTGATTATTCTCGGAAAAAAGATTTCTTAACTTAAAGAATTAAAATTGAGGAAACCCCAATAAATAGAGTTTCCTTAAATTTTTGTACAATTATCAACAGTAAAATACAACACAGCCAATTTTTAAGGGATTAAAGTTTTATGGCGACGACTCTTATTCTCTTATAATCAGCAAACCAGGACCCATCATGAAAGAGATCTGGTTTAATTTTTTTAGCGATTTTATCGAAAATCAGCCCTTTTTCTGTTTCAATAAACTGGTGAAAATAATCATCTCCAAAACTATTCAACCAGTGATTGAGGCCGATATTTCCATCTTTTAATTGGGTAGGTCGGTCAAAATGAACGGCATAAGTGACTCGAAATCCCTGTTGTTCCAGCAATGTGCTGTATTTACCGATACTGGGGTAGTACCAGGGATTCACTTTTTGGGCATCAATCCCATATTCCTGGAAAAGCACCTCTTCCATTGCTTTAATAATGGTTCCTACATTTCCTTTTCCCCCAAATTCAGCAACAAATCGACCCCCGGGGGTTAATACATTCCAAACACACTGAATCACTTTGGAAGGATTCTTCATCCAATGGAGGGCTGCATTGGAGAATACGGCATCAAAGGTTTCTTCCATGGCAAAATCTTCAGCATTTTCAACGTGAAAGGTCATCTCCGGATATTTCATTTTTGCTTTTTCAATCATGGAAGAGGACAAATCCATACCAATTACCTTTGCCCCGGATTGGGCAATCTCAAAAGTTAAATCTCCTGTACCACATCCTAAATCAAGAATCTTTTCATTCTTCTGGGGAGCTAACAATGCAACTACACTTTTTCCATATTCCGAAACAAAGTCCAGTTTGCTATCGTATAATTCTGGCTTCCAGGAATTGATTGAACTCATTTTTTTCATCCCCCTTATGTGGTGTTACACTGATTTTTACATAAAGAGGATTATAAGTAAAATATATATAAACTATTTATAATATAGGCTTATCCTATAATTTGTTTAAAAAAGTGTAAATAAATTGTAACAAATTGTGAGAGGGATTAATAAATGGAAGGTAAATAAAGTATTATAGAAAAACCGGGTAATCAATCAAATTATCTTAATTTCCATAGATAATACTTTTCGAAGGCAGCTTTCATTAAATGGGGAAGGCCCCCCTGGGTAGCCATTTCAATCAAAGGAGCTTCATTTCTTTTGTTGGGATATGTTATAAAGCCCATTGCCCCATCAGTCCCAAGTTCCATCATGCCAAGAGCAGTATCAACAAACTTTTTTTCGGGTGATTTCCCAAACAAACTGGAATAAATGTTTTCTGCAGCGATATGCCCCTGGATTTCCGCAGCTAATCCAGATTTATGAATGATAATCGGGGTATGAATGGTGTCACCTATACTATATACATTACTCCATTGCTTGGACTGAAGGGTGTTATGGACAGGAATTAACCCATTTACATGTTCAATATCTGGAGAAGCAAAAATATAGTCCCTCCCTTTAAAAGCGGGAGTTATTAAGGAAAACGTGAAAGGGAAAGATTCTCCGTTGGTTAAATGCAATAAGTTTGGTTCCACCTTTTCGATAGAAACATTTTTATAAAAAGGAATTTGTTTTTCCTGCAATAGTTTTTCCAGGGTGGATGAAACTTTGTTTCCAACATAATCAAATAAGTCTTTTTCATAGGTAAAATAGGTAATCGAAGCGTTGATATTTTGTTTTTGGAGGTAAGCATCCATTTCAAAAAGGAGCTCGTAGGACAAGCATGTACAAGGGTTTCCATCCGATGCACCGATAAGAATTTGATCTCCTGACTTTAAGTTTTTAATCTGTTCATTTGTTTTTTTCGTATCGTCTTCGAAATAACAGGAGTACGTGTTTTCCTTTAATCCAGGAATTTTTTCAAAATCAGGGAGGCCTCCAGTAGCGATTACCAAATAATCATAATCTAGGACTGTATCATCCTGTAAAATAACTTTGTTATTTTTAGGTAAGACCTGTATGATGGTTTTTTGTATAAATTCAACCCCGACTTTTTGAAGAATTTTGTCCAGGGGACGGGTAACATCATCCAATTTTCTTTCATTAAAGACCACCCAAGGGAGTGAAGGACGGAAAAGAAAATGGGGCTTTTCTGCAACTAAAATGATTTCATGATTACTGTCTTTCAATTTTTTTCCCAGCTTAAGGGCTGTATTTACTCCTCCAAAACCTCCGCCTAAAATAAGAATTCGCATAGTAACACCTTCCTAAATTTCTCATACATATTATTTCCAGTTTTGCATGTTATATGTTTGTATGAAGATGTTACATGGAAAAAAGTAACTTAATGATTTTGTTCCTTTGTAATTCTTCTTCTAAAAAGTTCAACAATGTTAATCGGGATTTTATTCTTTTTGGCAATATTTAAACTAGATTCATTCGGATTGTTTTTTAACTCTGCACGAATGATTGAAAGCAATTCTTCCTTAGTCATCACTTTCATCCTCCTCATCCTCTTTGCCCTTAGCTAAAATAGCGACACTGACAGGGGAGTCTCCTGCCGGAAGTGTCTTGATTCTCCGTTGGGTGTAATGGCAATGCCATCAGGTCCTTCTCCAACACGGATTGTATCAATACCCGTAATTGTTCTTGTTTTAATAACTGATACTGAACGATTAAAAAAGTTCGTTACGTAAGCAAATTCCCCATCAGGTGTAATCGCTACATCAAGAGGAACATTGCCCACAGCTACTGTCCCAATGACAGTATTGGTTTTTGTATCGATAACAGATACTTGATCCGTTTCAGTGTTTATGATAAAAACACTTTTACCGCTTGGTGTAACTGCAACACCTTGAGGATTAACAAAGGTTGTGGATACAATGATGTCGATAACGGTATTGGTTTTGATATCAATTACAGACACAGTATTATCTAAAAAATCGGTTACATAAGCAAGTTTTCCATCAGGTGTAATCGCTATATCAGTAGGATCATTACCTAAAGGAATGCTCTTAATAACGGTATTGGTTTTTGTATTAATTACTTCTACAGAGTTAGTCGATGCTACTGTCACGTAAGCAAACCTTCCATCAGGTGTAATGGCAATGTCAAAGGCTATTCTGCCAACAGGAATCGTTGCAATAATTTCGTCCTTAATGAGGTCAACCACTGTCACAGTCATTCCAAAAAAGCTTACAACATAGGCAACAAACTTGGAACGGGAGAGATGTGATTTTGAGCTCAATTCCTTTGCCCCCTTAAACAAAATATTGTTTCCATATAATATATTCATATAAATTTCGGATGGGACTAGCAATTAAGCGGATATTCAATAGAGAGACTCGTTAAAATATTATCTAAAGGGGTTAAACTGAGTATGTGGGATGGAAAGATTAGGAGAATTGATTATGACCAATTACTATTTCAGTGAAGAGATATGTAATCGTATTTTGACAGAGAAATGGCCTAAGCTTACGTCTCTATTGACTGTTAAATGGTATTACGTTGAATCTCCTCTTACACAATGGCTAACTAATCATGAAGATGACCTTTACTATCGTTCCATCTCTTATCTCGAAGAGGAATTAATTGTGATTCAGGAACGATTTCCTTCATCTTTTAAGAAATGGGTGGGCACCATTGAGGTAAAAGGGAGCTTCTGGTCTAAAAGATTTGAGTCCATGGTGATTTTTCTTTTGCTTAAGGCTGGTGTGAATGTTACAGCCATCGATACTACAATACCTGGTTCGAAAAAAGAGCTTGATCTTAAAATAAAAGACGAAAGAGGGACTATTTTTATTGAATGTACTTCCCTTCGATTTGATCCAGAGATGCCAAACAGAACCCTATTAAATAGCTTACAACGAAAAATGAAGCAATTGGTGAATTGTCCAGGACAGACAATCGTGATGCTCGATGGTACGTGGATGCCAGGTGATTTTGTTTTAAATGCGAAGGGCATCGAGGATGAAATCGGAAAAGTTTTTAAGATGGATAAAGAACATGACATTTCTTTTGTCTTGATTTCTAAAATGAATCCTATGTCAGCAGATCGTATAACCCTAATCAGTGCTTATGCCGCACCCTGGGGGAATGTTACCCCAATAGTCAATGAAGTGATGAAAGCCTGTCATATAAATGGATTTTGGCTTCTGGTAAAAGATATACTAAAATTTTATAACAAAATTAATCATACTCTGTTTGATTATATTATTTTAATACTTAGTGTTTTAGTATTTTTATCAGCAGTTGCGTTATGTATTTTGATAGAAAGCAAAGAAATGCCCTTTATATTTTAAAGATATCTACCGATGATTGATTCTTTATTTTTACGGATATCCTCCGGTGTACCTGTGGCGATGACTCTTCCCCCATTTTCTCCTCCATGAGGGCCAAGTTCAATAATCCAATCTGAGGATCTAATGATTTGCTGGTTATGTTCAATAACGATAATAGTATTATTGGCTTCCACTATTTTGTCTAATAACACCTTAAAGTGTTCAATGTCTAAAGGATGCAATCCAGTGGTAGGTTCATCAATGAGAAATAAATTATTATTTCCTTTATTGGCCAATAATTCTTTAGCTAATTTTAAACGTTGCCCTTCTCCGCCAGACAGTGTGGTTAAAGGCTGTCCGAGCAATAAATAGCCTAATCCCACATCTTCCAATAAGGTAAATACTTTGCTTAATTTTTTATTGTCGCGAAAGAGGATTTTTGCTTCTGAAACAGACAGGTCTAAGAGATTTGATATAGAGTAATCATTCCATGTTACGGCTAATACTTCTTCCTTAAAACGTTTCCCATTACATACAGGGCAAGTTAGTTCTACATCTTCAAAAAACAACATATTACTGGACACCACACCTAAGCCTTCACAGTTTTCGCATCTGCCTCCAGGCGTATTAAAGGAGAAGTGTTTACTTGAGAATCCCTGTTTCTTAGATGCTTCTAACTCACTGAAAATCCTTCTAATTTCAGTAAATGCCTCAGTAAAGGTTACGATATTTGACCTTTTCATTTTGGCAATGGATGCTTGTCTGACTGCAATGATTTGATTGAATTGTTCCAGGCCTTCAACTCTGTTTTCATTAGAAGTTTGCCCCGTTGCGTTTAATAAAACATCGAATACCAAAGTGGATTTACCAGAACCTGATGCTCCTGTAACAATTGTTAAACAATGGATTGGAAATTCTACAGATACTTGTTGCAGATTATGCTTTGTTGCATTTTGTATGGTCAGAAATTCCCCTGTTCCTTTTCTATATTGTTGTTTTGTAATCGTAGGTTTCATTAAATATTGTCCAGTAATAGAAGATGATTGATTCTTTAATTCTTCAACTGTACCCATCCCCACAATTTCCCCGCCATGCTTGCCAGAACCTGGTCCTATATCGATAATGTAGTCTGCAGCTTGAATCATATCCAGGTCATGTTCAATGATGATGACGGTATTTCCAAAATCCCGCAAACTTTTTATAAGGTCAATCATACCTGCAGTATCTTTTGGATGGAGGCCAGCGGTTGGTTCATCTAATAAATAAAGTACACCGGTCAAACTTGAATCTAATGTAGCAGCTAACTTGATTTTTTGCAGTTCTCCACCAGAAAGGGTAATGGTTTGCCGATTAATGGATAAATAACCCAATCCCACTTTCATTAAACGGGTTAATTTCGTCTTTATATCTAATAGATAGGATTCCACCGCATTTTTCTGAAGGTCATTTAATGTTAGTTCCAGTTGTTCAATCCATTGATATAAACGATCTAATGATTGATTCACTAGCTCTGGCAATCTGGTCTCATTGACTTTAATGAAGCGGCTTGTTTCATTTAATCTCTCTCCATGACATGTGTTACAGGGTTGGGAGATAAAATAATCCTTTAATTTATTGTCAGTGCTTTTTTTCTCTGCAAGCTTTCTCCATAATATCGTATCTAAACCTTCAAATTTTCCTTTTGCTACTGTTTTAGGTATTTCATAACCATTGAAATATTGCATGGTTTCCTCACTTTCAACCCCATGAATAAGTATGGTTCGTTGTTCTTTTGTCCACTGGTTGATTGGGATTTGTTGCACATTGGGTAAGTGAAAATGTTCAAAGGCTTTATAAATGCTAGCGATTTGATACTCATTGTACTTGTGGTCAAATAGTTTAATGGCCCCATCTTCTAGGGACTTTTCCTCATCCAGAACATGGCTCCAGTTGATTTTCAGTTCTTCACCTAATCCTGAACAGGAGGGGCATGCTCCTTCCATGGTGTTGTAGGAGAAATGGGAACGTGTGAATTTCTCCATTTTAATACCACAATGGTGACAAAACATATAGACAGTAAAATCCCCATTCTTTTTCTTTTCGAGTACTTCTTTGCAATCCACATTGTTTATTGTTTTATTACAGTATGGACAGCTTCTTTCACCAATTTTTTCGTAGATCATACGTAGATCTGTATAAATGTCCGTTGCGGTTCCTACAGATGATCGGGGATTTTTATTGGTATGGTGTTGTGAAATCTGGATGGCTGGAGAAACATTTCGGATCCATTGGACTTTAGGCTTCTTAATGCCCTGATATCCCATTGATTCAAGGTACTGTCTCTGGCATTCCAGATAAAGGGTATCCATGATTAATGTAGATTTTCCTGACCCCGAAACACCTGTAATTAACACCAGTTGCTTTCTTGGAATATCCACTGAAATATTTTTTAAATTTCCTGACCTTGCATCTTGAATAGAGATATATTTGGGCATAAAAATCCGTCTCCTTGAAAAACTTTCTATATTTACATTATATAACTTTAACGTAATTTCTAAGCTTTTTGCCTTTCTAACCTATTATAATAAGCTTAGTCTATGAAAACTTTATAATTCTATGTAAGACTTTGGAGGATTTATGAGGGCTATAGATATTGCACGGGAAATGAAGATTAGTACAAGCCTAATAAGATTATATGAAAAAGAAGGGATGCTGCCAGAGGTTCCTAGAAGCTCAAATGGCTATCGAAACTATACCTGGATTCATATAGAATTCGTTAAATGCATACGAACTATGAGCAAAGGCTTTACGACAAAGCAATTAAAACAACTTATGCGCCATATCATCAAGCAAGACTATGTTAAAGCCTACTGGGTAATCAATGAAATTCAAGCAAAGCTCTACCAAGAAAGAAACATTATCCTAAACATGAAAAATATAAATCAGCTAGATTTTGAAGAAATCAGCCTTCAGATAGAAAACTATATAAATAAAAAGTGTGAACAAATCTATGAAGGACAAAACGCTATGTATGAGTTAATTCACAAAATAATATAACGCCAACCCAGTGGAGGTAAGTTGTTAAGAATCTGACATGGGTATTAAAAGAAGAATGTAGTTTTATAAGGTACAGTAATTATGATGAGGTTGCAACAAACGTTGATAAAAAGTCTTTTTAAGAAGAAAAATCGATACGAAGCTTTCTGGGATTGACTGTTATCCATTTTGATAATGGTATGGAATTAAGTGTAGATGACGTATTTTTTGATTATGAAATCATGGAAGATGAGAAAATTGGAATTGTTCTATACATAAAGGATTTTAATAAACATGGCGATGATATCACGGGAGCAATATATGTACTCCTTGATAGCGTTTTAGGGGAATACGATGTAGAAACAAAGATTGGTTATATTGTGCGGGTAGATTTAAACGAGAAGAATGACCAATCCAGGCCATTAAAAGAACTTCCAACTATTGTTGATAACCATTTTCTTATAAATTAGATACCCGGATAGATGATCCCGGTTTATTACTCATATAATGGGGAATTTTAAAAATCCTAAAAAATGTATTATATTATAATTATAAAAATGATATTTGGATTTAAATAGCAATGATGGGAGGGTGTTTTAATGAGCCTGCCTCAAGAAAATTTCATAACTTTAGATGAATTTTACAAAATGAGAGAAGAAACAGACAGCCTGTTAGAGTATATAGACGGTGCTGTGTATATGTCTCCTTCCCCTTCTACCCAACACCAAAGGATTTCAATGCGTTTAAGTACTAGATTGTTTAATTATTTGGAAGGAAAAGAATGTGAAGTTTTCCATGCTCCTTTTGATGTGGAACTTCATAATGAAAAGATGGACGGAAATAAAATCATAATCCCTGATTTATCAGTGATTTGCGATAATAATGGGTTATTGGAGAACAAGTATGTAGGTGTACCTACTCTAATCATAGAGATTCTAAGTCCATCTAACCAATCCCATGACCTGGTATTTAAATTGAATTTATATATGCAATATGGTGTAAAAGAATACTGGATTATTAACCCAATGCTTAATGCTGTTATTGTTTATACACTGAATAATGAAGGCCAATATCAACAAATGGAAGCCCTAAAGGAGAAAGGAATGATAAAATCTGAGGTCTTAAAGGGGTTTCAAGTAAAATTAGAAGAAATCTTTTAAGACAATATTTCCTTTTATAGGGTTGATTTAAACTGTATTTTTTACATGAGTTATCTGTTAAACTTAACTTATAACATAAATGATTTGCTATGTGTAACTGGCGAATTCAGTGGGAAACCACGAGGGAGCACATAGTCTAATATAGCCGTTCGCCTGGGCAAAGTATTTAATCTTTGAAGATTAGATACTTTTTTTTATTTTGAGGAGATGGTGACATGGTTGGTCAATTGATGAAGGGTAAACCCGTATCAGAAGGCATTTCTTTGGAAGTAAAGAAGCAGGTAGAACAATGGCACAAACAAGGGATTGTTCTTAAAGTAAGTACTATTTTAGTAAAAGGGGATCCGGCCTCACATTATTACGCTCAGGCTAAAAAAAGAGTAGCGGAGAAGTTAAATATTGCTTTTGATTTGCATGAGTTTGAACAAGATGTAAGCCAGGAACAATTAATTGATTTTATATCAGGCTTAAATGACAATCCCACTGTTCATGGAATTATGGTCGAGTTACCACTTCCTAAACATATACAAACAGAGAAAATTACCGCAATCATTGATCCTAAAAAGGATGTAGATGGGGTAACCCCCTTTAATCGTTTGGCCACAATGAGTGGTACAAAGGGAATCTACCCTGCAACACCCCAGGCATGTATTCGATTGTTAAAACATTATGGTTATTCCCTAACAGGGAGTAAGGTTGTTTTAATAGGCAGAGGTCAAACTGTTGGTATGCCTTTATTTCATTTATTGCTTCGAGAAAATGCAACAATTAGCCTTTGTCATTCTTATACAAAAGAAATTGTCGAATATTTACTGTCAGCAGAAATTGCATTTGTAGCTACAGGAAGAAAAAATTTAATCACATCAGATATGGTTCATTCCCAACTGGTTATTGTTGATGCGGGGATTAATGAATTAGAAGATGGGGGCATTGTAGGGGATGTAAACCCGGATGTTCTTCACTATGTCAAAGCAATGTCTCCAACACCAGGTGGGGTAGGCACTGTGACTACCATGATTCTGTTTGAGAATTTGTTAAAAGCAGTGCAATGGCAAAAGGGGGAAGACCAATGACCATGTATAATCAGACAATCAACTCATTTTTAATAAAAGCTGCTTCTAAGTCTCCTACCCCGGGTGGTGGAAGTATAGCTGCATTAGCTGCAGCCATGGGAGCTTCTATGGGATCCATGGTTGCAAATTTAAGTATGGGGCCAAAATATGAAGATTGTCTTGAAATAATGGAAGTATGCGTAAAGAACATGAATGACATTATAAATTCATGTGAACAAGTAATGTTAGAGGATGTCGATGCTTTTCAAAGTTACATGAATGCCTTGAAATTGCCGAAAGTAACCTCCGAAGAAAAGGCTATAAGGTCTGAATCGATTCAAGCAGCTACCATAAAATCCACTGAAGTTCCTTTAAAATTAATGAGATTATGTAATCAAAGTATGGATGAGCTTATAAAAGTAGTAAATTACGCCAATAAAAATGTAATTTCCGATCTTGGTATAGGTGCAATATTAATGGAGGCAGGGGCACAATCTGCCTTACTAACAGTAAAAATGAATTTGCCTGTCATCAAAGATCATGAATTTAAACATCAAGTTGATCAAGAAGCAAAACAATTAAGCCAGGATATTCTGGCCAAAAAGAATATTATTGAAGAAAGTGTCCGTAGCATAATGGGATAATATAAAAGGGCGTTCGCCTTTATTTTTTCAGAAAACCAGGAATGTTTATTTTGTCATTTTGGCAAAGATAGTGCTAAGAAAAAACAATGGGAAAATTAGACTCATGCAAAAAATGATACATAAAGATTTCTGGATGAAAGTATTGCTCGTTGCTTGTGTTTTGGGAATGGCAGTCAGTTATAAAAAAATATTCTTTTTTCATCTTACTGCTGTTTTTATTGGCATTGTTTTGTTTGTCCCTTATTTTAGAAAAAAATCCGAATTTCATTTTTTGAAGCAACCAACCCGACTTCACTGGTTTCCTATGGCCATGTTTTTATGGTATTTGGTGATGACCCTCTTCTCCCAGCATGTTTACCATTCTCTTAAGTATGTTTTTTATGTAGCCAATGGAGCGGCTATTGTTTATTTACTGGTTTACTATACAGAGACTCTTGCATTACAAAAAAAAGTTTTTTTAACTCTTGCCGGGATTTTTTCTCTGGAAATTGCGGTTTCCCTATTGGAGATCTATACTTCTTTCCGGATGCCTCTCTCTCCATATTCGTCCGTACTTTCTTACTTTGGGAGACAGTATATCACCTATGAAGATCGGCATGTTTTAGAATATCTTCCTACAGGTTTTCACTGGAATCCGAATGATCTGACAGTTGCTGTTTTATTGACACTGCCTTTTTTCTTATTAGCCAAAAAAATTATCGTTAAATTCGTTGGCTCCATTAGTGTTTTATTAATCATATTGGCGGCTGATTCCAGGGGTTGCTTCATCATTTTTTTTCTCTTGCTTGTCCTGTATATTATTATGTATCAAAGGAATCTTATAAAAATTATTTTACCTGTCTTTATTTTGTCTTTGGCAATTATCCCCTTTTATATTGAGGACATTAAAGAGAGTACAGTTTATAAAAAAGGGGTTTACAGTACCGAAAGTCTTAAAGCATATATCACCCGGGAAGAAGGTAATCTAGATTCCATTGGTTTGCGGCAGCGATTGATGGGGGATGGCCTGCAATGGATACATCAATCCAGGGGAGTAGGCATAGGACCAGGGGAAAATATGTATATTCACAAACAATCGATTCGCCAGGATTATTATGCCATGCATAATTATTGGTTGGAATTATGTGTAGATGGAGGCGTAGTTTTTGGCCTTTTCTTTATGTTTTGGTACTGGTATATGGCTTATAAATTACAGCGAGTGGGCCGGGAAGCCCAGGTTAAGGAACCTCAACTTGCTTATTATGCCAGGGCAACATTTTTGTCTTTTGTTGGGTTTTATTTCTCGGTAATCAGTTTAAGCAGTGCCAGTTACTTTTTGCCCATGTGGCTTATGTTCGGTTTTGCCATAATTACAATTCACAATGGAATACGCATAGAAAAAAAGGTAAACATTTAATTGCTGGAATTATTGTTCACTTAAGATGAAATGCTGGTCAAGAATTGCCTTTGACCAGCATTATTTTATATTGTTAGGAAATTGCCATAATTTAATCATAGGGAAAATAACTTATAAGTAGAAATAGACAGAAAAGGTGATTTTTGTTTTTTAACTTCGAAGGATTAAGTAGGGGGTAATTATGGAGAGGAAATTAGTGAAAGGTGCAATATATACTTTTATTACTTCATTTTCTTTATTTTTGGCTTTTTTAGATCAAACTCCAACCGTAAAAACTGCTGAAGGATTTTATACTTCTATACATATAGAATTAGGCGATTTCTTTTTAATGATAATAAAATACTCAATTAGGGTTACATTTGTTGTGGTTATTCTTTTATTTTTAATTGAGATTATTAAGAAAAGAAAGAATGCATAGTACATATTGAAGGACTTTTATTTATTAGACAAAGTTATTATTAAGAAAAGAGGGGTATCAATGACTTTTTTATTTTGGCCTTTCATGATTACTTCATTAATATTGGCATGTTTATCAATTGCTTTAAAGAAGTCAATATTTCTTGTAATATCCTCGATACTAATAATTCCGATGTCACTATATCTTGTTGCAACCCCTCGTTTTGGTTTATGGGGTTTATTATTTCCATTATTATTTGTGGGTGCTGCAATATCCCTTAAAAAGATAAGATGGTTATCTATTGTGTTGGTCATACCGAATTTTATATTAATTGGATGGCTAGGATTTGTTGTTTTAAATCAATAAGTTATCTTCCTCTCAGAAATGAGGACAACCGCTACCCTGGAGCTAAAGGCCAGGGGCGATAAGCATGCCAGAAACCTGCTAATTAAGCATAACCTATCCTCGTCGCCCATATAGTAAAGACATTGTAAACAGAACCCGATGTCAAAAGAGTGTAGGAATAATCGTGATTTCTGGGACTTTTAAGTTAATGCGAAGGGGTAGAGTAGGGGAGAAAGTGATTGTGGGCAAGGGAAGTGTGGGGTTTTACTCGGATAGTGGACAAATTTAAAAGCATAAATAAAATGATTAATTATTGCAAGTCTTCTTGGATTAGGATAACCCATAAGGTAAAATATAGGTATATTAGAGGAGGTGGTTTGGATGCGTTGGGAAGAGGTTCGTGAAATTTATCCAAATCAATTTGTTTTACTCCAGTCTTTGAAATCATACGTGGAAGCTGATAAAAAATATGTAGAAGAAGTGGCTATTGTTCGTCCCCTTGAAGATGAACAGGAGGCAACAAGAGAGCTTTTAAAGGCAAAAGGAAGTCGCTTTGTTTATCATACTTCTAAACCTTCTATTGTAATGGAAATTATTCGTAAACCAAACATTAGAGGGAAGGCGAATAATGAAAATGGAATACATTGATGGGTTATTACATTCTTCTATAACTATTAATTATAAGGGAAAACAGAAAAATATTAATCATGTTATAGTTGATACAGGTGCTGCTAGAACAATTATTTCCGCAGATGAAGTTTTTGATCTTGGAGTTTTTGCAACAGCTAACGATGAGATTAATGTCATGTACGGAATTGGTGGTGAGGACTATTCTTTTCGAAAAATAGTGGATGAAATTCAATTTGCATCCTTTAAGTCTCAGGAATTTCCTATAGATTTTGGTGAATTAGATGAGGGATTTGGCATCAATGGCATAATAGGTCTAGATATATTATTATCTGGTAAATTTATTATTGATTTGGATAGTATGGTTATTCATTCAACGAAAAGATAGATTGTGAGGTAAATATCTTGGTCTAACTCGAATCCATTCAACTGAATAAAACGGAAATAGCCCCTCCCAATCACCCCAATACCACATATCATTTTCAAAAGTAGCAGGTATGGGCGTATCTTCCAACACATACTTAACTTGAAATGGTGGAGGAAAGGGTAAAGTATTTAAAACTCCACTTTGTAACTTTTCCCATTTAGTATTATTCATAATTGAACACAACTGTTTTTCCGATACAACATCGAGTACTTTTTCTTCAATAAGTCCATAAAAACTCCTTTTACTTATCTTTGTTGAAAGTTCTTGTTCAACTCTTGCCCTCTTTAGTTGAATTAGAGAATCCACAAAACTTTGAACCATTCTAAATAATTAAATTGATTTGAATATATCTACATTATAACATCAGATTAATAAATCAATTATTTAAAAATGGGGTAAAACAATGGATAATTTAAAGTTGTTTTCTAATTGGTTAAATCAGGTCCTAGAGCAAGACATCCCAAAAGGAATAAAAGCATCCAATTTTAATTTATACGAGGGTGAGGAAGAGACCTACGATATACAATTAATTGGTTCAGATGAATTTGATGAAGATGATTCAGATTGGGCTTGCACAGACTATTTTACTTCTGGAGAAGATATTTGCTACATAAAAAGAACAGAGGAAATTGAGGATTGGGAACAAGGCCTAAACTACATTATGATGTTAGTAAAACGTTATCTTGAAGAAGGAGAAAAAGCTAACATCCTTAAAAGAGCAAATGCAATAGGAATTGGCTTTGTAGATGGGGATATAGACATTTTATACCGTTCTTAATGAAGTAATCATTATTATTGACCTTAAAGCCTTCAATGATTTTTTATCGTTGTAAGGCTTTGCTTTTCCTAACGCCCCCCCATTAGTTCAATAAAATGTAACCAATTATATTTTCTTCAAGGAGAATAACATTTCTAAAGTATCTGAGAATATGTCCTGTTGTCGTTCTATTTCGTCCAGTTCTTTCTTTATCTTTAAAATACAATTTAGTAAAACTTCATCGGTAATCTCTGAATTAATATTTTCTTTAATAAGTTCATATGATTCCATTTGGACTTCGTAATTTCCTGTTATCAGATGGTAAATCAGTGTTTCAAGGTAATCTGAACAATCAAAAGGCTTTAATGCATATAACAAAGTACCTCTATTCCCCAATGTTTTGGGGTCATTTATTATATCTATTAGTGGTTTTACTACTTCCTCATTTCCAATATCGCTAAGGGTGATGGCAATTGAATTTCTTAACCTACTATTATTTGTGCTCATTAGATATTCAATGAGAAGGGGAATGGCATTTTCGTGTTTATTTTTCCCAACTTCCTCTAATTTACTTTCTACTTCCTACTTCCTCTACATTTGCGCTTTCTATTGCTTTTCTTAAGATTTCTAAGTCCATTTTTCCAAATCACTTCATCTGAATCATTATTATTATTAACTTTAACAAATCGTTCGAACTTCCTTCTTCAACTAAACTCTGTTACTTAAAAAAGGCTAGCACCAGTCAAACTTTTTTTAAAACCTACTATAAATTCTAAAAATTATGGTTGGCAGGAGAATAAGTGGATTTAAATTCTTGAATAATTTGAGCTATATGATAATGGGAATCTAGAACTAACCTCTCAAATCTTTCACTTCCTAAAGACATTGTGAACAGTTCCCGATGTCAAAAAAGTGTAGGAATGATCGTGATTTTAGGGAGTTTTAAGTTGCAGCGTAAGAGTAAAGCTGGGGAGAAAGTGTATGGTGCTACACGATGTCAAGACAGTTTTTTTAAATTTTTAAGGTGTGTGAA
>CAMLDI010000011.1 GCA_946478845.1 uncultured Paenibacillaceae bacterium
TACCGGAAGGTGCGGATGGATCACCTCCTTTCTATGGAGATTCAGGACGCTCTAGTTCCTTTCACTGCTCAGTTTTCAGGGAATAATTAAGATACGATATTGAAATGAAAACTTTTTTTGTGATAAAATAAATGCAGATTTTAAAAAACTGCGGGGCTATAGCTCAGTTGGGAGAGCGCTACAATGGCATTGTAGAGGTCGTCGGTTCGATCCCGATTGGCTCCACCATCATATAGTCAATCAAAACCCTTGGGAATCAAGGGTTTTTTTATTTTTTTATTATTCCATATCCCTCCCCATAAACCTCTTTCATTGCTTTTTTACTGACAAGTAATATTGTCATTTTGACAAGTTTTATTTACACTAAGTCTCGTTTATGTTAGTATTAATTTAAAACAAGAAAGTAGGTGTAAACAATGAAGAAGGAAGAAATTTTGGCGAAAAGCAGAGCCGAAGGTAAAGATGAAATGGAGTATGCAGTTAACAACCGGGCATTTTATTGGGGGACAATTGTATTAACCATCACTTGTATCTTTTTTGCAGGTACAAAAGTTTTGAATAATGGAGAGCCGTTCTTCGAATTCCCTGCAATTCTCTTTGCATATTTGACTGGTATGCACATTTACAATTTTCAAAAATTAAAAAATCGCAAATATCTTATTGCATCATTTGGCTTTGCCTTCGTTTTCGTATGCATGACAATATTGTATTTTGTTAATAGGTGATCACTACGATGAAAGATAAGTTGATATTAAAAAACTGGCTGAAGGTAGCAAGAGCAGAGAAAAATTTATCACAAGGTGATTTGGCTGATATGGTTGGAGTATCTCGCCAAACTATTAGTTCTATTGAAAAGGGTCAATTTAACCCGACAGCAAAACTTGCATTGATATTGTGTATTGCTCTTGATAAAAAATTTGAAGATTTATTTTATTTTGATTAAATGTCTCTCACCTAACCCTTGGGAATTAAGGGTTTTTTATTTTGCAAAAAACACAAATGATGCTCCTTTCATATAGTTAAGGTAACTAGATGAGAGGAGTTGTTTTTATGCCTGAAATAGGGAAAAATGGGGTATATTCCGGTTTTGTCCCAAATCATAATCATGGTTCAGTGGATTATACTTCTGTAAATGACGGCCATGTTCACCAATACTTATTTGTTACTTCTCCACCCATCCCGGGTCAGGATGGGGGAATGATGGCCATAAACATCATATTAAAGGATTTGACCAACCTGCGCCAGGTTACTAAGCCGATTCATAAACTTCCGCCAAATTGAGAAAACTTAATGAAAAGTTTCTATATTTGGAGTGTGAATAGAATGGCTAGACGTAGAAGGTTACTTGTACCTGAAGCTGGTGATGCCCTTGATCAATTTAAAAAGAAGGTTATGGCCCAGGAGGGGTATAATGTTAATCAACGATCAGCTCATGAAGTGAAGTATGAAGTGGCAAAAGAAGAAGGAATTCCATTAAAGGAAGGATACAATGGGAATTTGAAAGCAGCAGAGGCAGGTAAAATTGGCGGGAAAATGGGGGGAAGGATGGTCCGGGAAATGATAAAAATGGCCCAGGAACAGTTAGAAAAAAACAACCCACCTGGGAAACAATAAGTCCCCGTTCAATGAAAAACCCCACTGCCTTTTTATTAGAGCTGTGGGGTTAGTTTCTTTACCCTTTTAATGATTCCAACCATTCTGCATAACAAGTGTCACAAAGGGGTTCGTCATGTTCGCTGTCTGCAGTGTAAAAAGTTACAAAGCGCACTTTTTCTGCTTCATGATCGCAGTAATAACATTGATAGGACAATGCCCTTTCCTCCTTCGTATTTAAGATTGACCTTCATTAGTTTTACCCCTTTCTTGTGGGATATAACCATGGTGGCATTATTTTCTTAAATGGTTGAGAGGGCATGTAATTTCAACTTGCGTTAAAACGTTTTCACTTGTTCAGGGGCCATGGCAGGAAGCAGGCTTTTATTATATTCCGGTGCCAGTACGATATTTGTATACGTTCCTTTCCCGGAAATATAATGATAGGAGTGTTCAATACCTGCTGGAATAAAGACGGAAGCAGGGCTTTCAATGATTTTTTCTTCATTGCCAAGGCGTACCTGGCATATTAAACCTGATCCATCAGGCCGATCCCCCCAAAAAATAAAGGCACTGTCACAGTGATGGGAATGGATGTCAACATGTTTTTCTGCTGTAAAGGGAATTCCATGTAACCCAATAAATCGTTGGATTACATAAAAGGATGCTCTTTGGTCAACCCTTGCATCTAATTGAACCCAGCGGATGCCCGGTCCATCTCGATGATACAACAATTCTGATGCTCCTTTAGGAAATGGCCGACCTACTTTTAATTGAAAGGGTAAACGGCTCTTTTCTGGTATTGGAGGACGGCGTTCCATGGTACGGATTCTGCCAACCAATTGAGGAGGAAAGGCTTCATAAGTTTCAGGATTTTTTTGTACAGCTTTGACATGGTAGGCACATGTATGGGTAAAGGCATTTTTGCCTATAATCGGCCTTAAATCATCAGGTTGAAATCCTGTAACCAATTGGATGGAACGGGCTAAATTCGGAATACTCTCTAAAGTAAAGCGGCAATCCTTTCTTAGACGATAAAGTAAAACAGAAAGCTCAATCAGGTTAGTGATTCCTGCTCTTTCTCCAATGCCCAGAATGGAAGTATCCACAACTGAAGCTCCGGCATCAATAGCAGCAAGACTATTGGCCAGTGCAAGGCCTAAATCATTATGGAAATGAACTTCAACTTCACAATTTAGTTTAGCAATCACTTCTTTAATTAATTTATAGCAGGTTTTAGGTTCGAGGGTTCCTGTCGTATCAGCTAAACTAATGCGGTCAGCACCCGCCTTTAAGGCCAGTTGTGCAGTAGCGATAATGCTTTCCATGGGGGTTCTGGAAGCATCTTCGATGGTAAAACGCACTTTTAATCCTAGTTTTTTCGCTTCAAGAATGGATGTTTCAATTTTATCAAAAATATAGTTTTTATCATGGCTGGCAAATTTAGTTTCAAGAGCGAATTGATTGGTAGAAGCCCAAATTCCAATCCAATGGGCACCCGCTCTTTTTACAGCCTGAACTTCCTTTAAATTTGCCCGGGCATGCATGAGAATTTCGGTTTTTTTCGCTGCCTGTGCCACTTCCCGGCAAATGTTTTCGTCTTCAGAAGAAATGCCTGGATGGCCCACTTCTATAAAGTCCACACCGAATTCCTCTAATTGTTGCAAAATCATTATTTTTTCTTTTGCGGTAAAGCGGACACCCTTTTGTTGTTCTCCTTCTCGTAAAGTTGCATCTAAAATCTGAATGTTTTTCCTCATGTATTATTTTCCCCCTTTTGTTCCGTAAAACTAAATACTGGTTTAGTTTTATCAATTTAATGTGTGGAATGTTTGAAAAGGGAGTGAAAAAAGAGTTTGAAATGTATAAAATTTCCTCCATTTGTGTAACAAGGAAAAATCACGCATATTATTTATATTTCTTTAATAGAGAGGCAAAGGATTGGTTTGGGAATACCCGAATGCGATGCAATTCAAAGGGTCCCTGTTTTGTATAATTTGCTAAACCAGGCTTTGTGGTAAATGCCATTGTATATCCTGCTTCTTTCATATAGGTTAATGTTTTTTTATTGTAATTACCTGATGGATAACAGAAGGCTGCAATGGGTTTATTCAAGTTTCTTTCTAATATCTCACGGGATTTGGTAAGCTCTTTTTTAATTTGTTTTGCAGTTAAACTTGATAAATTAAGATGGTTTACAGTATGGGATTGAATATCAATGAATCCGCTATTCTCCATTTCTTTTAGTTGATTCCATGATAAGTAGGATCCCTGATTGATGGTACTTGTAATGACAAAAATCGTTGCTTTCGCTTTATATTTTTTTAAAATGGGAAATGCACTGGTGTAGTTGTCAGCATAACCATCATCAAAGGTAATAATAAATGGATGAGAAGGAAGTTGGGTTCCTTTTTCATAAGCAGAGGCCAATTCTGAGGCAGTAATAGGCGTGAATCCACCCATTATTAAAGTGCGTAATTGTTTTTCAAATTGTTTAGGTGATACACACAGGTCATTTTTTGGGGTTTTAGATATGGAATGATACATAAACACGGGAATACTTCGCTTTACATTGTTTTGCCGAATGATGGAACTTATTTCATCTATTGTAGAATCAATCATAGCTAGGTTATCTTGAAAAAGGGTAGAGGATGGGGAAGATAAGCCAGGGTAATAAATGAGAAATATAAATGAAATAATAACCATACCAGTTAAAATTTTTACTTTATTCAAAGGAAAAGCCTCCTTGCTTATTGATGTAGGATTAATTTCTATCGCAAGAAGGCTTTTCATGTCATGAAATATATTCCTTTAAGAAGGATAGGGAAGTATGCGGGGTGATATAGTGACGGTCCAGGGAGTATTCCTGGTTGAAGAAGGTAGCCCCTCCTTCTTCAATTGTAAAAGCAATTAAATACCCTATTTTTTTCACTTCTTCTATAACAGCTGGGGAATAATCACCGTAAGGATAGCAAAAAATTCGAATAGGTTTCCCCAGGCTTTCTTCTAAAAATCTTTTTGATTCTACAAGTTCGTAATTTACCTTTTTTAGGTCCACTGTCGCAAGATAGGTGTGATTTTTAGTATGGGAACCAAACTCCACTAATCCGCTTTGTTCCATTTCCTTCATTTGGGTAGTGGATAAAAAGTTAGGATTTTCATTGACTAATCCTGTTATAGGGAAAACGATTCCTTTTACATTGTATTTTTTCAAAATGGGGAAGAGCTGTGTGTAATTATCGGCATACCCATCGTCAAAGGTTAATAAAATGGGGTTTTTCGGTAAGGGGGCATGATTGGCCATTGCCTGATAATATTCACTAGCAGTAATGGGGGTGAACCCTAAATCTAATATTTCCTGCAATTGTTTTTCGAAAAGCTCCGGTGGAACGCAGAGATTGTTACCAGGTTTATTTGAAATGGAATGATACATAAAAACAGGAACCTTCAATTTTTGTTTTTCCCCATTATTTTTTTGCTTTTCTTTAGGGGGGAGTAAGGGTTCTGTTTGGGTAGAAGATTGCACAGATGGAGATTTCACCTGTGTATCCACTGGTTTGCTCTGTGTACAGGCTGATAAAAAAAGTAATGAAAATATGACGAGTAATGGTGCCTTAATAAATCCCATTCAAGTCCCCTCCTTCATGAAGAATTATAAACTAAAATGTTAGACAAAGGGTAAAAAAGATGGTGAACAAGTGTGAAAATCTGTTGGATTGTTGGAAAAATGACCTGTGAGGGACCATTACAGCTGTTGCATAGGATTCTTGTTAATCAGGGTTATCAAGTCCATTTCCTAAAGGAAATGAAGACCTCTTTTCCAGAACCTGAATTTATTCTTTTTTCAGGAGATAAGGAAGAGCTATCTTTATGGAATAAAAAGGTAGGGAATATTCCTATTTTCCTTTTAAATTCCATATCCCCATCCTATTTGCATCTATTTTTGGATAAACCCATTTATCCTTTGGTGTTTATCTTTTATAACGGAAAAATGGAAGGGATGATTCTAGGGTTGGATTATGTAAAAAGAGTAAGGAATTTTCGCAAGGTTATTCGTGACTTTGCCATTCCATTTATGGTATTGGGCAAAGTTGAGGCCTTTCTCATGCATTTTTTTTATGATCATTGGGAGGAAGGTAAAGGATTTAGGATGGAGGAATTAAATCAATACAGTTTCGCTTTTCGGTGTGATGGAGTTCATATATTGCGTGGCTTAGGATTGGATTCCCGCATAGGACAGGTACAGGTATCAGCCCTGCCTAAATTCTCCGAAAAAAAATGGAGAACTCCCATCCTGTTTCACCTTATTAAAGAGATGGGAGGGGAGAATATCGTCTGTTGGAAAAATGGCCCGGACTTCTCCAGAAATGACATGGATTTATTGCTTATTATAAATAAAGACGAAGATATCAAACAAATGAAGGCAGAAACATGGAAAAAATATAGGCACATTTTTCGTCAGCCACATATTATTGATTGTGTAAACCTATATGAACCTGAAGAATTAAATGCTGTTGGGTATAAATACTTGTCCTTATTTAGGTATAAATATCTTATAAATGGGGAAGAATAGGAATAAAAAAGAAGAAGACAAGGTGGTTGACGGAGATGGAAGACCGTAGGTGTATTATATGCGGGAAAGAAGACAAAAAAGGGTTGTATATTTATGAATCTTTTGTTTGCCACAATTGTGAAAGAGAAATGGTTCGTACCAGCGTAGAGGATGATAAATACAGGTTTTTTATCCAAAAACTTAAAAAAATATGGTTGAAACAAAATGCGTAATTACCCCCGTTTGGGGGTTTCTTTATTTGGTAGCCAAGTTTATTCTTAAGAAGAGAATTTGGCAATGTGAAAGGAAGTGCTGGGAGTGGATCAAAGTAAAGCTCCCTTGTATGAAGCTCTACTACATTATGAAAAAGAAGGAAAGGTTTCTTTCCATGTGCCTGGGCATAAAGATGGCAAGGATTTTGATAAAGAGGGGCAAGAAAGATTTTCTCCTCTTCTCTCTATAGATGGAACCGAGGTAAATGGATTAGATGATTTACATCATCCAACAGGGGCAATCAGGGAAGCCCAATTACTGGCTGCAGAGGCTTTTGGTGCTGATTGGACATTCTTTTTAGTTGGGGGGTCCACAGCAGGCAATTTAGCTTGTTCCCTGTCAATACTTAATCCAGGGGATCGCGTTTTGGTACAGCGGAATTCCCATAAATCAATTTTTCATGGCTTAATGCTGGCAGGGGCAAAGCCGGTATATATGGTTCCGGAAATCCATAAAGAATTAGGCATTCCTTTAGGCATTACCCCGAATGTGATTAAAGAAGGCTTAATCCGATTTCCAGATGTGAAGGCAGTGTGGATTACTAGCCCCAATTATTATGGAGTTGGCATGAATCTGAGGGGAATTGGGGAAATCACCAGAGCCAAAGGGATTCCTCTTATTGTTGATGAGGCACATGGTGCCCATTTTGGACAGGCGCCAGGCCTTCCGCCATCTGCACTGCAAGGGGGGGCAGATCTGGTGGTGCAATCCACCCATAAAATGCTCTCATCCATGACCATGTCCTCTATGCTCCATGGGCAAGGGAGTATAATTAGCTGTGAAAAGATTGGATTTTATTTATCTATTTTGCAATCGAGCAGCCCATCTTACCCGTTAATGGCCTCTTTAGATTTAGCGCGGAGGCATTTGCTTACCTGTGGGAGATACAAATTATCCCAGGGTATCCTTTTGTTGCAGCACAAAAAAGAAGTATTGCAAAGAAATTTGAAAAATTGCAGGATTTTTGCTTTTCCTGAGAAAATAGGGTTTGTTCAGGACCCTTATAAATGGGTAATTGGAACTACGAAGGGGCAATTGACAGGGTATGAGCTCATGAGTTATTTGGAACGCCATGGGTATGTAGGGGAAATGGCCGATACCTGCCATGTTGTGTTTGCCTTATCCCAAGGAGTTCAGGAAAAAGAAATAGATAGCTTTATGCAAGTTTTACTAAAATTAGATCAGGAAATAAACGGGATGGAAAGCACTCAGCAGGTCATAGCACCGATGCCTGCCCAATGGATCGAACCTGTGCTTTCCTTAAAAGAAGCATTGCAAGGCCCAGGCCAAAGGGTACCTATAAGGGAATGTGTAGGGCGGATTTGTGGGGAAATGATTATCCCTTATCCTCCTGGGGTTCCTTTTATTGTTCCTGGAGAAATCATTGAAGAGGAACATATTCGCAACCTTCTTTTTATGAAACAAAGAGGGATTATTTTTCAAGGTGTGGGAGACGATTCTTTGTCTACCATTCGGGTTGTTCATTGATTGTATTGGGTGAATTATAGGGGGATAGGAAGTTGAGAGGATTATTTATTACTTTTGAAGGGATTGACGGGTCGGGGAAAACAACTCAAATCCGATTATTATATGATTATTTAGTAAAAGAAGGATATTCCGTTGTTTTGACCCGGGAACCGGGAGGAACTCCCATTGGGGATCAAATTCGTGGTTTATTATTAGATCCGGAAAACAGAGAAATGAAAGATCGGACAGAGGTATTGCTTTATGCGGCTTCACGGGCGCAACATGTTCAAGAAGTTATTCTTCCTGCCCTGGAAACGGGGAAAATTGTTTTATGTGACCGCTTTGTTGATGCCAGTTTGGCCTATCAAGGGTATGGACAGGAGCGACCATTGGATCATATTTTGCACATTAACGAATATGCAACAGGGGGCTTACAACCTGATCGGACATATATGTTAATGTTATCAATCGAAGAAAGCAGAGAAAGGCTCAGCATTCGTTTTGCCGGAGAAGAGGGGCCAGACCGAATTGAAATGAAACCTGTTTCATATCATTCCCGGGTGTGGCATGGCTTTCACGAAATTGCCAGTAGGAACTCCCAGCGCATTCGCACTGTGAATGCAGGAGGAAGCAGGGAAGAAATTCAAAAACAAATCCGTAATGACTTTATAGAATTTATAAATCAGACAAGGAAAGGGTGAATGAGGGATGTGGGAGGATTGCATTGAGCAGAAGCAATTGGGCCAATTTCTCCAACAAAGTTTGCAAAATGGCCGAATTGCCCATGCCTATCTGTTTGCTGGACCAAAAGGTTCAGGGAAAAGGAAAATGGCACTCCAATTGGCTAAAGGGGTCTTTTGCCAGGAAAGGAAAGGCGATAGTTGTGACCAATGTGAAAATTGCCGTCGAATTGCTTCTGGCAATCATCCAGATGTCCATATCATTGAGCCTGATGGAACCCGTATAAAAATTAGCCAGATTCGTGATTTGCAAAAAGAGTTTTCCTATCGGGCCATGGAGTCTTTTCATAAAGTTTACATTATGAATCAAGCGGATAAGATGACAACAGAAGCTGCTAATCGTTTGTTGAAGTTTTTAGAGGAGCCGCCACCAGGGGCAATTGCTATTCTGTTAACAGAACAAATGAATAGTATCCTTCCCACCATTCTTTCCCGTTGCCAACTTCTCCATTTCTCTCCTTTAAGCCCGCAGCTCATTGCGAAACAATTAGTGGAGAAAGGAATCCGTTCCGGTCCGGCCCATATTGCTGCCATTGTATCTGCAGGAATTGAGGAGGCAGAAAGCTATTGTCAAACGGAATCGTTTGCGCAGTTAAGAGGGCTGGTGATACAATTGAGTGAGGACATTGTGGAACGTGGAACCTACAGTTTAATCACGTTGCATGATAGAATTCTTAAAAGGGATTCATTTAATGAAGAATTAAACCTGTTTCTTGATCTCCTTTTATTATGGTTACGTGATTTGTTGTTTTACCTTCTTGGTCAAGAATCACAAATTTCTAATATGGATCAGATGGAGACCATTCAGAAACAGGCAAAACGCTGGGGACAGCGTAGGCTTGTAGACGGAATGGAAAAGATTATGGAGACCCAAAAGCGCCTCTCTGGAAATACCAATGTACAATTGTGTCTGGAGGATTTGGTACTCCGTCTGCAGGAGGGATTGTAATTGTTTGATGTTGTTGGTGTCCGCTTTAAAAAAGCGGGAAAGATATATTATTTTGACCCAGGTGAATTGCCTGTGGAAAAAATGGATAATGCAATTGTGGAGACGGCCCGGGGCATAGAATATGGCCTGGTGGTGATTGGCCGTAAACAAGTGGCAGAAAGCGATGTTGTTCTTCCATTAAAGAAAGTCATTCGCATCGCCGATGAAAATGATCTCTTGCAAGTCCAGGAAAATAAAAACATGGCCAGTGAAGCCTTCAATATTTGCCAGGAGAAGATTGGAGAGCATGGTCTGGAGATGAAGCTGGTTGATGTGGAATATACCTTTGACCGGAATAAAATCATTTTTTATTTTACAGCGGATGGCCGAATTGACTTCAGAGAACTTGTAAAGGATTTAGCAGCAATTTTTCGGACGAGAATCGAACTGCGCCAAATTGGCGTTCGTGATGAGGCGAAAATGCTTGGGGGAATTGGCCCTTGTGGCCGAATCCTTTGTTGCTCATCCTTTCTCGGTGATTTTGAGCCAGTTTCTATTAAGATGGCTAAAGACCAAAATCTTTCTCTTAATCCATCAAAAATTTCCGGGTTATGTGGCCGATTAATGTGTTGTTTGAAATATGAAAGCGATAACTATGAAAGCGCAAAACCTGTTTTGCCAAACATTGGGGAAGAAGTAATTACTTCCATGGGTTTTGGGAAAGTTGTTGAATGTAAAAATGCTGATCGGTCCGTGAAAGTACGTTTGTACGAAACAGATAAAGTTGTTGATTTTCCACTTGATGATATCAGTATTGTAGAAAAAGCTGATGAGTAGGGGTGCAAAAAAGTGGCTTTAGATAAACAACGATTGTTTCAACAGGTTACGGGCGCAGAGGAACAGGTTGAAAAGCTGCACCGACAGATCAATCATCTCAAGGATGCAGTGGTTGAACTTTTGGAAGAAAATAAAAATTTATTACTTGAAAATCAGCATTTAAGGGCTCGTTTGCAAAAAACAGGGACTTCTCAGGAAGTTCAAAAAAAGAAGGATAAAAAGCACCCCCCTGTAGGAGAAGGGTATGATAATTTAGCCCGTTTATATCAGGAAGGTTTCCATATTTGCAATGTCCATTATGGAAGTGTCCGCACTGAAGGGGACTGTTTGTTTTGTCTTTCCTTTTTGAATAAGTAAAGGATCATTTGGGACCCAGATTTTTTTTTCTGGGTCTTTTTGCACGTTCAGAAAGTGAGGTTCGTTGTACAATGGAAAGGGTATATTTAGATGAGACAGAAAGAATAGATGATCTTCTTACGAAGAACATGAAGATTATTCAAAGTAATGAAGTCTTTTGTTTTTCAATGGATGCTGTATTGCTTTCCCATTTTGTTTCTTTGCCAATACAAAAGGGAAATATTATTGATTTATGTACGGGAAATGGTGTTATTCCTTTACTTCTTAGCACACGAACCAAAGGCATGATCCATGGGGTAGAAATTCAGGATCGGCTAGCTGATATGGCTAAAAGAAATGTGGAATTAAATGATTTAGGGGACCGCATTAAGATATTACATGATGATGTGAAAGAAGCAGTGAAGTATCTTACCCCAGGTGGCTATGATGTGTTAACATGCAACCCTCCCTATCTACCCTTGCAAAGGGGAATGCATAATGCTAATGACCATGTGTCTATCGCCCGCCATGAAATTAAATTGACCCTCGAAGAAATGATTCAGGTGAGCGCTAAATTGATAAGAACCGGGGGAAAAGTAGCCTATGTCCATCGTCCCAGCCGCCTCGCAGACATTATTACTTATATGAGAAAATATAAAATTGAACCAAAGCGGATTCGTTTTGTTCATCCTAAGAAAAACGCTGAAGCCAATATGGTATTGATTGAAGGCATTAGAGATGGGAAACCTGATGTGAAATTATTACCTCCCTTGATTGTTTATGAGGATAATGGCGAGTATTGCCAGGAAATATATGATATTTACTATAAAGAAATTGGCCGTAATATGACGGAGGATGAAACATGTTAATTCAAAATAGTTTTTTACCGGGTAAAGAAGGCGGGAAGTTATATCTTGTTGCCACTCCTATAGGAAATTTAGAAGATATGACTTTTCGGGCAATTAACACATTGAAAGAAGCGGATATTATTGCAGCTGAAGATACCCGGCAAACGAGAAAATTACTGACTCACTTTTCTATTGAAGGGCCTTTAGTAAGTTACCATGAACATAATAAACAAAAAAGCGGGGAAGAAATTCTTCATAAATTAAAAGAGGGGAAAACTGTTGCCCTGGTAAGTGATGCAGGGTTGCCTGCTATTTCTGATCCAGGGGAAGACCTTGTAAAAGAAGCGGTGTCTTTGGGGATTCCTGTCATTCCTATTCCTGGGCCTAATGCAGCCCTTTCCGCTTTAATTGCATCAGGGCTTTCTACGAAGGGGTTTGTTTTTAAAGGGTTTCTTCCCAGGGGGAAAAAGGACTTACACACTGTTTTGGAACAATTGAAGTATTATCCTGAAACCATGATTTTTTACGAATCCCCTCATCGCATTGAGAAAACCCTGCAAGAAATGAAAGAAGTGCTGGGTATCCGCCAGGTTGCTTTAGCACGGGAACTAACAAAAAGATTTGAAGAGTTCATTCGTGGGGATATTGAAGAAGTACTGGGTTATGTTGGAGAAATAGAAGAAATTCGGGGAGAATTCACGGTAATTGTGTCAGGAAGCAGTGAAATGAAAGAGGAAGATGAAGCTTGGTGGGCAGAGTTGGATATTAGTGCCCATGTAGAATCCTATATGGAACGAGGCATGGATAAAAAAGAAGCATTGAAGAAAACTGCAGAAGATCGGGGAATTCCCAAACGGGAAGTGTACAATATTTTTCATAAATCATAAAGAAAAAGGAAGGCCAATTTACGGCCTTCCTTTTTCTTTTATTCTTTACTTTTTAGTCATATCGTCAATACATTCTCTGCAAACAATTTTATTATTATAAACTACGGTGTTTTCTACATTGTTACAAAAGATGCAAGCAGGTTCATATTTTTTTAACATGATGCGTTCGCCGTCTACGTAGATTTCTAATGAATCTTTTTCTCCAATTCCTAGAGTACGCCTTAATTCAATAGGAATTACTACACGGCCTAATTCATCCACTTTACGCACAATACCGGTTGACTTCACTAGCAAACAGCCCCCTCTCTTAAAAGTGCATTAAAAACTACATTAATATACATTATTCTACATCAGTCTACAAGATTCGACAAAATATCCGTTACTCAATATGATATCAGCGCTGGCAATTCTAGTCAAATAAAAAAATACTTGACGTAAATCCGAATGTTTCGTATAGAATAAATAAGTATAGGAAAAGATAAAAGTATAAATAATGGCAAAAACATTGAAAGGAAGAGTAGTCTGTTTTCAACTTTAACAGAGAACCGGGAGGGTGGAAACCGGGAAAGAGAGACAGATGAACATGGTCCTAGAGTTCCATTTTCGAACCAGCAGGCTAGAAAGTGGCGTATTCCTGCGTTAAAGGAATAAAGCCTATCCTGCGATAGAAATGAGAAGGTAGTGATAGGGAATTTGGGTGGTACCACGAGAACTTCTCGTCCCATAGGGGATGAAGGAGTTTTTTTTATTTTTTTAATACATAAAAATTGAAAGGGAGATGTCTATGTCTAAGGATACCTATTATATTACAACCCCCATTTATTATCCTAGCAATAAACTTCATATTGGGAATGCTTATACAACCATTGCCTGTGATGCAATGGCTCGTTATAAAAGGTTAAAAGGATTTGATGTTTATTATTTAACAGGGACAGATGAGCACGGGCAGAAATTACAGAAACGTGCGGAAGAAGATGGCTTAAAGCCCCTTGAGTTTATTGATCCTATTGTAGATTGGATTAAGGATTTGTGGGCTAAATTAGATATTTCTTATGATGATTTTATCCGCACCACGGAATCCCGCCACGAGGAAGTGGTTAAGAAAATATTTGAGAAACTAGAAGCCAAAGGGGATATCTACCTTGGTGAATATGAAGGGTATTATTGTGTTCCCTGTGAAGCCTTCTGGACAGAATATCAATCTAAAAAAGATGGTAAACATATTTGTCCAGATTGTAATAGAGAAGTATCCCTTGTAAAAGAACAAAGTTATTTTTTCCGTATGTCTAACTATCAAGACCGCTTACTTCAATATATTGAAGAACACCCTGAGTTTATTCAACCTGAATCTCGCCGCAATGAAATGATTAATAACTTTTTAAAACCAGGCCTTGAGGATTTGTGTGTTTCACGGACCACCTTTGATTGGGGGATTCCGGTTCCGGGGAATTCGAAGCATGTCATTTATGTATGGCTAGATGCTCTGGCAAATTATATTACTGCTCTTGGTTATCTCTCTAAAGATGATTCGAAATACCAAAAATACTGGCCTGCAGATGTTCAAATGATTGGGAAAGATATTTTGCGGTTCCATACCATTTACTGGCCAATCATTCTTATGGCACTGGATGTTCCCCTGCCGAAAAAAGTATTTGGCCATGGCTGGCTTTTAATGCCTGATGGAAAAATGTCTAAATCCAAAGGAAACGTGATTGATCCTAAGTTCCTTATTGATCGGTATGGTTCGGATGGAATCCGTTATTTTCTTTTAAGAGAAATTGCCTTTGGACAGGATGGGGTATTTACACCAGAAGTATTTATTCAGCGTTTAAACTTTGACCTGGCTAATGACCTTGGCAACCTGGTGAGCCGTACAGTGGCCATGATTGAAAAATATTTTGATGGTGTGGTTCCTGTGCCAGGTGCAGAAGAAGAAGTAGATGCTTCCTTAAAAGAAGTAGCCCGCAAAGGGGTCATTGGTTTAGAAGAAAATATGGATGAAATGCGCTTTGGCAATGCCTTATCCCACCTTTGGGAATTAGTGAGCCGTACCAACAAATATATTGATGAAACAATGCCCTGGACACTGGCAAAAGATGAAGGCAAAAAGGAACGCCTTGGCACTGTCATGTATAATTTAGTTGAAAGTATTCGCATGATCTCTATTGCACTCCAGCCATATTTGACGAAAGCGCCAGAAAAAATATGGAAGCAATTGGGGTTAACTCCCCAAGAAGGGGTAACCGATTGGGAATCCATGAAACAATGGGGCCGATTTAAACCAGGTGTAAAGGTGGAAAAAGGTGAAGCCTTGTTCCCAAGATTGGATTTAGAGAAAGAAATTGCAGTGATTGATGAATCTACTGCTGCTTCCCGGAAGCAACAAGAACAACCTGTAGATCATAAACCTCTCATTCAAATTGATGATTTTGCTAAAGTAGAGTTAAGAGTTGCTCAAGTTCTCGAAGCAGAAAAGGTTCCTAAAGCCGATAAATTGCTTAAATTACAATTGGATTTAGGTTATGAAACCCGCCAGGTCGTATCTGGCATTGCAAAATATTATCAACCTAATGAATTAGTAGGAAAGAAAGTCATTTGTGTAACGAATCTTGCCCCTGTAAAATTGAGGGGAGTAGAGTCAAATGGAATGATTTTGGCTGCATCAGAAGGGGATCAATTAACATTGACAACGGTGCCTGATATGATGCCAAATGGTGCCATTGTAAAATAAGCGGGATTCATGAAAGGAGGGGAACCCGTGCTTTTTGATACACATGCTCACTTAAATGATGAGAAGTACGTTGAGGATCAAGAGGAAACCATTGACCGGGCGCGAAAAAACGGAGTCTCCTATATTTGCAACATTGGTTATAACAGAGAAACCATAGAATCCACATTGGAACTAGCTAGGCGGTATGATTTTATTTATGCCGCTATTGGCTGGCATCCTCAAGAAGCCATTTATATGAAGGATGGGGATATTCAGTGGTTGGAAGACTTAGCGCGCAATGAAAAAAAGGTTGTTGCCATTGGGGAAATAGGCCTGGATTATTATTGGGATACCTCCCCAAAAGATGTGCAACATGAGGTATTCCGCCAACAAATCCGTATGGCAAAAGGGTTAAAATTGCCCATTATTATTCACGATCGGGAAGCCCATCAAGATATATTAACGATTTTAAGGGAAGAAAAAGCCGAGGAAGTTGGCGGCATTATGCATTGTTTCTCAGGAAGTGTGGAAATGGCGAAAGAATGCTTAGATTTAAATTTTTATATTTCCCTTGCCGGGCCTGTTACTTTTAAAAATGCCCATAAACCAAAAGAAGTAGCTAAAGCTGTTCCTTTAGACCGATTATTAATTGAAACGGATTGCCCATATCTTACACCCCACCCATTTCGTGGTAAGAGAAACGAGAGTGGATATGTACGGTATATAGCAGAAGAAGTTGCTTCTTTAAAAGAAATTTCTTTCGAAAAATTAGCTGAAATTACGACAAAAAATGCTAAACGTATTTTCCAAATAACGGAATAAAGCCTTTGTGAAAAAAACCGCAAACCTCCTTTATTTTCAACGGTTGGGAGCCATAATAAGACAATTGTCCATTTATATCTTACGAAATTTGTCGATTTTTATGGAAGTTAATGGTTTGACAAACTTTTTTAAGTAGTCTACAATGACTCTCAACCAAAGGAGGCGATTATGAGACGAACTAGAGTTAAGAAATGGGGATATTGGAGGCGAAGAACAAATCTGCTCGTTGCATCTTTTTTAGTTGTTTTAGCAACAGGTTTATCGTTACTCACGACGAATTATGTAAGTGCACATAAGACAGTTACCATAGAAATGGGAGGAACGACGAAAAACTTCGTAACCTTAAAAAAACGAGTAATGGATATCCTTTATGAGCAGGGAATAAAATTGGGTCCAGATGATATCGTAGAACCTTCTTTAACAACTGAGTTAAGTGGTGATGCGAAAATTCAAATTATTCAAGTTAAAAGGGAAATAGTGACCCAAGAGAAAACAATAGCCTTCAATATAATTACGCAGAAGAATCACGCAATGTTAGAAGGTACTAAGAAAGTAATGACAGAAGGAAAACCTGGTAAAGTGCTCGAGGTATATGAAGTGCTTTATAAAGATGGGAAAGAAACTTCAAGAAATCTAGTACGTTCCCAGGTGTTACAACAAAAATCGGATAAAGTTGTAGCAGTTGGAGACAAGCGTATGCTTGCATCACGTGGTTCGTCTAAGTCAGTATCTGTAGCGGGTGGACGATATCGTTTTACTCCACGTAAAACTTTAAATGTTACTTTGACCGCTTACTCCGCTGCCAACTCTAAGTACAATGGGATTACATACACCGGTGTTAGAGCCACCGAAGGAAGAACAGTTGCAGTTGACCCCAGAGTTGTACCATTAGGTTGGTGGGTTTATATTGAAGGGTACGGTTTTCGGAAAGCTGAAGATACTGGCGGAGCAATCAAAGGAAATCGAATGGATATCTTTTTCGAATCTAACCAAGTAGCCAAGCAATTCGGCATAAAGAAAAGAGTTGTGTATGTAGTCGGTCCAAATCGACCATATTAATCAGTAAGAAATGGACAGGGAGGAGATTTTCTTCCCTGTTTTTATTATGTCCAAAATGTTACTTTTATATATACAACCATTGTAAAGTTTTGCATTCTTAAGATTTAATTATAACGGAAGGAAGTTACACGGCATGATCAAAGAAATCATTGTGGTTGAAGGGAAATCAGATACCATTGCTATAAAGAGGGCTGTAGAAGCGGATACCATTGAAACAGGGGGGTCAGCCATCTCTAAATCAGTGATTGAAAGAATTAAAAGGGCGCAAAAAACCCGGGGGGTCATTATTTTTACAGACCCTGATTTTCAGGGTGAGAGGATTCGTAAAATCATCAGTCAGGCGGTACCAGGATGTAAACATGCCTTTATTAAGCGAGAAGAAGGCAAAGGAAAGCGAAATCTTGGGGTAGAATATGCAAAGCCAGATGTAATCCGCAAATCCCTGGCAGAGGTTCGTACGGAAGCTCAGGCACCTGAAGAACAAATCAGTATGGATGATTTAATTGATGCAGGGTTAGTTGGAGGAAAAGGGGCATCGGAAAAAAGAATGGCTCTTGGAGAAAAATTAGGAATTGGTTATGCTAATGCTAGGCAATTACATAAACGGTTACAAATGCTGCAAATTACCCGTGAAGAGTTTGGCAAGGCAATTGCATGGGTGGAAGCACAGGGGGAAACAAATAAATGATGAAACAAATTGCAAGCCTTTCCCGAACCAGGGAAATTCTCGAGAAATATGGGTTTCAGTTTAAAAAAAGCCTGGGGCAAAATTTCCTGGTAGATTTAAATATTCTAAAAAAAATTATTGAAGCTGCAGAATTATCCCCTGAGAAAGGGGCTATAGAAATTGGGCCTGGCATTGGTTCTTTAACAGAGCAAATTGCAAAAGTGGCAGGGAAAGTGGTTGCCATAGAAATTGACCAGCGATTGCTTCCTATATTAGCAGATACATTATCTCCTTATCCTCATGTAAAAGTTGAGCACGGAGATGTATTGCAAATGGATTTAAGAGAGATTATTAATAAACATTTTGTTTCCGGAGAAAAAATTAGTGTTGTGGCAAATCTGCCTTATTATGTGACAAGCGCAATATTAATGAAACTTTTGGAGGAACGTTTACCTTTAGAGAACATTGTTGTCATGATTCAAAAAGAAGTGGCTGAACGGATTGCAGCAGCACCGGGCAGTAAAACTTATGGGGCACTTTCGATTTATTCCCAGTTTTACGCAGAAACAGAATTGGTTGTGATCGTACCAAAGAGTGTTTTTATTCCACAACCTAATGTAGATTCTGCGGTATTGCGTTTAAAAATAAGAAATAAACCACCAGTAGACATAGATAATGAAGACATGTTTTTCCGTGTGGTGAAGGTTTCTTTTGCACAACGGAGAAAGACTATTGCAAATAATTTATTAAACGGGCTTTTTGGAAAGGGAGAAAAAGAGAAGATGCTTTCCATTTTGCAAGAAGCAGGAATTGACCCAACACGCCGTGCAGAGACTCTTTCCCTTGAGGAATTTGCCCGGTTAAGCAATTGTATAGGAAAATAGGAACCCCTTTTCCCCCCTGGGCATATGATAAAAGTGCGAGAGGGGGTTTTTTTATGTCTGAGGAACCACTGCAAGTGGGGGATATTGTAGTGCGGAAATCTTATCGAGAAGATTTACTGTTCCGGATCGTTGAGATTGATGAAAACAGGAAGTCTGTTTTATTACGGGGAATTGAGTTTCGGTTATGTGCAGATGCCCCTATAGAAGATGTAATTAAATTAGATGCGGAAGAAGCAAAAAGGCGTTTAAAAAAAAATGAAACCAGAGAATTAGAATCATTGCGTTTAATTTTTCAAGACCGGGATGTCATCCAGGAAAAAAACATATGGAAAATGATAAACCATACAAAAGATGTGGGGGGTTCCTTTGAATGGCCGGGAAAAGTCCTTCATCTTGATGGAGATGCAAAGTACTTAGAGAAATGCATGACCTTTTATAAAGAATTAAAAATACCAGTAGATGGTTATCATCTGGCGGAATCAGAGTTTCCTGAAAAAATACTGCCTTTATTAAATAAACATCTCCCGGATATTCTTGTGATTACAGGCCATGATGCTTTACAGGTAAAGAGGGGCCCTACTAATGATATAAACAGCTATCGCAATTCTAAATATTTTATTCAAGCGGTGGAAAAGGCCCGAACCTTTGAATTAGGGAAAGATAATTTGGTTATTTTTGCCGGGGCATGCCAATCATATTTTGAAGCCATTATTGCTGCAGGAGCAAACTTCGCAAGTTCTCCTAAACGAATTAACATACATACCCTTGATCCTGTTTATGTTGTAGAAAAGATTGCTTATACCCCAATTATGCAATCCGTTAATGTATTCGAAATGATTAAAAATACCATCACAGGCATTGATGGAATTGGGGGTTTAGAAACCAGAGGATGCTTTAGAATAGGGCTTCCCAAATTATAACACCTCACTATTCGACAAAACTCCCCTTTCCATTTAAAAAATATTGACATAATCCCACAAAAGTTGCTATAATAATCGCTTTATTTGACATAATAAAGGAAGGATGGTATACTATTGCATAGTGAGGTGGTCTGAATGGCGAGAAATGCGCTAAAAAGCATCAAACGCAGTCTGGATAGCCATATCGGGGAGCGTATCGTACTAAGAGCGAATGGTGGTCGAAGAAAGACCGTAGAACGTTCTGGAGTGCTAGAAGAAACGTATCCCTCTGTTTTTATTGTACGGTTAGATGAGGACAAGCATACCTTCGAGAGAGTTTCTTACAGTTATGCTGACATCTTAACGGAAACAGTTGAATTGACTGTATGTCGGAGAGATGAAGAAAATATACGGATTGCTTTTGAACAGTAGGATGAAACCCTGCTGTTTTTAATTTATTTAGGATGTTTGTGCATACTAATGGAACCGGGAACTTAAAGGAGGCTGTTTTTACGTCAATGACTAGACGAAGGGGTATCATGTCTGAAGAGCTTAAAATGGAGCTTGCAAAAGACCTTGGGTTTTATGAAACAGTCCAAAAAGAAGGATGGGGCGGAATTACAACACGTGATGCTGGTAATATGGTTAAACGCGCTATTCAACTTGCGGAAGAATCCCTTGCTAGACAGAATCCACAATAAAAATTCCCGGAATAGGGTCAGGACTTGGTCCTGCCCTTTTTTTTATATGTAGGAACGATTATACTTTCATTAGTAAAGTACATGTGAAAAAGGTGAAAGCATTGCGAGTTACGTTAAAAGCTCCGGCTAAAATTAATTTAACATTAGATGTATTATCCAAAAGACCAGATGGATATCACGAAATTGAGATGGTGATGACTACTGTAGATTTAGCAGATCGGATTAGCATCACTTCATTAGAGGGAGATCGAATTATAATTGATTGCCCAACAGCCTACGTGCCATTAGATGAAAGAAATCATGCCTATCAGGCAGCGAAAGCTGTAAAAGAAAAGTTTGGGATTTCCCGGGGAGTACATATTCAAATAGAGAAAAATATTCCGATCGCTGCTGGTCTGGCAGGAGGAAGCAGTGATGCAGCTGCAACGATTAAGGCTCTAAATCATTTGTGGGATTTGCATATGAATGTAGAGGAAATGGCAGAGTTAGGTGCCCAAGTGGGTTCTGATGTATCTTTTTGTGTTTATGGTGGGACAGCTATAGCGAGAGGCAGAGGAGAAATCATTAAGCCTATTGCCCCTCCGCCTTCCTGTTGGGTTGTTTTAGCCAAGCCTCCCATTGGAGTTTCCACTGCAGATGTATATGGCGCTTTAAATGTTGGGAAATTAGGGCCAGGCAAAACCGGGGATATGGTTTCAGCCATTGAACATAAAGATTTTAGAGAAGTTTGCTTAAACTTAAGCAACCATTTGGAGAGTGTGACTCTGAACCTTTACCCGGAAGTGAAACGAATCAAGGAAACCATGAAACGTTCTGGAGCAGAAGGTGTGTTAATGTCAGGGAGCGGACCCACTGTTTTTGCTCTAACGGAAAAGGAATCAAAAGTGAATCGGATTTACAATGGACTCCGTGGTTTTTGCAAAGAAGTGTATGCTGTAAGGTTATTGGGGGAAAATTTGTAGGATACTTGAAAAAATCCGTACAAAAGTGGTATATTCACTAATAATATTCGTCTTTCTTTACGGAGGAAACCAATGAAAAAATTGCGAAGAAGTGCAAGATTGGTTGATATGACACAACATTTATTAGCTAGCCCCCATAAACTTATTCCTCTGACATTTTTTGCTGATCAGTACGGTGCGGCAAAATCTTCAATTAGTGAAGATCTTTCTATTATTAAGGAGCTATTTGAAGGTGAGGGTGTAGGCCTGTTGAAAACCATTGCTGGAGCAGCTGGTGGAGTTAAATTTATTCCCACTATTTCTATAGATAAGGCAAAACTTTTTATAGATGAATTACGCCAGCAAATTCAAGGTTCGGAACGATTGTTGCCTGGTGGATATTTATTTCTTGCTGATTTACTGGGAAATCCAGAATATTTGAGTAAGATTGGGAAAATATTTGCTACTATTTTTGCTGATTCTGGAGCAGACATCGTTATGACAGTGGAATCTAAAGGGATTCCTTTAGCCTATGCTACCGCCCATTTTTTAAATGTTCCTGTTGTGGTGGTTCGCCGTTACAGTAAAGTAACCGATGGTTCTGTTGTTAGCATTAATTATGTGTCAGGGTCAAGCAAGCGGATTCAGACCATGTCACTGGTGCGACGGAGTATGCCGGAGAGTTCCCGCGTCATTATTATTGATGATTTTATGAAGGCTGGGGGAACCGCACGGGGAATGATGGATTTATTAGGGGAATTTAAGTCAGAAGTTGTAGGAATCGGAGTATTAGTAGATACAGGATACGAAGAAGAACGTTTAGTAGATGATTATGTTTCATTGCTTCGTATCAATGAAATGAATGTTCGGGAAAAAGATATTACTTTAGAATTAGGCAGTTACTTCAATAAAGGAGTTGCATTAAGATGATGGAAAGAATCGATACGAAACAGGCACCAGCCGCTATTGGCCCTTATTCACAGGCGATTCAAGCGGGACCTTTTTTATATACTTCTGGCCAAATTCCGTTAACACCTGAAGGAGAAATGCTCTCAGGAGATATCGTTAAAGAAACCCATCAGGTTTTTGCCAATTTAAAAGCCATTCTTGAAGAGGCGGGATTATCCTTCCAGGATGTAGTGAAAACAACTGTATTTGTTGCAGATATTCAAAACTTTGCTGTAATTAATGAAATTTATGGCAGTTATTTTGGGGAACATCGCCCTGCCCGTTCTTTGGTTGAAGTAGCTCAGTTGCCAAAAGGGGCTTCTTTGGAAGTTGAATTAGTAGCATACAAAGGATAAAGGAAAAGATTAGAAAAAAATTATACTTTTTTTCTGACAAATAGAAGGATTTCACCCCCCTTTGTTGAAATTACAGTTACATGCTAGTGATAACTGGAAAAAGAGGGGTGAGCATACATGGAAGTGACAGACGTGAGACTCCGCCGGGTTAACACGGATGGACGAATGAAAGCCATTTGTTCTATTACTATAGACAATGAATTTGTTGTTCATGATATCCGTGTTATTGATGGCAACAATGGAATGTTTGTAGCTATGCCAAGTAAGCGTACGCCTGAAGGAGAATTCCGCGATATCGCGCATCCAATCTCCTCGGCTACACGTGAAAAAATTCAAGCAGCAGTACTTGCTGAGTATGATCGCGTGGGCGAAGCCGAAGCGCAACAAGAACTGGTGGAAGAAGGAGCCTAGTTCTAATTTTTCAAGAGGCCTATTATAAGGGCCTCTTTTTCTTGTATTTAATGAGGACATCTTGAAATCTAGTACTATTTAAGATATAGTCAGTGTGGAACTTATCGTACTTTTTTGGAGGTTAGACAACCATGTCAGATCGTTATGCGATTGTTCTGGCGGCAGGCCAGGGCACGCGGATGAAATCCAAGTTATATAAAGTATTGCATCGAGTTTGCGGAAAACCGATGGTACAACACGTTGTGGACAACCTTAAACGTTTACAAGCAGATCGAATCCTAGTTGTCGTTGGTCATGGTGCGGAAAAAGTTAAACAACAATTAGGTTCAGACATTGAATATGCTATGCAAGAACAACAGTTAGGTACAGCTCATGCTGTCCTGCAAGCAGCCCCTTACCTTCAAGGGAAAGAGGGTACAACCCTTGTTCTTTCAGGTGATGAACCCCTTATTAGTGTAGAAACTTTAGAATCGTTAATTAAGGTTCATGAAGAGAAGAAAGCTGCTGTCACCATTTTAACGAGAATTATGGACAATCCTACAGGATATGGACGGATTCTTCGTGGGTCTGATGGTTCTGTCCAACGAATTGTAGAACAAAAAGATGCTACGGAAGAAGAAAAACAAATTAAAGAGATTAATACAGGAACCTATTGTTTCGATAATAAGAAGTTATTTGAATCCCTGCAATTAGTGAAAAATGATAATGCTCAGGGTGAATATTACTTAACTGATGTGATTGAAATATTAAAAGGAATGGATGAAACGATTGCCGCTTCCATTACTGATGAGGAAACAGTAGGTGTGAATGACCGAATTGCCCTTGCTAAGGCAGAGAAGTTAATGCAGGAAAAAATTCTGCTCGAACATATGAGACAAGGGGTAACGATTATTGATCCTGGCAGTACTTATATAGAAACAGATGTAATTATTGGAAGGGACACCATTATTTATCCGGGCACAATGATTGGCGCTGGATGTAAAATAGGAGAAGATTGTTTAATTGGACCTCATACACAAATCACACGTTGTGAGGTGGGTAATGGTGTAACCCTTAAACACTCTGTATTAACAGACTCATGTGTAGCTGATGAAGCAACGGTAGGCCCTTTTGCTTATATTCGCCCGGGTTCCCATATTGGTGAGGGAGTGAAAATCGGGGATTTTGTGGAAATTAAAAACACAACTCTGGCTAAGGGCAGCAAAGTATCCCATCTTACATACTTAGGGGATGCTGAAGTAGGTGAAGGAGTTAACGTTGGTTGTGGTGCCGTAACCGTTAACTATGACGGAGAAAAGAAATTTAAAACCATTATACAAAATCGGGCCTTTATCGGTTGCAATGTGAATCTTGTTGCTCCAGTTACTGTTGGTGAAGGCGCTTATGTAGCTGCTGGTTCAACCATTACAAAAGATGTTCCAGGAGAATCTTTAGCCATTGCTAGAGAACGCCAGGTGAATAAAGAAAACTATGTTAAAAAAATGAAAAAGAAATTATAAGGTTGGAGGTTATTTTTAAGTCATGGCGAATTATCGCGACCCCAAGTTAAAGGTGTTTACCTGTAATGCCAATCCTGTTTTAGCAAGAGATATTGTAGATCATATTGGTTTGCCTCTTGGCAATGCTCAAGTTGTCCATTTTAGCGATGGAGAAGTTCAAATTAAATTAAATGAAAGTGTCCGTGGGGCCGATGTTTTCGTTATTCAGTCTACTTGTGCTCCTGTTAACGAAAATTTAATGGAATTATTAGTAATGGTGGATGCATTAAAACGTGCTTCCGCAAAAAGCATTAATGTGGTTCTTCCTTACTACGGATATGCTCGCCAGGACAGAAAAGCTCGTGCCCGTGATCCTATTACCGCAAAATTAGTCGCGAATTTAATTGAAGTAGCGGGTGCTCATCGGGTAATTACGATGGACCTCCATGCAACCCAAATTCAAGGATTTTTTGATATTCCTGTTGATCATCTTCTTGGGATTCCAATTCTTGCGAAATATTTCATAAATAAAGAACTCGAAGACGTGGTTGTTGTATCTCCTGACCATGGCGGGGTAACCCGTGCCCGGAGATTGGCTGAACGTTTAGAAGCGCCAATTGCAATTATTGATAAACGCCGTCCAGAACCTAACGTTGCTGAAGTTATGAATATTGTTGGGAATGTAGAAGGCAAGACATGTATTTTAATCGATGATATAATTGATACAGCCGGTACAATTACGTTAGCTGCAGATGCTCTTGTAAAAGTTGGGGCAAAAGAAGTATATGCATGTTGTACACATCCTGTTCTTTCAGGCCCTGCAATTGAACGAATTTCAAATTCAAGTATTAAAGAACTTGTCATTACAGATACGATTCCTATAAGTGACGTAAAACATATTCCTCAAATTAAAATTCTCTCTGTAGCACCAATTATTGGCGAAGCCATTATTCGTGTTCACGAAGAATTATCTGTAAGTAAACTCTTTGATTAGGACACTACTAAGCGTAACCATTGGTTACGCTTTTTAATTCATATAGACGTAGAAAGGAAGAAATGTATGAAAGTGATTGTTGGCCTGGGGAATCCAGGGCGAGAATATAGGAAAACCCGCCATAATGTGGGGTTCTGGGCCTTAGACCGTTTGACTGAAGAGTTAGGGATTGAATTAAAAGAGAGTAAATTTAAAGGATTAATTGGCGAAGGCCGTGTGGGACAGGAAAAAGTTATTCTTGTTAAACCATTGACATATATGAATTTATCAGGAGAATGTGTTAGTCCGTTACTTCATTTTTATAAAGTTGAACCTAAAGAGAATCTTGTAGTTATTTTTGATGATATGGATTTACCCTGTGGAAAACTTAGATTAAGAGAAAAAGGAAGTTCTGGAGGCCATAATGGAATGAAATCTATTATTGCTCACTTAAATACAGAACAATTTAAGAGAATCAAAATTGGGATAGACCGCCCTCAACCGGGAAGGAAAGTGCCGGATTACGTATTAAGCCCCTTTTCTAAAGAGCAGGAAGCAGATGTCCTTGTCGCAGTAGACCGTGCAGTGGAAGCAGTAAAGGAATGGTTTGGTAAGCCATTTTCTAATGTAATGAACCATTTTAATCAGTAATGAATAAAAAAAAGTATGGCATTCTTTCCTTGTGGGAATAATGAAAGAGACATATTCCTGAATGAGGAGGCATAACAATGACCATACGATATATATGTCCTTATTGTGGAACGGAATACGCTAAATTAACTGATGCCACCATTGGCGAGGTTTCCTTAGGATTAGCTTCCTTGACCGATGATGAACGTAAACATATAATTAGCTATGAAACCAATGGGGACGTGATCGCCAAAGTAACCTGTCAATATTGCAGTGAGGCGATTTATCGGAACCCGGAATTAATTCATCCATTACAATAATAGTTTATGGATCCGATTAAAAAGCCTTGGCTTTCGGCTAAGGCTTATTTTTGCATTTAAGAGATAAGTTAGCAAAGGTGATTTTTCAGGGGGAGGGGGACAACGTGTGCAGGGATTGATAAAATGGTTTACAGAGGATCAAGAATTTCAAACAGTGATTTCTGGTTTTAAACAAGGGTTGCGTGAACAACTGGCAGCGGGATTGAGCGGAACAGCACGTACCTTGTTTTTGGCTGCACTTTATAAGGAAATAGCCAGACCAATTGTGATTGTTACACCGAATATGTTCCATGCCCAAAAAGTATATGAAGATTTATTGCAATTGCTTCCTGAAGCTCATGTGTGGCTCTATCCTGCCAATGAGCTAGTCATATCTGAAGTGTCTATCTCCAGTCCAGAAATTATTGCACAACGTTTAGAAGTTTTAAATGATTTAGCATCAGGGAAAAAGGGGATTTTAGTTGTTCCATATGCTGGTGCCAGACGGTCCGTAGTGCCAGTAAAGGATTGGCAACAAGGGCAACTTCATCTTAAAATTGGGGATGAAATTGAACTGGATTCATTTATTGGAAAATTGATTTCTCTTGGGTATGAACGGGTAGAAATGGTAGAAGGTAGAGGGGAAATGAGTGTACGTGGGGGAATAATAGATTTATTTCCTGTTTATTTGCCTCACCCTATTAGAATTGAGTTGTTTGATGTTGAAATCGATTCTATTCGCTCATTTAATATAGAAAATCAACGCTCTATTGAAAATCTGCAAGAAATCATACTGGGGCCCACTCGTGAAGTATTTGGCGAACATAGTCATTTCTTACAAGCATCAGAGAAATTATCTGATGCTATGAATCATGCCCTGAAAAAAATAGGGGACCCAGAAGTTAAACAACGGATATCTGAAAAGGTTGGTTGGGAAATTGAACAATTAAGGGAAGGGAATTCATTCCCTGGAATCTATAAATATTTATCTTTTCTTTACTCAAGCAGGGCATCTGTACTAGATTACCTTGGGACCACTTCTTTAATTGTTTTTGATGAGCCTACTCGTATTTTAGAAGCGACCACTCAACTAGATAAAGAAGAAGAAGAATGGAAAATTTCTATGGTAGCAGAAGGTGAATTTCTTCCTGACATTGAACTTTCCCATTCCTTTGATTCCCTACTGGCAAGAAAGAATCAAAGCTATCTCTATTTATCTCTCTTTTTGCGCCAGGTACCAAAAACAAATCCCCAGAACATTATTAACTTTACTTGCAAAACCATGCAGAATTTCCATGGCCAAATGAACGTGTTAAAAACAGAATTAGAGCGTTGGAAACGAGGTTCTTCTACTGTGCTCATTTGTGCGGCAGATGAAGAAAGGGCTCGCCGCATGGAGCGGGTTTTAGATGATTATGGAATGGAAGCCGATGTGATTTTAAATAATGTAGAAATCCGTAAAACCATCCAGCGTCCCATCATTACCCTGGGCAATTTGCAAAATGGATTTGAATTGCCTCTTATGCATCTGGTGGTCTTGACAGAAAATGAAGTATTTACCCAAAAGCAACGGAAAGTAAATCGAGTTCGGCAGAATATCAGCAATGCTGAGCGAATAAAAAGTTATACAGAATTGCAGGTTGGGGATTATGTTGTTCATATCAATCATGGAATTGGGAAATATCTGGGTATTGAAACCCTTGAAATAAACGGAATTCATAAAGATTATCTTCACATTAAATACGCCGGCAATGATAAACTGTATGTTCCAATTGAACAAATTGACCAGGTGCAAAAATATGTTGGCAGCGAAGAAAAGGAACCTAAGATTTATAAATTAGGCGGCACGGAGTGGAAAAAGGTCAAAAGTAAAGTAACCGCTTCCGTAAAAGATATCGCTGAAGATTTAATTCGCTTATATGCCCAGCGCCAACAGGCAAAAGGCTATCCCTTTTCCAAAGATGGAGATGAAATGCGTGAGTTTGAAGCCATGTTTCCTTACGATGAAACACCCGATCAAATTCGGGCGATTCGTGAAATTAAAAATGACATGGAAGAATCCCAGCCCATGGATCGCCTCTTATGCGGGGATGTTGGCTATGGCAAAACAGAAGTGGCGATTCGGGCAGCATTTAAAGGAATATTAGATGGCAAACAGGTGGCAATTCTTGTACCTACCACCATTCTTGCCCAACAACATTATGAAACCTTTAAAGAACGATTTGCTGATTATCCTGTCAACATTTCAGTTTTAAGTCGTTTCCGTTCACGAAAAGAACAAAATCAGACCTTAAAAGGGGTTAAGGATGGAATTGTCGATATTGTTATTGGTACCCATCGCTTATTATCAAAAGATTTAGTATTTCGGGATTTGGGACTTCTCATTGTGGATGAAGAACAGCGATTTGGCGTTACTCATAAAGAAAAATTAAAGCAATTTAAAACAAATGTAGATGTTTTAACCCTGACTGCAACACCCATTCCCCGTACTCTTCATATGTCTATGATTGGCGTGCGGGACCTGTCCGTTATTGAAACGCCTCCGGAAAACCGTTTTCCTGTGCAGACTTATGTAATGGAATATAGTTCTGCGTTAGTCAGGGAAGCCATTGAACGGGAAATGGCCAGGGGAGGCCAGGTTTACTTTCTCTTTAATCAGGTACAGGGAATTGAAAAGATGGCCGACCAATTGCGGGCTCTGATCCCAGAAGCCAGGGTAGTTGTGGCCCATGGCCAGTTGAGTGAAAATGAGTTAGAATCTGTCATGCTTGGCTTCCTTGAAGGGGAATCCGATGTACTGGTTAGCACTACTATTATTGAAACCGGAGTGGATATTCCCAATGTTAATACATTGATTGTTACCAATGCAGACCGTATGGGATTGTCTCAATTGTATCAACTTCGGGGGAGGGTAGGCCGATCCAATCGCATTGCTTATGCCTACTTTACGTATCAGCGGGATAAAGTTTTGTCAGAAACAGCAGAAAAGCGCTTACAGGCAATAAAAGAATTTACGGAACTTGGTTCCGGGTTTAAAATTGCTATGAGGGATTTATCTATTCGAGGCGCTGGCAATTTGTTGGGAGCAGAACAGCATGGATTTATTGCTTCAGTTGGATTTGATTTATATAGCCAAATGCTGAAAGATGCCATTGAAGATTTAAAAGGAGAAATTCCTAAAGAAGAAGAAGTGCGGCCAGAAATTAATCTTACCCTGGATGCCTTTATTCCTTCAGAGTATATACCTGATGGGAAACAAAAAATTGAGATGTATAAGAAATTTGCTGCTGTTGCAAATTCACAGGATTTGGAGGACCTTACTGAAGAGTTATTGGATCGTTTTGGAACCATTCCTCAAAGTGTGAGTAACCTTCTTCTCGTTTCCCGCCTACGTATATTTGCATTGAAACATCGAATTGTGGAAATGACGCAAAAAGGAAATGAAATTCAAATCCTATTCCATCCTGATCAGACATCTTCAGGGGTGGATTGGGGAAGGGTTTTCGACTTAGCGGGCAAATTCCAGAGAAGAATTGGCCTGTTAAAGACAACAACCCAACAAATTATGATAAGTGTCAAAGTAAAAGATTTATCTCCTGAAGAAGGCGTTAAACTGGTTGAAAAATTTTTAAAAGAGTTTGATCGGTTTAAACAAATTAAAAAAGAGAGGGAAACTTCCAATGCGGAAAAGTAAGTCGTTCTTCATCCTGCCTATCTTAATTCTTATGGTTTTCTCATTCGTATTAACAGGTTGCGGCAGCAACAGTATTGTAGCAAAGTATGAAGGTGGCGAAATTACAGTACAAGATTTTCAAAACTTTGTTAAAGTTTTGAAAACTGTAGATAGCCGTCTGCAAAGTTATATTGATGCTGGGGACAAAGAGACCCTTGAGCTTGCTCTGAATTATATGATTATGACCCGGTATATTGCTAATGAAGTAAAAGAAAATGATGCAATCAAGAAATCAGCCAATGATAATTTTGCCCTTTATAAAAAAAGCCTGGAAGATCAAATGGGCGGGGCAGATAAAGCTAAACAGTATTTTACCCAACAAAATGTGACCGATGCTGAGTTAAACCAATTTTTCCTGGAACAATCTGAATTGGAATATTATTTTTCTAAAAATGTCACAGAAAATGATAAAAAACAAAAATATGAGGCATTGAAAAAGAATGGTGATCTTGTGATCGCTGATGTACGCCATATTTTAATCGGTATTACAGATAAATCCAAAGATGAAGCAAAGAAAAAGGCAGAAACATTAGTAAGCCAACTTCGTGGCGGTGCTGATTTTGCTAAATTAGCAAAAGAGAATTCAGAGGATCCAGGCAGCAAAGATAACGGTGGGTTGTATACATCTGACCAGCTCCCCCTCTCCTCTACAGATCCAGCATTTAAAGATGCTGCTTTAACTTTGCCAATAAATAAAATTAGTGATCCTGTAGAAAGTTCTTTTGGGTATCACATTATTCGGGTAGAAAAACGAAGTGAATTAACATACAATGAAATCGTTAATGAATTAACTATTGAAGTTGCAAAAGACCGCCAGAATGATTTTATGACTAACAAATTAAAAACCATTACGAAAAAAGCGGAAGTTCCTAAGTCCATGATCAAGGAGACAACGCAACAACAACAACAGCAACAACCAGCCCAATAATATACCTTCAAAAGCCGTTCCAAAATTTGGGACGGCTTTTTTGGTGAATATTCTTTATATAGGAGATAAATACTATCACCAAGAAGTTGCAGACATTTCACTACTTCCAAGAAAGAGGGGCATCAAGATTATGAAAGCAACTGGTATTGTGCGCCGCATTGACGATCTTGGACGGGTGGTGATTCCTAAAGAAATACGTAGAACTTTACGTATTCGTGAAGGAGATCCACTGGAAATTTTCGTTGATCGCGACGGAGAAGTTATTTTAAAGAAATATTCACCAATTGGCGAATTAGGGGATTTTGCAAAGGAGTATGCGGATTCTTTATACGAAAGCTTAAACCATGTAACATTAATTAGTGACCGTGATACTATTATTGCTATATCCGGTGGTTCTAAAAAGGAATTTCAAGAAAAACCTGTTGGCGAACTAATTGAAAGTTGCATGGAAGAAAGAAAGGTTCGCATGGAAACCAATTCAGGGCAATATGAAATCATTAAAGGCCATTCCGAAACCTATTCTTCCTTTGTCATTGCACCTATTGTCGCTAGTGGGGACCCCATTGGAGCTGTTGTCCTTATCAATAAGAATGAAGGGTCGAAAATGGGGGATTTAGAAGTAAAGATGGCAGAAACTGCAGCAGGTTTTCTGGCAAAACAAATGGAACAGTAATTTGAAATGGGCTTTCCGAAAGAATCTGTCGGAAAGCTTTTTCATTTCCCATCATAAATTATGGTATAATAGGACGAGTTTTTTATGAGGGAAAGGGGAAAAGGTATGACCAACAAAGGGGGCGTGTCTTTTATTAAAGGTGCGGCCATTCTTGGGGCTGGTGCACTGATTTCTAAGTTTTTAGGAGCTCTTTACCGAATTCCTTACCAGAACATTACAGGAGATTTAGGCTATTATGTTTATACGCAAGTTTACCCTCTCTACAGTGCGTTATTAATCTTAGCAACAGCTGGCTTTCCCATTGCTATTTCTAAAATTGTAGCAGAAAAGTTGGCTATGGGTGATGAATATGGAGCACGCAGGGTTTTTAGAGTATCTTCTTTTGTATTAAGCATTACTGGTTTTATTTTCTTCCTGTTACTATGGTTTGGAGCACCCTGGATTGCTGAAATCATGAGTGATGAAAAATTGGCCATGCCTATTCGAGCAGTTTCTTTTGCTATATTAATTGTTCCAATTATGGCAGCTATCCGCGGCTACTTTCAGGGATATCATAATATGGTACCTACTGCGGTCTCGCAAATAGGGGAACAATTTGTCAGGGTCATAACCATTCTAATTCTTTCCTATTGGTTTATGAAATCAACAGGGGATGTATATTTAGCCGGTTCAGGAGCTGTTTTTGGGGCAGTGACCGGCGCGATTTTCGGATTCATTCTCCTTCTATTCTATATTAGTCAAAGCAGAAGGCAAAACCCACTGTCCTCACTGCCTTTACGTGGGAAAAAAGAGAGCATTGGCCACATTGTGCGCAAACTGCTCTATTATGCAATCCCTATTTGTATGGGGTCTTTAATTCTTCCACTGATGCAACTTATTGATTCTTTTACTGTAGTTAATATTCTGGTGCAAGGTGGAACATCAGAAGAGGAATCTTATATCCTAAAAGGAATTCTAGACCGGGGGCAACCCCTTGTCCAATTAGCAGCGGTTTTTGCTACAGCCTTATCTTTATCCCTTGTACCTGCTATTGCTGAGGCTAATGCAAGGAAGAAGAAGGATTTAATTTCATCTAGAACTGAGTTAGCCATTCGGCTGACATTTTTAATTGGATTGCCTGCCTCAATCGGACTTGCAGTGGTTGCTGAGCCTGTAAATATCATGCTTTATAAAACCAATAGTGGGACAGGGACATTAATGGTGTTGGCTTTTTCCACTGTGTTTACCACCCTTGGTGTAACAACAGCGGGAATTTTACAGGGATTAGGTAAAGTCATGTTGCCCGTCCGTAATCTTTTTATTGGTGTTTTAGTAAAGTTAACATTAAACTTTATATTTATACCTATATATGGCATTGCTGGTGGAGCTCTTGCTACTGTCCTTTCCCATTTAGTTTCTACTTTCCTAAACATGTTAGCTGTTTCAAAATTAACAGGGGTTCGCCTGTATTTTAAATCATTTATTTTAAAACCTTTTATTTCTGTTCTAATGATGGCTATGGCTGCCTTTGTTGTGAAACAATTTTTAGACAATGGATTAGATGGAATCATATTATCTGAGCGGCTTCGATTTACAATTATTGGATTAGCAGCTGTTTTAGCAGGTATAATTATGTATGGTATTGCTTTATTTCTTTCCGGAACCGTTACTCGCAAAGATATTGAAAATACACCAAAAGGGAAAAAGTGGGTTCCTATACTCATGAAATTCCATCTTTTGCGGGATTCATAGATAAGGGTGATGTTCATGAAAAAAATTATTGTATTGGGATTAGGTTCTGGAACCCTTGACCAAATGCCCATAGGGATTTATCGCATGATAAAACAGGCCAAACAACTTTATTTTCGTACTTCTTGCCATCCTGCAGCAGATGAGTTGGCTGCGGAAGGGATTCAATACAATAGTTTCGATGAAGTGTATGAAGCCCATCAACAATTTGCAGAAGTATATGAAGAAATTTGCCAGCGGTTATTATTCATGGCCGAAAAGGATACTGTGGTTTATGGTGTTCCCGGCCATCCATTGGTCGCGGAAAAAACAGTACAATTATTATTGGAAAGAGGGCCTCAACGGGGAATCAATATTGAGGTCATTGGCGGGCAAAGTTTTCTGGATGCCATCTTTACTGTTCTTAAAATTGATCCTGTTGAAGGGTTTAGTTTACTGGATGGGAGCCAGTTAGAAGGAAGAGCCATTCAACCGGGGATACATATCCTCATATGCCAGGTTTATGATTCCTTTACCGCATCAGATGTAAAGTTAACTTTGATGGAAACATATCCAGATGAGTACCCTGTGACTGTGGTCACAGCAGCGGGAATACCTGGGGAGGAAGAAATCGAAACCATTCCTCTTTATGAATTGGATCGGTTAACCGGGTATTCTAATTTAACTACGGTGTACGTTCCTCCAACAGATGATCCTGTTGTTTTGAACAAACAATTCTGGCGCTTAAAAGAAATAGTAAAAATTCTTCGCAGTCCAGAAGGCTGTCCATGGGACCGGGAACAGACTCACCAATCCATTCGTAAAAATCTAATTGAGGAAACTTGTGAAGTATTAGAAACGATTGATGAAAATGACCCTGAAGCCATGTGTGAAGAATTGGGTGATTTGTTAATGCAGATTCTTCTCCATTCCCAAATGACTGAGGAAGAAGGCTTCTTTACCGTTGATGATGTGGTTGCCACATTGAATGAAAAATTATTGCGTAGGCATCCTCATGTATTTGGTGATATGGGAGCAAATGATGCAGAGGAAGCATTGCAAAACTGGCAGGCAATCAAGGCGGAAGAGAAGAAAGCAAAAGGCCTTGAAGTGGGTTCCCTCTTAGATGGATTGCCACCGGATTTAACAGCTCTTCTTACCGCCCTTAAATTGCAAAAAAAGGCGGCAACTGTAGGTTTTGATTGGGATTCTATAGAACTTGTAATGGATAAAGTGCTTGAGGAATGGCATGAATTCAATCAAGCAACAACGGATCAAGATAAAAAGGAAGAGTTTGGGGATCTCCTTTTTGCATTAGTAAATCTTTCCCGCTTTGTAAAAATTGACCCGGAAGAGGCATTGTCCCTCAGCAATTTAAAGTTCAAACGGCGTTTTGCTTATATAGAAAGGAAATTTCAACAGGCAGGTAAAAGCATGGAAAATGCAACCCTGGAAGAAATGGAAGAAGTTTATCAAGAGGGGAAAAGAAAAGAGAAGGGGGAAAAACCATGAGACTTGATAAATTCCTAAAGGTTTCCCGCCTCATTAAACGGAGAACCATTGCAAAAGAGGTATGTGATCAGGGAAGGGTACTGCTGAATGGGCAGGTAGCGAAATCCAGTTCTGATGTGAAAGTAGGGGATTCACTCACCATTCGTTTTGGGCGGAAAATCGTTACCATTCGTGTGGAAAAGCTGTTAGACACTACAAAAAAAGAAGAAGCAGCAGGTATGTATGTATTAATAGAAGAAAAAGAAATTCCCAAAGAGGGGCCGGAAGAAATAAATATCTGGTAATTTGATTTATATACAATTTGGGCTTATAAAACAACGCTATTAGGGCGTTGTTTTTTGTTGTTCTAAACCATTGCTTTTAACCATAGTATGGTACAAAAAGGAGGTTGTACCGCTATGATGGAATCTGGCCCTAATCCGAAAAAAGTGATTCGACATGAAATAGTCATGGTGAATCGCAAAAAACTTGATATAAGTGGTGTATTAAAAGTTGAGAGCTTTGATCATGAAGAATTCCTCTTACAAACAGAAGCGGGATTCCTCACGATTAAGGGGAAAAATCTTCATATGAAAAACTTAAGTTTAGAAACGGGGCAGGTCTCCATCGAAGGAGTTGTCTTTGCCATGGAATATATTGATGAAACAAGCCATGGGGAAAAGGCCAAAGGGATATTTGGCCGAATTTTTAAGTGACAATTTCCGGGCAGGCAGTTACTCTTTTTTCCATGGTATTTTGCGGTTTCCTGATGGGGATTTTCTATGATACATACCGCATTTTTGAGCGGATGTATAAAATGAAAAAATGGCTTATTTGGATTTGTGATTTATTATTTTGGATTAGTGCTACTTTCCTTGTATTTGGTACCCTTCTCCGGGTCAATGAAGGAATTGTCCGCATTTATATTTTTCTTGGTCTAGGTATAGGCACGATTATATATCTCCTTTCTTTCCGGGTATTGTACGGGAAAATTCTGAAAAAAATGATACAAATTATCCTGATTATTTATGGTACATTGGTTAAGATAATCCAGGTCCTGCTTATTGCCCCGGTGGTTTCCCTGTTTCTTTTTGTAGTTAAAATGGTGAAATGGTTAATAAAAATACTCACAACCCTATCGAAATGGATTGGGATTCCCTTAATAAAACTAGGCAAATTTTTAGGCAAGTGGATAAAAAAAGGGACAACCCTCTTGTATCAGAAAATGGTAAAAACCTTGACGAAGTTACTAAAACGTAAGAAAATCTAAGGTATCAAGGTATAGGGGGGAGCAGGACATGCAACAATCGCAAAATCAAAAGGGGTTAAAAGGGAAGAAACGGAGATTGCGTTTGTTATTTGGCATTGTCTTTGCATTTCTCCTGTGGGGTACGTATGCTTACGTCCAGCAAGGGGACGAAATAAAAGCAAGTAAGAAAAAAGTAGCAGAATTACAAAAACAAGCCCAACAATTGAATGGGGAAAAAGCCGAATTACAAAAACAAGTACAACAATTACAAGACAAGGATTATGTAGCTGAGTTGGCCAGACAAGAATTCTTCTATACGAAAAAAGGGGAAGTTTTGTTTATTACACCTGAGAAAAAAAAATAGAGTGTATTTGTAAGCGGGGTACAGATGGTACCCCTTTTTTTATTTAAAATAATTTGTCGGAATATTTTTTTAATTTACTTTCAAATTGTGACAGATTTTAATTTAATACTATGTTTATAATGAAAATCACAAAAATCTGATAGGCGGGTGGTGTTTCGATGATTCGGACGGAAACCATCATGAATAATCGACGTCCGGGTATTTTTTCGCCAATTCAAAAAGCATCAGAGAAGGGTAGGAGATGGATTTGGATTACTTCGTATCAGTGGAGTATTTTTCAAATCGCAATGGGTATTCTGCTGGGACGAGCACTTATTGTGCAAGAATTATCTCCATTTGCTATTCCTTACTTTATCGTTATGTACTTTATGCGGCGCAACAGATTGTTTTTAATTTTTCTAGGGTTAACGATTGGCAGTGCAACTCAATCCTGGGGAATTGCCGGGGCAAATTTCGGGGGAATGGCTCTTGCTTTAATCGCATTAAAAGGGTTGGAACGGAGAAAAAAATTAGAACTCAATCACAGTCCAATTCTGGTATTTCTCGCAGTCCTCCTCAGCCGCTCAGCCATTGATTATCTTATTGGAAAAATGACTGCTTATAATATGCTTATGAATGGGGTCGAAGGCGTCCTTGCGATGATTCTTACGTTTATTTTTATTCAGTCCATTCCCATTATTACTTCAAGGCGGATCCATAATCAGTGGCGCAGTGAAGAGATTATATGTCTCATTATCTTGCTGGCATCCATTTTAACAGGGACTGTTGGTTGGTCTATTAAAGATGTGTCCATAGAAAATATATTATCACGCTATCTGGTGCTATTATTTGCAGCGGTTGGGGGAGGAACCATCGGCGCTTCTGTGGGGATTATTACAGGTATGGTGTTAAGCCTGTCCAATTTAACTTCTGTTTACCAAATTAGCCTGCTAGGCTTCTCTGGCTTACTGGGGGGATTATTAAAAGAGGGAAGACGGTGGTCAGTTGCTTTTGGGTTTTTGATTGGATCGTCAATTCTTACAGTATATGCTGGAGAGCAACGGGAAATGATTCAATCTTTTACTGAGACCCTCATTGCTGTTTTCTTATTCTTGATTACACCAAGAAAATTAAAAGGGGAGATTGCCAAGTACATTCCGGGAACCAGTGAAAATTCGGAAACCCATCATCAATATTTACGGCATATGCGTGATTTAACTGTAAGTAAAATGGATCAGTTTTCTACCCTTTTTTCAAAACTATCTGAGAGCTTTCTCTTTGATGATCATGAAGTAAAAAGTAAAGAAGGGGGGCATATTGAAGAGTTTATTGCATTGGTTTCAAAACAATCTTGTAGCAGGTGTTGGAAAAAGGAACAGTGTTGGGAGAGGGATTTGGATAAAACTTATGCCTCTTTTTCCGAAATGATGAACCGCATGCAAAAGAATGGAGATCTTGCAGAGGAAGACCTACCTGTTGATTTTCGCAGAAAATGTGTTAAACAAGAACTGGTACGCAGAAACATGAATCAGGAGCATGAACAATGGTATAACCAACTTCGCTTAAAAAGGCAAATTCATGAAAGTAAAAGGTTGGTTGCAGCCCAATTAGCCGGCATTTCTAGAGTGATTCATAATTTTTCAGAAGAAGTTAATAAAGAAGGGACTCACCATTTTGAGCAGGAACAGCAAATTGTATATTTGCTTGAAGGTTTAGGATTATCCATTCGCAATATTGATATTTTAAACCTTGAAGAAGGAGCTGTTGATATAGAGATTAGCCAGCCAAGTTTTTATGGAAGGGAGGAATGTGAAAAGATTATTGCTCCTTTGTTATCTGATTTGCTTGGTGAGAGAATTATGGTCAAGGAGATAGAATGTGAAGAAAAAGGAGGTTTTTGTAAAATCACTCTGGGCTCTGCCCCTGAATTACAGGTATCTACAGGTGTAGCTGGCGCTGCAAAAGGTGGACAATTACTTTCCGGGGACTGCTTTAAAATTATGGATATTGGAGGCGGAAAAGCTGCTCTGGCCATGAGTGATGGAATGGGAAATGGAGAAAGGGCGTATATGGAAAGTTCTTCAACCTTAGAATTGTTACAACAACTCCTTGAATTAGGGTTGGATGAAACCCTTTGTATTAAATCCATTAATACTGTTCTGTCCTTAAGGTCCCCTGATGAAGTTTTTGCTACAGTAGATCTTGCTCTGGTGGATTTACATTCTGGTCAAACGAAATTTATCAAAACGGGTTCAACACCCAGTTTTATTAAAAGGGGAGATGAAGTCATTCCTATTTCGGCAAATAATTTGCCCATAGGAATTATTGATGAAATTGATGTGGATGTGGTTCAGTACGCATTGCAACCTGGCGATTTGTTAATTATGATTACAGATGGGATTTATGATGCTGCCCTTTCTGTAGAGAATAAAAATTTATGGATGAAAAGGAAAATCTCCGAATTGAAAACAGATGAGCCTCAGGAAATCGCTGATTTATTATTAGAATTAGTGATTCGGCAACATTATGGTGAAATTAAAGATGATATGACTGTCATGGTGGCCCGTATGGATCGTTATGAATCAGAATGGGCAACGATTTCAATCCCCAATGCTCCCAAAATCGAACGGCCCAAATATGTAAGTTAGATGCTAAGAATCAAATCGTGCCAGTAAAGTAAAGCCTTTGCTTAAAGGGGAAATCAATGAAGGCATAGGCTTTACTTTCCTTTGAAACTAAATACAGGTGTGCAACGTACATATTTATGATAATGAAGGTGAAAAAGTGTTAAAACAACTGGAACAAACCATTCTAGAAGAAAATCTGATTAATCGGGGGGATACCATCATAGTGGCAGTATCAGGGGGACCTGATTCCATTGCTCTTTTACATGGATTATGTCAGTTGCAATCTCGTTATCAGTGGAAGGTGGTGGCTGCCCATTTAAATCATGGGTTTCGTGGCAAAGATGCAGAAGAAGATGCCTGTTATGTAGAAAAGATTGCGAAAGAATTAAATATCCCTTCTTATTTTAAAAAAATCAATGTTCCAGAATGGATGAAGGAATGGGGATTAGGACCACAGGAAGCAGCGCGTATTTTACGATATGGTTTTTTAAGAGAGATTGCCAAGAGGTATCCCCAGAGTATAATAGCTACTGCCCATCAGGCAGATGACCAGCTGGAGACTATCCTTATGCGCATCATTCGCGGTTCTGGTTTAGAAGGCCTTGCAGGGATTCCTATGAAACGATTGGATGAAGGCATTCCCCTTATTCGCCCCATGTTGCGTATTTCTCGCAGTGATATTGAAAACTATTGTCTGGAATATCATCTTCAACCCAGGTTGGACCCAAGCAATTTAAGCGGAAAATATACGCGAAATCGCATCCGTTTAGACATTGTTCCATTAATTAAAAAGGAAAATCCTGAAATCATACATAGCATTACTCAACTTTCTTCTCTGATTAGCTGTGAAAATGATTTGATTGAATCCCTTGCGAAAGACCATTTAAATGAAATCATAGTCCATCAAGAAATGAATAAAATAATTATTAAACAAAAAGAGTTTCTAAGTTTTCACCTTGCTTTACAAAGGAGAATGATTAAACTAATATTAAGTTATCTAACGGGGAAATCTAAACAGATTCATTTCAAACATATTGAAGATTGTAGAAGAATCATGTATTCTTCATCACCTTCTGCCAGTTTAAATTTACCAGGGACAATCATGGTACAGCGTGAATATACCCATGTGGTTTTTTCTCTGGGGAATGTAAATGGAATCCCATCTCCTTATCTATATCCTCTTCCTATTCCAGGGCGAATCTATATTCCTGAAATTGGCTGTACTTTTATCACAACGGTGATAAAAGGGGATGATCATTCTCACGATTTAACTCCAAATACAATACTGCTTGATCCCCAGAGGATAAAAGGGGATTTATTTATTCGAAGCCGCAGGCCTGGCGACCGGATAAGTATCACTGGTATGACAGGGAGTAAAAGGATTAAAGAATTATTTATTGATGAGAAAATCCCGAAATTGCAGAGGGAAAGGATCCCCCTTTTAACAGATGAGGAAAAGGTTCTATGGATTCCTAACTTGAGGAAGTCTAATGTTAGTCTAGCCTCATTAGAAGGGAAAGAGGGACTTCTCGTTGAAATGCAATAGGAGGCGTTTAAAGTTAACATGGAAAATGATATTCAGGAAGTTTTGTTAACTGAGGAACAGATTAAGGCTAAGATTCAAGAACTGGGACGGGTGATTTCAACAGATTATCAAGGAAAGAACCCTTTAGTCATTTGTGTTCTTCGTGGAGCAGTTGTATTTATGACTGATTTAATCCGCAATATGAACATTCCTCTGGAAATTGATTTCATGGCAGTATCCAGTTATGGAAATGCTACTCGTTCATCAGGGGTTGTCCGTATTGTAAAAGATCTTGATTCTTCAGTGGAAAATCGCCACGTGATTATCGTGGAAGATATCATTGACTCAGGGTTAACTTTAAGTTATCTAATAGATGTTCTGGATCGCAGGAATGCAGCCACAGTGAAAGTGGTTTCACTATTAGATAAACCGTCTCGCAGAACTGTTGAGCTTTACCCTGATTATTGCGGATTTCAAATTCCTGATGCCTTTGTTGTTGGATATGGCCTTGATTATGCTGGCAAATACCGCAACATACCCTACATAGGCATATTAAAAGAAGAAGTCTATCAATAATACTGGTAAGTTGTGACATGAATTTTTGTTTGGTAAAATAGTGAATGTGTGTTGGCACGAGAGGAGGTAAGGCATGAATCGTTTTTTCCGAAATGCGGGTTTTTATTTACTAATTTTTCTTGTAGTGATCGGGGTAGTTAACTTTCTAACCAATCAGGGGCCGGAAACAACGAAAATCCCCTATAATCAGTTTCGCCAGTACCTCAGCCAGGGTCAAGTAACCGAGGTTCAGATACGACCTGATCGGGGTACATATTCTATTATGGGTAAATTAAAAAATGGCAGTTATTTCTACACAAACGGTCCATTGTATGATAATCAGGATCTTTTGAAAAAATTAGAAGATGCCAAAATAACAAAAGAAGAATACTTGGAGCAGAAAGGTGATTCAGTCTGGCTTACTTTTCTTACTTCCATTATTCCTTTTGTGATTATATTCATCCTTTTCTTCTTCTTATTTAATCAGGCTCAGGGTGGCGGAAACCGGGTGATGAACTTTGGTAAAAGCAAAGCCCGCCTATATAATGATGAGAAGAAAAAAGTTACATTTAACGATGTTGCTGGAGCCGATGAAGAAAAAGCGGAACTTGTGGAAGTTGTTGAGTTTCTTAAAGATCCACGGAAATTCTCAGCCCTGGGTGCAAGAATTCCAAAAGGTGTTCTTTTAGTGGGGCCTCCTGGTACAGGGAAAACCCTGTTAGCACGAGCAGTTGCTGGTGAAGCAGGTGTCCCTTTCTTTACAATTAGTGGTTCAGACTTCGTGGAAATGTTTGTTGGGGTTGGGGCCTCCAGGGTTCGCGATTTATTTGAAAATGCGAAGAAAAACGCTCCATGTATTATATTTATTGATGAAATCGATGCGGTTGGCCGTCAACGGGGTGCCGGATTAGGCGGTGGACACGATGAACGGGAACAAACCTTAAACCAATTGCTTGTAGAAATGGATGGGTTTAGCCACAATGAAGGCATTATTATCATCGCGGCTACTAACCGTCCTGATATTCTGGATCCAGCTCTTCTCCGTCCAGGACGTTTTGACCGTCAAATTACTGTTGACCGTCCAGACATCAGGGGCCGGGAGGCTGTGCTAGGAGTTCATGCCCGGAACAAACCGTTAGCAGGGGACATTGACCTTCATGTGATTGCTCAGCGGACCCCAGGCTTTACTGGTGCAGATTTAGAGAATGTTCTTAATGAAGCAGCATTATTGGCCGCTCGTAAAAATAAGAAGAAAATCGAAATGCGCGAAATTGATGACGCCATTGATCGGGTGATTGCAGGCCCTGAGAAGAAATCCCGCATTATTACAGATGATGAGAAAAAGTTGGTTGCTTTCCATGAAGCAGGGCACACCATTGTTGGATATTTCCTGAAAAATGCGGATATGGTTCATAAAGTAACCATTATTCCCCGGGGTTCTGCAGGTGGTTATACAGTCATGTTGCCTAAAGAGGATCGTTATTTTGCTACGAAATCCGATTTATTAGATAAAATTGTAGGTTTATTAGGCGGTCGGGTCGCTGAAGAGTTGGTGCTGAAAGAAGTAAGTACGGGAGCCCATAACGACTTTGAAAGAGCAACATCTATTGCCCGCAGAATGGTTATGGAATTTGGAATGAGCGCAAACTTAGGTCCTATGCAATTTGGGCGAAGCCAGGGCCAGGTATTCTTAGGCAGAGACCTTGGGCACGAGCAAAATTATAGTGATGAAACTGCCCGCCAAATTGACCAGGAAATTCAAAACATTATTCGGGATTGTTATGAGCGTTGCACCCAATTGCTAACGGAAAGAAGAGACAAATTGGATGCAGTTGCAAACGCCCTTCTCGAAGTTGAAACACTGGATGCGGCGCAGATTAAAAGCATCATTGAAACTGGTTCCTTTACCAGAAATCCAAAGGATGTAAATGAAACAACCGGTGGAGATGTAGTCGTTCAGATTACTGGCAAATCTGAAACCTCTGCCCCATTCCCAGGAATCGACAGTGATTCTGACCGTTCATAATGAAATAAATTAATACATTGAAAGCCTCCCTAATTAGGGAGGCTTTTCACCTTAATTGTGTATACAATTCCTATCTTTAACGGTATTATAAACATAATTGGACCTAGATGGAGGATGTGAACATAATGGAATCACTGGCAATAGAGAAAAAAGAACAGCGAAATAAGGAACTGCGTGCACGCATTCAGCAATTAAAAAAAGAGAGAAACGCCATCATTTTGGCTCACTATTACCAGAGACCGGAAATTCAAGAAATTGCCGATTTTCTTGGGGACTCCTTTGGCCTGGCACAGAAAGCGAAAACAACGGATGCAGATGTGATTGTTTTTTGTGGCGTTCATTTTATGGGTGAAAGTGCAAAAATTCTCAATATGGAAAAGACGGTTTTAATCCCGGATGAACGGGCTGGTTGTCCTATGGCCGATATGGTAAATGTGTATGGCTTGAAAAAATTAAAAAAAGAACATCCTAATGCTACTGTTGTGGCTTATATAAATACATCTGCTGATGTGAAAGCGGAAACAGATATTTGTTGTACCTCATCTAACTCTCGCCAGGTGATTGAATCATTGGATAGTGAAGAAATCATTTGGGTTCCTGATAAAAATCTTGGGAATTGGGTATCCCAATTTACGGACAAGAAATTTATTATTTGGGAAGGCTATTGCAATACCCACGATCAACTAACTGTTGAGGATGTGAAACGGTTAAAAGCTGAACATCCTGAGGCAGAGTTTGTTGTACACCCTGAATGCCGCCCGGAAGTGGTTGCTTTAGGTGATTATGTAGGAAGTACAACAGGTATTATTAAGTATTGCCGTGAATCAAGCAAAAAACAATTTATCGTAGGAACGGAAGAAGGGGTTGGATATCAGCTTCGTAAAGATAGTCCGGATAAAGATTTTTATTTTGCTTCAAAATATTTAGTTTGCCCTAATATGAAAGTAAACAATTTAAAGAAAGTTGTTGACTGTTTAGAAACGATGCAACCGCAAATTTTCGTTCCTGAAGAGGTAGCAGATAAAGCAAAGGCTTCTTTGGAACGGATGCTCCTTGTGGAAGCAAAATAAATTATTAATGAGAACTGAGAGAAGGTTATTGGAAGATGGTACCCAGGTATGTCATCGATTTTAAACTTGCAGAGTTAGAAAAAGTAGAGACAGATATTCTTGTTATTGGTTCTGGAGCAGCAGGACTTTATACGGCAATTAAAATCAGTGAGCATCATGATGTGACATTAATTAGCAAAACTTCTTTAACCCAGAGCAATACCCAGCATGCACAGGGGGGAATTGCTGCAGTTATCTCTAAATCAGATTCACCGGAACTTCACCGCCAGGATACGTTGATTGCTGGGGCGGGAATTTGTTCCCATGAAGCAGTAAATATTCTGGTAAATGAAGGGCCTTCTTGTATTAAAGACATAATTAATATGGGAACGATGTTTGACCGGGAAGATGGGAAATTGGCTCTGACAAAAGAGGGAGCCCATAGCAAAAGAAGAATTCTCCATGCTAATGGGGATGCTACAGGAGCAGAGATTGTTCGTGCTCTCTCAGAAGTTGCGAAAAACAATCAACGGATTACCATTTTAGAAAACCATTTTACCATTGACCTTATTACCCACCAGGGAGAATGCATCGGTGCAATCGTGATGAGTCCTGATGGAGAACGGGTATTTATCCGTGCCAAAGCGACGGTTTTATCAACAGGGGGAGCAGGCCAATTATATCGTTACACGACCAACCCGGAAATTGCTACCGGTGATGGAATGGCCATGGCTTATCGGGCAGGCGCTTATATCAAGGATGTTGAATTTATTCAATTTCACCCTACTGCCCTTTTTTATCCAGGAGCACCTCGTTTCTTAATTTCTGAGGCAGTACGGGGGGAAGGGGCCGTTTTACGCAATATTAACGGGGAACGTTTTATGGAAAAGTATCATCCTCAAAAAGAACTGGCTCCCCGGGATATTGTAGCAAGAGCCATTGTGTCTGAAATGGAGCAAACTGGTTCTACCTTTGTTTATTTAGACATTACCCATGAATCAGAAGAACTAATTAAGAATCGTTTTCCGACCATATACAAGGAATGCCTTCGCTATGGATTGGATATGGTAACGGATTGGATTCCAGTTGCCCCTGCAGCCCATTACATTATGGGTGGAATTAAAACAGATATGCATGGGGAAACGGCAACCCCACGATTGTTTTCTTGTGGAGAGGTTTCTTGTACGGGGGTTCATGGGGCGAATCGCTTAGCCAGCAATTCACTGGCTGAAGCTCTTGTCTTTGGCAAAAGAATTGCTGATAAATTAGTGGATATTCCTCCTTTTCCCGAAGAAATTCCCGCTATTTCTTTCTCTTTAATGAGACAGCAAACCATGAGTACGGATAACGTCATGGAACGGCGCCTTCGCCTGCAAAAATTAATGTTACGCCATGTGGGAATTAAGAGACATGAGCGGGGATTAATAAAAGCTGTCAAAGAATTAGAGCGATATGCTAAGGGATTCCGCAATAAAATGGAAACCATTGAGGAATTTGAATATCTCAATTTATTAACAATTGGTGTTCTTGTTGCCAATGCAGCCTTATTACGGGAAGAAAGCCGTGGCGGCCATTATAGAGAGGATTTTCCAAAACAGGATGATCTGGTTTGGCGCAAGCATATTGTGCAATCTATTGAAGATGGTGTATTGGAGGAGCGAAGTTCGAATGAAAATGAATAGCCATTTATTAGATCAGCAAATTCAGGGATGGCTCGATGAAGATATTGGTTTTGGTGATGTAACCACATTAGCCACTGTTCCTGAAAATGTTGAAGGAAAAGGAATTCTCTATGTAAAAGAATCAGGGGTTATTGCTGGTTTAGAAGTTGCTGAAAGAGTATTTAGAATGTTAGATCCTACCCTTCATTATCATCAAAAGGCCTCTGATGGGGGTTATTTAGAAAAAGGGACGGTTATTGCTGAAGTTGAGGGGAAAGTACAAAGTATTTTAACAGGTGAAAGATTAGCTTTAAATCTTTTGCAACATTTATCAGGGATTGCGACAATGACCCGCCGTTTTGTAGATGAAGCACGTAAAGGAAGCGAGAAGGTTAGGGTGGTAGATACCCGGAAAACCACCCCAGGATTGCGCATGTTAGAGAAGTATGCTGTGGTGGTTGGTGGCGGACACAACCATCGCCTGGGGCTTTTTGATGCAGTCCTTATTAAGGATAATCATATTAAAGGGGCTGGAGGAGTCAAAGAAGCCATTCTGCAAGCAAGAGCAAATGTTCCCCATACTACAAAGATTGAAGTAGAAGTAGAGACATTGGAACAATTAGAAGAAGCCCTGGCTGTAAAACCAGATATTATTATGTTAGATAATATGGATTTAACCACGATGAAAGAAGCTGTACAAAGTGTGAATGGCGCTGCCATGATTGAAGCTTCTGGTGGGGTAAATCTGCAAACCATTGCTTCCATTGCAAGCACAGGTGTAGATATCATATCCGTTGGAAGCTTGACCCATTCTGTAACAGCATTAGATATTAGCCTCGATTTAAACCAAAGAAAAAGATAGGTGGGGTTTTGGAATGTTGTTTGTCATTGATGTGGGGAATACCAACATGGTTTTGGGCGTTTATGAAGGAAAAAGCTTGAAATATCACTGGCGCATTAGCAGTGACCGGGCAAAAACCGATGATGAATACGGCATGTTAATACGCAATCTGTTTATGGATAAAGGCCTCCAATTTTCTGATATTGAAGGGGTTATTATTTCCTCAGTGGTTCCCCCTTTAATGTTTCCTTTGGAAAGAATGTGTCAAAAATATCTTAATGTCAAAGCTATGGTCATTCAACCAGGCTTAAAGACAGGATTAAATATTAAGGCGGAATACCCCCGGGAAGTTGGGGCCGACCGTATTGTTAATGCTGTAGCTGCAATCCATGAATATGGAGCGCCCCTTATTGTTGTGGATTTTGGAACAGCAACTACCTTTTGTTATATCGATGAAAATGGTGGGTACCACGGGGGAGCGATTGCCCCGGGAATAGGCATTTCTACAGAGGCTCTTTATAGCCGGGCAGCTAAATTGCCTCGCATAGAGTTGGAGAAACCGCCAAGCGTTGTTGGGCGGAACACGGTTCATGCCATGCAATCCGGGATTATTTATGGTTTTGTAGGCCAGGTGAATGAAATTGTTCGCCGTATGAAGGCAGAAAGTAATAGGGTTCCCAAAGTAGTGGCAACGGGTGGATTAGCAACGTTAATTGGGGATGAATCTCCAGAAATTGATATTGTTGATTCCTGGCTTACCTTAAAAGGATTGCGCTTAATCTACGAAAAAAACAAAAAATAAGTTACTTCCAAGCCTACTGTAAATCATGACAGTAGGTTTCTTTACACTATAAAGGAGTGGGTAGGATGCAACAAGATTATATTGTTCGAGGAATGATGTATCAAGATTATGTTCGGGTATTTGCAGTGGGAATAACGAATACTCTTGAAGAAATAAGAAACCGTTTGGATACATGGCCTGTTGTTAGTGCAGCATTAGGAAGAACTCTTGCCATAGGGGCTATGATGGGAGCTATGGTGAAGGGGGAAGACCGCCTTTCTATAATTGTTAAAGGTGGAGGGCCCATTGGTCAAATCGTCGTGGATGCCAACGGAAAAGGGGAGGTTCGTGGATATGTAACAAATCCTCATGTTGATTTTCCCCTTAATGAGAAAGGAAAATTAGATGTGAAAGGGGTTGTTGGCACAGAAGGAACCATTATAGTAACAAAGGATCTGGGGCTGAAAGATCCTTATCAGGGAAGCAGTCCTATTGTTTCCGGGGAAATAGGAGAGGATTTTGCCTTTTATTTTACTTCTTCGGAGCAAGTTCCTTCTGCTGTTGGGGTTGGTGTCCTTGTTAATCCAGACAACTCCATTAAATCTGCGGGAGGGTTTATCTTTCAGTTAATGCCAGAAACTCCTGAAGAAGTGATTGCTGCATTAGAGCGAGATTTAAGTCAAATACGCCCAGTTTCAGCCATGGTCAATGATGGCTTAACCCCTGAGGAAATGCTCAAGGAAATTACCGGGCAAGAAGGGAAAATCCTTGGCCGAATTCCTGTTCAATTTAAATGCCACTGTTCCCGGCATAGGGTAGAAAGCGCATTATTAAGCTTAGGTAAAGAAGAAATTCAGGCCATTATCGATGAACAAAATGAGGCTGAAATCCATTGCCATTTTTGCAATGAGAAATACCATCTAAGTAGGGAGGAATTAACGAAATTAATTTCAGGAAAGGATTGACGCTATACTAAAAGGCTGATATAATCTGTATAAAACCGATTAACTTACTATGGATTGGAGGCTTTTTAAAATGACGAATACTGTAAAGTCTATTAACAGAGTGGCGGATTCTATTCTTGAATTAATTGGGAATACACCTCTTGTTAAATTAAATCGTGTCGTTAATGAAGATCATGCAAATCTTTATTTAAAATTAGAATTTTTCAACCCAGGTGGCAGTGTTAAAGACCGTATTGCCTTAGCAATGATTGAAGATGCTGAAAGAAAAGGGTTGATTAAAGAAGACACGATAATTATTGAACCAACCAGCGGCAACACAGGAATTGGTTTAGCTCTTGTTGCTGCTGCAAAAGGATATAAAGCAATTCTTGTAATGCCTGAAACAATGAGTATTGAACGGAGAAACTTATTAAAAGCCTATGGTGCAGAATTAATCCTTACTCCTGGTCCTGAAGGAATGGGTGGAGCCATTCGTAAAGCGGAAGAGTTGGCCCGGGAAAATGAAAATTATTTCATTCCCCAACAATTTAAAAACCAGGCTAATCCAGAAGTTCATCGCCTAACCACTGCGCAAGAGCTTCTTGATCAAGGTGAACAAATTGGCGGCATTGATGCTGTTATTTCCGGTGTTGGCACAGGCGGTACCATTACCGGGGTAGGGGAAGTTCTTAAAGAACGCTATCCTGCTATTAAAATTGTGGCAGTAGAACCTGCAACTTCTCCTGTATTATCTGGCGGGAAACCAGGCCCTCATAAAATTCAAGGCATTGGTGCTGGATTTGTTCCAGAAACGTTAAACACTTCTATTTATGATGAAGTGATTCAGGTTGAAAATGAAGATGCATTTGAAACCGCACGAGATATCGCCCGACAAGAAGGTGTTCTTGTAGGGATTTCTACCGGGGCTGCCATTTTTGCAGCACAACAAGTTGCCAGAGAACTCGGGCCTGGCAAAAACGTTGTAATTATTAATCCAAGTAATGGTGAACGGTACTTGAGTACTCCCCTTTTTAACTTTGAAGGATAATGGATCGTTCTTTTAAAAGGTTGCCTATATAATAGGCAACCTTATTTTTTTTTATCTATCTTCTGATAAACTGTATTTATAGACTGAATTTTGAGAAACAGGGGTTATTATTACAATGATAAGAACAATAAGAAAAATGGTATGGCAAAAACGTTCCAGGGGGAATTTAGACGCCTGGGACCTATATCTTTATATGAAGGAAGAAAACCCGTACTCTTTTATTTTTGAAAATACAGGGAATGGTCGATATAGTTATGTGAGTTGTACTAACAATGATATTTTGCAGATTACTAAAGATGAAAAAGAAGATCCTCTACCAATGATTCGCAAATGGTTACATAACGATGATATAGATGTAAGAGAAATTCCTGAGGAATTTCCTGAATGGACTGGGGGAGCTGCAGGATATTTTTCTTATGATTTCATTCGGTTTTATGAAAACATCCCTCAACATGCAGAAGATGACCTGGGACTTCCTTATGTTTATTTGATGAAAGTTGAAGAAGTATTTGCTTTTGATATGTATGAAAATCAGGTTTATTTCATTTTGCATTATGGTGAAGGATGTAACATTAAGAATAGTGAAGAAGCCAATCAACGCTTGTTAGAAATGGAACGGATATTTCAGGATTGTACTCCTAAAAAACCGCATTCTAAAACACATTTGCAGCCTAAGAAGTGTGAAGAACGTTCTTTCAGTTTAAACAAGTATGAGTTTGAAGAAGCAGTAAGAAAAATTAAAGAGTATATTGCTGCCGGTGATGTATTTCAGGTGAATCTATCATTAAAGCAAAGCCAATTTACCCTATTAACGGATGAAGAAATTTATCTTGAATTACGTCAGTTAAACCCATCACCTTATATGGGATTATTTCATTTCCCTGAATTTCAATTAATTTCTGCTTCTCCTGAACTATTGTTAAGAGTGAAAGACCGAAGGGTGAGTACCCGCCCTATTGCCGGGACAAGGAGAAGAGGCATAAATGACCAGGAAGATTTGGAGTTAGAAGCAGAACTGATTAAAACAGAAAAAGAAAATGCAGAACATATCATGCTGGTTGATTTGGAGAGAAATGATTTAGGAAAGGTATGTGAATATGGTTCTGTACAAGTAGATGAATGGATGGTAATTGAAAAGTACTCCCATGTCATGCATCTTGTCTCAAATGTAGTTGGGCAACTAAGAGAGGAATATGATGGATTAGATGCTTTGCTAGGGGTTTTTCCTGGGGGTACCATAACCGGCGCACCAAAGATTAGAACCATGGAAATTATCGAAGAATTAGAGCCAACAACAAGGGGCCCTTATACGGGAACAATGGGTTTAATAGGATTTGATGGGGATGGGATTTTTAATATTATTATTCGAACTTTGATTTTGAAAACTAATATGGCTTATGTCCAGGCAGGGGCAGGAATTGTCATTGACTCTGTGCCAAAAGCAGAGTATTATGAATCATTAAAGAAGGCTGAAGCCTTGTGGAGAGCAGTATCTTTAGGTGAAGAAAAGTTGAGATTAGTTGAGAGGGAGGAGAGCTTAGCATGATTGTTATGATTGATAATTATGATTCATTTACCTATAACCTGGTGCAATATTTGGGGGAAATGGGTGAAGAATTACAGGTTTTTCGTAATGACCGGATTACCTGTGATGAAATTGCACAATTAAATCCAACCTACCTTATGATTTCTCCAGGGCCCTGTACGCCCAATGAAGCAGGAATTAGTATGGAAGTCATCCAGCGATTTGCTGGGGAGATTCCTATTTTTGGCGTGTGTTTAGGCCATCAATCCATTGCTCAGGTTTTTAAAGGGAACGTTATTCGTGCTGAACGATTAATGCATGGGAAAACCTCTAAGGTTAAACATGATGGACGTACAATTTTTAATGGAATTCCTTCTCCTTTTAAAGCTACTAGATATCATTCCTTAATTGTCGAGAGAGAAACAATCCCAGATTGTTTAGAAATCTCAGCTGAAACAGATGAAGGAGAGATTATGGCCATTCGCCATAAGGATTATCCCATTGAAGGAGTTCAATTTCATCCTGAATCAATAACGACTGAATATGGAAAATTATTGTTGAAGAACTTTCTAACCTATTATGCCGCTTATGAAAGTAAGAAATAAGTAAATGTGGAGGCTGGGGTAAGAATGGAGATTTTCTTTGACGGCCAATTAATTGATGAGAATTCAGCTGTGATCAAGTCTATTGATCACGGCTTTCTTTATGGTATTGGTTTATTTGAGACCCTGCGTGTATATCAAGGGGAAATTGCATTGCTTCATCGCCATTATGAACGAATGAGTAGAGCAGCGAAAGAAATGGGAATTGTCATGACGATGACCATGGAACAGTGGCGAGAAGGGATTCAAATGACTCTTAAGGCCAATCAATTATACAATGCCTATGTGAGGGTGGATTTATCTGCCGGAGATGAAGGGACAGGATTATATACAGGGGTTTATGAAAATCCCCACTGGTTCATTTTTGTTAAACCATTGCCTGTTTTTCCAGAAAAACTCTATCGTAATGGAAGGCAATTGGTTGTCTTAAAGACCCGCAGAAATATGCCTGAAGGGGAAATTCGTTTTAAAAGCCATAACTTTTTAAATAATCATCTAGCAAAAAGGGAAATTGCAGGGTTAAAGAATATAGAAGGTTTATTTTTAACTAGAAGAAATTATCTTGCTGAAGGGATTACCTCGAATTTGTTTTTTGTTTCAAACCATGTTCTGCACACTCCGGATGTAAAAACGGGGATTATACCTGGAACCCGGAGACAATTTGTCATGGAACTAGCAAAGAAAAGTGGCCTTACTGTCAGAGAGGGCCTGTATACATTGGATGATTTAATGCAAGCAGATGAAGTGTTTTTAACTAACGCCATTCAGGAAATCGTGCCCGTATCATCAGTCAATGGCAAAATGGTCAGTGATGGCACCAGGGGTCCGGTAACTGGACAATTGTTAACCCTTTTCCGAAAAAAAATTATTGAATGATTTCTGGAGGTTTATGGGATGGATAATGGCTTTAAAGTGGGACCCTATATACTGCCAATACATAAAGAAACAGTAGTCATGGGAATTTTAAATGTTACCCCGGACTCTTTTTCTGATGGAGGCAAGTACCAAAAATTAGATCAAGCCCTGTTTCATGCTGAAAAAATGGTGAAGGATGGGGCGAAAATGATTGATATTGGCGGTGAATCTACCCGGCCTGGTTCTAATGAAGTAAGTGAAGAAGAGGAATTAGAACGAGTGATTCCTGTGATTGAAGCATTAACAAGGGAGATTCCTGTTCCCCTGTCTATTGATACATATAAAGGGGAAGTGGCGCACCAGTCCATACAAGCAGGGGCACATATTATTAATGATGTATGGGGCGGAAAACGGGATCCTATTATGCCTCAGGTGATGGCGGAATGTAATGTTCCGGTTATTTTGATGCATAACCGTACCAATGTAAATTATGTAAATTTTGTTGATGATGTAGTAAAAGACTTGCAGGAAAGTATTAATTTAGTGAAAAAAGCAGGTTTAGCGGATGATAAAATCATTCTGGACCCAGGGATGGGTTTTGCTAAAGAGTACGAACATAATATGGAGTTAATGGCTAAGTTAGAATGCCTGGTTCACATGGGGTATCCTGTTCTTTTAGCAACATCAAGAAAACGATTTATTGGACATACTCTGGATTTGCCTGTTGAAGAACGGGTAGAAGGGACACTGGCCACTGTGGCACTTGGAATTATGAAAGGATGCCACATGGTAAGGGTCCATGATGTAAAAGAAACGGTACGACTCTCTCGCATGATGAATGCCATGCTTTCCTATAGTTAAAGATAGAAAGGGATAAATAATGGATAAAATTCTTTTTAACGGTATGGAATTTTACGGGTATCATGGTGTATTCCCAGAGGAAAATCATTTAGGCCAACGTTTTTATGTAGATGTTGAAATTGCCATGGACTTATCAGTTGCCGGGACAAGTGATCAGTTAGAAGACACGGTAAATTATGCGGATCTTTATAAACAGGTACAACAAGTGATGGAGATGGAAAGATATCAACTCATTGAGACAGCGGCAGAACAATGTGCAAAAGGAATCCTGGCCCAATTCCCTTTAGTGCAGGAGGTATTCATTCGCCTCATTAAGCCAGATCCCCCCATTCCAGGACATTATCGTTCTGTTGGGGTAGAAATTTTACGAAAAAGGGTTTAAGGGAAAAATGGAAATGAATCAAGTTTTTCTAGGTTTAGGGTCTAATTTAGGGAACCGGGAAAATTACCTGTTGCAGGCCATCCGCCTATTAGAGGGAATAAAGGAAATCAGGGTAAAAAAAGTTTCATCCATTTATGAAACAGCACCTATTGGATATATCAATCAAGGGGCTTTTTTAAATATGGCCATTGAAATAGAAACTTCCCTTCAACCTCTAGAATTATTGGAACAAACCTCAAATATTGAAAATACTTTAGAAAGAAAAAGGGAGATCCATTGGGGTCCCCGTACCATTGATGTAGATATTCTTCTTTTTAATGAGGAAACCATTAATGAAGAAAAGTTAACAATCCCTCATCCAAGAATGGAGGAAAGAGCCTTTGTTTTGATTCCCCTGGCAGAAATTGCTCCAGACTTTCCTTTTCCGGGAAAAGGGCAGAAAATCAGGGAGCTTCTTTCTAATTGTCCAGGGAAGGAAGGGGTTCATTTGAAAATAGGGTTTACTGTGATAAAATAGTAGAATTAAAAAGGTAATGGTGGTGAAAATGAATGGCGAAATTAAAAATTGGCAATATTGAATTGAATAATAATGTTGTCCTGGCACCAATGGCAGGAGTATGTAATCCCGCCTTTCGCCTCATTGCCAAAGAGTTTGGAACAGGGCTTGTTTGTGCAGAAATGGTAAGTGACAAAGGCATTGTTTATGGCAATAAAAAAACCATGGACATGCTTTATGTTGATGAACGGGAAAAACCCTTAAGTATGCAAATATTCGGTGGCGATAAGGAAACTCTTGTGCAGGCAGCTGAATACGTTGATCAACATACAGAAGCGGATATTATTGATATTAATATGGGGTGTCCTGTTTCAAAAGTGGTAAGTTGTGAGGCAGGTGCCCGTTGGCTGTTGGATCCTGAAAAAATATATGAAATGGTTTCAGCGGTGGTGGAACGTGTAGATAAGCCGGTTACCGTTAAAATGCGCAGTGGTTGGGACAATGAACATATTTATGCTGTGGAAAATGCCCGTGCCGTGGAACGTGCTGGAGGCAAAGCAGTCGCTGTCCATGGAAGAACCAGAATGCAAATGTATACCGGAAAAGCAGATTGGGATGTGATTCGCCAGGTAAAAGAAGGGGTATCCATTCCAGTTATTGGTAATGGGGATGTTTTTACTCCGGAAGATGCAAAACGGATGTTAGATACTACAGGGTGTGACGGAGTCATGATTGGGCGAGGAGCGCTGGGAAATCCCTGGATGCTTTATCGTACGGTACAATACGTAACGACGGGAATTCTTCCTTTAGAACCAACTCCTCATGAAAAAATTAAGGTAGCCCTTCTTCATATGGACCGCTTAATCCAATGGAAAGGGGAATATATTGGCGTAAGGGAAATGAGAAAGCATGCTGCCTGGTATTTAAAAGGGTTGCCCTGTTCTGCGCAAATCAGGGATGCCTTGAATTTACAGGAAACCAGGGATGGTATGGAGAAATTACTGAAAGATTATGCTGATTCACTTTATTTGACAATAGAAGAAGCCTAACCTATAATAACCATCATACTTGCCTAACATTTATTTATTATAGGTTGGGTATATTGGTTGCATATAAGTAAGTCTTTTCACATAGAATTTATGAATGAAAAATAGGGATAACGGGGGAATAAGAATGGGTGAAAAGGAAGTAATTTTAACAGCTGCAGGCCTGCAGAAATTGGAGGAAGAATTAGAAGAACTGAAAACGGTTAAACGCCGTGAGGTAGCTGCTCGGATTAAAGAAGCAATTAGCTATGGAGACCTTTCCGAAAACTCCGAGTATGAAGAAGCGAAAAACGAACAGGCATTTATTGAAGGAAGGATTATTACCTTAGAAAAAATGTTAAGAAATGCCCGGGTTATTTCTGATAATGAAGTGGACACCGGGGTTGTTACTGTAGGATCAACAGTGAAGGTAAAGGATTTGGAATTTGGCGATGTTATGGACTATACGATCGTAGGTTCTGCAGAATCTGATCCATTGCAAAATAAAATTTCTAATGAATCTCCAGTGGGAATTGCTTTACTTGGTAAATCCAAAGGTTCTACCGTAGATGTAAACGTTCCTGCAGGCACTATTCGTTACGAAATTTTAGAAATAAACGGAAAGTAATACATTCAGGCTCCTTCGTTGAACGTAGGAGCTTTTCAAATGATTTTGGCTTTTGAGGAGTGGAAGAACATGTCCCATGAAGAATTAAGCGAACTAGAACTGGTCCGTCGGGAAAAATTAAATAAATTAGTAGAAATGGGCGTTAATCCTTTCGGGGAAAAATTCGAAAGATCCCATACTGCCCAGGAAATCATTGTTTTAGCAGGAGATTTAGCTAAAGAGGAATTGGATGAAAAAGGATATACTGTCACCATTACAGGCCGTCTTATGTCTAAAAGGGGCCATGGCAAAGCGGGATTTGCCCATTTACAAGACCAAAGTGGCAAAATACAAATTTATGTACGTGAAGACCATGTAGGGGCTCAATCTTATGAGGTTTTTGACCTTTGTGATATCGGGGATCTTGTTGGTTTAAGCGGTAAAGTGTTTCGGACAAACCGGGGCGAAGTAAGCGTAAAAGCTGATACCTTTACGATTCTTGGGAAATCTCTGCGCCCTCTTCCGGAAAAATTCCATGGGTTGAAGGATGTTGAGTTACGTTATCGGAAACGTTACCTGGATATGATTATGAATCCTAACGTAAAAGAGACATTTATCGCGCGAAGCCATATTTTGCAATCCATGCGCCGTTATTTAGATGAACGGGGCTATTTAGAAGTAGAAACACCCACAATGCACAGCATTCCTGGGGGGGCTGCTGCCCGCCCATTTATTACCCATCATAATGCTCTTGATATGCGCTTATACATGCGTATTGCTACAGAACTGCATTTAAAGCGCCTGATTGTAGGCGGGTTGGATAAAGTGTATGAAATTGGACGTATCTTCCGTAATGAAGGGATTTCCACAAAACATAATCCTGAATTTACAACTATTGAATTATATGAAGCTTTTGCTGATTATAAAGACATTATGCGTTTAACAGAAAATTTAATTGCACATATTGCTGAAGATGTGTTTGGGAAAACCCTCTTCCATTATCAAGGCCATGAAGTAGAAATGAAGCCTGAGTGGAGACGGGTACATATTGTGGATGCCATTAAAGAGGTCACAGGTGTAGATTTCTGGCCCCAAATGTCCGATGCTGAAGCGATAGAATTAGCGAAACAACATCATGTTCCTGTTAAATCTGGGATGAAATATGGACATATCGTTAATGAATTCTTCGAACACTTTGTTGAAGAAACCTTGATTCAACCAACCTTTATTTATGGACATCCTGTAGATGTTTCTCCATTAGCCCGTAAGAATCCAGAAGATCCTCGTTTTACTGATCGTTTTGAATTGTTTATTGTAGGTAGAGAGCATGCCAATGCCTTTACTGAATTAAATGATCCAATTGATCAAAGAGAACGATTTGAAGCCCAATTGCGGGAACGGGAAGAAGGCAATGACGAGGCCCATATGATGGATGAGGACTTCTTGGAAGCCCTTGAATATGGCATGCCTCCAACAGGCGGCCTTGGCATTGGGATTGACCGTCTTGTTATGCTTCTTACGGATTCACCTTCTATCAGAGATGTATTATTATTCCCTCTCATGCGGGAACGCAATGAGGGAGATTCCGCTGAATAATTAAGACATTCATATAGGGCCTTATGGGTCCTATTTTTTTTTGCCCATAAAAGAAAGAAAAAAAGAAAAAAAGGCAATAATAACATTATGCATATCTTGTAAAACTAATAAAATGACATTATAATAAAAGTCAAAGAAAGTCAAAGTCAATAAGTGGTCTTTAAAGGGGGTGCCAGTGAAATGCGGAATATTTCCGACATCATCGAACAACATCTTAAGAAAATTTTGCAGCAAAGTAAAAGTGGTGCCGTGGAAATTCAACGAAGTGACCTGGCAGATAAGTTTCAATGTGTTCCTTCCCAAATAAATTATGTAATAAGTACCCGTTTTACTACGGAAAAAGGCTACATTGTGGAAAGCAAACGTGGTGGAGGTGGATACATTCGAATAAGGAAAGTAGAAGTTATTAATGAGAAGACGTTGTACTTATGGTTAATGGAGAACATTCATGATGAAATCTCAGCAACAGTGACAGAAAACATTATAGACCGGCTATTTGAGGATGGGCTGATTAATCAAAGGGAACTTAGGCTTATGAAGGTTGCAACTGGAAGATTAGTCTCCAGTTTGCCTACATCAGTTAGGGAGCGGTATCGAGCAGAGATGTTGCGCTCCATGTTGACAGCGATTTTTATGTATGACTGATTGGGAGGGAAATCAAATGATTTGCCAAGAGTGCCAACAAAAGCCTGCCACACTTCATTTAACGAAAATAATTAATGGCAAAAAAACGGAAATTCATCTTTGTGAATTTTGCGCTCAGGAAAAAACAGAAATGTTTCCTGGTAATTTTTCTATTCCTCAATTATTATCAGGCCTTTTGTTTAATTCACCCGATTCTAGTTTGCAAACATCTAAGGGAACGACCCAGGATTCCCAACTTCGTTGTACTCAATGTGGGTTAACTTTTACCCAGTTTAGCAAAAGCGGACGATTTGGTTGCAGTCAATGTTATAAAACTTTCGATTCGAAATTGGACCCTCTTTTTCGCAGGATTCATGGAAATACACACCACAGTGGGAAAGTTCCCAAAAGATCAGGTGGAACTCTTCTTTTGAAAAAAGAAATTTCCCGTTTACGAAAAGACCTGCAACGGAGTATTGAGTATGAACGATTTGAAGAAGCTGCGAATATTCGGGATCGAATTCGTGAATTAGAACAGCAAATTGGTTTGTTGTAGGAGGGATTATGCATGTCTTTCCAGAATTTTATTACTAATGCGATAAGTGAATGGATGAAAGCCTCTGGGACGGACTTTGATATTGTGATGAGCAGCCGTATTCGTCTGGCAAGGAATTTAAGTGAATACCCGTTTCCTATGCTTTCAACTGATTCCCAGTTAAACAAAGTAATCGAAGTGGTGGAAGAAGCAATCCATGATGAAGGATTTTCACAAATAGGTTCCTTAGAGCTTATTCCTATGGAAAGCTTAACTCCATTGCTAAAAAGAGTGTTAGTTGAAAAACACTTAATAAGCCCAAACCTTGCTAACCAGTCAAGGAAGGGGGCTGTTGTGTTAAATCAAAATGAATCCATTAGTATTCTTGTGAATGAGGAAGATCATTTGCGGATTCAATGCCTTTTTGCAGGGTTAGAATTAAGGGAAGCCTGGGAGTTGGCTGACCGCATTGATGACTTATTTGAGAAACATATGGATTTGGCATTTGATGAAAACCGTGGATTTTTAACCAGTTGTCCAACTAATGTAGGTACAGGAATCCGCGCCTCTGTCATGATGCATTTGCCTGCTTTAGTCATGACACAACAGATTAACCGGATATTAACCGCAATCTCCCAGGTTGGGTTAGTGGTAAGAGGGATTTATGGCGAGGGAAGTGAAGCCATTGGGAATTTGTTTCAAATCTCTAATCAAATTACCCTCGGTCAGTCTGAAAAAGAAATTATCGATAATCTGTATGGGGTTGCCCGGCAGATTGTCGAGCAAGAAAGAGCAGCACGCAGGCACTTAATTGAACAAAATCGCCTGCAGTTTGAAGATCGCTTGTTTCGTTCTTTTGGAATTTTAAAATGTGCCCGTATTATTGAATCAAAAGAGGCAGCTCAGAGATTATCCGATGTACGCCTTGGCATTGATTTGGGATTAATTAAAGGAATCAATCCCAATATCATAAATGAGTTAATGATTATGACCCAGCCGGGGTTTTTACAACAATATTCGGGGCAAGAATTAACTGCTACTTCCCGTGATGAGCGCCGTGCCCGTTTGATTCGTGAACGCCTGGATACAGGCCACGGGTCCTAAAACAGAATTTTTTGGAGGTGTTGTCAAATGATGTTTGGCCGTTTTACTGAAAGAGCGCAAAAAGTATTAGCATTAGCCCAGGAAGAAGCGGTCCGTTTAGGACACAGAAACATTGGAACTGAGCATATCCTTTTAGGATTAATCCGTGAAGGAGATGGCATTGCAGCAAAAGCCTTGCAAGCGCTTGGTCTAGGCTTAGACCGGATTCAAGGTGAGGTTGAATCGTTGATTGGTCGTGGTACCGAACAGCCAAACAATATCAACTACACCCCCAGAGCGAAAAAAGTGATTGAATTATCTATGGATGAAGCGAGAAAACTTGGCCACACCTATGTAGGAACTGAGCATATCCTTTTAGGTTTAATCCGTGAAGGAGAAGGTGTGGCAGCCAGAGTTTTAAATAATCTTGGGGTAAGCCTTAATAAAGCACGTCAGCAGGTTCTCCAACTTCTAGGGAGTAGTGAGTCTCTTTCCTCTCATCAACAATCTACAGGGGCAGCCTCTGTTAATACGCCAACCCTTGATAGCCTTGCTAGAGATTTAACAGCTGTAGCCAGAGAAGGTGGTTTAGACCCTGTTATTGGACGTGAAAAAGAAATCGAACGGGTTATTCAAGTATTAAGCCGTCGTACAAAAAATAATCCAGTTCTCATTGGGGAGCCTGGTGTAGGAAAAACAGCCATTGCTGAAGGCCTTGCCCAGCGAATCGTCAATAATGAGATTCCAGAAACCCTTCGCAACAAACGGGTTATGACACTGGATATGGGTACAGTGGTTGCCGGCACAAAATATCGGGGTGAATTTGAAGACCGATTAAAGAAAATAATGGATGAAATTCGCCAGGCAGGTAACATTGTATTGTTTATTGATGAATTGCACACCCTTATTGGTGCAGGTGGGGCTGAAGGGGCAATCGATGCTTCCAATATCCTAAAACCTTCTCTTGCCCGTGGGGAATTACAATGCATTGGTGCTACTACACTTGATGAATATCGTAAATATATTGAAAAAGATGCAGCATTAGAACGCCGCTTCCAGCCCATTCAAGTAGATGAACCCAGTGCAGAAGAAGCCGTTCAAATTTTATACGGATTGCGGGACCGCTATGAAGCCCATCACCGTGTAAAAATTTTGGATGAAGCTATTCAACAAGCTGTCTATCTATCTGACCGATATATTACAGATCGTTTCTTGCCAGATAAGGCCATCGATTTAATCGATGAAGCTGCATCAAAAGTAAGACTTCAATCCTTTACTGTTCCGCCAAATTTAAAAGATTTGGAGAAAAAACTAGAAGAGGTTCGCAAGGAAAAAGATGCGGCAGTACAAAGCCAGGAATTTGAGAAAGCAGCTTCTTTAAGAGACAAAGAACAAAGATTGCGTGAAGAATTAGAGAAGACAAAAAATGAATGGCAAGAAAAACAAGGGCAGACTGATTCTGAAGTAACCACTGAAGATATTGCATCTGTTGTTGCAAGTTGGACTGGTGTTCCTGTTGTTAAATTAAAAGAAGAAGAAACAGAGCGATTGTTGAAAATGGAAGAAATCTTGCATAAGCGTGTGATTGGCCAGGAAGATGCAGTGAAATCCATTTCTCGGGCCATCCGTCGGGCAAGAGCAGGATTGAAAGATCCGAAACGGCCCATTGGATCCTTTATCTTCCTTGGCCCAACGGGGGTTGGTAAAACGGAATTAGGCCGGGCATTAGCTGAATCTTTATTTGGATCTGAGGATGCTATTATTCGGATTGATATGTCAGAATATATGGAGAAACACTCCACTTCCCGTTTAGTTGGAGCGCCTCCCGGATATGTAGGTTTTGATGAAGGGGGCCAATTAACAGAGAAAGTTCGTCGGAAACCTTATTCTGTTGTCCTCCTTGATGAAATTGAAAAGGCCCATCCTGAAGTGTTCAATATTTTATTGCAAGTATTAGAAGACGGACGTTTAACAGATTCTAAGGGTCGTACAGTCGATTTCCGCAATACTGTAATTATCATGACATCCAATGTTGGGGCGGAAATGATTAAAAAGAACGCTTCTCTTGGATTCACAGCACCTAATAGCAATAAACAATATGATGATATGAAAGACCGGGTGTTAGGAGAATTAAAACGCAGTTTCCGTCCGGAGTTTCTTAATCGGATTGATGAAATCATTGTATTCCATTCCCTTAATGAAGAGCATATTACTGAAATCGTAACGTTAATGGCAAATCAATTGCGGAGCCGATTAATTGATCAGGGAATTGATTTTATTCTTTCAGATGAAGCGAAGAAATTCCTGGTTAAAGAAGGATATGATCCTGCTTATGGGGCAAGGCCTTTACGCCGCTCTATTCAACGAAACATTGAAGATCGCCTTTCCGAGGAACTGCTCATTGGAAACATTAAACAGGGTGATACTGTCTCTATTGATGTAGCTGATGGGAAAATTACAATAGAGAAAGCTGCCAAATCAGTTTCTCAAAAATAATGTATTTCAAAGGCGGTATGCGTTTTTAAACGCTACCGCCTTTCTAATTGCCAAGTTTTCTTTATAAAGGGATGTGTAACAACCGATGGCTAAAATAAAAACAAAATTTGTTTGTCAGGATTGTGGGTATGAATCTCCAAAATGGATGGGAAAATGCCCAGGGTGTGGAAAATGGAACACCCTGGTCGAAGAATTTGAGAGTAAAGGCCCAGGCCGCTCTTACCCATCTGTGGAAAAAGGAAGTTCACAGCCTTCATCAATCACAAAAATTGTAAGAGAGGAAGAACCTCGTTTATTAACGGATATGGAAGAGTTAAATCGAGTGCTTGGGGGAGGGATTGTCCCAGGTTCTCTCATCTTAGTTGGCGGAGACCCGGGGATTGGCAAATCTACTCTTCTTCTGCAAACATCCCAACAGGTGGCAAGAAAAAACCAAAAAGTATTATATATTTCAGGAGAGGAATCCTTAAGACAAATAAAATTACGAGCGGATCGGCTTGATGTGGGCCATCAAGAGTTGTATGTGTTTGCGGAAACCAATTTGTTGTTATTAGAACAACAAATTGAGGCTATTCATCCTGCTGTTGTCATAATTGATTCCATCCAAACCATTTTTCATCCGGATATCACTTCAGCTCCAGGCAGTGTTTCTCAGGTAAGGGAATGCACCTCTCTTTTAATGCGGTTGGCTAAAACAAAAGATGTGGCCATTTTTATCGTAGGACATGTTACAAAAGAAGGTTCTATTGCAGGTCCCCGTATGTTAGAGCATATGGTAGATGCAGTTCTTTACTTTGAAGGAGAACGCCATCATTCTTATCGTATCTTGCGTGCGGTAAAAAATCGGTTTGGCTCCACCAATGAAATTGGAATTTTTGAAATGGTGGAGCATGGATTGAGAGAAGTGACTAATCCATCCGAAATGTTTTTGTCAGAGCGCTCAAGCGGGGTAGCAGGATCTATTGTGGTAGCGAGTATGGAAGGGACACGGCCCGTTCTGGTTGAATTGCAGGCCCTGGTGACCCCAACGGGTTTTGCTACGCCTCGAAGAATGGCTACTGGGGTAGACTATAATCGGGTAACAATGATTATGGCTGTCCTAGAGAAAAGAGCGGGTCTCTTAATGCAAAACCAGGATGCTTATGTAAATGTAGCCGGGGGTGTCCGTCTAGATGAACCGGCCATTGATTTGGCGATTTCCATGAGCCTAGCTTCAAGTTTTCGAGACAGAAGGACCAATCCCTATGATGTAGTGATTGGGGAAATAGGGCTAACCGGAGAAGTGCGTGGGGTTTCACGAATAGAACAACGGGTAAAAGAGGCGAAAAAATTAGGCTTTAAGAGAGTGATTATTCCATATAAGAATCTTTCTGGGTGGGATTATCCTGCAGGAATTGAAGTCATCGGTGTAAATAATATAACGGAAGCATTAAGGGAAACGCTGGGGGGATAAGATGTCTGTAAATAACAAAAAAGACAAATTTATCGCAGAAGTATTACAATTAGTATCTCCTGGAACAAAATTGCGCGATGGGTTAGAAAATATTCTTCGCGCGAATACCGGTGCTTTAATTGTAATTGGAGAATATGAAAAGATCCAGGAGGTTGTCGATGGTGGTTTTCATATTTATTGTGATTTAACTCCGGCACATCTTTATGAGTTAGCTAAAATGGATGGTGCAATTATTATAAGCAAAGATTTAAAGAAAATTTTATATGCCAATACCCAATTAATCCCTGATCCAACCATAACTTCTACAGAGACAGGGATTAGGCATCGGACGGCAGAGCGGGTTGCCAGGCAAACAGGAAAATTAGTTATTTCTATTTCCCAACGGAGAAATGTTATTACTTTATACCGGGGGCCTTATCGGTATTCCTTAAAGGACATTGGTGTCATTTTAACGAAGGCCAATCAAGCGATGCAAACCCTGGAGCGTTATTATTCCGTTTTAGAACAGGCATTAACTAATCTTGGGGCATTGGAGTTTGAAGAATTAGTCACCCTTCATGAAATTGCCATGGTTGTGCAACGAATTGAAATGGTATTGAGAATCAAAGGGGAAATTCTTAAGTATATTAATGAATTGGGGACAGAAGGCCGGTTGATTTGCATGCAAATGGAAGAATTAGTTTCGGATATTGATAGGGACGCCCTTTTATTAATTAAAGATTATTGCCGTTCTCTTGATGAAATGGATCCAAAAGAAATTAAAAAGCAATTATCCAATTTTTCAAATGATGAATTATTAGATCCGTTGAATATTTTAAAAACTCTTGGCTATTCTGGTGGTATAAGTCTTTATGATGAACCTGTTTTTCCTAGAGGATATCGGATTTTAAGCAAAATCCCCCGATTGCCTGCTTCTATTGTAAATAATTTAGTCGAAGTCTTTGCTGGATTGCCCCAGGTCATGATGGCTACCATTGAGGAATTAGATGATGTGGAAGGAATTGGCGAAGTCAGAGCCCGTGCGATTAAAGAGGGCCTAAAAAGAATACAGGAACAGGTGTTTATTGACAGGCATATTTAGTAAGGACTAGAATAGAATTACCGTTTAACAGGACTTTTACTGTAAACGGTTAGGGGGTATTGAGAAGGTATGTTTGTCAAAACGATACCAAATATACTTACAATTGGGAATTTATTTGCAGGAATTATAGCTATGCTATTTGCTATGCAAGGAAATGAACGGTTTCTTACTTATGCAGCAATTATGATTATTATTGGTATGTTATTAGATGGACTGGATGGCAGGGTAGCCCGTTTATTAAAAGCCCAAAGTGATTTTGGCAAAGAATTGGATTCATTATCAGATATTGTCACATTTGGTGTTGCGCCAGCACTCATTATGTATAAAGTGTTTTTAGGGGATGCAGGATGGATTGGCATCTTTATTACAGCTATATTTCCTATTTGTGGCGCCTTGCGGTTAGCGCGATTTAATACACAAAAGCAAAAAAATTGCGGGTATTTTATAGGTCTTCCCATTACTGCGGCAGGGGGGATTTTAGCAACCCTGGCCTTGTATAACGAAACCTTTCCTCATTTAACCCTGGCTTTAGGAATGATTGGATTATCTTTATTAATGATTAGCAATGTGAAGTATCCTAATTTTAAAAGGGTTACATTCCCTCGTTCTGTGATTATTCTAGGGTTTTTATTGGTGGTAGTGGCGGTTGTTGCTGTTTTATATCCTCGCCAATTTCCTATGGTTATTTTTGTTCCATTGGTTCTTTATACCTTAATAGGGGTACGCAAGAGTTTTCTTGCCATTTTACACCGTAGACAACAAGAAAATACTGATGAAGAGATGTTAAACTCATAGGTTGGACCCAGGTCCGGCCTTTTTTCGTATATATAGTTGTCGTGTTTCCATTCATATTATGATGGAAATTAGCATATATATTGACGTATATCCATATTAATGCTATAATGATAAATTTCATTTGACCTACAGTATATAAATGTGATATACTGGAAAAGGATACTCTGTTGGGGGTGGAATCTTTGTTCCAAATTGGCGATAAGGTTGTTTATCCAATGCACGGAGCAGGCATTATCGAAGCCATTGAAGAGAAGGAAATCCTAGGAGAAAAACAGAAGTATTATGTAATGAAAATGCCAGTTGGAAATATGCAGGTAATGATTCCTATGGCGAATGTATCAACCCTTGGGCTTAGACAGGTGGTAGATACAGATTCTCTAGAAATGGTTTTAGATATTTTGAAAGATCAACGACAAGATTTAACGAGTAGTTGGAATCATCGTTACCGAAAGAATATGGATAAAATTAAGACCGGGGACATATATGAAGTGGCCCGGGTTGTAAGAGACCTTATGCGCAGGGAAAAAGAAAAAGGGCTTTCTACGGGAGAGCGTAAAATGCTAGACAATGCACGGCAGATTCTAATTAGTGAGCTTGTGCTTGTTAAAGAAATTGACCAGGAACAGGCGAACCATTTGTTAGATAAAGTCGTCAATAATTAAGAGGAGATTGGAGAAAGCTTCTCAAATAAAGAGGCTTTTTCCTATTTACCCCTTTTTTTAATGATTGTTTTTTACTAGATTTGACCATAATGGAAGAAGGAGGTGAATGTATGCTCAAAAGAGTAATCCAATTCTTTTTTCTTTTAGTAGGAGCCGGTCTTGGTTATAAGTATGGCCCGAGTATACTAGAGTTTTTAGGCAATGTTATTCACGTAGGGGCTATTCCGATTCCTGAATACATTGGCGCTTTTCTAGGGGCTGCTTTGTTGTTTGTTGTATCATTATGGCCAAGTGAATACTTGGTGGGGTTCATCCGTCGTAGTGAAGAACACCTGATTAAACTCCCTGTCACCGATGTTCTATTTGGTGCGATTGGTATGATTATTGGACTTATTGTTGCTTTTTTATTATTTCTTCCTATCAATAATATTGATGTACCTGTTTTGTCTAACCTCTTGCCTTTATTCTTATCTGTATTATGTGCATATATTGGTTTTCAGGTTGGTTTGCGTAAACGTGATGAAATTATGGCATTCTTTTCTGCCAACCGGTTGCATAGGGAAAAGAAAAAAGAGGAGAAACATGCGGGAGCTGGTACGGAGTTTAAAATTCTTGATACTAGCGTAATTATTGATGGAAGAATAGCGGACATTTGCAAAACTGGATTTATTGAAGGGGCCATCGTTATACCGGAATTTGTGTTGGAAGAATTACAACATATTGCTGATTCTTCGGATGTTTTAAAACGAAATCGTGGCCGCAGAGGATTAGATATTTTAAATAAGATTCAAAAAGAGTTAAAAGTGAAGGTTATTATTACGGATAAAGATTTTGAAGATATATCAGAAGTTGATAGCAAATTGGTTAAATTGGCAAAAGTAATGAAGGGGAAAGTCGTGACTAATGATTTTAACCTGAACAAAGTTTGCGAACTTCAAGGAGTATCTGTTTTAAATATTAACGACCTTGCTAATGCTGTTAAACCTGTGGTGCTTCCAGGTGAAGAGCTCCATATTCAGGTGATTAAAGACGGGAAGGAAAATGGCCAGGGTGTTGCTTATTTAGATGATGGAACGATGGTCGTTGTTGAAGGCGGCAGAGAATTTATTGGCAATCTTTTAGAGGTTATTGTAACCAGTGTGTTGCAGACTTCTGCGGGACGGATGATTTTTGCTAAGCCAAAGATTATTGAAAAACAAAAAGCGTTATAACAGATGAATGGGGTTAAAAGATGAGATTAGGAGTGGTTATTGCTGCTGCGGGAGCGGGAAAGCGCATGGGCAGTTCAACTAAAAAACAATTTCTTTGCTTAAAGGATAAGCCTATATTATTGCATACCCTTGAACAATTTATTGATTTTCCTGGTGTTCAAGAGATTGTCATCGTAACCGGGACAGAGGATATAGAATTAACAAAGGGTTTAGTCGAATCCTATCCTTCTGTTCTGGTTGTTCCCGGTGGTAAAGAAAGGCAAGATAGCGTATATGCCGGCTTACAATCTCTGCAAACCAGTGAATACGTATTAATCCATGATGGAGCTCGCCCATTTGTTTCCCCATCAGCAATTCAACGCCTGGTGAATCACCTTCAGGTGAATCCCTCTGCTGTTTTAGCAGTGCCAGTTAAGGATACCATTAAACAGGTGAATAGTCAGGGGATTGTCGTCAATACCCCGCCGAGAGAAAGCTTGTGGGCTGTGCAAACCCCACAAGCTTTTCATGTCTCTCTTATTATGAAGGCATATCTCCATGCTGAAGAACAAGGGTTTTATGGTACAGACGATGCTTCCTTAGTAGAATTCTATGGTAAAAAAGTATCAGTGGTGTTGGGAGAATACACAAATATTAAAATTACTACACCAGAAGACCTATGGATTGGAGAAATGATATTGCAGAATAAAGAGGGAAAGGGGTATCTTGCATGATTCGAATTGGACAAGGGTTTGATGTGCATCAATTAGTAGAAGGAAGAAAGTGTATCATTGGCGGGGTTGAGATTCCTTATGAAAAGGGATTGCTGGGCCATTCTGATGCGGATGTATTGCTTCATGCGATTACTGATGGGATATTAGGCGCTTTAGGCGAAGGAGATATCGGTCGGCACTTTCCGGATACGGATGTTACTTTTAAAGGAGCAGACAGTAGTGTTCTTTTAAAAGAGGTTTGGAAAGTAGCGAAAGAAAAAGGATACAGGTTAGGCAATGTGGATGGGACAATCATTGCCCAACAGCCAAAAATTTCCCCTTATATCGGGGAAATGAGGGAAAGAATAGCTTCTTTTTTAGAGGCAGAGGTGGATCGTGTGAATATTAAAGCCACCACAACGGAAAAGCTAGGTTTTACCGGGCGGGGAGAAGGAATTGCCTCCCAGGCTGTAGTCTTGTTAGTGCGTGGTTAATAGTGGTATAATACAAAAATGTGATTTTTGTAGGGTTTAAAATGTGGTTAAGGATGGTGTCCATTCATGAAAAAAGTTCGGGTAAGATTCGCACCCAGTCCGACCGGGCATTTACATATTGGTGGAGCTCGCTCTGCTCTGTTTAACTATTTATTTGCGCGACATAATGATGGGGATTTTATCGTCCGTATTGAAGATACGGATCGCAAACGAAATGTAGATGACGCGGAAGAGAAATTATTTGATAGTTTAAAATGGCTTGGCCTTGAGTGGGACGAAAGCATTGATAAAGCCGGGGAAGTTGGCCCTTATCGTTGCATGGATCGTTTAGATATTTATGAAAAACATTTAAATCAATTAGTTGAGGAAGGAAAAGCCTACCCCTGTTATTGTTCTGAGGAAGATTTAGAGCAAGAAAGGGAGGCGCAAAAAGCTAGAGGGGAAATGCCTCGTTATTCTGGGAAGTGCCGCCATTTAACAGAAGAACAAAGGGTGGCATTTATGAATGAAGGGAGGAAACCTTCTTTGCGTTTTAAGGTACCGGCCAATCAGCAATATGTGGTTCACGACCATGTTCGTGGGGAAGTTACCTTTGAATCCGATGGCATTGGCGATTTCGTAATTGCCCGCCCTGATGGAATTCCTACTTATAATTTTGCTGTTACTGTGGATGATCATCTAATGGGAATTACCCATGTGATTCGTGGCGAAGAACATCTTTCCAATACCCCACGCCAATTAATGGTTTATGAAGCATTTGGATGGGATGCACCGGATTTCGCCCATGTTTCTCTCATTCTTAATCCCAATCGGCAAAAAATGAGTAAACGGGATGAGTCGATCATCCAATTCGTGGAACAATATAAAGAGTTGGGATATCTTCCTGAAGCCATTGTTAATTTTCTCGTTCTGTTAGGCTGGTCTCCTGAAGGAGAAGAGGAAATCTTTAATAAAGAAGAATTAATCCAACGTTTTACTTTAGAGCGGGTTTCTAAATCTCCGGCTGTTTTTGACGTGGATAAATTAAATTGGATGAACAATCATTATATTAAAGGGATTTCCCTTGAACAGTTAGCTTCTTTAAGCATTCCTCACCTGCAAAAAGCTGGATTAGTGCCTGAGAACCTCTCTCCTGAACAGGAGGAGTGGGCGAAAAATGTTGTTGGCCTTTATCAGGAGCAAATGGCTTATGGAGCACAAATTGTAGAATTGGCGGAACTTTTCTTCGCTGATAGCCTAGAATATAATGAAGAAGAAAAAGAAGTTCTTGCAGAAGAACAAGTTCCTGAAGTATTGGCCGCTTTTTCTAAGGAAATTAGTAACTTAGTAGACTATACGCCAGAAGCAATTAAGGCTTCTTTAAAAGCAGTGCAGAAACAGACAGGACATAAAGGAAAGAAATTATTTATGCCTATTCGTGTTGCTGCTACGGGGTCTATTCATGGTCCTGATTTAGCTCGCACGTTATTCCTTCTTGGCAAGGATAAGGTAATGCAACGATTACAAAATTTAATTCAATAAGAAAAAAGCAATGAACAGAAGAAGTAAAGGATTAAAAAAGTGTACAGAGAGAACCATCATTGGCTGAAAATGGTTTCCTTTTTCCCTTGAAATGCATTTGTTCGCTGGCTTTCTGAAAATAGTAGGAAATCCCGTTTCCCGCGTTAAGGGTAAAAAGTATTTAAGTCAGAGTGGAACCGCGGATAAACCGCCTCTGTAGCCTTACTAGTGGGCTATGGGGGCGTTTTTTCTTTATGAAAGGGGGTAAAGCTGGAATGTTTGATAGAATAAAAGAAGATATTAAAGTTGTATTTGAACGGGACCCCGCAGCACGGAGTACATTCGAAGTCATATTTACCTATTCAGGCCTTCATGCTATGTGGTTTCACCGATTAAGCCACAGGTTATGGAAAAACAAACTATATACTCTGGCTCGTATTATTTCTCAATTTGCCCGCTTTCTTACAGGAATCGAAATTCACCCCGGGGCTCAAATTGGCAGGAGATTATTTATTGACCATGGGATGGGAATTGTTATTGGGGAAACTTGTGAAATCGGGGATGATGTTAGCCTTTATCAAGGAGTAACACTTGGAGGAACGGGGAAAGAAAAGGGAAAACGTCATCCAACCATAGGGAACCACGTGTTAATCGCTTCTGGGGCGAAAGTATTGGGATCTATGAAAATTGGGGATTATTCTAAAATTGGTGCGGGTTCTGTTGTTTTATCAGAAGTGCCGCCCCATTCTACAGTCGTCGGGATTCCTGGTCGCATTAAGATACAAAACGGAGAAAAGGTAACGGAAGACATGGATCAGGTAAATCTGCCAGACCCTGTTGCCGAAACCTTGCGTTTGATGCAGAAGGAAATTGATGGGTTGAAAAGTGAAATAAAACAATTAAGGGCAGGTAAAGGAGAGTTTTTTGCTGATGAAGAGGAGCAATGAAATTCAAATCTATAATACTTTAACCCGCAATAAAGAAAGATTGAAAACGGTTGAGCCTGGAAAAGTGAAAATGTATGTCTGTGGACCGACAGTTTACAATTACATTCATATTGGGAATGCACGGCCAGCCATTATTTTTGATGTGGTGCGGCGGTACCTTTCTTATCGAGGCTATGACGTTACCTTTATTCAAAACTTTACAGATGTAGACGATAAACTTATTAAAAAGGCTAATGAAATGGGAACCACTGTGCCAATTGTGGCAGAACAATTTATTGAAGCTTATGTAGAAGATGTGCGGGCTCTAGGTGTCTTGGAAGCAGATGTCCATCCAAAAGTGACAGATCATATTCAGGATATCATTGAGTTTATTTCTATCTTAGTTGAAAAGAACCATGCCTATGTGGTGGATGGAGATGTGTATTTCCGAACAGAATCTTTCTCCGAATATGGAAAACTATCCAACCAAAAAATTGAAGATCTACAGGCTGGTGCACGGATTGAAGTGAATGAGAAAAAAGAAAGCCCCTTAGACTTTGCCTTATGGAAAAGTGCAAAACCAGGGGAAATTTACTGGGAAAGCCCATGGGGAAAGGGCCGGCCTGGCTGGCATATTGAATGTTCTGCAATGTCCAAGAAGTATCTTGGGGAAACCTTCGATATCCATGGAGGGGGATTTGATTTAACATTCCCTCACCATGAAAATGAAATAGCCCAATCAGAGTGCTGTACTGGGAAAACAATGGCCAACTACTGGATGCATAATGGATACATTAATATTGAAAACGAAAAAATGTCCAAATCCATTGGCAATGTGGTATTAGTGAAAGAACTTCGCCAAAGGTTTGCTCCCCGTGTCATTCGATTCTTTATGTTAACGGCTCATTATCGCAATCCCATTAACTTTAGTGATGAGTTATTGAAACAGGCAGATAACAGCTTAAGCCGTATTGATAATGGAGTACGCAATGGGATCTTTGCACTGGGGAATGCCCAGGAGGGCGCTTTGTCGCAAGAAGAGAAGGAAACCATTGAACAATTCCGCCAGCGCTTTATTGAAAAAATGGATGATGATTTTAACACAGCTGATGGCATTACCGTTTTGTTTGATATGGTACGGGAATTGAACCAGGCTATGGCAGCAGGTAATGTGAAAAAAGCGCTCTTAGAACAATATTTAAGCCTATTCCAAGAATTAGGGGATGTTTTGGGGATTCATTTTACAGATGCATCCGGGGAAACTGAAGATGGACTTACTGACGAGGAAGTTAATGCTTTAATTGAAGAAAGAGCAAATGCCCGGAAAAGCAAAAATTTTGCCAGAGCTGATGAAATTCGAAATGAGTTACAAGAAAAAGGGATAATTCTAGAAGATACTCCTCAAGGTGTGCGCTGGCACCGGAAAGCATAGAGAGGGATGACAATGAAGAAAGAACCCTTGCAACGGGATCCATCCCAAACAGGTTCTCTTGTATTAGCCTATATGGGTGATGCCGTTTTAGAAATGAAAGTGCGCCAGCATCTTATTGCCTGTGGAGTGGGAAAACCCCATGAATTGCAGAAAAGGGCGGTATCCTATGTTTCGGCTAAAGCACAGGCTCTAATTGTAAAGAGCCTTTGGGAGCAACTTCAAGAAGAAGAACAACGTATTATTAAGCGAGGGAGAAATACCCGGTCAAACACCATTCCCAAAAATGCCAGTGTCTCTGATTATCGCTTAAGTACGGGTTTTGAGGCACTTCTTGGTTATCTTTATTTATCAGATCAGCAAGAAAGATTAGATGAAATATTAAACCAGGCAGTCCGTGTAATAGAGTTTGGCCAAGAAAACCAGGAAAGAGGTGAATGATAAGTATGAGTGAATATATCGTTGGAAAAAATCCTGTATTGGAAGCCCTTCGTTCCGGCCGTTCCATCAATAAAATTTGGATAGCGGAAGGTTCCCAAAAGCAAGGGGTTGCCCCCATTCTAGCTTTAGCCAAAGAAACAGGGGTGATTGTGCAAACGGTACCCCGGAAAAAGATTGACCAGGCAGCTGAGGGGGAAAGCCATCAAGGGGTTTTGGCATATGTGGCTTCTTATGATTATGTTGAGGTAGAAGACATCATTGCCCTGGCAGAAGCTGCCGGTGAACCTCCATTTATTATGATCCTTGATGAAATCGAAGATCCCCATAATCTTGGATCAATTATGAGAACGGGAGATGCCACAGGAATACATGGAATTATCATTCCGAAACGCCGCTCTGCCTCACTTACTTCAACGGTGGCAAAATCATCAGCTGGAGCTATCGAGTATGTTCCAGTTGCTAGAGTAACTAACTTAGTGCGGACCATGGAAGAATTAAAAGAACGAAATATATGGATTGTTGGGACAGATGCTTCTGCGGAACAGGAGTTTCGTGAAGCTCGCCTAGATGGTGGCATTGCACTGGTTATTGGCAGTGAAGGCAAAGGAATGAGCCGTCTGGTACGGGAAACCTGTGATTTTACCGTGAAGTTGCCTATGCGTGGCCGGGTAACCTCGTTAAACGCTTCCGTTGCCGGAGCCCTATTAATGTATGAAGTGTTTCGTCAGCGAAATCCTCTTGTAGCTAAGGGGAAGAAGGGATAAGGAATGGAACAATTCCTAATCGTTGATGGATATAATGTCATCGGGGCCTGGGAAGAACTGCGGGAAAAGAGTAAATTCAGTTTGGAAGAAGCCAGAGATGATTTATTAGCGAAGCTGGCTGAATACCAGGGATTCACGGGCATGAAGGTGATTGTGGTTTTTGATGCCTATAATGTGAAAGGCGCTGGGAAAACCCTTAATCAACATCGAATAGAAATACGTTATACGAAAGAAAAAGAAACGGCTGATGAATGCATTGAAAGTTTGGTTCGTTCTTTAACCCATCATCGCAGACAGATTTATGTTGCTACTTCAGATTACACGGAACAGAAAGTAACCTTTGGATACGGAGCTTTGCGTAAATCTGCAAGAGAATTATGGTTAGAAGTACAGCAAATTAATCGAGAAATTACGAAAAATGTAGAGCAAAAGAAAACGGAAAAAAGAGGCCTGGGTATCTCTTTGGAAGAAAAAATTGAAGAAATTTTCGAAAAATGGCGCCGTGGAGACGGGTAAATTGGTTGACCGTCTAAGGTTACATAATGTATAATATTTTTATCTAACGCAATGTGGCAGGTCGGAGGGATGACGTTGGACACAAATGCTACCCGATATAGCGACCTTTCTGATGAAGAGATTGTGGACCTTGTTCGCTCAGGTGATAGCGATGCATTAGAGTATTTAATCAATAAGTACAAGAATTTTGTACGAGCGAAGGCAAGATCGTATTTTCTCATTGGGGCAGATCGAGAGGATATTGTACAGGAAGGGATGATTGGCCTGTATAAATCCATTCGTGACTTCCGCGGGGACAAGCTGTCTTCCTTCAAAGCTTTTGCGGAATTATGTATTACGCGACAGATTATTACTGCAATTAAAACAGCCACCCGTCAGAAGCATATTCCGTTGAATTCCTATGTTTCATTGGACAAGCCTATTTACGACGAGGATTCAGATCGCACCCTCCTGGATATTATCTGCAGCACGAGGGTTACAGACCCCGAAGAATTAATTATTAACCGCGAAGAATATGATGACATCGAAGACAAAATGAGTGAGATATTAAGCGATTTAGAACAACAGGTTCTCATGCTTTACTTGGATGGAAGATCATATCAAGAAATAGCTGTTGATCTACGGAGACACGTGAAATCTATTGATAATGCACTACAACGGGTAAAACGCAAATTAGAAAAGTATTTAGAAGTTCGTGAAGTGTCCCAGGTTTAAGGGATACGAAAACTGGCTATGATTGAACTATCGAAAAAATCCCCGGACGGATTTACCGGGGGTCTTTTTTATTTTTTATGAAAGAAAAATGGTTTGACATGGAATTTTCATTATGATAGAGTATTGAAAGTAGCCATGTCTTAGATAGGTTACATAGAAAAGTAAACGGTGGAAACCGTTTCTTATTATGTGGGAGGTGTAACATCATGCGGGTAATTGTGACATTAGCGTGCACCGAGTGCAAACAACGCAACTATACCACAAACAAAAATAAACGTAATAATCCAGACCGCATCGAGTTGAAGAAACATTGCAAATTTTGTAATGATCATACGCTTCATCGCGAAACACGCTAGGATTTCACACGTAACAGTCATAATTGGGGGTGCGTTATGGGTTTACTAAGAGGACTCAAACGCGGACCGGTCTTTCTCAAAGAGGTTTTTGCCGAAATGAGAAAAGTCACATGGCCCACGCGGAAAGAGTTAGTTTCCTATACAATCGTGGTTCTATCAATTGTAACTTTTGTCGCTGTCTTTTTTGCGATCATTGATCTGGGTCTTTCCCAACTCCTTGAATTAATCATGAAGACAGGGAAATAATCATGAAGGAGGTTAGGGACACCTGTTTGTCCACAAATCATGGAAAAACACTGGTATGTGATTCATACCTATTCCGGGTATGAAAATAAAGTGAAGACCAACCTCGAGAAGCGAGTCGAATCCATGGGAATGGAGGATAAAATCTTCCGAGTGCTCATTCCGACAGAGGAAGAAACAGAAATTCGTGACGGCAAGAAAAAGGTTGTTACGAAGAAGGTATTCCCAGGATATGTTCTTGTGGAGATGATTATGACCGATGATTCCTGGTATGTTGTTCGCAATACCCCAGGAGTAACTGGTTTTGTGGGTTCTTCAGGTGCTGGTTCTAAACCGACTGCATTACTTCCAGACGAAGTTACAGTCATTATGAAGCAAATGGGTATTGAGGAAACGCTGCCGCGTGTGGACTTTGCTATAAAAGAAATGGTCAAAGTTAACGAAGGGCCATTTGCTAATATGGTTGGTTCCATTGAAGAAATTCAGCCTGAAAAACGCAAGTTAAAGGTGTTGGTTGAGTTTTTTGGAAGAGAGACCCCGGTTGAACTTGATTTTTCTCAGGTTTCCAAGCTGTAAAAGCTTACCGCTTGCATTCTGGGATGAATTATAGTACCTTCAATTTGTTTTATGTGTTCTCTCACTTTAGAATAGATGACTAACGGTCTATTCCTATTGAATAGGCCTTCCTTTCGAGTGGGAGGGTTATTCCCGTTTAACCACATTTTTTTTGAACTAGGAGGTGTCAATATGGCTAAAAAAGTAATTAAAATGGTGAAACTCCAAATTCCTGCAGGCAAAGCAAATCCGGCTCCTCCAGTAGGTCCTGCTCTTGGTCAAGCTGGTGTGAATATCATGGGTTTCTGTAAGGAATTTAATGCTCGTACTCAAGATCAAGCTGGATTAATTATTCCTGTAGAAATCACGGTTTTTGAAGACCGTTCATTCACTTTTATTACAAAAACTCCACCTGCAGCTGTTCTTTTGAAAAAAGCAGCAGGTATTGAATCTGGTTCTAGCACACCGAACAAGAAAAAAGTTGCAACTGTAAAACGCGACAAAGTTCGTGAAATCGCTGAACTCAAAATGCCAGATCTCAATGCAGCTTCTGTTGAATCTGCAATGCGTATGGTAGAAGGTACCGCTCGTAGCATGGGTATCGTAATCGAAGACTAAGTTCAGAACCTTACACGTTCTGTCGGGGTTGTGGATACAGCGGGCTCGCCCGGGTTTCGCAACCCTGTTTCGTGGGAGGTACATCCGTTAACACCACACAGAAGGAGGAATTTATAGTGGCTAAAAAAAGCAAGAATTACAAGGAAGCTTTAAAGCTTTTTGACCGCTCTGTTGTTTACGAAGTAAACGAAGCAATGGACCTCGTTAAAAAAGTGTCCACTGCAAAATTTGATGAGACAGTAGAAGTAGCTTTCCGTTTAGGGGTTGATCCTAAGAAAGCGGATCAGCAACTTCGTGGGGCAGTAGTTCTGCCACATGGTACTGGTAAAGTTCAACGTGTTCTCGTTTTTGCAAAAGGGGAAAAAGCAAAAGAAGCAGAAGCTGCTGGCGCTGACTATGTTGGCGATGAAGAATATATTAATAAAATTCAACAAGGTTGGTTTGAATTCGACGTTGTTGTAGCTACTCCAGATATGATGGGTCTTGTTGGCCGTCTTGGCCGTGTGCTTGGACCTAAAGGTTTAATGCCAAACCCTAAAACTGGTACTGTAACTTTTGAAGTTGAAAGAGCAGTGAAAGAAATTAAAGCTGGTAAAATTGAATACCGTACCGATAAATCCGGTAATATTCATGCACCAATCGGAAAAGTTTCTTTCGATGCTGAAAAATTAGCTGAAAACTTTACCACTCTTGCTGATGTTCTTATTAAAGCTAAACCAGCTTCTGCAAAAGGGACTTATATCCGCAATGTAACTGTAAGCTCTACTATGGGCCCTGGCATTCGTGTGAACACCCTTAAAGTTGGTAGCTCTAAATAAGCTTGACATAAAGCATTAAAGCTGATAAAATAACACAGTCAACAATTGAAAAGAGTCATTTGCCGTAGACAGAAGGTGTCTTGTATAGAGACTTAATTTCCTTCCGAGGTACAAAGGATCCATCTGAACATTTCAGAGCCTTCGTATGTCTGCGAAGGCTCTTTTCTATTGATTCATGCTACAGGAGGTGTGAACATGTCCGTACGTGAACAAAAAGTTCAAGTAGTAGAAGAAATCGCAGGTAAACTTCGTGATAGTAAAGGGACAGTTTTAGCTGACTATCGTGGGTTGAATGTAGCCCAGGTAACTCAACTTCGCAAACTTTGCCGTGAAGCAGGCGTTGATTTCAAAGTGTATAAAAACACGATGGCTCGCCGTGCTGCAGCAGAAGTTGGAATCGAAGGATTAGATTCTTTCCTTGAAGGTCCAACTGCTATTGCTTTCAGTGCACAAGATGAAGTGACTGCAGCAAAAGTGCTTGCTGACTTTGCTAAACAAAACGAGGCTCTCGAGCTTAAAGCTGGGATCGTTGAAGGTAAAGTGCTTGACGAAAATGAAATTAAAACAATCGCTAGTCTCCCGAACCGCGAAGGATTGCTCTCTATGCTTCTTAGCGTTCTTCAAGCGCCAATGCGCAACTTTGCCCTTGCAGTTAAAGCTGTTTCTGAACAGAAAGAACAACAAGGCGCGTAATTTAATTACTAATGAAATGATTGGAGGATATCTACAATGAGTAAAGAACAAATCCTTGAAGCAATTAAAGGTATGTCCGTTCTTGAATTGAACGATCTTGTTAAAGCTATCGAAGAAGAATTCGGCGTTACTGCTGCTGCTCCTGTTGTTATGGGCGGAGCTGCTGCTGGTGCTGCTGAAGCTGAACAAACTGAATTCACTGTTGTACTTACAAGCGCAGGCGGTTCTAAAATTAACGTAATTAAAGTTGTTCGCGAAATCACTGGCCTTGGCTTAAAAGAAGCTAAAGCTATGGTTGATGGCGCTCCTACTAATGTTAAAGAAGGCATTTCTAAAGAAGATGCTGAAGCAATCAAAGCTAAACTTGAAGATGCTGGCGCTTCTGTAGAAGTTAAGTAGTTTTATTGTTTGTTTGATTGTAATGGCCTGGTGTTATCTTTACACCAGGCCTTTTTGATAATAATTAGTTAGTAAGGCAGGGAGGTCCCGAACATGGAACACTATTACTCCCAGAAACCTGGTTCTATCAGTAAAGAGCAAACCTTTGAATTTGTTTTAAGGGGCAGAACGTTTACCTTTGTTACGGACAGAGGGGTTTTTTCAAAGGAACGCATCGATTTTGGCAGTGTTCTTTTAATTGAAACCATGGACATTCAAGATGGCATGAATGTTTTAGATGTGGGCTGTGGGTATGGGCCCATTGGGTTGACTGCAGCAACTCTGACGCCAACTGGCAAAGTGAAAATGATAGACATCAACGAAAGAGCTGTTTCGCTTGCTCGCAAGAATTTGGAAATGAATCATATTAATAATGGGGAAGTTGTCTTAAGCGACCTTTTCTCGTCCATAGAGGATGAGGAACGATTTGATGTGATTGTGACCAATCCTCCCATTCGGGCAGGCAAAAAAATTGTACATGAAATCTTCGAGCAAGCCTGTCAACATCTCGAAAAAGGCGGTTCATTGTGGGTTGTGATCCAAAAGAAACAGGGGGCGCCATCGGCAATGGAAAAATTAGAAGAGTTATTTGGCAGGATTGAAGTTGCAGCGAAGAAAAAGGGTTATTATATTCTTCGTGCACAAAAACAATAATTGACACTTGATTATTACTGTGATAACATGGTATAATCCACGACTAGTGATATATTGCATAAAAATGATAACTTGAGGGGTTTTGTAGTCAAATGCAAATGAAAGGTATAGAAATGTTATGTATTGGTAACCATTATATAATATGACCGTACCGTTCTTCAAGTTAATAAAGTCTTCTTATTGAGAAGACTTTGTTCTTTTTCTGTGGAAAAGTTTGACAAATGCAAAACTCGGTTTGAGAGGTGAATAAGTTGGCAGGTCATCTGATTCAATGCGGACGTCATCGCCAGCGTCGCAGTTATGCAAGAATTGAAGAGGTAATGGAATTACCAAACCTGATTGAAATCCAACAAAAATCATATGAGTGGTTTTTGGATGAAGGGCTAAGGGAAATGTTTGCGGATATTTCTCCTATTCAGGATTTCACAGGGAACCTCGTGCTCGAGTTTATTGATTACAGCCTGGGGGAACCCAAATATTCTGTTGATGAGTGCAAGGAACGCGATGTAACCTTTGCAGCTCCTCTTCGGGTGAAAGTACGACTTATAAACAAAGAAACAGGTGAAGTGAAAGAACAGGAAGTATTCATGGGGGATTTCCCATTGATGACTGAAACTGGCACTTTCGTAATTAATGGTGCAGAAAGGGTTATCGTCAGTCAGCTTGTTCGTTCACCCAGTGTATATTTTAGTGCTAAAGTAGATAAAAACGGTAAACAGACGTATACAGCAACCGTCATTCCTAACAGGGGTGCATGGTTAGAGCTGGAAACTGATGCTAAAGATATTGTCTATGTTCGGATAGACCGTACTCGGAAGATCCCTGTTACGGTTCTTTTGCGCGCACTTGGCTTTGGTACAGACGTAGAAATCCTCAATCTTTTAGGGGAAGATGAATATATCAAAAACACCCTTGAAAAAGATAATACAGATTCTACTGAAAAAGCCTTAATTGAAATTTATGAAAGATTACGTCCAGGTGAACCGCCAACGGTTGAGAATGCGAAGAGTTTATTAATCTCTCGTTTCTTTGATCCAAAACGGTATGATCTTGCCAATGTAGGCCGCTATAAAATCAACAAGAAATTACATATCAAAAATAGACTGTTAAACCAACGTTTAGCTGAAACTCTTTTTGATGAGAATACTGGTGAAATTATTGCTGAGGCTGGGTCAATGATTGATCGCCGTATCCTTGATCGCATTCTTCCTCTTTTAGAAGAAAGTGTAGGATTCAGCACGATTAAGCCTCGTGGCGGTGTTTTAGAAGAAGATATCCGCTTTCAAGCGATTAATGTATTCTCTTCTCTTGATGATGGAAAAGTGATTAAAGTGATTGCCAATGGCGTGATTGATAAATCGGTGAAATATATTACTCCTGCTGATATTATTTCATCTATTAACTATTTTATTAATCTTTTACACGGAATTGGCACAACCGATGATATTGACCATCTTGGCAATCGTCGTCTCCGTTCCGTAGGTGAATTGTTGCAAAACCAATTCCGTATTGGGTTATCTCGTATGGAAAGAGTGGTACGGGAGCGGATGTCCATTCAGGATGCCAATGCCATTACTCCACAGGCTCTTATTAATATTCGCCCAGTTATTGCGGCGATTAAAGAGTTCTTTGGAAGTTCACAGCTCTCTCAATTTATGGATCAAACCAATCCCCTTGCAGAGCTGACCCATAAACGCCGTTTATCTGCCCTTGGACCTGGCGGTTTAACCAGGGAACGGGCTGGTTTCGAAGTGCGGGACGTTCACTATTCCCACTATGGGCGCATGTGTCCAATTGAAACGCCTGAGGGTCCGAACATCGGGTTGATTAACTCCCTTTCTTCTTATGCTCGCATTAATGAATATGGGTTCATTGAAACCCCTCGTCGCCATGTTGATCCAGAAACCGGACAGGTGACTGAACAAATTATCTACATGACAGCTGATGAAGAAGATGTGTATAACGTAGCCCAGGCCAATGCTCCATTAACTGAAAACGGGGAGTTCGCCAATGAAATGGTAATTTGCCGCCGTAGAGGGGATATCGTTACCGTTGCTCGGGATAAAGTAGACTTCATGGACGTATCTCCAAAACAGGTTGTGTCTGTGGCTACAGCGTTAATTCCGTTCTTAGAAAACGATGACGCCAACCGTGCATTGATGGGATCAAACATGCAACGGCAAGCTGTACCTCTTCTTGTTCCTAAAGCTCCATTCATCGGAACAGGTATGGAGTATAAAGCTGCAAAAGACTCTGGAGTAGCTATCGTTGTTCGCCATCCAGGTGTGGTGGAACGTGTTACCGCCCGTGAAATTTGGGTTCGCCGTCAAGAAGAAGTAGATGGCAAAGTCATTATGGGAGATTTGGATAAATATAAACTGCATAAATTTATCCGTTCTAACCAGGGTACATGTATTAACCAGCGCCCCATTATTAAAAAAGGCGCATTTGTAAAAGCGGGAGATATTATCGCAGATGGACCTTCTACAGAAATGGGAGAATTGGCATTAGGACGAAATGTTCTTGTCGCTTTCATGACCTGGGAAGGGTACAACTACGAGGATGCTATTCTCCTTAGTGAAAAACTCGTAAAAGAAGATGTTTATACATCCATTCATATAGAAGAGTATGAAGCAGAAGCACGGGATACAAAATTAGGCCCAGAAGAAATTACCCGTGATATTCCCAATGTTGGGGAAGATGCTTTACGGAACCTTGATGAACGTGGAATTATCCGTGTAGGGGCTGAAATTAAAGACGGAGACATTCTCGTTGGTAAAGTAACGCCAAAAGGGGTAACAGAACTTACTGCTGAAGAACGTTTGCTCCACGCTATTTTTGGAGAAAAAGCCCGTGAAGTTCGTGATACTTCTTTGCGTGTACCACACGGCGGTTCTGGAATCGTTGTTGATGTAAAAGTGTTTACCCGTGAAAATGGGGATGAGCTTCCTCCAGGCGTAAATCAATTGGTACGTTGCTATATCGCACAAAAACGCAAAATCTCCGTAGGGGATAAAATGGCTGGACGCCATGGTAATAAAGGGGTAATTGCCCGTATTCTTCCTGAAGAGGATATGCCATTCATGCCAGATGGCACTCCAGTACAGGTTGTGTTAAATCCTCTTGGGGTACCTTCACGGATGAATATTGGTCAGGCTCTTGAAGTTCACCTTGGCATGGCAGCGAGAGCCCTGGGAATTCATATTGCTACACCTGTATTCGATGGAGCAACTGAACACGATGTATTTGATGCTCTTGAAGAGGCCGGATTAGGCCGTTCAGGGAAATTCACCTTATTTGATGGACGTTCTGGTGAACCCTTTGACCGTCAAGTTACCGTTGGGGTTATGTATATGATTAAGCTGGCCCACATGGTTGATGATAAAATCCATGCCCGTTCAACAGGCCCATACTCACTGGTTACCCAGCAGCCTCTTGGGGGTAAAGCCCAATTTGGAGGCCAGCGTTTTGGGGAGATGGAGGTTTGGGCATTGGAAGCCTATGGTGCCGCCTATACCTTACAAGAAATTCTTACTGTGAAATCCGACGATGTGATTGGTCGGGTAAAAACTTACGAAGCCATTGTTAAAGGTGAAAATGTACCGGAACCCGGTGTACCGGAATCCTTTAAAGTATTAATTAAAGAACTGCAAAGTCTGGGTATGGATGTGAAGATTCTTTCCGGAGACGAGAAAGAAATCGAAATGAGGGATTCTGATGATGAAGAGGATACCCCCCCGGATAAATTATCATTGAGCGTTAGCGGTGCTGAAGAATAAAGGATGAAACCGGGAAGTAATGGGAGGAATGCCCTTTGTTAGATGTGAATAATTTCGAGTTCATGAAAATTGGTCTCGCTTCACCTGATAAGATCCGCTCATGGTCCTTTGGTGAGGTAAAGAAACCTGAAACCATCAACTACCGGACATTAAAACCGGAAAAAGAAGGCTTATTCTGCGAAAAGATTTTCGGACCAACGAAGGACTGGGAATGTCACTGCGGTAAATATAAACGGGTTCGATATAAAGGTGTTGTTTGTGATCGTTGCGGTGTTGAAGTGACCCGGGCGAAAGTAAGAAGGGAAAGAATGGGGCACATTGAATTAGCTGCCCCCGTTTCCCACATTTGGTACTTCAAAGGGATTCCTAGCCGAATGGGCTTAGTATTGGATATGTCTCCTCGTTCATTAGAAGAGGTAATCTACTTTGCGTCCTATGTGGTTACTGAAGCTGGGGATACCCCTCTGGAGAAAAAACAACTTCTTTCCGAAAAAGAATATCGAAATTACCGTGAAAAATACGGGAATACATTCCAGGCTTCTATGGGTGCTGAAGCGATTAAAAAATTGCTTGCAGAAATAGACCTTGATAAAGAAGTAGATTTTCTCAAAGAAGAGTTGAAAAATGCCCAGGGCCAAAGACGGAATCGGATAATTAAACGCTTAGAGGTTTTAGAAGCATTCCGTAATTCCGGAAATCGCCCTGATTGGATGGTATTAGACGTACTTCCGGTCATTCCGCCAGAATTGCGTCCTATGGTTCAATTAGATGGGGGACGTTTTGCTACTTCTGATTTGAATGACTTATACCGTCGGGTAATTAACCGTAATAACCGTTTAAAACGCCTTTTAGATTTGGGCGCTCCTGATATTATCGTACAAAATGAAAAACGTATGCTACAGGAAGCAGTAGACGCTCTGATTGATAATGGACGCCGGGGACGTCCTGTAACCGGACCTGGCAATCGTCCTCTTAAATCTTTGAGCCATATGCTCAAAGGAAAACAGGGCCGTTTCCGCCAAAACCTTCTTGGAAAACGGGTTGACTATTCAGGACGTTCTGTTATTGTTGTAGGGCCCCAATTAAAGATGTACCAATGCGGTTTGCCAAAAGAAATGGCATTGGAACTCTTTAAACCATTCGTTATGAAAGAATTGGTAAGCAAAGGGTTGGCACATAATATTAAATCCGCAAAACGCAAAGTGGAACGGATTCATCCTGAAGTATGGGATGTTCTCGAAGATGTGATTAAAGAACATCCAGTGCTCTTAAATCGTGCCCCCACTCTTCACCGCCTGGGGATTCAAGCGTTTGAACCTACCCTGGTTGAAGGCCGTGCTATCCGCCTTCACCCCCTTGTTTGTACAGCATATAATGCTGACTTTGACGGAGACCAAATGGCTGTTCACGTGCCTCTTTCAGCAGAAGCCCAGGCTGAAGCTAGATTATTAATGCTTGCTGCACAAAATATCCTGAACCCGAAAGATGGGAAACCGGTTGTTACTCCATCACAGGATATGGTACTGGGCATGTTCTATTTAACGATGGAAGATAGCACAGCCATTGGTGAAGGGAAAATCTTCCCTAATGGTGATCAAGCTATTTCTGCTTATGCAAATGGTGTGATAGGTTTACATGCCCGTATTGGTATATATGCAAAGAATTTATATAAAACTTCCTTTACGGAAAAACAAAATGATGCTCTGTTAATTACAACTGTTGGGAAAATTATTCTGAATGAAATCTTTCCTCCAGATCTTCCTTATATCAATGAACCAACGAAGGAAAATCTGCAAAGAAAAGTCCCTGATAAATATTTCATCTTCGATAAAGGGACTAACGTATCGGAATTCATTCAAAAAATACCAGAACAACAGGCAGTAACTAAAAAATTCCTGGGAACCATTATCGCTGAATGTTTCCGCCGTTTTGGTACAACCCAAACGTCCGTTATCCTGGATAGGATTAAAGAAACTGGCTTTAAGTATTCTACCCGTGCAGGGATTACCGTTGCCGTTTCTGATATTAATCCGCCAAAGGAAAAACAACGGATTCTGGATGAAGCTGACCAAAAAGTACAGGTGGTTATGAACCAATACCGTAGAGGTTTAATCACGGAAAATGAACGATATGACCGGGTAATTTCCATTTGGAGTAAAGCAAAAGATGAAGTTACGAAAGTGTTGATGGAATCATTGGATAAATTCAATGCCATTAACATGATGGCTACTTCAGGTGCACGGGGTAACGTATCCCAGATTACTCAGTTAGCAGGGATGCGGGGCTTGATGGCCAACCCATCTGGCCGAATCATTGAATTGCCGATTAAATCAAACTTCCGGGAAGGCTTAACCGTATTAGAGTACTTTATTTCTACCCACGGTGCCCGGAAAGGTCTTGCGGATACTGCGTTACGTACTGCTGACTCCGGTTACCTGACTCGCCGTCTTGTTGACGTTGCCCAGGACGTAATTGCCCGTGAGGAAGATTGCGGTACCGATAAAGGGATTCCTGCCCGTGCGATTCGGGATGGCAATGAGGTGATTGAGGATCTTTACGATCGTCTTGTGGGACGATATGCATTCCAAACTGTGCGCCATCCACAAACAGGTGAAGTCCTTGTCCATCGCAATGATTTAATCGATGAAGAAATCGCTGAACAAATTATCGCACTAGGCATTGAGGAAGTTTATATTCGTTCTGTTATGGCTTGCCGTACCCAGCATGGGGTTTGTAAAAAATGTTATGGCCGTAACCTGGCAACAGGTAAAGAAGTGGATGTTGGGGAAGCAGTTGGTATTATTGCAGCCCAATCCATTGGTGAACCAGGTACCCAGTTAACCATGCGTACTTTCCATACCGGTGGGGTTGCCGGAGACGATATCACTCAAGGTCTTCCACGTATTCAAGAGCTTTTTGAAGCCCGGAATCCTAAAGGGCAAGCTCTTATTACGGAAATTGAAGGGGAAGTTATTGAAATTCGTGAAGGCAAAGAACGCCGTGAAGTGGAAATTCGCGGGGAAACAGAAAATAAAGTATATCAAATCCCTTATGGTTCCCGCCTAAAAGTTTCTGTTGGGCAAAAGGTAGAAATTGGTGAGGAATTAACTGAGGGTTCTGTAGATCCGAAGGAAATGCTTAAAGTTCGCGGCTTGCGTGGCGTTCAATACTACATCTTGCAAGAGGTACAAAAAGTATACCGGATGCAAGGGGTAGAAATTAACGATAAACACGTTGAAGTTATGGTTCGGCAAATGCTTCGGAAGGTTCGTATCATCGATAACGGTGAGACTGATCTTCTTCCTGGCTCCTATGTGGAAATCCATGAATTCGAAGAAGCGAACCAAAAGGCACTCTGGGAAGGAAAACAACCTGCTGTTGCACGTCCAGTCCTTCTTGGGATTACCAAAGCATCTCTTGAAACAGACTCCTTCCTTTCTGCCGCATCCTTCCAGGAGACTACTCGTGTCCTAACAGATGCAGCAATTAAAGGAAAAGTGGACCGTCTCCTTGGTCTGAAAGAGAATGTTATTATAGGTAAGCTTGTCCCTGCAGGAACAGGCATGACTCGCTATCGTAACATTGAATTGGAACATGATTTAATGCCCAAAGAGTCAGATGTTGATGAAATGCTTTCTGATGATAATTCAGAAGAAAATGCAGTTGAAGAATGGTCAGTTTAAACTTGACACCGGATATGCCTGGTGATATTATATTTAAGTGTGCCTGACACCTGTACTTTGGAGGATATGAAAATGTCTTATGATAAAGTAGAGAAGGCGGCATCTATTACTGTTGGCACAAAGCATACGATTCGGGCCATTGAAAAGGGTCAGATGGCCGAGGTTATAGTTGCGGAGGATGCGGACGATCGGGTAATTGGGAGAATCTTATCCTTATGCAAGGAATACGAGATTCCAATTTCCTATGTGGACTCCATGCGCCACCTTGGTAAGGTATGCGGAATTCAAGTGAATGCTGCAGTAGTCGGAATTAAACAGAATCAATAAGGTAAACCCTGTTTTTGCTCATCGTACCCGGTGCCCCTGGTACCAGGGTGCGATGGCAAAAACTTTTCATTTGCCTTTTGATGAATCACCAGGACCTGTGGTCTTAAATTGCTAAGTTTGGAAGGAGGTGCGACAGATGCCAACGATTAATCAGCTTGTACGCAAAGGTCGCGAAAAGAAGGAGTATAAATCTAAATCTCCTGCTCTTTTAAAAGGCTATAACAGCATGAAAAAAGAGCTTACTAACTTGAACTCTCCACAAAAACGTGGGGTATGTACTCGTGTTGGTACAATGACGCCGAAAAAACCGAACTCTGCATTGCGTAAATATGCCCGTGTTCGTTTAACAAACGGAATCGAGGTTACCGCATATATTCCAGGGATTGGCCATAACTTGCAAGAGCATAGCGTTGTTCTTGTTCGTGGTGGTCGTGTAAAAGACTTACCTGGGGTACGTTACAAAATTGTACGTGGTGCACTCGATACAGCTGGGGTACAAAACCGCAAGCAGTCTCGTTCTAAATACGGTACAAAACGTCCAAAAGCTCCAAAAGCTTAATTTCTATGTTTCGTTTGATTAAAAAAAGAAAAACTGAAGTAAAGGAGGGAAAACTATGCCACGTAAAGGACCAGTACCTCGCCGTGATGTATTACCCGATCCGATTTATAACAGCAAACTTGTTACTCGTTTAATTAACCGCATGATGCTTGACGGGAAACGCGGTGTTTCTCAACGTATTCTTTATGATGCTTTCCAACTGGTGCAACAACGCACTGGCCGCGATGCCATGGAAGTATTTGAAGAAGCAATGAAAAACATCATGCCGGTTCTCGAAGTTCGCGCACGCCGTGTTGGTGGTGCTAACTATCAAGTACCTGTTGAAGTACGTCCGGAACGCCGCACGACCCTTGGGCTTCGTTGGTTGGTAACATACTCTCGCAAACGCGGAGAGAAAACCATGGAAGAACGCCTTGCTGGTGAAATTCTCGATGCAGCTAACAACACTGGTGCATCTGTGAAAAAACGCGAGGATACCCATAAAATGGCGGAAGCAAACAAAGCGTTTGCACATTATCGCTGGTAGAATCGAAGCGGCTTAATAGTCGCTTTGATTTTCATATCTTCATCTTGAAGAAAGGGGCCAATATCACATGGGACGCGAATTCCCCCTACTTAACACACGTAATATTGGTATTATGGCTCACATTGATGCCGGTAAAACCACGACTACTGAGCGTATTTTGTTCTACACTGGCCGTGTTCACAAAATTGGTGAAGTGCACGAAGGTGCAGCAACCATGGACTGGATGGAACAAGAACAAGAACGTGGAATCACAATTACTTCTGCTGCAACCACTGCACAATGGAAAGGGAACCGTGTTAACATTATTGACACCCCTGGCCACGTAGACTTCACTGTTGAAGTTGAACGTTCCTTACGTGTATTAGATGGTGCAGTTGGCGTATTCTGTGCTAAAGGTGGCGTTGAGCCTCAGTCTGAAACTGTTTGGCGTCAGGCTGATAAATACCATGTACCACGTATTGCTTATGTAAATAAAATGGATATTCTTGGCGCTAACTTCTTATCAGGAGTACAACAAATGCGTGATCGTCTCGGAGCGAATGCTGTTCCGATTCAATTGCCTATTGGCGCAGAAGATACCTTTATTGGTCTGATTGACCTTATTAAAATGAAAGCCATTATCTATACGGATGACCTTGGCACTACATCTGAAGAAGCTGAAATTCCTGCAGATATGCAAGAATCAGCAGAAGAATGGCGCATGAAAATGGTTGAAGCCATTGCTGAATTGGATGAAGAATTAACCATGAAATACCTTGAAGGTGAAGAGATTACTGAAGAAGAATTAAAAGCTACTCTTCGCAAAGGGGTATGTAATGTACAAATTACTCCAGTTCTTTGTGGGTCTTCCTACAAGAATAAAGGTGTTCAACCGATGCTTGATGCAGTAGTTGATTATCTTCCATCTCCACTGGATGTACCAGCTATTAAAGGTACCACTCCTGATTCAGATGAAGAAATCGTACGTGAATCAAGTGATGAGGCTCCATTTGCAGCTTTAGCTTTTAAAATTATGACTGACCCTTATGTTGGGAAATTAACCTTCTTCCGTGTGTATTCTGGTACACTGGAATCTGGGTCTTATGTTCTCAACTCTACTAAAGGGAAACGTGAACGGATTGGTCGTATTCTGCAAATGCATGCGAATCACCGTGAAGAAATCAAAATTGTTTACTCCGGAGATATTGCTGCAGGGGTAGGTTTAAAAGATACGACAACAGGGGATACTCTATGCGATGAAAAGAATGCTGTAATTCTTGAATCTATGGAATTCCCTGATCCTGTAATCTCAATCTCTATTGAGCCAAAAACAAAAGCTGACCAGGATAAAATGGGTATGGCTCTTGCTAAATTGGCTGAAGAAGATCCAACTTTTAAAACCTATACTGACCATGAAACCGGACAAACGATTATTTCTGGGATGGGTGAACTTCACCTTGATATTATCGTTGACCGTTTGAAACGTGAATTTAAAGTAGAGGCTAATGTAGGTGCTCCTCAGGTTGCTTACAAAGAAGCATTCCGTCAACCTGCAAAAGTGGATACGAAATACGCAAAACAATCAGGTGGTAAAGGGCAATACGGTCACGTTGTTATCGAATTTGCTCCTGGTGAACCTGGATCTGGATTCGTATTTGAAAACAAAATTGTTGGCGGTGTTGTTCCTCGTGAGTACATTCCAGCAGTTCAAGCAGGTATCGAAGACGCTATGCAAAATGGTGTTCTTGCAGGATATCCAATTCTTGACTTACACGCTCGCTTAGTACATGGTAGTTACCATGAAGTTGACTCCTCTGAGATGGCGTTTAAAATTGCCGCTTCTATGTCCTTGAAAGAAGCTGGTAGGAAATGTAATCCATGTATTTTGGAACCGATTGAAAAAATTGAAATCACTGTTCCTGAAGAATACATGGGTGATATGATGGGTGACCTTACTTCCCGTCGTGGACGTATCGAAGGTATGGAAGCTCGCAACGGTGCACAAATCATCCGTGGTTTTGTACCTCTTTCTGAAATGTTCGGATATGCGACAGCTCTTCGTTCTCGTACCCAGGGTCGTGGTACTTACAGCATGGAATTCGATCATTATGAAGAAGTTCCAAGAAACATTGCTGATGAAATTATCAAAAAGGCTAAAGGTTTGTAGTTTTTGTTACTGCCCTTTATTGCCAATAAAAAAACATATAAAATTAAACTAGTATAATTTAATTTTTAAGGAGGCATTTTTCCAGATGGCTAAGGAAAAATTCGAACGTACGAAACCCCACGTAAATATTGGTACTATCGGACACGTTGACCATGGTAAAACCACTTTAACTGCTGCAATTACAACTGTACTTGCACAATCTGGTAAAGCAAAAGCTATGGATTACGGCAGCATTGACGCCGCTCCAGAAGAACGCGAACGCGGTATTACAATCTCTACTGCACACGTTGAATATGAAACTGACAACCGTCACTATGCACACGTTGACTGCCCAGGCCATGCTGACTATGTTAAAAACATGATCACTGGTGCTGCTCAAATGGATGGCGCGATCCTCGTAGTATCTGCTGCAGATGGTCCAATGCCACAAACTCGTGAACACATTCTTCTTTCTCGCCAAGTAGGCGTACCTTACATCGTTGTATTCATGAACAAATGTGACATGGTTGACGATGAGGAATTGCTTGAACTCGTTGAAATGGAAATTCGTGACCTTCTTTCTGAATACGAATTCCCAGGCGATGACATCCCAGTTGTTAAAGGTTCTGCATTAAAAGCTTTAGAAGATCCAACTGGCGAATGGGGAGCTAAAATCCATGAACTTATGGATGCTGTTGACTCTTACATTCCAACTCCAGAACGTGCTGTTGACCAACCATTCTTAATGCCTGTTGAAGACGTGTTCTCTATCACTGGCCGTGGTACTGTTGCAACTGGTCGTGTAGAACGTGGTGTTGTTAAAGTTGGTGAACAAGTTCAAATCATCGGTTTAACTGAAGAACCAAAAACTACTACCGTTACTGGTGTAGAAATGTTCCGTAAACTTCTTGACCAAGCACAAGCTGGGGACAACATTGGTGCACTTCTTCGTGGGGTTGACCGTAGCGAAATCGAACGTGGACAAGTACTTGCTAAACCAGGTTCTGTAAAACCACATACTTCTTTCACTGCTCAAATCTACGTTCTTTCTAAAGAAGAGGGTGGACGTCACACTCCATTCTTCTCTAACTATCGTCCACAATTCTATTTCCGTACAACTGACGTAACTGGAATCATCAAACTTCCAGAAGGTACTGAAATGGTTATGCCTGGCGACAACATCGAAATCACTGTTGAATTAATCAGCTCTATCGCTATGGAAGAAGGTACTCGCTTCGCTATTCGTGAAGGTGGCCGTACTGTAGGCGCTGGTGCTGTAGCACAAATCATTAAATAATTTGGTTTTCTAACTTGTTTTAGAAACCATAGAAAACCCCGAAGCATATGCTTCGGGGTTTTTTGCTTTAAGCATTTAAAGGCAAAGCAATTTCTTTTATTTTTTTAGCTGCCAATTCTATATCCTCAGCGTTTATTTCAATAAAATTTCCCTCGTATTCATTCCCTTTGTTTGCATAACGGGGATCATAATAGGAAACTAAGAGGGTACGAATAAAATGGCGATATTTTTTCTCGATTAAATAGCGGTAACAATGGTTTCTAGCACTGACTTCCATCCTTTTTGCTATTTGTTGAAAGGCCAGTTGTACCTCATTAAAAAACCAATTTTCTTTTTCATAAGGCACAATGTAATCCTCATAAATCCGTTCCACCCGCATATCTACAGGGGCAGTAATCAAAAGGTGGGTTCCTTTTTTCTTTGCATTCATGATGAAGTCTGGGAGAAGGATTCGCCCAATGCGGCGGCTTTCTGCTTCAATGTATATATAGGGCACATTTTTTTTCTTAAAGGACAATAAGGTATAGAATAGCTCCCCATCAAAAGTTTTTTGATTTTTTTCTTCTATTCCAATGGAGCCAAATACTGAACCACGATGTCCAGCAAATCCCTCTAGGTCCAACACAGGTTCTCCCTCGTTCTTCAGCTTTTCTAAGATGAGGGTTTTTCCTACTCCAGTCATTCCATGTAAAACAAAGGTTTTTTCCGGCAGCAAGTTTTCATTAAGATGTGCAGTAACATATTGGCGGAATGCCCGATAACCTCCTGTAAGACGAAGGACTGGCAAACCGGAAAAACGGGCAAAAGTAGCCATGGATAAGCTGCGCATCCCTCCCCGCCAGCAGAAAAGGAGGGGCACTTTTTCATCGTCCAGCAATTCTTTTATTTCTTTTAGCATGCTAGGCAATTTAGGTGCAACGATTTCCATTCCGGCCCATTTTGCTTCCTTTTGTCCTTTTTGTTTGTATGTGGTTCCAACGAAGGCCCGTTCTTCATTAGTGAAAAGTGGGATATTGATGGCACCAGGAATGGTTGCTTCTTGAAACTCACCAGGACTGCGTACATCAACAGGGATGTAGTTAGCTGCATCCTGAGAGAGAAATGTTTCTATGGGTATATCTTTTGTCAACATAGGGGAAAGCTCCTTTTTGCACTGGATATTGATTGTGCTATAGTAATAACAAATGAAGGAAAGGGGTGAGCTGAAATGGATCAAAACAAAATAGATCAAAAGTTGATTAAACTCACATCACTCTCCAGTAAAGCAGGGTGAGGCTGCAAAATTGGTCCAGCAGACCTGGCACAAGTTTTGTGTCAATTACCTGAAAGCAACGTTGAAAACCCGAATGTACTTGTAGGCTTAAACAAACCTGATGATGCAGGGGTCTATAAAATAAACGATGAAGTTGCCTTAGTGCAAACCCTAGACTACTTTACACCTATTGTAGATGACCCTTACCAGTTTGGGCAAATCGCTGCAGCAAATGCGTTGAGCGATGTGTATGCCATGGGCGGGAAACCCATTACAGCTCTTAACATTGTTGGATTTCCTATTGGCAAAATTCCCCATTCTGTATTAGCTGATATTTTAAAAGGTGCATTTGATAAGGTAACAGAAGCGGGTGCCGTGATTATTGGCGGCCATTCTATTGATGATAAAGAACCGAAGTTTGGCATGTCTGTTACTGGGATTGTCCATCCCGGGAAAATTTGGACAAACCATGGCGCAAAACCAGGGGATGTTCTTATTTTAACCAAACCTATAGGGGTGGGAATCCAAACTACAGGAATTAAAAGAGATTTGGTTTCAGTTGAGGGAATTAAAAAAGTGACTCAGTTAATGGCTACGTTGAATAAAACAGCAGCGGAAATTGGAAAAGAATTTACGGTGCACAGTTCCACAGACATTACTGGATTTGGGTTATTAGGCCATTTAAGTGAAATGGCCACAGGCAGTGGTGTTGGAATCATTGTGTATTATCGAGATGTTCCCGTGTTGGAGGGTACCCGTGATTTAGCTGAAAAAGGGGCGGTTCCTGGGGGAACGAAATCCAACCATGCCTGGTTACTTGAAACAGTTACTTACCCGGAAGAGATGGACCAACTGGATCAATGGATTCTTTGTGATGCCATTACTTCTGGCGGGCTCTTGCTCAGTGTTCCTGCTGATGAAGGGGAAGAGTTAGTGGTCAGGATGAGAGATGCAGGTGTAGCACAAGCCTGTGTGATTGGTAAAGTAACAGAACAACATCCAGGGATAATCATCGTTGAATAACCAGGCAATTTAATAGTGGGGGTTTCCACAGGATATGGAAGTTGCTAAACAAAGACTATTGCGAAGTTTACCTGCTGTACACAAATTAATAAACACTCCGGAAATGATTTCCTGGAAAAAAAAGCAGGGATATGGGGATAAAGATATTCTCCCCTTTGTGCAACAGGTGATCGAGAAGGAACGGAAGAAAATTCTTGAGTATCAATCCTTTTGTACATTAGAAGAGGTTGAGAGTATTCCTTACTGGTTAAAGAAGATTGAGGGAGAAATGGATCAATTTTATCACAATCATTTAAGGCCCCTCATTAATGCTACCGGTGTTATTCTCCATACTAATTTAGGACGTGCGGTTTTATCACAAAAAGCAATGGATCATGTGGTACAAATAGCTGGATCCTATAGTAACCTTGAATATAAAATTAATGAAGGACAGAGAGGTTCCCGCCATTCCCATGTAGAACGATTGCTTACCCGTATTACCGGGGCAGAAGCAGGAATGATCGTCAACAATAATGCAGCTGCTGTTTTTCTCATTTTACGGGAGATGGCCCGGAATAAAGAAGTGATTGTTTCCCGGGGCCAATTAGTGGAGATTGGCGGGTCTTTTCGCATCTCAGAAATCATGGAGGAAAGTGGAGCCATTTTAAAAGAAGTTGGAACCACCAATAAAACCCATCCTCGTGATTATGAAAAAGGGATTTGCCCGGAAACGGCTTTATTAATGAAAGTCCATACCAGCAATTTTAAGGTTGTGGGATTTACCCGGGAAACTACATTAAAAGAGCTTGTAGAACTTGGGCAACAATATGGGTTACCCGTATATGAAGATTTGGGAGGTGGGGTATTATTTGACCTATCTTCATATGGCATTGGAAATGAACCTGTTGTACGGCAGGTGATTGAAGAGGGGGCTGACCTGGTATCTTTCAGTGGAGATAAGTTATTAGGCGGCCCACAGGCAGGGTTAATCGTAGGAAAGAAAGAATATATTGATCGATTAAAAAAGAATCAAATGGCCCGGGTTCTGCGGGTAGATAAAATGACTCTGGCTGCTCTTGAATCTACCCTACTTTCTTATGTAAATCCGGATAGGGCAAAAGAGGAAATTCCCGTAATTAAGGACCTTTTATGCCCTTTAGAGGAAGTAAGGCGGAAAGGGGAATACGTTTTTTATGCCCTTCGGGATGAATATGCCAGCCAGTATGAAATCAACATGGGGAAAGAGGTAGGAGAAGTAGGCGGAGGAACCCTTCCTGGCGTGACCATCCCAACCTGGGTTTTATCCCTTCGCCCCCACAATGGGACAACGGCATCCTTGGAAAGAAAATTAAGGAATGCCTCGACACCGATGATTGGCCGCATTCAGGATGACCAATTGAAACTGGATTTTCGCACTGTAAGGGAAGAAGAGGTAGCCGATGTAGTGCGCATATTGAAAGAGGTCTTGTAAAAAAAAGGAAGGCGATCACAACCCTTAGCCTAAGGGTGTGTGACCGCCTTCGTTTCGTTTAACATCTTTTGAATTTTTTGCTTTGAATACTCTCTTGAAATGCTTAATACAATGCCCATACTCATAAAGTTTAATAAGAGGGACGAACCGCCATAACTGATAAAAGGAAGGGGGACCCCAGTTAAAGGAATCAATCCAATGACCCCTCCAATATTAAAGAATGCCTGAATAAAGATCATACTAACAATGCCTACACCAATTAACTTAGCAAATAAATCTTTTGCTCGGAACGTAACGATCAGAACTCGCCATAAAAAAAAGAGATAAAATAACAGGAACAGGGAGACAATGAAAAATCCCATTTCCTCAGAAAAAATCGCAAATATAAAATCTGTTTCTGCTTCGGGAAGATAGAGATATTTTTCAATGCTTTTCCCAAAACCAGCCCCAGTGAGCCCTCCGTGAGCAATGGCAAAATAAGAATGGACAAGTTGGTAACCTGTCCCTAACCCCCCAAGCCCATCATTCCATGGATTAGCAAAGTTAAGGAATCTCTGAATTCGATAAGGAGACGTTAAAATTAATAGGAGAATTAAAACTCCGAAACCTAAGGCTACTGTACCTAAATGTTTTAAATTTGCTCCTCCTGCATAAATCACCATAAAAGCTGTTGCCAGTAAAATCATGCCTGACCCTAAATCAGATTGTAAGGCAATCAAAAGGAAGAAGACAAAAGGGACAATCATGGTTGGCAGCAACCCTCTTTTAAAATCTCTAAATTTCTCCCCTTTCTTTGCAATTAATGCCGCTAGATAAATCACCATAGCTAGCTTGGCAAATTCAGCAGGTTGTATTGAGGCTGGGCCGATTTCAATCCAACTTCGCGCTCCGTTCCTCTCCACACCAATCCCAGGAATTAAAACGGCAATTAATAATAAGAGAGAAAAGAGAAGAAATTTCACAAAGTGTTTCTTAAAAAAGGGATAAGGGATGTTCATCAATGTAAACATGGCAATCATGCCGATGATTGCCCACACAATTTGTTTCATTAAAAAATATTTATCATTATGCACATCGATTAAGGAAAAAATCGAACTTGAGCTATAGACCATCACAAGGCCAATGCCTACAAGAATTAAAGTTAAAACAATGAGCAGAAAATCAGGTCTTCCTCTCGTTTTCATGGTCCCCCCCAGTTTAGAAAAAAATCCTTTATCCAAAGTTTACTATAAAAAAAAGTAGAATTCCTTAATAAAAAGTTAATAGAAAACATAAAGATAGATTTACTCCCTGTTAACAATACATTAACAAATGCTCTGTATGATTAAATCATAGAAGTTAACCATTACAGATGATTGGAGTTGGAAGAAGTCCATGCGTAACAAATTCGTCCCTGTTTTACTTGCGCTGACATTATCCTTTGGAGCATTGCTTACTGGTTGTGGAAGCAAAGAAACAAGTTCTGCTGGCACAGTATCAGGTTCTATTACTGCTGTAGGATCTACAGCTATACAACAACTTGTTGAAAATGCAGCTAAAGGATTTATGGATAAAAACCCTGAAGCTCAAATCCAGGTTCAAGGTGGCGGAAGCGGCACTGGGTTATCCCAGGTTCTTTCCGGCGGGGCAAATATCGGTAATTCTGATATTTTTGCCGAAGAAAAGAAAGAGGTCGCTCCCAAAGCTAGTGAATTAAAAGATAATATAGTCTCCGTTGTTGGGATTGCTGCTGTGGTAAACTCTCAAGTAAAACTGAAAGACAACAATATTTCCAAAGATGATTTAATTAAAGTATTTACTGGTAAAGTAACTAACTGGAAAGAAATTGGCGGCCCAGATTTAAAAATCCAACTTGTAAACCGTCCTTCTTCTTCTGGAACTCGTGCAACATTCCACACCTTTGCTCTTGATAAACAACAAGAAGCTGAAGGAATCACTGAAGAATCATCCGGTACTGTACAGAAAATTGTGGAAGATACCCCAGGTGCAATTGGCTATCTTGCTCTCTCTTATGTTAAGGCTGAGAATACAAAACTGATTGCTTTGAAACTCAATGGAGTTGCACCAACGAAGGAAAAAATCGTAACCAATGAATATCCAGTGTGGGCATATGAACATATGTACACCAAAGGAGAACCTACCGGCTTAACGAAAGCTTTTATCGACTACATGCTTTCTGAAGCAGTACAGAAAAATGATGTTCCAAAAGCTGGATTTATTGCAATCACAGATATGAAAGTAGAACGTTCTGCTGAAGGAAAAATTACACAAAAGTAATGAAGCCAAATAAATGATTGTATGGCCATAAAGATCTGGAATGGTTCATTCCTGGTCTTTTATGGCGTTTAGGAGGAAACCGGAGAATGTCCAAACAAAAGTGGGAAAATACAATAGGACGGACCCTTACATTGATTTGTGCTGCAGTCTTATTGATTGCCGCTATTTCAATTACTTATTTTATTGCATCAAAAGGGTTGGCAACTTTTTTTAAAAATGATGTGAGCCTGGGGGAATTTTTAACAGGAACCCAATGGAATCCAGACGGTGAACCTGGGAAATTCGGTGCATTTCCCTTTATTTTCGGATCCTTTGTCGTCACCTTTTTAGCAGTGGCCATTGCAGCCCCTTTAAGTATAGGTGCAGCGATTTATATGACAGAAATGAAACCGAGGTTCGGTAAAAAAGTATTGAAACCTGTCATCGAATTGTTGGTTGGAATTCCTTCTGTTGTTTATGGGTTTATTGGTTTAAGTGTGCTGGTTCCTTTTATTCGCAATACCTTTGATTCCATGGGTTTCAGTATTCTAGCTGGGGGAATTGTATTGTCGGTGATGATTATTCCTACCATTACTAGTCTTGCTGCAGATGCCCTGGAAGCTGTTCCCCAGGATTTAAGAAATGCCTCTCTGGCATTAGGTGGCACTCGCTGGCAAACTATTTGGCGAGTTGTTTTAAGAACAGCGTTGCCAGGGATTTTGACAGCCATTGTTTTGGGAATGTCCAGAGCTTTTGGCGAAGCCCTTGCTGTTCAGATGGTTATCGGCAATACCATTGCTTTGCCTTCAAGCATTTTGGATCCTACCAATACTTTAACCAGTGGAATTACAGCAAACATGGGTAATACCATTGCCGGGTCTGCATATAATAACGCCCTGTGGTCCATGAGCTTGTTGTTGTTAATGATGTCCTTTGTATTTATTCTCCTTATACGTTTAATAGGAAAGAAAAAGGTGATGTAAACCAATGAATGCAAAACTAGCCAACCGAATAGCAACCATTATTATTACATCCTCTGCCTATTTGATCATTCTCATTTTAGCGGGATTACTCGGATATATACTTTATAATGGATTAAGTGTAATAGATTGGGATTTTATTACATCACCACCTGAATCATTAAGTGCTGGGGGTGGTATTGGCCCACAATTATTTAATTCATTCTATTTATTAATTTTGACTATGCTCATTACAACCCCTCTTGGTTTGGGGGCAGGTATTTACTTAAGCCAGTATGCTCCACAAAACAAAATTACAAATGGAATTCGCACAAGCATAGAAGTGCTTTCTTCTCTTCCTTCTATTGTCGTAGGGTTGTTTGGTCTATTGATATTTGTAACCTATACAGGTTGGGGATATTCACTTTTATCTGGTGCGCTTGCTTTAGCTGTATTTAATCTTCCTCTCATGGTACGTATTACGGAAGAAGCCATTGAAACTGTGCCAAAGGACCAAATTGAAGCCAGTTTGGCTCTGGGTATTTCCAAATGGAAAACCATTACCCATGTTATTTTGCCTGCAGCTATTCCCGGGATATTAACCGGGACAATTTTAGCGGCAGGGAGAGTGTTTGGGGAAGCGGCAGCACTTCTATTTACTGCAGGGATGTCATCTCCAGCTTTAGACTTTACCAGTTTGGATGTAACTTCAAGTACACATCCATTAAACCCCTTCCGTCCTGCGGAAACCCTTGCCGTTCATATTTGGAAAGTAAACACCGAGGGGCTTATTCCAGACGCGCGAGAAGTTGCAGACGGAGCTTCAGCAATTCTTGTTCTTTCAGTGCTTGTCTTTAATGTTACTGCCCGCTGGTTTGGTTCATGGTTATATCGCCGTATCACGTCTCATTCTTCATAACATCCACAAACCATCTGGACAGGAGAGGATTCATAAAATGAACAATAATATAATAGAGTGTTCCGACGTATCTATATATTACGGGCAAACGCAAGCGATTAAGAATGTAGATATCACCTTTCCTAAAAGCAGTGTTACTGCTTTTATCGGGCCATCTGGTTGTGGTAAATCTACTTTTCTGCGCAGTTTAAACAGAATGAATGACCTCATTCCCCATACTCGTGTAACAGGAGATATTTTATTGGATCAAGAGAATATCTATTCTGATTCTATCAAAGTAGATCATCTTAGAAAAAAGGTGGGAATGGTTTTTCAAAAACCCAATCCTTTTTATAAATCTATATTTGATAATATAGCTTTTGCCCCAAAGTATTATGGGAAGAGGAAAAAAGAGTTAGATGAAATTGTTGAGTCCAGTTTGCGGAAAGCAGCTCTTTGGGATGAGGTGAAGGATCGTTTGCATAAATCAGCGTTATCATTGTCCGGTGGGCAACAACAACGTTTATGCATTGCCAGAGCCATTGCTTTAAAGCCAGAAGTTTTGTTGTTAGATGAGCCTACTGCATCCCTTGATCCCCTCTCTACCCAAAAAATAGAGAATTTAGTTGTAGAATTAAAAAAAGAGTATACCATTATTATTGTGACTCATAATCTTCATCAAGCTGCACGTATTTCCGATGCTACAGCGTTTTTTTATATGGGAAATTTAATTGAACATAGCGAAACAAAGAAATTGTTCACAAAGCCTTCCCAACAAAAAACAGAGGACTATATTACCGGTCGTTTTGGTTAGCAAAATTCAAAAGCTAGTGCGCAAGAACAATAAGGAAGGTGGGAATCCCATTGCCCAATGATAAGATTGACCTTTTAAAACAGGATCTTTTGCGCATGGCTTCTCTAGCTGAAATGGGTTTTTTAAGAGCTTTCGAATCCTTTGAAAACAAGGATATCGCCAATGCAAGAGATGTCATTGTAAACGATGAAAAGTTAAATGTACTTGCAGAGAAAATGTTCAAAAAAAGCTTGGAATTTATTGCCTTACATGCTCCGGTAGCCAGGGATTTACGAACCATTGGCGCCTATCTTAAAATTGTAACTGACCTTGAAAGAATCGGTGATTTGTCAGTTGAAATTGCCAAAGTAGTGGTCCGATTAAATGGGAATCAAGGGAACACGTTGCTTTTTGATATTCCCCCCATGGCGGAAAAAGTAAAACAAATGCTTAAAGTAAGCCTTACATGCCTGGAAGATGGAATGATCAGTTATGCACGAACCCTGGATGATATGGATGATACTGTTGATAGTTATTTCCGCAAAAATATGATTAGTTTGGAAAACGCCATGAAAGTAGATAGCCAGTATGTGAGTGAAGGGGTTCAATTATTAAAACTTATTCAACATTTGGAGAGAATTGGTGATCACGCAACCAATATTGGAGAATGGACGATTTATATGTCTACAGGAAATATTGCAGATTTAAATACGTAATTGAGGGGGCGAAACTTGTAGGTTTCGCCCCTTTCTAGCGTAAATATTTTTTTTGTCGATTGTTGTTGACAAGCCCATACCTATTTGATATTATAATCTAGTCGCCAATCAACAGCGACGCAGATCCTTGAAAACTGAACAGTGAAAAGCTAGAATGCGATCCTAATCAATTTCTTAAATTTTTACAAGCTAGCAAAGCTTGAAGTCAGTATTAAAACTTTACCTTTATTGGAGAGTTTGATCCTGGCTCAGGACGAACGCTGGC
>CAMLDI010000012.1 GCA_946478845.1 uncultured Paenibacillaceae bacterium
ATGTACGCCCATCATTTCTTGTTTTGGTTTACTGGTAAGACCCAGTTTATAACCAGTAATTTTATGTCCTTCCCCAATGCGGCGTTCGATTAATTGTTCTTGTATTACATAACCATCTTCCACTGTAAACTCAGGATAATCTTCCGTAAGACGAATAATCTCTGTCCGTTCTTTTTCAGCACGGTCTACACGATTAAGACAATCTTCAAAACGAACTAATTTAGTCATTATGCTTGTCCCACTCCTTTTAGAAGTCCTCTTTCTTTTGCAATTCTCGCAGCCACATCAATGATCATATCTTCCTGGCCGCCAATGGCTTTCATACGGCCCAATTCTACGAGAATATCCCGTGGATCGAGACCAAACTGTTTGCCTGCACGCTCAGCGTGAAGCAAGAAGCTAGAGTATACCCCTGCATAACCAAGGGTTAAGCTGTTTTTGCGAATCTCCTGTGGACGAGGAAGCAATGGGCCTACCACATCTTCCGCTAAATCCATCATTTTATATAAATCAATGCCTGTTTGAATGCCTAATTTATCAAGAACAGCAATCAATACTTCTGTTTGGGTATTTCCGGAACCCGCCCCAAGGCAACGCACGCTTCCATCAATGCGGGTCGCCCCTTCTTCGATGGCTGTTAAAGTATTAGCCACAGCTAAAGACATGTTGTTATGGGCATGGAAGCCGATTTCACAGGAAAGGTTTTCTCTAAGCGCTGCAATGCGAACCCGCACATCTTCAGGAGTCATGGCTCCGGCAGAATCTGTGGCATATACGGCCTGTGCACCATAGCTCTCCATTAATTTGGCCTGCTCTACTAATTTCTCTGGAGATACAGAGTGGGCCATCATTAAAAATCCAATGGTTTCCATTCCTAATTCACGAGCCAGGTTAATATGTTGGGCAGAAACATCTGCTTCTGTTACGTGAGTAGCAACACGAACTAACCCTACCCCAAGGGAACGGGCTTGTTTCAATTCATGTTCCGTTCCAATGCCTGGAAGTTGCAGCACAGCGATGGTTGCTTGCTTTGCTTCATCTACTGCAGCTTCAATTAATTTCATTTCATCTACAAGAGACCGTCCATATTGGAGGGTAGAACCGCCCAATCCATCCCCGTGGCACACTTCAATATAATGCATCCCTGCATCATCTAATGCACGCACCACATTGCGCACCTGTTCGACCGTAAACTGATGGGCAACGGCATGGCTGCCATCCCGCAAACTTACTTCCGTAATTTTAATTGGCAAATTGCTTTTTCTCTCCATGTTTTCGCCCCTCCCTATTTTTTAATAAGCAAACCCCGTTGTTCTAAAAGATTACAGGCAAAGTCCTCGGCCACACGGGTAGCAGCAGCGGTCATAATATCTAAGTTCCCGGCATAGGTAGGCAAGTAATCCCCTGCCCCTTCTACTTCAAGGAAAATGGTCACCACATTTCCATCAAACATTGGCTCTTGTTTCAATTTATAACCAGGCACATATTCTTGTACCGTTTTTTCCATGTCATAAATGGACTGGCGAATTTTCTCCTGATCCATGTTTTTCACTTCACAGCGAACAGTGTCTCTCATCATAATTGGAGGTTCTGCAGGGTTCAGGATAATAATCGCTTTCCCTTTATCTGCACCCCCTACCACCTCAATGCCTTTACTTGTGGTTTCCGTGAACTCATCAATATTGGCCCGGGTGCCGGGACCTGCACTTTTGCTAGCTACAGTGGCTACAATTTCTCCATAAGTAACGTCTGCTACCCGGTTCACAGCATAAACCATAGGAATGGTAGCCTGTCCGCCACAGGTAATCATATTCACGTTCTTCGCATCCAGGTTTGACCCCATGTTTACAGCAGGACTCAGGAAAGGCCCTACTGCTGCAGGTGTTAAATCAATCGCCAAAATGCCCAATTCTTCAAGAATCTTTGCATTGTATTCATGAGCTTTTGCAGACGTTGCATCGAAAACAATTTCAACAAGATCGGGATTATCAATTAAACCCTGAATCCCATTATCAAAAGTGCGATACCCTTTTTCACGAGCGCGACGTAACCCTTCAGATTCTGGGTCAATCCCAATCATGGTGCTTACTTCAATAACATCACTGCGTTCTAATTTATACATTAAATCCGTACCGATATTTCCTGAACCAATAATGGCTGCTTTAATCTTGCTCATTCTGCCTGCCCCTCCTCTTAATTTTTTTCTATTATTCAAATGAAACGCTCACAGAGCCAATTCCACTAAAGAGAACGGTGATATGATCCCCTTTCTCAACATCCACAGCAGCTGCTACTGCTCCAGGAAGGATCACTTCCCCTGCTTTTAAAGTAATATCAAATTGGGATAATTTATTGGCTAACCAGGCAATGGCATAAGCAGGGTGTCCCAACGCTGCCGCACCTGCTCCTGTGCTGATTTGCTTCCCATTCTTTTCAAGAACCATGCCCATTAATTTCAGGTCCAACCCATCAATTGGAGTCGCTTTATTGCCTAACACCACCCGTGCAGAAGAACCATTATCCGCAATGGTGTCTTGCAATTTAATTTTCCAGTTGGCAATTCGGCTATCAATAATTTCTATAGCTGGCACTACATATTTAGTAGCAGCCAATACATCAGCTACAGTAACACCTGGCCCCTTTAAATCCTCTTTTAAGATAAATGCAACTTCCGCTTCAATGCGTGGTTGCAATAATTCTTCAGTTTTAAAGGATTCATTATCAGAAATCATCATATAGTCGAATAAATGGCCATAATCCGGCTCATTTACCCCAAGCATCGTTTGCATCGCCTTTGAAGTAAGGCCAATTTTTTTGCCAGTGATGCGAGCCCCCTCCTGTTGTTTCAATTTGACCCATTCTAACTGAATATGATAAGCCTCTTCCGATGTAAGGTCCGGATGTTTTTCAGTTAGGGGAGCAATGGGATCCCGGTCTATTTCAGCCTGATAAAGGGCTCTGGCTAATTCTTTAATTTTCGTTCCTGTAGCCTCCATGTCTTATTCCTCCTTATTTAACAGACTATACTTTATCTGCATAAGTACAACTAAAGCGAGCGCCAGGTTGTCATTAAAATCGGAAAACTCAAAGTTGAATGTAAGTAAGTTATTACTTACTATCTATATGATAATGAAAATTCAAATTTATATCAATAACAATATATTTAAAACAATCTATTTTTTATAAAAAATTTTGAATATAATAAAAATGTTAACATTAGAAAATAATTACGTCCAATCACTATAATTTTAATTTTCCTAATATTTAGATAGAATTCTTTTATATATGGGGGGAAAAATGATGAACTATGATCAACTTTATGCCTTCTACTATGTGTCAAAAGTCATGAATTTTACAAAAGCCAGTGAAATTCTAAACTTAACCCAACCCGCCATTACCACTCGTATACGAAATTTAGAAGATGAACTCTCCTGCCAATTATTCGACAAACAAGGCAAAAGACTCAATTTAACAAAAGAAGGAAAAATTCTATTGGAATATGCAAAAAAGATTATTTTTTACGCAGGAGAAGCTAAAGAGGCTTTAAGCATTGCCAATCAATGCCAATTAACCATCGGTTTTTCTCCTGCATTTTCTTATGAAGTCATTACAAAAGCCGTCAAAGAATTTATTCCAGAGCATGAACATATCTATTTGAAAATTATTGAACAGGGTGATTCTCTCGAATTATTAGAACAAGTAAAACAACAAACCCTTGATTTGGCCTTTGTCCGTACTCCTACTTTTGACCCTAATCTAACAGTAGATAATGTATTCAAAGATAGAATTTATATCTTTGTCTCCCCTGACCATCCCTTAAGCACAAAACAAATAGTAACGAAAGATGATCTAGAAGGACAAACTATGGTGCATTATTCACGAAGCATGGGTTTTTGGAAACGGGTAGAGGAAACTGTAGTTGGAGTGAAAAACCTGAAAAAGTTTGAAGTGCGGAACATGGAGTTAATGAAGAAGTTTGTTAAAGAAGGGTTAGGCTTTAGCATTCTTCCCTATTTCACACTCCATGAGGAAGAAAAAAAAGGTGAGATTGTGGTCATAGAATATGAACCTTTAAATGAAATCCCCCGGGATATTGTATCCGTTTACTATACCGGATCAGCCCGAACTGATATCATTAAAAATTTTATTTCATGTTGCAAGAAACATATTGAAAACGACCCTATTTATACTTTTTAAGTGTGCTCAGAAAAAAGATGGATAGCAATAATAAAATCCATTATCACTATCCATTATTTCCTATTTTAAAATCCCTACTTCTTTATAGAATTTTTCAGCACCTGGATGTAGGGGAGCACCCGTAACATCTGCAATTGTTTCTTTCGTTATAGCTTTAAAGGAGTTATGAACTGTATACAAATAATCTAATTGCTCATACATCGCTTTAGTTAATTTATAAACTACTTCTTCTGGTATATCCGCACTGGTTATTAAAATAGTATCAATTGAAGCAGTGCTGATATCTTCCTTAACAAATGGATAGCTACCTGCCTTAATCGTATATGGTTTTGCATCCAATTTTTCTTCCATTGCTTTAATTGCTAAATCAGAGAGAGGAAGTAATTTAATTTGACAGCTAGTATTTAATTCTACCAGGCTCCCTGCTGGAGCTGGCAACGGAGACAACAAACCGTCCAATTTTTTATCTTTAATTTGATCATTCGCTTTAGAGGGAGCTAAATACTGGATCTTACCGCCATTGTTTACAATTTGTTCATAGCTGGTTCCATAGCTATTAAGAACGACACGGTTTGATATTTCCATAGGTGAATTTTTGGTATTTACTGCAACTTCAAAGGGGGTTTTTTCTTTAGCAATTTGCTCGATGGATTGAATGCCTGAATCTTCCTTTACCACACAGTGGTATGGCATAGCATGAAGAAAAGCAACCGTACGAACTTTATCTTCTTTCTTTGGATAAGGTTTTTGGCCCTCATAAGCCCATTTCGCAGCTGAGGAGCTGACGATGCCAAAATCGGCCTGACCGGTAATCACCGTAATGATATTGGCACCATCTTGTCCAGGTTGGTATGAAAAGGTTACATCCGGGTATGAGCGTTTTATTGTTTCCCCTAACCCTTCACCAATGGTACTCCATAAACCACCAGCGCTCCCTCCAGCTATTGTCACCCTCATTTTGCTTCCACCCGCATACACTTTAGATTTACTAGATTCTTTTCCAAAATTTACTCCGCATCCTGTTAAAAACATCAAGGAAGACAAAAGAACTACCGTACCTAGATAAATTCTTTTTTTCACTTATTTCCCCCCATGTCTCATAATTAATTTTGAATCTAGTAATTAGAACTCTGTTATTTTTTCACCCCTTTCCATTCCAATTTGCTCTACTTTTTTGAAATCTTTCATTATAACAGGGAATTTAGGAACTAATATGAAGCTAACTCCTATCAGCCCGATGATACTAGTAACATAATTTGGATAGATAAGAAGTATACTACTTACTATAACAATAAGCCGCTCCCACTTTTGAAGGAGTTTCCCAAACCAGCCCTCCAACCCTGCTGCTAGAGAAAGGACACCAATTATTGCTGATACTACTGAGATGACTATGGAACCCGTTGTGCCAATTAACAATAGTGATGGGTCATACACAAACATAAATGGGATAATAAAAGCAACAATCCCTAAACGAGTTGCAAGAAAACCTATTTTCATAGGATTTGCGTCTGCGATGGCCGCAGCTGCATAGGCCGCTACAGCAACAGGAGGAGTAATCGCAGACAAAGAAGCAAAATATAAAATGAACAAATGAGCTTGTAACATATCGATACCTACTTCAATCATGATAGGTCCTGCAAGAACTGCTGTTAAAACATAAGCAGCAGGAGTAGGCATTCCCATTCCAAAAATGATACAAACCACCATTGTAACTAACATTGTCATAAACAGGCTACCACCAGAGGCCACATGAATAAGAGTCGAGAATTTCCCTCCTAATCCTGTCACTTGAATCACTCCAGCTACTACTCCAGCCGCTGCAACAACGGCCACTAAAGGTGAAATACGTGTTGTTGTTTCAATTAACGTGTTAAATAGTTTACGAGGAGTTAATCTAGTTTCTTTTTTAAAATAACTCACAATGATTGTCGCCACAGATGCAACAATTGCTGCAAGTACAGGAGTGAATCCCTGTCCGAGAAGTACAATAAGGACGATAATCGGAATAGTAAATTGTCCCATAGACTTCATAACACCTTTTACAGTTGGTATGTGCTCATCTTCATAACCTGCCATCTTTAACTTCTTGGCTTGAAAATGTACCTGGCTAAAAATCGCTAAATAGTATAAAAGCCCTGGTATTAAAGCTGCCATAGCAATTGTAATATACGAAATGCCTGTCATTTCAGCCATTAAAAATGCTGCTGATCCCATAATAGGTGGCAGGATGCTCCCCCCAGTGGCCGCAGTGGCTTCGATTGCACCGGCATAAACGCCAGAATATCCAACCTTTTTCATAGCAGGAATTGTAAAAGATCCTGTGGTGGCAACATCGGCTGTTGGACTTCCAGAAATAGAACCATATAAACCGCTCGAAATTACCGCCACCTTCGCGGGACCACCTGCTACCCGGCCTGTTACAGCTTTCGAAAGAGCATAAAAAAAGTTTCCCCCACCTGAAGCATTGAATAGATTACCGAAAAGTACAAAGAAAAATACAAAGGTTGCTGCTACAGAAGCAATAGAGCCATAAACACCATTTACCGTATACACCATTTGATCCACGAATTGCATTAGTGTAAATTGTTGATGACCAAAAGGACCAGGAATGAGATGACCAAAAAAGGCATATAAAATTAAAGCAGTTACAACAACTAACATTCCCATCCCTAATGTTCTCCTCGTAACTTCAATGACAATCAAAAGTAAAATAGATCCCAAAACCAATTCTAGTGTAGATAAAGGGTCCGCTAAAGGCCATCGAGTAAGAAAACGTTCAGAGTAGACAATCATAAATATACCAATCCCTATCAATATAAAAGAAATGAGGAGATCGTATAGCGGAACTTTGTTTCCTGCTTTATTTTTTCCAAATGAAAACACTATAAATGTAATCGCTAACATAAAAGTGATAAAAATTGAGTTGTGCAGAAATGGATCCATGGACGAAAACAAAACCACATAAAATTGGAAGACTGTAATTCCGAAAATGAGTATTAAAGTTAACTTTCGTATCCAACCATCTGGTTCTCTAATGGTACCCATACTAAACAGCTTCCCTATTAAAGATTTCACAATCATCCCCCATTTCTTTACTTGCCTAATTTTTTTTCAAATAAATCTAAGCTAACCCTTCACTTCTGTTTGATGTGATAAATAAATTTCTTTCCGTTCTTTAGATGACTCCAAAACTGCCAAACATATTTCCAAATTAGCCTTTGCCCATAATCCATCGTGAATGGGTGGAATCCCCTTAACAACAGCATCATAAAGCTCCGAAATCACCGCGTCTCTTCCTGTCACATCCTTCGGAAGGGAAATTCCATATTTTTCCTCATCACCGTAGACAATCAAGCCTTCAGGAGATTGCCTGATATCCCCTTTTTCACAGCTGACAATCGTTAATCCATAAAAAGGATGATGAATGATCTCGTTTTCAAAATTTTTGGTACGAGAGCCTCCATAACCCGCAAGACTTTTCAACTTTTTCTCCTCATCAGCATTATTAACCTGGTTTTTCAGGTAGCGTCGAGCTTTGGCATAAGTATCAGAAGGCTCAAGAGGACCTCCTTCTCCAATTCCATAAGTCAACTCAGTGGAGTGAAAATGATCATAGCCATTATAAACAGCGGTTGCTGAGATTCCATCTTCAAAATCAAGGAAAACGATATGGTTACCTTCCGTCAGTCTTCTTAAATCCCACGCTCCTACTGTAGCCCTGACGCTTCTAACCTTCCCACCACCAATAAGACGGATAATATCAAACTGGTGGGATCCTTGCCTAAACGTGACCCCCCCTCCTAGAGACGTATCCAATTCTTCTGGTGTACGTGGACGATAAAGCCAATCGTTATAATACCAATTGTTAATCATCCGGACTTTTCCAAGTTCACCACTTTGTATTATCTCCCGAATTTTCTGAATAGGCGGTTCAAAGCTATGGGAATGGCCGACGATCATAATCACACCATTGCGCTCACAGGCTTCAATCATCCTGTCAGTATCTTCCATAGTGATTGCCATGGGTTTTTCTACGATAATATGTTTCTTGTTTTCGGCCGCCAACAAAACATGCTCCGTATGTAACTCTGTAGGTGTTGCAATATAAACTGCATCTATAAGAAGGCTACGGCACAACTCTTCAATAGTTGGATATGTTATTGCTTTGAAGTCTTGCTCGAATTTTTCTCTTCGTTCCCTGTCTCGAGTAGATGCAGACGTTAATTCAACATAAGGGTGCTTTAAAAAAGATGGAATGATGGAGCTTCCGGCTATCCCTAATCCGGCTATCCCAATCCGTAAAACCTTTGTATTGCTTCTCCCTGCTGTTATCATAATCGTCTTCACCTTCTTTCTTCTTCTTGTAGTTTTTTCACATAATATCGCCATCCCCAATGGTCATTAAAGGTGGATCCGAGATCCGGCAGTTCATCTATATCCTCCTGGGAAATTGATGGAGCTTCCTTGCCCGTCATAGCCACTTGAAGCGTTACTTTCGCCAAAATATTAAAATTTAAAGCACGCATGGTCGCTTCCTCCAATGTTTTTCCTGTCACAGTAATGCCATGCCCTTTCATGAGGCAAATATTTTTGTCACTCATCATCTCAATCATTGGAATAGCCAATTCAGGTCGCGTCACCAAATAAGACCGGGGAAAAACAGGAATTCCTTCCAAAGCCATTTTCATAGCTGGAATGTTGAAAGCACCAAATACTGGTCTAAATTCTAGCTGCGTAATCCCACAAATCATCGCTTCCGGTGGATGGGCATGTATTACGCAGCCCACATCCGGACGTAGTTTATAAATTTCGCCATGGATCGGTAATTCCTTAGGAACATGGTATTTCCCTAGTAAATCCAATCCATTACCTTCAAAATCAACCCTCCGTACAGCATCTGATTGGGTATAAAGAACACCATTTTCCTCATCCCCCCGGCAGCGAATCAACATTTCCTCAGTACCAGGTATCCGCACACTCACATGCCCTAAAATTCCATCTACCAAACCTTCTCTGGCTAAGATTCTGCAGGATAAGGCAATTTTCTCTCTTAGTTCTTCTAACATTTCGATCATATGGCTTCCCCCATTTTAAAAGAGGATGACTCATTAGAGTCTGGTACTATCCTTTTGAGTCATCCTTTTTTCACTTTTAAATTTTTGCTGGGATTATTCCGTTTTTGCAAATGTCGATAATTTCATCAATATTTGGCGCGTATCGAGTGTTCCAATCCTTCGCAACGTTGGAAAGTAAAGCCCCTTCACTAAATTTGTTTTCTTCCTGAGGAAGCTCGATGATGCGATTTTTCTCTGGATCACGGAACACATTCATGGGTTCTTCTCCTTTCTCTACTTTCTCCAACTGTTTCATTAGCATATTACGGTACATAATGATACCTTTATCTGATGTACCTAATTTCTCTTGAGTTCGATCGGCGATTTCCCCTTGCGTAATCCACGCCATCATATCTTGACCATCGATATAATCCGTAATATATTTTCCGTTTTCATCTTTGATTGGACATTCATAATGTGTAATTGGATAATCTTTTGGAATTTCAACTCCTTCTTTAGGCACAAAGCATGTATACCAAATATGGTAGGTGTGGGTATCGTCCATCGGAACGCGAATCTGGAAAGAATGTGCCCCTTGGTCTCCTACACGAAGATAGTTCGGGATAACAACCGGGTGCCCAATCCGCCAATCTTCGTTTTCTTCTGTTTGTCCAACCAGAATTCTCCTTTTAATAATTCCGTATTCAAATTCATCAAAACCGAGCTTTTCATGGTGTTTTGTAATAGGCCATTCTTCTACAGGGCGGTCTTGCTGTTCAAAAACATGCTCGAAATAATGTCCGTGGAGCCATTCTAAATGAACAGGATCAAGGGAATTTTCCATGATTTGCAACCAGTTACAAGGAATTACCGTATATCCGATTGTGCGGATCACATTTTCCCGGGTAAATAAATCAAACCTCGGAAGCAAAGGAGCACGTTCAGAGCCCAGGTAAGCAAAAATTAAACCTCCAAGCTCTTGTACCGGATAAGCTGTTACATTAACTCGAGTTTTAAATGTGCTGTCTTCCGGCTCATTAGGCTGATCCGTACAGTTTCCTTTACTGTTAAAACACCATCCATGATATTGGCAACGAAGGCCATCATATTCAGGAATTCCGTATTCAAGGGACACTTTCCGATGAGGACAACGATCATCAATCAATCCTACATTTCCTGACTTATCGCGATATAAAATTAAATCCTCACCCAGGATTTTCACCTTTTTGGTCGGATTATTGTTTTCTAGTTCTGCTGATATTGCAATAGGATGCCAGTATCTCCTCATCAACTCACCCATAGGGGTACCAGCACCAACTCTTGTTAACATTTCATTTTGTTCTTTAGTAAGCATAATTACATCCTCCTCATATTTTTTAATTTTTATAATATTCTGTTAATTAATTAGAGATTTAATCTCTTGAAAAGTCATAACCACATTTCCACTTCCGGAAGATTGGGCATAACCATGAAGTTCACCTCGATAAGTTCCTTCCAGTATGCCGAATAGCATTGCTAAATGCCTGCCACCACTTTCAACTCCAGCTGTTTTAGAATACTGGGGAAGCATTTCCCAAGCCGCTTTTAGATTACCTTCAGTCATATACTGAATCATTTGGTTGTCTAAGGATTGTTCAGATAAAGTAGGCATTTTTTCAGGTCCCCGTACCAAATTGTGAGATAGGGCCCCGCTGGCGATAAAAACAGCTTTCTTATCAGATTCGCCAAGTGTTTTTCCAATCAGCTGTCCCCATTGATAAGACTCTTCGAGTGAAGCAGCCATTGAAATCGATAAATCTATTACTGGAATATCTGCATTCGGGACAAGATAACGCAGGGGTACAACTGTACCATAATCCCAAATGTAGGTTGGATCATCAACATTAAAGATCGGTAACCCCTCTTCCTGCCCCATTTCTACCAATTGTTTTGAAAGTAACGGTTCCCCCGGATATCTGTATGGAACATTAGAAACCATCACTGGGTCTTCGACAGAGGTTAAAATTCCTTCATGAGTTAAAGTTCCATCTACAAAGTGATGGAAAGTAGACTGCCAATGAGTGGATGCAATGACAACAACATCCGGCTGAACATCCTCAATTATTTTTGCAGCCTGGTGCAACCCATTTACTAAAGGTCTTTGAAATTCTGGTGCAGCCTCTTCATGGCAAATGCGCGGTACATGAGTAGAAAGAATCCCCAATTCAATACTCATTCCTTTCAACTCCCCCTTACCTTGTACTATTTTTACGTTTATTAACGTCTAAAGTCATAATAACCAGGAAACGTATACTATACAACGCTAGCGTTGCTATATTTGCAACAGATAAAAAATATTTTATTTTTAAACACTAACAATGCATTAATAAAGTTCTGAAAATTCAGATATAATATATTTCATATAGTAGCTAATCAACTCATTCATATAGAAAATAAGATACAAAAAAGAAAGGGATGAACTATGGAAACATCACCTAAAAGAAAAAATGACTCTTTACTTTCAACCGCATACAACGCTCTTAGAATTTTGAAATGCTTTTCTGTAGAAGAACCTGAAAAAAAAGTAAGTCAGATAGCCGTAGAATTAGGGTTAGGAAAAAGCACGGTTAGCCGGTTGCTAGCTACTTTAGCCAAAGAAGGATTCGTAACCAAAGATCCGGAAACCCAAAAATATCGATTAGGAATGATGGTTCTATCATTGGGAGGAATTATTAAAACCCAATTGAACCTTTCAAAAGAAGCTCGTCCAGCTCTCTTGAATCTAGTAAAAGAGATTAAGGAATCCGCTCATCTTGTTATTCTGGAGGGTTCGGATGTGGTATATACCGAGAAAATGGAATCTCACCATCCGATAACTATTCCAACTCACGTTGGAAAAAAGAATCCTGCTTTCTGCACAAGCTCCGGAAAAGTTCTACTTGCTTATCAAAAAGAAGAAATTTGGCATCAAATCATTGAAAATGGTTTATATCAATATACCCCAAATAGCATTACAGACCCTGATAAGTTCCTTATGGAGTTGCGAAAAATAAAAGTGCAAGGCTATTCGATTAGTATAGAAGAACTGCTCCCAGACATCATTTCGATTGCTGCCCCAATTTATGATTATTCGGAAAAAGTCATCGCTGCTGTAACCATCATTGGTCCTGTGCAGAGAATACATCGGCATCTTATTCCAACAATAAGAAACAAAGTTGTTGAAGCAGCAAAAAATATATCAGAAAATCTGGGTTATTGGAGATAACTCACTCAATAGGGGTGCGGAATTTATGAAAAATACCCATTTCAATTTAAATACAGAGGGAGACCCAAATGAACCTGGGTCTCCCTCTTTACTTTTAATTTGCTTTTAATCTATTGCGCATTCCATTCTTTCACTTTATAAATACATTCATTTTCTAAAAACATCGGATCCTTTTGCACCACTTGCCTTGCATCATCAATATTCTCAGCCTGAATGAGATAGGCACCCCCTGATTGGTCCAAAAAGCCTCCAGCCATTACCAGGGTTCCTTCGTGGCGAAGGGTTCCTCCAATCTATTAAGGGATGATAGGAATAAATTCATCCTTTACTTCCTGGTGACCATCATTCATTTCATAGGTTTCTTCCCTTTGAACATATAACTTCTCCATAATGGGGCGGTCACTAACAGAGAACAAATATGCATCTTCAGAGGACGTAACCACATGCTCATGCCATGCCCAATTTGGGATAGTAAAATAGTCCCCTTTTGACCAATCAAAACGAACACCGTTAATTATGGTATAACCGGAACCTTTGAAAGCATGATAAATGGTTGAGCTAGTATGCCGGTGAGCCTTGGAACGGAATCCACCAGGCAATTTTTGCATCCAGGCTGCAATGGTTGGATTCGCCGTTTCCCCTGTAGATGGATTAATGTATTCCACAGCATATCCATCATAAGGATCTGGTTCAAATTGGCTTAAGCTGTCCAGAGATGCCTGCACCCCGGCAAATTTATAAGCGCCAAGAGGGGCAATATGGGGCACACGGTCAGAGATAGGGCGAACCATGCCGCCAGCATAACGTCTTGCTGAATAATTGTCAGGAACAGATGGTTGTTCAAGGCCTTCTTCATATGGATCAAAAAAGGTACCGCCAATGGCATACATGGTAGGAATGTCCAGACAATCCATCCAAATCATTGGCTCTCCCCCGAGATGCTCATGGCCATGCCATAACCCATGAGGGGTAATTAAATAATCTCCTTCTTCCATAAAAATGCGTTGCCCTTGCACAATGGTATAGGCACCATGGCCGTTAGTAATAAAACGAAGAGCGTTTTGAGAATGGCGATGAGAGGGAGCCACTTCACCTGGCAAAATTAATTGAACAGCAGCATATAAGGTTTGGGTGGTGGAGGCCCAACCCCAGGGCTGGCGATTCGTGAGGCCAGGGTTTTGCAAATAAATAGCCCGGCGTTCTCCCCCTCGCTCAGGAGTAAAGATTTCTCTCGCTTCCATAAGCATTTTATGAAGAGTTTCCCACTTCCACAAGTAAGGAACTGCATCTGGTGTGGGTTGTTTATGCATGAGATCTGGGATTGCATCCCAAAGAGGGCCTAAATGATATTTTTCTAGTTCCTGGTTAAACTCTACTACCTCTTTCCTCTGGAAAATACTATTCTTCTCAGCCATTTAAACGCACCTTCCTTATATTAGGATATATTCCGTTCCATTTGTTTCACATGATTATGCAAATGTTCCACCATAAAATGATCAAGAACAAATGCCATAGACCTGGTGCCAAACTTTGGATTGCGAGATGGTGCCTCTATATGCAAATCTTCCTCTTTCAAAATAGACAAGGATTTTTCAATAAAAGGTTTTACCTTTTCTAAATCATGAAGAATCTTCTCTGTAGCCATTTCCGAAGATCGTGCCACTCCAGCTAATCGATTTACATCAGCAAGAGTCCGGCCCCAAACCCCACTATTCTTTTGCACCACAGATAACACTTCATTGACCCAATAACGGCTAGCTTCTTCTGCATGACAAAGGATTTCTTTAATAGACCAGACCTCTTCAGATGGTTTACACTGAATGACTTCTTCAGATTGAGAAGAAGCAACCCGAATCATCTGGTCAATCTCTTTATTAATTTGTTGAGTGAGCTTTTGCAACTGACTCATGGCCTGCCTCCTCCATTTTTTTCACCCGATTTTCTAAAACGCCAATCTGGTCAATTTCAATACGAACTATATCTCCATCCTGTAAGAAGGTTGGGGGATTCATGGCTACTCCAACCCCTCCTGCTGTTCCTGTTAAGATGACGTCACCTGGTTCAAGGGTGGTCAGGTTTGATAGGAATTCCACAAGATATTGAACTGTAAACACCAAACTGCTTGTGTTGGCATGTTGGCGTTCTTCCCCATTTACCGTCAGTACCACTTCTAAACCAGATGGGTCTGGAATGTCCTCTTTTGTCACCAACCAGGGGCCCATGGGGGCACTTCCTTCCACGGTTTTTCCCTGGAGCCATTGGATCGTTCTTCTTTGAATATCACGATAGGTCACATCATTGGCGATGGTATACCCAGCTACATAGTCCAATGCATTCTCCTGTTTGACATTTCTCGCAGGTTTCCCAATAACAAAAGCAAATTCTGCTTCATAATCCAATTGTTCAGAGATTGGGAAAAAAGGAATAGCATCTTGAGGGCCAATAATGGTATTTGCATACTTAGCAAAAATCACAGGAATTTCAGGGATCTCCCTTCCCATTTCTAAAATGTGTTCACGGTAGTTGTGGCCTACGCAAATGATTTTCCCTGGATTTAAAACTGGCGCTTCCAGTTTCACCTCTGCAAGGGAATAGATCACTTTTGTATTGGAATTCTTTAAATTTTCCAGAGCAAATTGGATCACTTCTTTAGCTATGTTTTGGCTTTCCTCCCCACCCTGTATAAATTCCACCATATTTGCCGGGAGGAAAGCTTCGGCAATTTGTTTTGCTCGCAGTTTTTCCTGGAATTCTAACATGAGTTCATAAGCTAAATTCAAATCTATCACTTGCTGATCAACAACGGCACCCGTTCGCACTTCTCTATTAGAACGAAAACTCACCAGACGCATTGAACATTCCTCCCATTCAAAACTAGCATTATAAAAATAGTGAACAAATTTATTTATTTAAGTTAAGATTGTTTTTGCGCCAGGTTATAGCGGCGTCCATATAACCAGTCTACATAACTGAAATCTTTGGCATCATGTTGCGCGAAGAGTGTATCCCGTAAAAGGATAGAAATAGGATCTTCGGCGTGGATGATTTCACCCCATTGCCGTGCATTGGTTTGGACGCTAGCAGAACGGGGGATGCGTTCCTCCTGGTATTCCTGGAAAGCTGTCTCAATATCTGAACCATGGGTATAAAGCATATTCGTTAGGCAAGCAACATCCTCTAAAGCTTGTACCCCACCCTGGGCAAGATACTGTAACATGGCGTGAGCTGCATCTCCAAGAAGGGTCACCCTTCCTGAACTCCAGTTGGCAATTGGATCTCTATCATACATCGGCCATTTAAAATCCCGATTCATGTAAGATGCTGCATGCTTCACTGTTTCACAGCATTTGCTAAAGGCTACATCCAACTCTTCCGGGGTTCCCCAATCCTCTTCCCCGGCAAGGCTCCTGGAGCTTTTAAAAACCGCAACCTGGTTAAACAATTCTCTGCGGCGAACGGGGTACTGAACCAGATGAAGGTTAGGCCCAATCCACATGATTACATCATCAAAGTCAAGATGTGCTTTTACTTCTGCCATAGGAATGGTTCCCCGATAGGCCACATAATGGGAACTAACAGGTTGGTCATTGCTAACCAATTGGCGAGTTTTAGAACGGACGCCATCCGCGCCAACCACCGCATTGGCTACAAATACAGAACCGTCTGCACAGGTTACTCTTGCCTGATCACCTTCATTTTCAACAACAATTACTTCTTTTTTAGTGTATAAAGTAATTAATGGATTTGCCCGGCATGCATCTAACAGGGACTGATGCAAATCAGACCGATGCAAGACTATGTAGGGATACTTGTAACGATTACGGAATTCTTCACCCAGATTTAATGCGGTAAGTTCCTTTCCTGTCATTGCATCCATTAATACCAAACGTTTTGGAAAAACAGCATTGGCATAAACCGATTCCAGAACCCCTAATCGGTCCAGTACCGCTAACGCATTAGGCCCTAACTGTAATCCTGCGCCGACTTCCCCAAATTCCGTTGCTTTTTCTATTAAATGAACTTCTCTCCCTGTTTCCGCTACACCAAGAGCTGTGGCCAGTCCACCAATCCCCCCACCAATCACTAAAAATGGAACCTGTTTTACATCTGCCATCTCATTATTCCTCCTCTAATTTTCATTTTAAAAGAATAGGACTAGCACGTTTTCTATTAATAGTGAACATTGATATTTATTATGATAATAGATTACCAAGTCTCCATTGTTTTTGTCAATATTCTGATAATAATCTTTGTACCCTAATTTTTTACAATTTTCGACACGGTTTTTACTATTAGTACTGTGTTTTAGTTTTTATTGACAACAAGAAAAGGTATGATTACAATCACCATTATAGAGAACACATTTCATTATTGTGATAATTTAAGCACTCTATTGTTTAAATGAGAGGAATGAAAACGTTCTCTATTAAATTGTTAGAAAATTAAATTAATTTAAGTAAGACAAATTCTGTGAGGAGGGGTTTACAGATGAGTCAACCAGGTGTTAAACAGATGATTGATGAAAGCAAATTTAACAAGTTCCATTTTCTGCTTCTATTATGGTGTGCATCCATTATTGTTTTTGATGGGTATGATTTAGTAGTCTATGGATCTGTGGTTCCAGTCCTAATGAAAGAATGGAATCTAACTGCTATCCAGACCGGAGCAATTGGCAGTTATGCCTTAATTGGTATGATGATTGGTGCCCTGATTTTCGGTCCCCTCGCAGATAAAATCGGCAGAAAAAAAGTAATTACCATCTGTGTGCTTGTTTTTAGTATTTTCACCTTTTTAGCTGGATTCTCTAAAGGTCCTATCAGCTTTTCCATCCTCCGCTTCCTCGCAGGCATTGGCCTGGGCGGCGTCATGCCTAATGTAATCGCCTTAATGACGGACTATGCTCCTAAAACTATTCGCAGCACCCTGGTGTCCATGGTGTTTATCGGTTATTCTGTTGGAGGTATTCTTGCTGCAGTGTTTGGCATGATTTTTACCCCTACAGTATGGCAAGCTGTTTTCTGGATTGGAGCATTTCCCCTTTTGTTATTGCCTCTAATGATTAAAACCCTGCCTGAATCAGTAAACTACCTGCTAAAAAAAGAAAAATACCAGGAACTTGGACATATATTGCAAAAGATTCAGCCACAACATAAACCACTTTCATACTACAAAAATGAAGAAGTGGCATCGAAAAAATCCATGCCTGTCATTAAACTCTTTGAAAAGAAACGGGGAATAAGCACCCTCATGTTTTGGAGTGCTAACTTTATGTGTCTTCTTATGGTTTATGGACTTAATACCTGGCTGCCAAAATTAATGGGGAACGCAGGATATCCCCTGGGATCCAGTTTAACTTTCCTATTAGTGCTCAATGTAGGTGCCATTGTAGGAACCATCTTTGGCGGATATTTTGCTGACAAGGTGTCTACGAAAAAAGTATTAATGTTCTTCTATCTCATAGGTGGTGCTTCTCTCCTTTTACTTGGCTTTAAGTCCAATACCTTTATTCTTTATTCCCTGGTGTTTTTGGCAGGGGCAGGTACCATTGGTACACAAAATATCGCCAACTCATATATCTCCCAATACTATCCTGCCTATATTCGTTCAACAGGAATGGGAATGGCCTTTGGCATTGGCCGTATCGGTGCCATTGTTGGCCCCACCCTGGGAGGTGTCCTTCTCTCCATGAATGTCTCATTACAATTGAATTTTCTCGTTTTCGCCATTCCGGGTGTGATTGCCACCATCGCCATTTCTCTTGTACAGGAACGATATGGAAATAAAGAGGTTGCAATAAAAACCGACTCCCTGGATTCTACAGTAAACCTGGATATGGCATAAACCAAACAACGATATTTAGTAAGTAATTAAGGTGCCTCCCCAAATCAAAAGATGTCCTCAATTGATTTGGTGGAGGCCCTTTTCTCTAGAAAACAGGTATAAAACGTGGTAGCATAGTCTTTAAAAAGCCAAGCCCGCTATAAACTACATTAGATCAAGGATGTGATAGTATGAACGAAATCAAAAAAGGAACCGGAATTCAGTCACTGCAAATTGGATTATCTATTGTTGATATTGTCGCAAACCAAGGGCAACCTATGTCTTTTATGGATATCTTTGAAATATCAAAAATCACAAAAAGTAATTTGTATAAATATTTGAATACCTTAACTGCCACAGGCTTTCTATTCCGAGATAAATATACCGGACTCTATACCCTGGGCAGCAAATTAGTAGAATATGGCATGGCATCAATCAACAGGGAAAATATATTAGACCGTGTCACCCCCTACTTACAAGACTTAAATAAATTATCTCAAGAAACCGTCATCTTCTCCATTTGGACCAATAACGGCCCTATGGTTGTACGAATTATTAATAGTACGAAAGGAATTCTTAATGTTGGAGCCCAATTGGGAACTCTCCTTCCTATTCACTCTTCTGCAGGCAAATTATTTACAGCCTATAAGAAAGGAAATGAGACCGAGACATGGAAAAAAGGAAAAATAAATAAAGATAGACTCCAATTAGCAGAGAAAGAATTAGAAAAAGTTCGAAATGAACGGATAGCTATTAGTACAGAACCTCTAGCCCCATCCATTAACTCAGTGGGTGTACCCATTCTTAACTTTAACAAGGAAATTTTAGGGGCCATAACCATTGCAGGATTCAATGATTCCCTGCCCTTAGAAAAAGAACATCCTATTATTCAGGAGTTGATTCGTATAGGAGAAGACATATCACAGGGGTATGGGGACAAAACCGTACAAAAAGAACTAAAGGAATAAAAAACCCTTTAGTCTTTTTTTAATGTCAAATTTTCTGAATATTATTGAAATAACTACCCTTATTACTTATAATCACTATAAGGAACATTGTTATCTATTAATAGACAAACGAAGTTTAATAAACCATTGGGGGGAACCATGATGAGGCAAATCAATGTCAATGACTTTATCGACAGACAAAAGTTTAATCGCTTTCATATGACCGTACTCCTAAGTTGTATCTTCATCATTGTTGTAGACGGCTATGATATGTTTATGCTTGGCACCATTTTGCCTTCATTAATGCTAGAGTGGAACATGAATGCTGTTTCCGCCGGAAAAATAGGTAGTTATGCCTTGTTTGGCATGATGGTTGGGGCCATGGTCTTTGGACCCTTAGCCGACAGATTTGGCAGAAAAAACATCATTTTAATATGTACCACCATCTTCACCCTATTTACATTCACTTCTGGGTTTTCCAATGATCCCTCTTCATTTGGTTTGCAACGGTTTCTTGCAGGGGTTGGGTTAGGCGGAGTGATGCCAAACCTCATTGCACTGATAACGGAATATGCCCCAAAAAATCTTCGCAGCACTCTCGTTGCTATTATGTTTAGTGGACATGCCTTTGGGGGGATTGCCGCTTCTTTAGGAGCACTGGTTTTATTGCCCCTTTATGGTTGGAGGGCGGTTGTTTGGGTGTCTATTATCCCATTGTTTATTATCCCTTTTCTTTTTAAAGTGATGCCTGAATCCTATTCCTACTTTATTAAAAGAAAGGATAAGAAAAAGTTGATTTCTACACTAAACAGGGTAAACAAAGGAGACCAATTCAACCAGGGATATGATTTTGTGATGAATAAATCAGATGCCCCGGAAACTTCTTTTAAGAAGTTATTTACAGAACATCGTGCATTAAGCACCTTAATGTTTTGGATCGCTGCTTTTATGTCCCTTTTAGTGATGTATGGGTTAAGCACCTGGTTGCCAAAAATCATGCAATCCTCAGGTTATCCTGTCGGTTCAAGCCTTCTCTTCCTAATTACCCTTAATCTTGGGGCAGTAATGGGAGCCATATTCGGAGGTAAACTAGCAGACAAATTCGGCTCTCGCTTTGTTCTTATTTTCTTCTTTATCTTTGGCTTTTTAGCCCTTTCCTCCTTAAGTTTAAAACCCAATGCCTTTTTCCTCTATACCCTTCTCTTCATTGCAGGTGCAACAACAACAGGAACACAAATTATTACCAATGCCTACGTCTCTCAATATTACCCATCTGGAATCCGTTCAACTGGTGTAGGCTGGGAACTAGGTATAGGAAGAATTGGAGGAATCCTTGGGCCAACACTTGGAGGATTCCTGTTAAGTTCCCAACTTCCACTCCACTATAATTTTCTCGCCTTTGCTATACCAAGCATCATTGCGGGGGCGGCAATCTTTTTAGTTCAGGATAAATACGGACAAGCTAATAGAAAGGTTGACAAAATCGATTATGTACCAGAGGCATCGACATTATAACTATAATTAAGGAGCGAGCTCAATTATGAGTTCGCTCCTTTTTCACTTTATTCATTATAGTGAATAATATAGAATTCCATCTTTTTTGGTAACTCCAATGTGGTATTGGGTGGTCAGCAAATCAAGATGCCCCAGTGTTTCTGATATGGTTAAGGGCAATATACTATGATTTAAATGTGGAAATAAAAGCAAAGAAAGTTCATAGGCTGTTTTTTCCCCATTCTGTAAAAATCCCCGGAGTTTATTTCCACGATCCCAGTTTTTATGCAGCCTTTGTAAAATTAATTCCTGATGGTTAACAATAGGTTCTCCATGGGCCGAGAAGACAATATCAATATTCTTATTGGCGCACATGCCCAGGGATGTGCGGTACTGCAATAATGTCATTGGCCGTTGGCTTCCCTGGTTTTGGGGAGGTTCGATAAATGCATTAGAAGAAACGTGTTTGATAATGTGGTCCCCGGCAATCAACACCCGATCTTCCTCCCGATATAAGGCAATATGGCTCTGGGTATGACCGGGGGTATAGAGTACCTTCCACTCAGATAAATGAGGTACTGTCTGCTCATGTCCTACAACCACATCAATCTGGCTCGGTTCTGAAAACTCCATTAATTGCTGATGAAACTCGTCAATCACTGTGAAATATTCCTTTGGAACACCACATTCTTCATACAACTCTTTAAAAAACTGATCATGGTAAACCATGAATTCTTCATTTAACTGGATATACGGAACAGCGAAGGGATGGGCAATGGTTGTTGCCCCAGATTCTTTTCTGATCTGTTCTAACAAACCACAATGATCCACATGTTGATGGGTTAGAATAACTTGTTGTATGTCGCTAATCTTGTATCCATATTGACCTAATCCTTTAGATAATAGATTCCAGGCTTCTTTTGTAAGAGGGCCTGCATCTACAAGGGTTAATTTCTCCCCTTCAATCAGATAAAGATTAATCGTACCTACGGAAAATGGGGTCGGTATTTCTATTTTATATATCCCCCGTGCTATCTCTCCTGGTTTCCCCTTCCAACTCCAATCTATTATCTGCATGGTGACCTCCGATTTTAGTTTACAGTTCAAGTAATATAATTATAGCAATAATTTTAAAATGATTCTAACAAATGAAAAGTAATTTACCACATTTGATGGAAACTCTTCTATACGAAATTTATATTAACCATCTTTACCATATTAGGAATTTATTAAGAAATTGTGTCATATATTGTATTTACCTATATATGGTAGTAGTATTAGAACTGTAAGGAACGTACGAGCCGACCCAACACTGGGAGGCAAATCATTAAAAGGGGGAAACAATGATGGAAATGTGTATGGACATGAACATGATGATGTGCATGGAACGAATGATGTGTGAAATGAAATGTATGAATATGATGATGGAACAAATGGGGAGCATGGAGAACTGCAAAATGGACATGGACATGGATATGATGATGGCCAAGATGCAAGAATGCGATGAAATGATGGCCACCATGATGAAAATGATGGTTGAAATGAAAGCAAAATGCTGTTAAATCATTAGCCTGCCATGCTATCTCCTCATTTGAGGGGATAGTTTTTTTTTATTATAACATAATACATACTAGATTGATTTATATACATATGCCATTAATAATTGGGCTATTGCCATCTAGACAAAACCAAGTAATTTTATTAGAATAATAATAAATTCAGTATCATACAAAAAATCATTTGTTTCTATCTAGAGAGGTGGAGGGACAGGCCTAATGAAACCTCAGCAACCATTAGCCTTGTGCTAATAAGGTGCTAATTCCTGTAGATAGAAGAGGTCCTTTCGATCCATAAGGATTCCTCTTCAACAAGATTAATGAATAATGAGAGGGGATCTAAAAATGATTTCAAAACAAAAGTGGATTGACGATTATTTAGACTTATATCTTTATGCCAGGAAAATAAAGGATTTTGAATGGGTACAACAAATTTTAAAGAAACTTCAAAATGCAGACCAACTATACCTCCAAGAGGTCATTCGTAAAGAACGTATTCATCTCTTGGCTCAATTTAAAGGAGTAAACGAACAAATTTTAACCCTTTATACAAAAATACGGGAAGGGAATACAAACAATGCTTACACCGATAATCTTTTCAAACAAATAATAGCGTTGCGAAGTGTTCGAATTCATTTACTCAATAAAATTAACGCATATAATCAAAAAGCAAAAGAAACATTAGCATAATAAAAACACACGGTCAATACATACCAAAACGGTGTGCATACCGTGTGTTTTTATTATGATTCTCAAAAACCATTCCAACCTAACTCTTTTGATAATTCCTGGGACTTCTGTTTTACAATTTGAATGTCTCTTGACCCTTCTTTTGTATCTAATACCCCTATTAGCCCAGCAATCGTAATGGCTGCCACTAAATTTCCACTTTGATCCCATATAGGACAACTTATGGCGGAAACTCCGGGGAGAAACATGCCATCGGTAACCCCATACCCTCGCTGGCTCACTTTTTCAATTTCTTTAATCAACCAATCTGGGCTAGTTGTACTTGATTCAAGTTCTTGTTGAATCAATTTTTCTGTCCGTTCTGCGGATAGAAAGGATGCAAAGACCAATCCTGTGGCACTACTGGTTACATTTAATTGGGTGCCTACTTTAATTCCCACATGAATCAGGCGATCGCTTGCTTCCCATCGGACAAAGAAGGGACCTTTTTCCCCCCAGATGGCCAACGCCACAGAATGATTGAGGCGTTCCTTTAACTCTAATAAATAAGGAACCGCAATCTCTGTCACATTAACTTGTTCCGCTGCCTTTAACCCAAGCAAATGCAATTCCGTCCCTAAAGTATATCTAAGATCTTCACCTTTTCTTAAAAAACCTGTCCTCGTAAAACTGGTTAAATAACGATGCAATTTACTTTTAGACATCTCACAAAGGTTTGCAATTTGCGTGATATTCAATGGCTTTCCAGCTTCAGCAATCTTTTTTAAGATATCAATCCCTAATTCCAGGGATTGTATGCCGTTTCCCTCGACTTCTTCTATCGCCATGCCATCTCACCTTCTATCTCCTACATTATCCACTGTATCGTATTTTTGAATTTTACCATTATTTTTCTATTTGATACAACGGCCAGAAGAGATAAAAGAATTTCTTCAATTATGCATTAAGGGCATTTTCCCTTTTGAAGTGAGGCATAACATATTTTGCAAAACGTTCCATAGCAGCCAGGGTTTCTCGGTGGGACAATCCGCCAAAGTCGAAATACAAAATGACTTCATCAAGGCCAGTGGCTTCCACTCTTTTCAGAGCTTCAGTCACATACTCTGCATCACCCACAATAATACTTTGCTCGCTTAACTCATTCGTTTTCAAGTTTTTCAAGCGTTCCACAATATCAACAAAGTAGCTGATATGGGGCGGAGCTTTTTTCGGATCACCTGGGAATGCAGGAACGAGACCGCTAAAGTAACGTAACATTCTTTCCTTGGTTCTTTCTGTTTCTTCAGGGCTTTCAGTTACATTTATAAAGTAAGAGCAGGCTGCTTTTTTATTTTTAAATCCAGCTTTATGGGATAAACGATTAAAGTTATCTACAGCATTTCCAAGGCTGCCAAACACCATGCTCGCTGCAAAGGGAGCAAAAATCACGTGTTCACCCATGGCTGCAGCTTTTTCGATGGTTGGCTCACTGAAGGCAGCTACATAAATCGGAGGATGGGGATCTTGAACAGGGCGTGGGGTCAGAGATACTTTAGGGAAGGTGTAGAATTCTCCATCATAAGAGAAGAATTCTTCTGTCCATGCTTTTTTCATAATGTCGAGTCCTTCAAAAAATAAATCCCTGCTTTTATTAAAATCTATCCCATATACATCGTATTCCCTTTTGTCATACCCCCGTCCTGCTGAGAAAATAGCCCGGCCATTACTTAATAAATCAAGCAGGGCATATTCTTCCGCCAGACGGATGGGGTGATTGAGAGGCAATACAACTGTAGCTGGCGCCAATTTTATTTTTTTCGTTTTCGCAGCAACACTAGTTAATAACATGGCTGGTGAAGGAAGAACCCCGAGGACGCTGAAATGATGTTCAGGTACCCATACAGAATCGAATCCTAAATCCTCCGCATATACACATTGTTCTTCTAGATCCAAAACCATTTGATTAGGATTTTTTCGATTTGGTGCATACTCAATAGGATTATCCGTTAAAGTAAAATAACCGATTTTCATTTTCTTCCCCCTTATTTTTGTTCACCATTAGTAAATAGTATTTATCATTTGTTTACAATTATAACTATACACCGACTTGACCTCTTTTGTAAATACTGATTATTCAGAAAATTTTTCTTATTAATCTGTTGTTACCCATGCATCTATTTCTTGAAGAATTTGTTCTTTTTGGATCACCCCTTTATGTGATGGGGTTTGCTTCTCCCGGACAAACCAAATGGTAATTGCTGCAATGATTCTAGGAATAGCAAAAGCTAAAAAGTTGAATTGCAATGGCATATTTAAGGTTAGTAACACCCCACCCATCATCGGGCCAATAATAGCTCCTAACCGGCCTATTCCAAGGGACCATCCAATCCCTGTAGAACGCATTTCCGTAGGATAATATTGGGAAACATACGCATTAGCAATAATCTGGGTGCCTATTTATTAAATTAAACATACAAAAGCCGGTATTTCCTATATTAAGAAAATACCAGCTTTCTATTACACTTTTATTTACCTTCTAGATACTTTTCCATAATAGCTGCAATGCTAGCCATTGGAAAACTATTTCCCATTTCTTTCCCCTCCTCTAATCCACTCTCTTAAATACGGGAACCTGATCCTTGTATTCTGTTAGTTCAACTTTCATGCCTATTTGGAGAGGATGAAGATTGTCCCCGTTCATTCTCCCTAAAACCCGTACACCTCCATCCAGATCAATGACAACCAATGAATAAGGTGTGTCAGCCTCCCATTTTTTTTCGCTCACATAAACAACTGTGTAGGAAAATATCTTCCCTTTCCCTTCTACTTCCAAAGGAATAAAACTATTTACACTGCGGCATTGGGGGCAATAAGCTGAGGCTAATAAGTAGTTTTTCTCACAGGTTGCACAATGATGGACCTTTATTTTAAGGGACATTTTTCTTACCTCCGTTTATAAATGTGTACCGTACAGGTTCCTCCCGATCCTCCCAAATTTTGCGTTAATCCGATGGATGGTTCCTTTACCTGACGTTGGCCTGCCTGGCCGCGAAGTTGATAAACCACTTCAACCCCTTGGCCGACTCCCGTTGATCCAATGGGATGCCCCTTAGCCTTCAGCCCTCCGCTAGGATTAATTGGAATATCTCCTCCAAGGGAAGTTCGCCCTTCTAAAGCAGCAATTCCCCCCTCGCCAGGTTTAAAAAATCCTAAATCTTCTGTAGCGATAATTTCAGCCATGGTGAAGCAGTCATGTACCTCTGCAAAATCAATTTCCATCGGTTGGACATTAGCCATTTCATAAGCTTCCTGGGAAGCTTGTCGGCTAGCGAAAAATGAAGTTAATTCTTCATTCATAAACAATTCAAAAGGGCCTGAGGCTTGTCCTGAACCAATGATATCTACTACATTCGTTTGATATTCTTTAGCAAGGTCTGGTGCACAAAGCACCATGGCAGATGCACCATCAGAAATGAGAGAACAGTCATAGCGGTTTAACGGATCGGCAACCATGCTTGTACATCCACAAACATCTTCTATCGTAATGTTTTTATGTAGATGGGCATGTGGATTAAGAAGGGCATGTGCATGATTTTTCACGGCGACAGATGCTATTTGTTCTCTTGTTGTTCCATATCGATACATATGGCGTTGGGCAATTAGCCCAAAAACGGAGGGAAAGGTCATTCCTATATTGGCCTCCCATTCCCGGTTGCTAGCCTGTGCAAGAATCTCCGTCACTCTTGCCGTTGGTTGGGATGTCATTTTCTCCGCCCCAACTACTAAAACCCTCTTGTACATTCCGCTTTGAATGGCTAAAATCCCCTGACGGAGAGCCAAACTTCCAGAAGCGCAGGCTCCCTCCAATCTGGAAGAAGGAACTCCTTTTAACCCAATCGCCGATGCTGCATAGGCAGCTAAATGGTTTTGGCCAATGAAGGAGTCTCCTGCATAATTGCCCAGGTAAAAGGCATCAATATCATCCGGACCTAATCCAGCATCGTCAAGAGCCTTTTTTGCCGCTTCAATTACGAGCTCGGCAAATGTTGATTGAAGCGCCCCATAATGGGTTGTTCCTACACCGATGACAGAAGCTAAAGCCATATTCTCTCCTCCTTAGTTAATATTTCTCTGGGCATTTCCCCAAAAGGGTTTCCGTAAAATCTTTTTATCGATTTTTCCGTATGCAGTCAGAGGAAGTGAGTCCATAAACATAATTTCTTTTGGTCGCTTATATTTAGATAGATGGTGATTGCACAAATCGATAATACTTTCCACTGTGGGAGGATTACTGACTTTAGGCACGATGACAGCCGTAACTGCCTCGCCCCAATCAGGATGAGGAATTCCAATTACTGCCACCTGACTCACTCCCGGGTGTTTCTGAATGACATTTTCTACTTCAGATGTATAAACATTTAATCCTCCACTAATGATCATATCTTTCTTTCTGTCTAATAAATAAACGTAACCTTCCTCGTCCATCACGCCTAAATCCCCCGTGTAGAGCCATCCATTTTTCAATGTTTCCTCTGTCTTTTCCGATGCTTGATGATAGCCAACCATATTATAGGGAGTGAAGGCGATAATTTCCCCTTCAACCCCCCGGGGAACTTCTCGTCCGTTTTCATCCACAATTTTCACCTGGGACATTAATACCGGCTGGCCACAGCTACTTAAACACTTTTCTTTAGAGGGGTCTAGAGAATGATCCGATTTTTTTAATCGTGTTATAAAATTAGGAGCTTCTGATTGGCCAAAAAGCTGCGTGAACACAGGGCCAAAAATCTCTAATCCTTGTTTCAATCGTTCTACAGTAATAGGCGCCGCCCCATAAAGAATGGTCCGTAGAGAAGAAAAATTCATCTTGTTTCCCTGAATCTGATCCATCACTCGATAAATCATTGTCGGTACCATAAAAGTTAAGGTGATTTGATTTTCCTCAAGATGTTTCAATACAACCTGGGGATCGAATTTTTGTTCAATAAAATGTGTGGCACCTTTGGCTAACCCTGCCTGCAGGACGAAGCCAGCACTATGGGGTAAGGGAGTAGAAAGAAGGATTCTCTCATCATCTTGTAAACAAAGTTCAAGAATATGGGAAAAAAGATTGATTGCCATGTTCTCTTGTGTGTGCATAACCCCTTTGGGCAATCCAGTCGTTCCTCCTGTATACATAATTACCGCTAAATCCTGAGGACTAACGTTCACATGGATATCATCCTCTGATTCATCTTCTTGAAAGCCATTCCAGGGTATAAATCCTTCCGGACATTGATCCTGTTCAGACACCCCAACAATTGTCTTCAATTCTGGCAATTCATCTTTTATTTTTTGAATAACTTCAAAAAAAGGACGTCCTACAATCAATACCTGTACATTGGAATCTTTAAGAATATGGGAAATTTCCTTTTCTCCCAGCATGTCATTGAGAGGTACCTTCGTCGCTCCAGCTTGAATAATTCCCATGTCACTCATGACATACTCGATACAATTAGACATAAGCAAAGCCACTCTTGTATTGGCTTTTACCCCCCGCTTGATTAACCCATGAGCAATGCGATTTGCAGATTTCAGCAATTCACCATACTTGAAAGTATATTCACCAAAAACAAGTGCATTGTTTTCTCGGTTTTGAAAAAATACTTTACGGAAAAGATCCTTTAATTGTAGAGATGGGTAAAACAAATTCAGCCCCTCCTATTTAGATAATCACCCCGTGACCGTTCAAGATCACGAGGCTTGTCTTAAAGCGACACTGTTTTTGGTTTGGGTGATAGACTAACGTAACCATTTTAATTGGGAAAGTACTGTTTCTGGTTCAGCGTCTTCCGGCACTTCACCGTACATGAACTTTGCCTGTAAACGATCAGGCAGAACTTGTTGTTTAGACCAGAAATCCCGATTCAGGCCTCCTCCGATGTTGTTACCTTTTTCCCATTGGTGAAGTAATGTTGTAAAATCACTGTTTCCAAAGAGATAAAAATTGATCTTATCAGTAATCTCTAATGATTCATCTACTGATTCCTCCAGATGAATACCTACTGACCATTGATAGTGCTTTGCTAAATTAAATACAGGTTGATATAAGGTGCAAACCTGATTACTCATCATATTCAGTTGATTATTTTCTTCCATTACAATAGCTGAAAGGCCGTGGGAAGAAAAATTGCGCAAATATTCCGCCAAATACATCGATGCTACTTCAATATCCTCTTCACTAATCATCAACTCTTGCCCTGGCCGCACCATAGGATGCAACAATTGCAACCACTTTTGGGGAGAAGGAAACCTGAGGACAAAGGGCTGTGCTCCTTTATAGAGGTTATGAAGCCCACTAAGAACATCACTGATTTCCTTTCTTGGCTTTTCTGCTGCAAGCAATTTTTTTAAAGAAAAAGTTGCCTTTTTCCCCTCCCACGTTTGTAACAAATCCATATTTTCATTTATCCAGGCAGCATAAAAATCATAAAGGGGAATGCTTAGTATATCCGATCGAAGCAAACCCTGCCCCTGGCTAAAAATAGAGATGAAGGTATCTGCATTACTCCAAATATCCTCCCTTCCAGCCGCAAACAATCGATTCGCATAAGGAATAAAATCCAGCCAAACCCTTCGTTTCAATCCTGTTCCTGTCCCCGAAATCATCGCTTATCGCCCAATTCTTTTAATTCAGTTTCTAATTCAGCAATTCGCACATCTTTCGGATTAGGAAGCCAAACCGCTTTCAAATTTCCTTCAGTCATATAGTTATCAGGAGAACCTGCATAAATAACATTTTTTTCTTTCCAAGAACCGTAGAAGGGAAGATCAGCTGTAGGTGTGTCTGTAACCCAGTTCTTAACGAACTCCTGATATGAAATCCCTCGTTTTTTCCGGTCTTCTCTTTCTTTTCTGCGTGCTTCTTCCGTTTTTTCCGAATCCAGGATTAAAGTTTCTGGATTGAAAAATACTTTATAGATTCGATTGGCTGTTTCTTCGGAAATTAAATTTTCCTCTACATCTTTAATGACTAATTCTGGATCCCGGTCCAGTACATCCCCATATCCACCGCCAGCCCCCTGGGTAATAATATAAATTTCTCCTTCCTGGGCCAATTCAAATTGAAGTCCCCCATGATGTGTTGTATAGGTGGCATTTTCAAATGGGCGATTATTCATAATCTCTTCGGTTGTGTAAACCATCTTTTCAGGATCATTTTTCATAATTTCAAAAATGTCAATTCCTTTAATTTTGGCCAATGGGTAAGCAGGGCAAGCATAGCCACCGTAAATTCCATAGGTTGATGGATATTTGGATCCAATGGTCGTTGTCATGAACCCAAAGAAATCGGACTCCTTTTGCGTAACAAACATTTGATACCCCTGTCCACCCCGGTATTTGCCAAATCCCTGATTGTCTTTCATCAAGCGGCGGGAAAGTTGCATAATTGGAATTTCTTCCTCAATTAATTCTTGCTCCCCTTGTTCCGACATTGGAGCAAAGATGGGGGCAATGGAATGTTCACCGTCCATCCCTTCCTTTGCTCCCCCTGGCATTCCGTTTAAATCAGCACACAAATTGCCTACCGTTTCCCCATGTTGCGTGATACCGCCATAAATCGTCGTTCTAATCATGTTGTACCAGGGTGCAATCAGTTTAGTAGCTTTTTCCGGACTGTTGTATAAATATTTCGCTAAAGCAGCCTGAGTTACGGTGAAAGCCGGGAAGAATGTCATCATACTCTGTGCATTTGGGACATCATAGGATGCATTATAGATAGAATGATCGTCAATAATAAACTTCATCGGAGCCAACACAGCCTGGTTTCTGGGCAAGTCCGGCCAAACAAAGGAAAGGAAGAGTTGGGCAAGCATCCCTTTCATCGCACTTGTAACCGAATTGTTTGCCCGGTTAGCAAACTCAGGCGAAGAACCACGGAAATCAAGTGTCAATTCCCCCCCTTTTTTGGTCAATTCCAAATTAACTTTAATAAGCAAATTCTCCCGTAAAGTACTATCGGCGATCCCCATCATGCGCACCTTTCCATCGGGCCATTGGGTAAGGCGGCGCTGTACCTCCTCCACTGTATCATCCAAAGTCTTTCTTAAAACCGCAATGGCCGCATCTACGCCATATTCTGCAATGGTTTCCTCAATGCGCTGCATGATACGAAGAGCACCGTGGAGTTTGGCCTTCATATCTACCACTTGCAATTTCGGCTCCCGTACAGAATTTTGGAAATAGGTTACTAAATCCTTGTAAAATTTATAGTTTCGTCCGACCCGCATAGGAGAGATCGCCAAGCCTTGATCATAAACCTGTTCTGCTGCCGAAGGCATACCGCCAGGCTCAACGGCACCGTTTTCACCTTCATGGACAACGGTTACAATCCAGGCAATTAATTCTCCATTGTTGAAAACAGGCAAAATCAAATTTTGGTCAGTGTTGTGGACACCGCCATAGCGGGCATCATTGTAATAAAAGATATCCCCTGGTTCCACCCCTACCTCGGGATCATTGAGCCAATTTTCCACGATGTACTTTACCCCGTATTGGGTACATCCTGCAAAAATCAGTACACCGCCGGAACTCACGATGGATAAATCCCCTTTAGCGGTAAAGATACCGCACACGACATCCCCCCACTTGGCCCCTGGCGCTGCTCCGATCTGCTCAAGCATTTCATAGGCTTCATTAGCCCCTGCCTGCATCTTGCTTCGCGCCATACTAATGATTGAAGGATCATTCTCCTTAAAGATCGCCTGGATTTCTCGATCTGTAATCGGAGCCAACCCGTGGTCCTGCATTAGCCTGGGTTCTGGACCAAGAAAAAGAGTCGTCTCTTTCAGAAACTGCTCAACCAATTCTTGCTCACGTTTAGTTGCATCAATCGCCATCCTTTTCTCACTCCTTCATTAGTTTTTCAAAATGGTTTCTCGCAATAATTTTTTACTTGACCCTGTATTCTTTGTATTGATAATCCATGCAGAATTTTGCTCACCCATAACAAGTTCCCAGCCTGGTTCAATCAAATAGGTAGTACGGGGAGATTCCACAAGAGCTGGCCCTTCGATGACGCTGCCCGGTTGAATGGTTTCCGTGCGATAAACATTTGTCAGTACCGGTTCATCAATGTCCACAAAATAACATTCTCGCTTGTTTACAGGTTGTATTGCATTGCCTTTTCCTTCCACAGGTTTTTGGAATTCAACCCGGCTTAGTTGAACTGAAGAAAGTACACGAATAGTATTAATACGAATGCCTGCTTCCGGCTGTTGGCTTCCTTCTCCAAACCGTTCGCCATAATTAATGCTAAAAGCTTTTACAAGTTCCAACACTTCTTCCATATTCGTTAGCCGATTAATTGGAGAAATAACAGAAGTTTGGGTCAACTGGTTTCCATATCGCATGTCTAACTCCAGGCGATACTGAATCAATTCTTCCGGGATTCCCTGGCGGAGAAGCTCTTCTTTCCCTGCTTCTTCGAGTTCGCTAACAATAGAATTAAATAAATCATAATCATTAAATAGACTGCGTGTATTAGAGTCATAGATATTCATGAAAACCGACTTTTCGTGAATATTTAACTGATCCATGATCCCAACGCCCACCGCAGAGAAGATGGGGGCAAAAGGAGGAATCAGAATTTTATCGACATCAAGAACACTGGCAATTCCACAGCAGTGAAGGGGTCCATTTCCACCATAAGCAAGAAGGGTGAAATTTTTCGGATCATACCCTTTTACTCCCAATTCCTTGAAAATTGCATGGGCCATATTAGAATCGACTTTCTTTTTAATTTGGCGGGCCGCTTCAATGACACTAAGGTCCATTTCTTCACAGATTGCTTCCCGAATGGCAAATTCAGAACGTTTCCGATTGAGATTGATGTGCCCTTCTGCATAATAATCCGGATCAAGATAGCCTAAAATCAAATCCGCATCGGTTACTGTCGGCTCCATTCCTCCCCGGTCAAAGCATGCTGGGCCAGGTTCAGAACCAGCACTTGCCGGACCGACTTCAATTTGCTTCAGGGTTTGGTCATACCTGGCAATCGATCCCCCGCCTGCTCCGATGATTCCCAGATGTAGCATAGGTACACTGACCAGCCAACGATCAATAACCGGATTAAAGTCATAGAATCGGATTCCGCCACCTACGACGATCCCAATATCACAACTGGTCCCACCCATGTCCATTGCGACTAAATGGCCTACTTCAAACTCTTCAGCCAAATGTTCTGATGCGTTGATCCCTGCCGTTGGGCCTGAATGAATCGTTTGCAGGGCATGGGTTGAATTAAGTTGAGCCATCCCGCCAATATTGTGTACAACAAGCATAGGCTTTGTATATCCATATTCTTTTAAAGTCATTTCCAGTGAGCTTAAGGCATGGTACATTTGATCATGCAAATAAGCATCAAGGATCGCAGAAGTAATCCGGACATATTCACCTTTTCTTTCAGCCACTTGATGGGATAGAATGACTGGAGATGCACCAAGCATGTGTGTAGGATATTCTTCAAGAAGAATTTCTTCCACACGGCGTTCATGAACCGGGTTAACCACGGAATTTATAAGCCCCACCACAAAAGCTTGAGCCCCACGGTCTACGAGATGGCGGATTTGTTTGCGCAGATGCTCCTCATCAAGGGACATGACAACTTGTCCTTTATGATCTATCCGTTCTCGGACCCCGGCAATCATAGGAATGGGTACGATGGGTTCTGGACGTTGGCCCGCAGGCATATCCTGCTGTTCCTGGGGGGTAAGACCATCCCCATATCCCCTTCCACGGCTTAAAGGAACCTGGCTTTCGTAACCGGCTGTCGTCAGTAACCCAATCTTTGGCCCTTTTCGCTCAATTAAAGTGTTTGTCCCTAGTGTAGTCGCATAACGGACAGAATCTAATTGAGAAAGCACTGTTCGAATGTCTTTCCCCAACTCTGTGCAGGCTTGTTCAAGGGCATCCATAAAACCAAGGGCCAAATTATGGTGTGTTGTTAACGCTTTCGTTTCGAGATAAATGTCATCCCAAACAAGGAAACAATCTGTAAACGTACCGCCAATATCAACGCTTACTTGTCTCATGCTTTCTGCCCCTCCCTTTTTAAGCAACGCTCTTTCAAAGCATCAATATCAAATTCCATGTCATGGATTGGTGGATGTCCTGGAGGCAAATACTCCACTTCTAGCTGGGTAGAGCAATTTGGGCAATAGTACTCTAGAATCTGGCACCAATTGGGATCAGGTGAAAACGTAAACTCATACCAATCCGGATTTATAATAGGCTTATGGATCTCCCGCGGGTCTCGATTATAGACAAGAAGCCCTTCTTTATAATTGCTTCGTGCAGGAGCGATTTCGTGATTGCATTTGCGGCAGCACCACATTTCTTTTTCCAGATCAATCGCCAAATATTCTGTTATATTGGCCTTCATTATGCCATCCCCCCTTCATCACTTATGAAAATATCTTTATTTTCATTTACTTTAAATTTCCATCCCTCTAATATACGGCAAGTAAAATACTCATCCTCTATCAGGGCTGGACCTATTCCACATGTACCTGGTTTCATCTCTTCAAATTTATAAACTGGCACATCAATCTGTTGCAAACCTGTATGGAGAATAGATTGCTGGCGAACAGAAATCGGCTTTCGTTCCTTTAGCTTTTTCTTATTTTCAAGGCTGAAGTGGGCAATGGGTTTCACCACTCGCAGATGAATACGGACATCTTCGGCACCTTCTGTTTCTAAATGGATAACCTCTTTGTTATTAAAAGTGACACTTTGCTGTTCTCCATTTCTGATGAAGGTAAGATTGGTATACATGGTACACTCAGAAATATCGAATCCTTCCGCAAACATATCCCGCTTTGCCCTCTCTTCCAATTGATCTAATTTTTCCTGCAAACTGGCGATATTCCATTCTTGCAGGGTGGCCTTGTATTCATGGGCAATATCACTAAAGCTAATGCCAAAAGCACTAAATACCGCTGCCAGTCTCGGAACAATAATCTCCTTAATGCCGGCTGCTTTTGCGATACCGCAAGCACTCATGGGACCGGCGCCACCGAAAGCCAGCAAAGTCACTTCATCCGCTTGCTGTTGGTAAACCCCAAGGGCATTGGCGATTTTTTCCTCATAAGCTTTTTCCATGGACAACAACGCTTCATCCAGACTTATTCCTAAAGGCCTGGCAATTTTCTCTTCAATCGCTGTCTTTGCCCGGGATGGATCAAGGGCCATACTGCCACGAAAATAAGAACTTGCATCCAAGACGCCCATTAACAGATAGGCATCTGTAATGGTCGGTTCTTGTCCTCCCCGCCCAAAACAAGCTGGGCCTGGAGCCGCCCCTGCACTTTCCGGACCAACAACAATCTGGCCATTTTCCACTTTAAAAATCGAGCTTCCCCCGGCTCCCTCGCTAATCAAATCGCTTAAAGAGAAAGATGTAGGAATTTCTTCAATCTTTCCATATTGATCTTCTTTAATCTCTCCGGCCTTTACTAACCCGATGTCGGAAGTGGTTCCCCCAATGTCTAAGGTAAGTAATGCGGGAATGTTATAATGTTGGGCAAGTGCTTTCGTCCCCTCCATGCCACCCCGGGGACCCGATCCATAGGTTTTAATGGCTGTGGTTTTTGCTAACCTTGCCGAATTCCCATCGTTATGAAAAATAAGCAGGGGATTTTTAGTACGGTACTCCCGCAGTACATTTTCCGCATTGTACAGAAACCTCTCCATTCCTGAATGCAAGAATGAATTAATCAAAGCTGCCCAGGTACGCCTGCGATGATTCAAATCATCCGCTAACTCATGGGAAAACAATACGGGTACTGCCCCCAAAAGGTGGCGGGGATATTTCCTTAAGATAATCTTTTTAATTTTCGTCTCATCTTCTGCAAGGTTTGGCCCGCTTAAACTAATGACAATTCGATTAGCGCCCTTTGCAAGCAACTGATTCATTACATCCACTACACCGGTTTCCAATTCATATCCTTCACCCTCTGAATTAATACTAGCAACACGGTCATCTACCATGGCGGAAAACATTTCTTTTTCATCATTGCTTTCCTGCAAAAAGGAGGGATTTGTCCCCTCTCGCAAAATTAATCCCAGGCGCGGGCCTTTCTTCTGTACAATGGCATTGGTTCCTGCGGTGGTTGAATAGCGAAGATAATCCAATTCAGCCAATAGACGCTGGATATTTTCTCCCCCATAAAGCTCTTTGGAAGCCGATTTAATCACTTCGATGAAACATCTTGTCAAATCATATGGGGTAGTTAGCGTTTTGGCGCGAACAATGCGTTCCTGGTCGATTAAACAGGCATCTGTGAACGTACCGCCATTGTCAATGGTCATGAGCAATCCCATTTTGATATCCCCTCTCTCTGGTTTTTCCTTCCCTTTCCAGGGATTTCCCTTATTTCCCTGGTTACTAGAATAGAGCCGATTTAAGCTCTGTTTGTCTCATTCCCCCCTTTTACAAATATATAGAAGCAAGATTCGTGCCAACCTTTTCTTATAAAAAAAAATTTTTGAGTTCAGTGTTAATAAGAAGATTTTGGGAGGATCATCATTTTCTTAGATTCTCAACTTGTCTCACTGAGACAAAAAAAGTCTCATTGTCTCATCTGAAAAAAATAAAAAGCCTACTGCAATTCCAGTAGGCTAGAGACTGATTTCTTATTTAAGGATTGGTGAGAATGACCTTTAATGCACTTTCCTTGGACGCATTACTAAAAACCTCATAGGCCTGCATGATTTCATTTAGGCTAAATCGGTGGGTTATCAATTGCTTAGGCTCAAGTTTATTTGATTCAACTATTTTTAAAAGCATAGGTGTAGTATTCGTATCCACAAGTCCAGTTGTTAACGTTATATTGTGGATCCATAACTTTTGTAGATTTAACTCAACGCCTTTTCCATGAACCCCTACATTAGCTATATGGCCACCAGCTGTTACAATATCCTGGCAAATATCAAAAGTTACAGGAATTCCTACTGCCTCTATGGCAACGTCTACTCCTTTTCCATTTGTTAAACCCATGACCTTTTCTACAGCCTTTCCATCCTTACTATTTATCACTTTTGTTGCTCCGAATTTTTTTGCTACTTCAAGGCGATAATCATCCAGATCAATAACAATAATTTCTGATGGTGAATAAAACTGAGCGGTTAATGAAGTAGCAAGTCCAACGGGTCCGGCTCCCACAATGGCAACAGTATCACCCGGTTTTACTTGACCCTTAAGTACACCCACTTCAAAACCTGTGGGCAAAATGTCGCTTAACATGACCAGGGCTTCTTCATCAACACCATCGGGAATATGATACAGACTTGTATCAGCATAAGGTATCCTTACATATTCAGCCTGCGTACCATCAATTGTATTTCCAAGTAACCAACCCGCATTCTCACAATGGGAATACATGCTTTTTTTACAATAGTGACACTTTCCACAGGATGTGATACAAGAGATCAACACTTTGTCGCCTGGTCGAAACTGATGAACGCCAGACCCCACCTCTGCAATAACACCTACACCTTCATGTCCTAAAGTACGCCCATTAGCAACTGTTGGTACATCTCCTTTCAAAATATGCAGGTCGCTTCCGCAGATTGTCGTTTTGGTCATTTTAACGATGACATCTGTCGGTTCCTGAATGGTTGGAATGGGTTTTTCAACTAATTCCTTTTTGCCTGGCCCTTGATAAACTAATGCTTTCATCAATATTCCTCCTCTATTATGATAACGGTTCCAAAAGGTCTATCTCCTTTCGTTACCTATTTAAAGAAGCAAGAATCATGCCAAAAAATACAACAGCCAAATATAAGGATTTTTCTTTGATAGCAGTCAAAGATTGTTGCAATTTACTACAGGTGTAGCGATACATGGTCTTACCTTGCTATTGCTGAAATAAAAAAAGCCCACTTAAAAATTCAGTGGGGTTAACTAACAACCGTAACAAAAGTTACACGTTAGATAGTGATACTGTATTGTTTAATTTTACGATACATCGTGGCCCGAGAAATTCCCAACTTCACAGCAGCACCTGTAATATTCCCGCCCATCATTTTTATAGTTTTAACAAGCTGATCTTTTTCAGATTCGGCAGTTAGATCCACATCATCTACGTTCTCCAAAATTTCAAATGGAAGATCATATGGATACAAAGTATCCCCTTCCATATTAAAAAGGGATTGCTCTATGACATTTTTTAACTCTCTTATATTCCCTGGCCAAGAATATTTTGTGAAATATTGCAAGGTTTCCATGTTTATTTGAATATGGTCTTTTCCAAATTGGGGACCTAGCTTTTGTATAAAGTTATGGACTAATAACGGAATATCGGAAATCCTTTCCCGTAGTGATGGGAGTCTTAGTTGTATTACCCTAAGACGAAACAGTAAATCTTCTCGAAATTCCCCTTTACCCACTGCTTCCATTAAATTTTTATGGGTAGCGGCAATCACCCTTACATCTACAGGAATAGGTTTATTTCCGCCAATTCTCGTTACAACCTTTTCTTCCAAAATGCGAAGCAAGTGAACCTGAACATTGAGGGGCATGTCACCAATTTCATCAAGAAAAATTGTACCGCCTTGTGCCAGCTCAAATTTTCCAGGACTTCCTTTTGATTTAGCTCCTGTAAATGCTCCTGACTCATAACCGAATAATTCGCTTTCAATTAATTCACGAGGGATTGCGCCACAATTTATCGCAATAAAGGGGGCATTTTTTCGTTCACTAGCATGATGAATAGCCTGGGCAAACAATTCTTTCCCTGTCCCCGTCTCCCCAGATAGAAAAAGGGTGGAATTTAATCTTGCTGCTTTGCGGGCTTGATTGACAATTTTTAAAAAGGCGGGGGAAGTTCCAATCATATGATCAAAAGTGTACCGCAATGAACCTGGATCCTTTTGTTGAACTAAGGGACTTTTCATTAATCCAGAGGATAACTTGCTTTCACGGAATCGAATCACAATCCCTAAAAGATTATAATCGATCATAATAGGATAAATAGAACAAATGAATTTACCCTTGTCATCACCAAGGGAAATTTCTTTTTCTGTTATTTTTTCTTTGCCTTTTAATACTAGATTTACTAGTTTATCTAATTCATAAAGACTATCAATGGTTTGAATTTCCCTTTGCCGGAAATAAGACTCCGCTTTTCCATTCATTTTTACAATTTTCTTTCTTGTATTTACTATTACTATGCCATCATCCGCAGATCCCAATGCTGTTGCCAAAAAGGGGTTTACCTGTAATCCATCCTGATAGATGTTTTTCTCAATATATTTAGAAATGTGGTTTGCCGTTGAGATCGCTAGTCCTAAGGTATGGGGATGAACATTTTTCCATTTTCCTGAAATATCTATTACACCAAGGAGTTCATTTGTAAGCGGATCCAAAATTGGGGATGCGGCACAAAACCAATCATGCCATCCGGTGCAAAAATGTTCATTAAACAAAATTTGTACTGGTTTCTTTGTTTTAATGACTGTTCCAATCGCGTTTGTGCCACCTACTTCTTCACTCCATACTGCCCCAGGCATGAAATGTATCTTTTCCCCTTCTGTTAAAACATTCGTATCACCATACATATCCAAAATAAGTCCGTTTCTATCACTAATCGTAATAATCGTCTCAGACCCTTTTACTGTATCAGCCAGGTGTTTCATATCTGGCCGTGCAAAGGAAAGTAATTTTTGATTTTTTTCATGATTAGTTAGTAAATCTTCCTGTTTAACCATTTCCTGGATTTTTATTTGGAAAGGATCGACACCAAATTTTTTTGATCTTTGCCAAGAAATTAGGATATCAGGTCGAATTATTTCATTAGAATGCCCTGCTTCCACATAAGTCGACCATGCCTTTTGAATAGACGAAGTAAATTCAACATACTCATAACAAGACAAATTTGGGTTCCAAGTCATAATATCCCCCCAAGGGCTATTTTGCATAAAAATTCGAGAAAATTTTCGAATTTTCTGAATCTATAATTCTATCTTATATGCTAAAAGGGATACTATGTCAAGATGTTTATCTATGTGTTCTATTATTAAGCCTCTTCCCTTAGATACTCTAAAAGAAAAGGCCTATGGATTGAGTTTATTTTAAACTACGATACAACAACCAACCGATGATATTCATAAGTAAACCAATACCAACAATGGCAAGATCATAATAGAATTCATTGGGATCCCCCGGCCTTATATGATGGATTTCTAAAATATAATGGTTGATGATTCCTTTAAAAAAGTTAAAACTCCTGAACCCAGGAACAACCCGCTCCAAAAACGACGAACACTATTGGATTCAGACCAGGGATTGCTTCTCCACAAAACAGTAGCAGCCCAAAAAGTGATGACTGTCACTCCTAAATGGAATACCCCATCACTTACAATTTGGTTAAAACGGTCAGTATGCATGTAAGTACTATGCCATTGTAGTATTTGGTGAAAGACAATCCCATCTAACATACCAATAATGCCAATGCCTAATAAAAATGAACCTAAAAAAGTTGTATGTCTTCCGCTATGCAACGTAATTACCCTTTCTTTTTTTACTCATTTCTTTTATTGGCATGAATCTAGTTTTTTAAGCTTATTGGTTGCTTCAGAGGTTATTTACCTGGCATCAAGCCCGGCCCGTATTCTTTACAGATAAGGATACGGTTTTTATTTTTGATACAGTTATTAGTCAATTATATTTTTCACTCTACCCACCTGACCATCCTGCAGTCGGACCTTAATGCCATGGGGATGATTTGGTGAATTAGTCAGAATATCCTTCACAATGCCAGGGGTGGTTAATCCGGTTTTCTGATCTTTCTTTAGTACGATTTCCACTTTAAGGCCTGGATGAATATCTTTTCGGTTTTGTCCACTTTTCATTTTCCTTTTCCCCTTCCAATTACATAATTGATACTTGAAAAATAGGTGATAAACCCACGCTATCTCTAAATCCCTATCATATAATACTTAAAAAATAATATCTCCCGAAAAAGGTGGGGGCTTTTTTGGCTGTACAATTTTCTGTTCTCGGTGATAGCCACATAGGAGCTTCTGGCAGTGAAACAATTTATGAATCGGCTATTTAAAAAAACATTAGTGACAAACGTATGTTCTGTTTGGTAAAATATAGGGAGATGGAAAGGTGGTGAAAGTATTGAGTTTAGAGCGGCAAAAGGATTATCGAACATTCAACATAGATATCAAAAAAGGACATCGCCTATACCCTTATTTCGAGGAACTGTGTTTAAATAGCAATAACCTATATAACACCACTAACTTTTACATTAGACAAGTTTACACAGCCTTGAATAACGGCAAAAAACTTCAACCATTGCAGCAAGAAATTTTGGAAATCATCTATCAAAATATCGATCAGATGAACGAGATAAAGACAATTTCTTACTATAAAAAAATTAAAAAAGAACAAAAGAAGCCCCTAGAATCACGAAAGAAAATTGAACTTAAACTATTCGAATTACCTACAAAAGAAAAGTCATTTCTTGGATATCATTTTCTCGATTGTCTTTTTAAAACCATTAAACAAAAGGATTATTACTCCTTGCCTGGACAAATCAATCAACAGGTGATTAGAAACGTCGTTCAAAATTGGACCAGTTTCTTTGCAGGTTTAAAAGACTATAAAGAACATCCTGATAAATATAAGGCAAGACCCAATATCCCACGTTATTTACCGAAGGGCAATCAAAAAGAAGTGGTTCTGTCGAACCAGATTTGTAAAATAACAGACAGTAAACATTTAACCTTCCCTAAGACCAAATGGAAGTTAAATATAGGGAAATTAGTAAAATTAAAAGGAAAGCTTCAACAGGTAAGAATTATACCCAAAAAAGATTGTTTTACAGTAGAAGTGATTTACTTGGTCGGAGAGAAACCAGTAGTAGAAGCAAAAATGAATCGTTGCATGAGTATCGATTTAGGTGTGGAAAATATTGCGACCCTAGTCTTCAACACAGGATTATCTCCTATTTTGTTTAAGGGCGGTATCATCAAATCCGTAAATCAATGGTATAACAAATTAAGGAGTTATTATTATGCAGCGTTACGAAATGGGAAAAATTCGAAACAGGGATCGTTCTATTCAAAAAAATTAATTAAATTAGATAACAAACGAAACAACCAAATAAAAGATCAGCTTCACAAAATCAGTTGTAACATTGTTAAAATCGCAATAAGTAATCATATCGATACAATTATTATTGGTAAAAGTAACGGTTGGAAGCAAAATGTAGAATTGGGTACTAAAAACAATCAAAATTTTGTTCAAATACCCCATTCGATGTTAATATCAATGATTACCTATAAAGCGAATGCCGAAGGCATTGCGGTCATCGTAACAGAAGAAAGTTATACGTCAAAAGCCAGTTTTCTAGATGAAGATGAAATTCCGACCTATCTATTGGGGAATGAAGTAAAAAACGTCTTCAGTGGAAAACGTATATCAAGAGGAATGTACTGTTCAAAGAATAATATCTTACTCAATGCGGATGTAAATGGTGCTGCGAATATTTTAAAAAAAGTAATCCCAAATGTGTTCGCTAACGGGATAGCGGCTGTGTGTTCCCAGCCACAGGTGGTCAATGTGCGATAGCATTAACCCCGAAATCCGCGACTTCAGTCGTGGGAGGTTCATAATCATCACATCCTATAGAATCATTTAGAAGTATTACTAAATTGATCTAATTGTTCAGTAGTTAGATGTCTTACAAACTTGTTGAAATCGATCGACTCCATCCCGTAATTTTCACAAGCTGTTTTATAACTTTCATAAGCATTTCGATACATATCCATTTTATTCACCTCTACTGTTATATAACAATATAATTTTATTATTTAGAATATATAACAGTCAAACTCTTTCGTCAATGTTTTTTTAGAAGCTGTTTAATTCATTGAATGAAAACTAAGGGCTAATTTGGCCCCAATCCGTGCATTATTTTTTACTAATTCTATGTTTGATACTAAACTTTTTCCGCCTGTTAATTCTTTTATTTTTCCTAATAAAAAGGGAGTAACATCTTTCCCCTTGATGTTATTCTCATCTGCCTGCCTTAATGCTGTCTCAATAACTTCTGTAATCGTTTTTTCATCCATCCCATGTTCTTCAGGAATTGGATTGGCAATCACCGCTCCGCCTTTAAGATTTAAATCCCATTTTGTTTTTAACGTAGCCGCAATGGTTTCCACATCATCTGCACGGAAGTTAACTGAATAAGGACTTGTCCGCGTGTAAAATGCTGGCAGTACATTGGTTTGATACCCAATTACCGGCACTCCCTTTGTTTCAAGATATTCCAGGGTTAATCCTAGATCTAAAATGGATTTAGCTCCAGCACAAATAACGGCTACATTGGTTTGGGCAAGTTCTTCTAAATCAGCGGAAACATCCATTGACCTTTCCGCACCACGGTGAACGCCGCCGATTCCTCCTGTAACAAAAATAGGAATTCCCGCTAACTCCGCACAAATCATTGTTGCAGCAACGGTGGTCGCCCCTTTTTTCTTTGTGGCAATCAAATAAGCCAGGTCACGGCGGGATGCTTTTGCCACATCCGAACTTTTTCCAAACATTTCGAGCTCCTCATCAGATAACCCAATTTTAATTTTTCCATCTATGATTGCAATCGTTGCCGGAACTGCTCCGTTGTCATGGATAATCTGCTCAACTTCCCGTGCTGTCTGAACGTTTTGCGGATAAGGCATTCCGTGAGATATAATCGTTGATTCTAGGGCTACAATCGGTTTTCCTTGTTCCTTAGCTAAACGTACTTCTTCTGATAAAGTGATATATTGTTGCATTTTAAAATTCCTCCAGCACCTATTAAGTTGTACCAAAAATAAATCTCTACCATTTTTTCGGATCAATGTGTGGAACTTTGTATAATCAATGGCACCATATTTTCCTTGATCCATTCCCTTACACATCTACTGAGCATATTTGCAGATAGAGCATAAAGACGGACCGCTGCAGCAACGCTTCCTGTTTCCTTTGTTTCTTTGACAACCTGCTTTTTAAAATCAAATTAATACTTCTAGTCATAAAAAATCCCCATTAATCAGTTACTAATAGTGTTATAGAAAATCACTCTTAGTATCCAACTTCTATAAGGGGCTAAATAGACATGGAGAATAAGCATGCTAGCCTATCAGGCATAGCCAAGCCACTAAAAGTTTTCACTGGTTACTTTTTGCGAAAGGAAAAATTCGATACATGCTCCTCCTTCATTAGAATTAAAAGCTTTAATACTTCCACCGTTCATTTCAACCAGTTTTTTTACTATATACAAACCAAGTCCGGAATTACCGCCTTTTGAAGAACGTGATTTGTCTCCCCTATAAAATTTATGAAATATATTTGATAAGTCCTGTAGACTAAACCCTTTTCCTGAATCACATACGAGAATGCGAAGACTATCCTCTTTCCGATAAACTTCAATGGTTATATTTCCTCCATCAGGAGTGTAACCCATGCTGTTAATCACAATGTTATCTAAAATACGCTCCAATTGAATTTGGTCTATAAAAAATAGACGTTGATCTTCCTGTTCATGATGTAAATTTACCTGTAAATTAATTTTTTTATCCCTAGCCAATATTTCATAACTTTTTTGTTTCTCTAACAAAAATGAAGGTAAGTCAAAGGGTTCTATATTACGTGCAGAGTCCATACTTTCAAGTTCAGCAGCATAAAGCATTTCTTTAACTAACTTAGAACCCTTATTTGTATTATCCTTTATAACATGCAAATATTTTATAAGTCTTTCTTTATTTTCATAATGTCCTTCAAGAAGAAATTCAACATATCCATTTATAATAGAAAGAGGAGTTTTCAAGTCATGAGCCAACGCCTCAACCATTTCATTTCTTTCCCGTTCTATTCTCCATTGGGCTAGCAATGATTTTTTTAACTCCTCTTTCATTTCATTAAAAGCCTCACAGAGTATACCAAGTTCGTTATCCGAAGAATATTCTATTTTAAAATCAAGGTCTTTCTCTTTTACCTTTTTCGATGCCTGAATTAGCATATTAACAGGTTTACGTATATTACCAGTAAATTTTCTTGAAAACAGTAATGTGAAAACAGTGATATAAATAAATGGAGAAAAGAAAACTACAATAAATAATGGAATAATCCATATTTTATCCAATGTATTTACAAAGTTCATTTTTAGTATATAGGATAGAGAAAGGGCTCCAACTATTTTACCCTGGGGATCTATCAAAGGAATGATTCTTATATAGTCACCATTTCTTCCAATATTTGTATTTAATTTATTGTATAGATCTTCTTTCCCATTAATAACCCTTTTGCTATCTGTCCCGTATACCTTTTGGCCATTTTCATCTATAACCTGATATTTGATTCCATCTAAAGGTATAACTTTTTCGAGAGATTGTTTTTCAATCTTATTTAAAATAATACTCCCTCTTTTTCTGACATAAGATTCAATATCAGGCACTTTTTTTTCATAATAGTTTGCTGGGTATACCTTTTTGTTATCCAACATTTGAAAAGTTTTAAAACCAACAAAATAGGTGAGAAGGGTGGCTATAAGACTCAAAAGGAGGATGAGGATAAAAGTAATTATAAATTGTATTTTTAATGGTTTTTTTTCTAGCATTTATCGCTGTCCCCCTATGCGGTAACCAATCCCCCAAACCGTAGAAATGTACTGGTTCCTTGAATCCATTTCACTTAACTTTGCTCTTATTTTTTTTATATGCTCTGTTACCGTAGAAGAATCACCTTCTGCATCATAACCCCAAATGACTTCATAAATTTGTTCTCTGGAAAAAACTTGACCGGGATGCAATACAAGCAGTTCAATAATATCGAATTCTCGCTTAGTTAATGTTACAGGGATATTATTAATGTGCACCTGCCTTAATTTTAAATCTACTATAAGATTTTTTATATGAAGCAATGCTCTTTTTCCTGTTTCATTAAGAAAAATAGCCCTTTGTTCCCGCCTTAAGTGGGTATCAATTCTTACCATGAGTTCTTTGAGGCTAAAGGGCTTCACGACATAGTCATCCCCACCAAGGGCAAGCCCTTTAATTTTGTCTGTCTCGGATTGTTTTGCACTTAAGAATAGGATAGGACAAAGGACGATATTCCGTATTTTTTGGCAAACATCATATCCATCTATTCCTGGCATCATAATATCAAGTAAAATAAGATCTGGTTCATTTTTAGCTTTTTCAATACCTTGATCCCCATCATATGCTATAGAAACCAGATGACCTCTACTCTCTAAGGCATCTTTCAGAAGAGAAACAAGATCTACTTCATCATCTATTATTAAAATTCTGCTCATAAGATTCAATCTTCCTTTCATCAATCATATACTTTTCGCCCCTCCCATCTTTTAAACCACAAAACCCCTCCAACTAACATAATTACTAAAAATGGGATAATAGAGAAGAGTGCTATTAATATTTCATGGATAGAATAAGTTGATGAAATAATTACAGGAATTTTTGCTAACCTTACGGGCCATGCCCATGGCACATAGGGCCATATGGTGTCCCCAAGACTTGTTGACATTAGGCTAGCAATCAAAATACCTCCTCCTCCAAAAGCAATAGATGCTCCCATCCCCCAGGCAAAACTAATCCATAGATGAAAAGCCAAAAGTGGAATCGTACTCATTGCAGCTATGAAGGCTGATGATATAAGTATAGTTAAGGAAATTGGAACATGTATTAGACCTAACCCAATTATTAGTAGTACGATTGATAGAAATGTACTACCTACAGTTAGTAAAATTAACATAATAAATTTCCCAAGGTATAGTTTTGTCCGTTTCCATTTAGATATGAGAAGGCCATTAAAATTTCCTGCCATTTCCTCTTGATGAATCATTAACCCTGTAAGTAGCCCAGCAGCCATCGGTAAGACGAGTGCTGCCCATATTTCAACAAATGCTTGAAATAATATAATGTGTGTATTCTGTGTCAAAGTTCTCAAAGAAAAATACCAGACAAGAAGGCCAGAAAATACAATAGGAATTAAAAACGAAAACAACCTTACTGGTGTCCGTTTTGTTTTCATCCATTCAGTATATAGTATTTCTATCATCCCATTTTCCTCCTAGAAAACCAACCAGCTGTAAATAAAGTAAAGACCAGAAAAGCTCCTAGGGATATGACTATACCCATCATAATTACTCCAGGATCCAATAGGGGATTACCTGCTTCTAACAAAGTTCCATTTGGATGTACACCTATTAATGGACACATCAACCTTGTTGGCCAACTCCAGGGTACATATATCCAGTATGGTTTCACTGCAGTAACCACCCCACCAACCATTCCAAAAAACCCTATTATTAAACTGGCCAGAGTACCTTTCCATGTGGCTACCCATAACTGTATAGGGATAATAGCAAGGGATGTAAGCCAAAGGACAAATCCCCCAACAAAAATTTTGGACCAGGGAATTAGTCCCCCTGCTGTAATCCACCCCGAAACAATGACTGCTACCATTAATACCACCGTGGCAAAAAAAGTGTAGATAGCCATTACCATCACTTTTCCTATCCATAGTAAAATAGGGGAAGTATCATGGGATCTTAGCCCTCTATAATTTCCTGCCTTTCTTTCCTGTAATGCAACAAGGGCAGCAAACAATGCGATTCCAATAGGAATAAATAACACAGGCCACCAATTAAAAATTTGATTAATTAGTAACTGCCATGGCTTTAAATAATTATCAGGCATCAATAACCTTTGAGGTAATGCTATGATTATAAAAAATAATGGGACAAGTAAGATAAGTCGTCTCATAATTGTTTTTTTATATTTAAGAAACTCCGATTGAATAATGGGAATCATTTTTTTGCCCCCTTTACCACTTTCATAAAAAGTTCCTCAAGGTTATCATCAGGTCTGATTTCCCCCTGATACTTTAATTCTCCCTGACTGATAATTCCAACATGATCTACAATCTGGGAAACTTCTGTTAAGATATGGCTTGACAGAAGAACTGTAATCCCTTGATGAGGAAATGAACGTATTAGTTCCCGTAATTCCTGAATTCCGATAGGGTCCAGTCCATTTGTTGGCTCATCCAGGATTAATAGTTCAGGATGATTCAATAGAGCAATCGCTATTCCTAGTCTCTGCTTCATCCCCATGGAAAATTGTGAGGCAAGTTTTTTCCCTGTATTTTTTAGATCAACTGTTTCTAGTACCTCATCAATCCGTTCTTTTGATACCCCCATTAGTTTTGCATGGATAGATAGATTTTCTACAGCCGTAAGATTTCCATATAAAGCAGGTGACTCTATCAGTGCACCAATTCTTCCAAGATGATGACGTCTCCACCTTTCACCAAAAACAATAATTTCACCCTCACTGGGATGGAGTAACCCTGTTATTATTTTTAAAAGGGTCGATTTTCCTGCACCATTTGGTCCCAGAAGACCATATAAGGAACCCTTTGGGATTTGCAAGGAAACATTATTTACCGCAAGTTGCTTATTAAAAAGTTTCTTAACCCCTCTTGTTTCAAGGATTAATTTGGACATCTTCTTCATCCTTTCTTTTTAATTATTAATTTTCTTTTCAATTAATAATTTAGCAAGAAAAAATAAAGGATTTATAAAGACAGAAGCAAAAAAAGCTACCTTAAAATTCGGTTATTTACCAATCTTTAAAGGTAGCTTACTCTTTTTTTGTTATACTTATAAAATATTCTTATTAGCTTTTGGTACAAGGTAAGAGGGAATTTCCTCTTTAAGTCTCCAGATAAAACTCATCGGTTTATTCCCCGAGTGACTAACATACTCGCAGGTCCCGAGAAAGACAAAGGGGGCTGTATACCCATTTTCACTTTTATACTCACGCACAAACAAAGCAATTTTGTTGCCAGTTTTTTTATGGTTTAGATATCTTCTTGCTGTTTCACTTCCTACTGATACCTTGCTCTGGGTTTGCCAGTGAAATAACCGTTCATTAATGGCATAATCTTCATACAGTGTGGATGGAGAAAAATCCTTTTCAGATTTATTTAAAGTAATAAAGAAAACATCCAGTTTTTTATCTTTAAAATATTTCACCCCTTCACGAAAGGAAGGGCTACTCTCTGCATTAAAATAACCGAGAGCGGAAAGAACCTGTGCCGTTGAATACTTACTATGTACCCTTAATGGACAAGGGAAAGAAAGGGCAGGTTCAAATTCCAGTGTCTCAATGGCCTCATACTGATAACGTAGAATCGATAATATCTCATTTTTGAAATGGACATTTTTAATAATCTTCTTAACGCCTTCTGTAATAGAAGAGAATCCCTCTTTTTCAGGATGGGACTTATAGAAGGTATAGTAAAACATAGCTAACATGAGTTGTTCTTCTTCATTATTTATGGTTGTTGAACCTTCCATATAAGCAAGCAAAAATCTTAAAAACGTATTGGAGTTCAAATGAAATAAATTAGGTAATTTTTTTGTGATAAAGGATTCATCTTCATTATTAAAATCCTCCTTTAACCCTGCCTCCACCAGTAATCGGGTAAAACTTCGATTACGGTTCTGTCCATAGAAATCATATAACGACAGGTGATAATGATTTAAAAAGTTTTTCAATGTAAGTTCTAAACCTGTATCTTGTTGAAAGTATTTCAGTTTTGTGATGAGGTTCGCCCGGGTATTCGTAGAATCCTTGATGTTCAGCAATACATACTCTTGTGCCTGTTTCTCTAACTGAATGAAACAACCTTTTGGCAAATTGAAAAAACCATTTTCTACATAATGGCGTACAGAATGCTTTGTTTTTCCCAGTAAAGTACGAAACTTCTCTTCGAAATTGTAGTTTTTATGGGCCTGTCCAATAAAATCCAAAACCGTTAAACATTCTTTCCCTTCAGAAAGGCGCAATCCCCTTCCTAACTGTTGCAAAAACACCGTCAAACTTTCTGTGGGACGCAAGAATAGAATGGTGTTTACTTCGGGAATATCGATCCCTTCATTATATAGATCCACTACAAAGATAAAGGTAATTTCTCCATTCACTAACTGTTCCTGTGCCTGTCCCCTGACAGCAGAACTCACATCCCCATACAAAGCAACAGAAGGGATCCCCACTTTATTGAAATAATCAGCCATATAGATGGCATGTTCAACAGACACGCAAAAACCTAATCCCTTCACCTGATTAATATCTGTCACATACCTATAGATACTATTTACAATTTGACTGCTTCTTTTGTCACTAGCAATATAAACATTTTCTAACTCTTTAATGTTATAGCCCTTCCGACTCCATTTCAACTTAGACAAATCCTCTGTATCAGTCACGCAGAAATATTGGAATGGGGATAACAATTTACGATTAATCGCCTCTGTTAATCGCATTTCCGAAGCGATGGAATGGTCAAAATAACAAAAAATATCCTGTCCATCTTTCCGCTCAGGAGTGGCAGTTAAACCGAGAAGAATTTTTGGCCTATAATGACTGAGTAATTTTTGATAAGAATTAGCTGCCGCATGATGAAACTCATCTACGATAATATAATCGTAAAAATCAGGGGTTGTTTTCTCAAACAAACTCTTGCTGTTAAAGCTTTGAATACTCACAAATAAATGATCCAAATCATTGGGAAAATGGTTTCCTACCAATAATTCACCGAAGTTAGCATCTTTTAAAATTGCACGAAAGGTATTTAAGCTCTGCTTCAAGATTTCTTCACGATGGGCTACAAAAAGAAGGCGATGGGTGTGTCTATTATTTTGTTTAAACCGTTTATAATCAAAGGCGGAGATGACAGTTTTACCAACCCCGGTAGCAGCAACTACGAGATTTTTCATCCGTCCAAAAATCTCCCGCTCCACTTGCAACTTTTCTAAAATTTCTTTTTGATAAAAGTAAGGCTGGATATCCAACACAAAGTTCATTTCATTGATTAATTGATTTTTGTCCTTGGATAAAGCCACTCGTAACCGTTTTTGGTCCTCTTCTTCTTCCCTGTTGAATGACATAAACTCACTGTCATTCCAATAGCTTTCAAAGGTAGCTTCAAATTTTCTAATAATATCAAAAGAATCCTTTTCAGTAACTTTGATATTCCATTCTAAACCTGAGGTCAATGCAGGATTTGACAGATTAGAAGAACCGATATAAGCGGTACTAAAACCTGTTTCCCTTTTAAATAAGTACGCTTTGGCATGAAGGCGGGTACGATCAACATCAAAAGAAATTTTTATTTCTGTATTCTTTAGCTGGCTTAATTCCATGATTGCCTTAAAATCTGTGGCTTCCATATAGGAAGTGGTAATCACTCTCAATTTTCCATCTCTTTGTTCTGTAAATGTTTTTAACTCTTCTATAATGCAGCGCAAACCGCTCCACTTAATAAAAGAAACCAGCATATCAATGGAATCAGCAGATAAAATCTCCCGCTTTAATTCCCCTAACATATTTGGCTCGTAATTAGAACCAGTAAACAAGGAGCTTTGAGAAATGGGAGTAATGGGCCGAATGACCTCACTTTTTTTGATACTCTTTATGGTATTTATTTTAGAATAAAGAGAAGTTAATATTTCTCCTTCTTCAGCAATTTTCAAGGATTGGAATTCTCGATCATCCAGTTTCTCACTTAGAGTAATAATAATATCATTACAGGTTTGAATTTGATTGATTAAGGCCAGATGATCATCGGATTGGTTATCTCGTACATACTTTAAAGCTCGTCTTGTTACAGTAGAAATATAAGAAGATAAAACTTTCCTGGCTTCTTCCACATCTAGTGTTTCTTTCCCAATCTCATAGGAATCCAGCTTTAAGCCAAGAAGTTCATTTTTCAATTTTTGATTGATGATTTCTTCGTAAATTCCTTCGTTTAGTGGCATAATGGGTACCTCAGATTGAGTATTTTTCAAGTTATTTCTATTCGCTATTTATTCGCTATTTATTCGCTATTTATTCGCTATTTAACACAGACAGTATTTTAGGCCACATTAAGTATCCAAATAACCTAATTGTTCAAGTGTAACATCTATATACTTTTTCCCTATTTTGTATGATCGAATCCTTTTTTCTCCACTAGCTGGTTCGATTATTCCCTTTTCTATCCACTCAACTGCCCACATTGTAACTGTACGTGTGTGAACATTAAATTCGGCTGCTATTTCTTTTGGGGCAATGGTTCCTGAACCACTTAATAATAATCGTAATAACTTCCTTTCCCTGGGCTCAAGTGATTTTATGATAGGGTCACTGTGCTCGTGATATTGACTTTTGGCGAGATTAGCAACACGATTAAAAGCTCGCTCCATGATATTAATAAAATACTCAATCCAGGGAGCTAGATTATCTGGATTATCTCTCCCTTCATAATATAATGGTGGCAAATTCATTTGTATATTTTTATAGTAACCTTGTAAATCAGCAACATAATACATAAACAGCAAATAAAACTCCTGGTGGTGTTGGGCCTCGATATTCACTTTGAAGATTTCTTCTACCTGATCCTCTTACTTCTATAATAGAATGTAAACGTTTTATAAATTCTTCAGAAATGGCAACTTTCATTTTTTTGAAGTGGCCAAAAATGATAATGCTTCCCAATAATTTCTAACCTCTTGCTCAGCCTTAACTCCTTGACGATCTTTCCGTGTAAGTATGGCTTGTGAAACTTCAGCAAGATTTAATGGATTTCCCTCAATACGTGTTGAATAATGAGCCATTTTCATCTTTGCATCTTCACGTAGTTTTCTTTCAACATCAGATGATAACGGCAGCATATTAACTATTTCTTTTAATCTTTCAATGGACATTAAATTCTTCACGATTGAATGATTATATAGAAACCGAGGATTAAACATATAATCCACCTTTCTTAATAAATTCCTAAATATTAAAGTGGTGTTGCCTTAATCAGTATGTAAATTATACCATAAATAACAAACAGCCCACCCCACGGCAGGCTGCCCCTCACCAATCTATGTAACGATATAGCCGCCCAACCTTCCCCCTTCTCGCTAGCAGCAACTATATCCCTTCACTTACCCAAATCATCCAAACAAAGCCCCAAACAGTCCATCCCCAATTCCAATGCTATACATATAATAGAAACCAAATGCCACACTAACTAACCCTACCAACCGGGTTAAACCTCGATTCACTTTTGCCGAGTTGGCCGTCAACACAAAAGGCACACCGATGGCGGTCGTTGTTAATAACATCCCTAAAATCGTGCCTAACCCAAAAATCAAAATATAAATTACCGCTTCATTTACTGTCTTCACCGTCTCCATAGTTAAGAGAACCATAGCTGCACTTCCCGCTAACCCATGGACAATCCCAATGGCCATAGATTTATAATAGGACAAATCCTTATGGGCATGTTGATGGCTTTTTTCTTCTTTATGGGAATGAAAATGATTATGATCATACCCTTCCTGATGTTCATGAAGATGAGCATGAATTTTTTCTTTCTTAATAGAAAGAATACTGCTTATCCCAAGATAAACCAGCATAATCCCTACAGCAAATTCAAGAGACAATGCTACTGTTTCCGGAATTTGCCCTTTTACTACAATCATAATTAACCCCACAAGCAAAAGAGTTAGAGTATGGCCAATTCCCCAGAACACCCCTGCCAGGGTGGAACGCCATAAACTTTTTGTTTGGCTGGCGATTGTTGAAACGGCAATCATATGGTCAGGTTCAATAGCATGTTTAATCCCTAGTAAAAATGACATGGATAATACAGCGAATATAGTAACATCCAATTCCTCTTCCCCCCTCTAAGATATAGAAAATCAGGCTAGCACCAGGTATTCATACATAACCTGGCGCCAGCCATCCCTTCCTTATAAATTACTCATTTATATTGATGCTGGTAATCGTCACCGTACTTTCCAGGCTTTCTTCATAGTCTTCTAATTTGTGGCGCAGTTGGTGCAATTGTTTTTTCAATTGCAAAGATAATTCCCCTACAGATTCAAAATCAGACAGTAGTTCAACCCCGTTATTCATCAACAATAATTCCTGCCATTCAGCAACATAAGAGTTTAAGAGTTTTGCCATATCCTCCATGAAATGAATGGACAATTGGGCCTCATTAAAATTAACTGTACCTTTGCACATTAAACAAGCACCCCCATTTAATTTAAAAAAACTGGCTAACTAACAAATCCGTGGCAATGGAGCTCCTGACAACATCCCTAATACCCGCGTTCCTCCCAGGGAGGTCTTTAGCAGTAGTTCCCCATTTCCAGCTTCCACCTTGCCAATCCGTGCTGCCATCCAATGCCCTTCCTGTTGCAAAAATTCCATCAGTTCATCTGCTTCTTCTTCTCCCACAACAATGAGGACCTTCCCTTCGTTAGCAATATACAAAGGATCCATCCCCATAAACTCTAGGGCTCCCCTCACTTGCTCAGACATAGGGATGGCATCTTCCTCTATAATCATTCGCACCCTGGCACTATCGGCAATTTCCTTCAACGTGGTTGCCACACCGCCCCGGGTGGGGTCACGCATGAATTTTACAGTGGAAAAATGATCAAGCATTTTTCCGATTAATAGATTAAGAGGCTGACAATCACTTAAGAGTGGTGGATCAAAGCGAATCCCTGCCCGTTCACTGAGAACAGCCACCCCATGTTCAGCAATGCCACCATTAATGACAATGACATCCCCAACCTGAATCTCTTCATACCCTAACCGTTGTTGTTCATAAATAAATCCTACGCCGGTAGTATTGATAAACATCCCATCACATTTACCTCGTTCCACCACTTTTGTGTCTCCAGCCACAATACGAACCCCGGATTCACGGGCCGTTTTTGCCATGGACATAGCGACCTCTTTTAGAAGATCCATATCCAACCCTTCTTCCAGGATAAAACCCACCGTCAGATAACGAGGGATAGCCCCGCTCACAGCCAGATCGTTCACGGTCCCTGCTACCGCTAACTTGCCAATATCCCCCCCGGGAAAGAGCAGCGGATTTATTACAAATGAATCGGTGGTCACCGCCAGCTTAATCCCCTCAATTGGCAAAAGCGCCGCATCTGTTTCCTGATCTAAGATGTCCTCCTGAAAAGCCATCCTAAAAATATCCTGAATCAACTGGTGGGTTAATGTTCCCCCATCTCCATGCTCTAGCAAGACCTTTTTCACATTGATCTCCCCCACTTATACTCGAATTTCTTTTCCCCGTTCATATTTATAATAGGTAGAACATGACCCTTCTGAAGAAACCATGCAAGGCCCTACAGGCTGTTCTGGTGTACAGGCCCTGGCAAACAACTTGCATTCAAAAGGGGTTCGTTTCCCTTTTAAAATCTCTCCGCACTGGCAGCCTTTAATTTCCCGGGTAACCACCGGTTCTACCTGGGAAACTCTCGTTTTTGCATTATACATTTTATATAAAGAAGAAACTTCTAATCCGCTATCAGGAATCAACCCTAATCCCCGCCATTTCATAGAGGCTGGAGAAAATACTTCAGACACCAGCTGTTGTGCCTTTAGATTCCCTTCCTCTTTCACCACACGGGTATAGTTATTGATGACCAGCCTTTTCTCTTTATCCATTTCTAAGGAAAGTTGATAGATAGAAGACAATAGGTCTAAGGGTTCGAATCCCCCTATCACAGAGGGAAAATTATAATTTTCCAGGAAGGACCACCCTTGTCGGCCAATGATCACCGATACATTCCCCGGCAGGATAAATCCATCTAAATTAGCCGTATCATCTCCCATAAGAGCTTCCACAGCTATCGTGGTAATTTTATGGGAAGAATACACGGCGTAATTTTCCACTCCTTCTGCTTTTGCCCGTTGCATGCTCATGGCAATGCTGGGAGTGGTGGTTTCAAAACCCACACCTAAGAAAAGAACGATTTTATTAGGGTTTTCCTTTGCAATATCAAGGCTTTCTGAAGGTGAATATACCACTCTTACATCTGCCCCCAGAGCACGCTGCTCATAAAGGGTGGAAGATGAGCCTGGGACTTTCATCATGTCTCCGAATGTCGTAATAATTACATTCTCGTTTTTTGCATACCCAATCATTTGATCAATATCCGACTGATCTGTCACACAAACGGGGCAACCAGGTCCACTGGTTAAATCCACATAAGGGCTTAATACATCCCGAATGCCGCTTTTGGAAATGGCGACCGTATGGGTACCGCACACTTCCATAAAGCGAAGTTTTCGCCCAAGTTGTTCTTGCTTGGCTTGCAAGCAGGGAATCAACTTGTCTATGATCTCTTTACTCAACTTTGGATTGCGGTAGGCCTGCAAATTCATCATAATTCCAGCACCTCTTTCCATACCGCCAGACTGGACTGAGCATTTGCCTCATCTAGAATTTGAATCCCTTCCCCGGCATGGACAAGGACATACTGGCCAATTTCTACATCATCGACTAAGCCAATACTAATCACTTTAATGCTGCCGAAATAATCCACTTCAGCCTTTCTTTCTTCCCCGAATATCTTAATCACGCGAGCGGGAACTGATAGACACATCTTTCTGCCACCTCCATAAGGCGGAAACGGCTTGCCCCAGGGCAATTCCTCCATCTCCTGCCGGAACTTTTTCATTGGTATATACAGCGAATCCTTGCAATTCCAATTCCTTACGTGTGTGATGCAGCAGAGTAGAGTTATTCCAAACGCCACCGCTTAAAACCACGGTGTTAATTCCTGTTTTCTCCCGGGCCAATTGGGCACCAGCCACCACCATTTCACAAACCGTTACATGAAATTTCCTGGCCATGGTTTTACGATCCAATTGATTTTCTAAATCAATTAATAAACCTTTGACAAGCCCATCAATGGTTATCACTCCATCCTTGATTTGAAAAGGATAAAGTTCCACACCATCAACATTAGAAACGTAGGCTGCTTTTTCCCCTAAGAGAATGGCTGCTTCCCCTTCATAGGAGCTTTCAAGACAAACCCCCAGCAAAGCAGATACTCCATCAAACAATCTTCCTCCACTGGAAGCTTTTACAGTAGGCAGGGTTCCATTGAGCTGGGCCAGCACCAGAGAAAACTTTTCCTTTTGGGATGGAAATAGCCGATCCAACCATTCCAGGGTGGCCTTCTTATCTTGCAGGATTTCATAGAGCAAAGCTGTCCCCATCATCCAGGGATGGCGAATGCTGGCTTCTCCTCCTGGCAAAGGAAGAGGTTGTAAATGGCTTATCCTCTCAAAATCCACATAATCCCCTGCTAGTATTTCAAACCCCCATAGCTTTCCATCTCTGCCGTAACCTGTCCCATCTAAAATACAACCAATCACAGGTTGGTTCAGTTGATGCTCTGCCATACAGGAAACCATGTGTGCATGGTGATGGTACACAGGAAAAGCTTGAATCTCTCCCAGGCTTACCAAATCCTTGGCAAAATCAGAAACATAGTAACCAGGATGGGGATCATAAGCAATAATTTCTGGCTGTAGTTGCAGTAAGTGGCTCATATGTTTATAGGCCTGGGTATAACCTTCCTTTCCTTCCACACAATCCACTTCCCCAATATGATGGCTCATATACGCCCGATTCTCCCGGGTTAAACACAGGGTATTTTTCATTTCCCCTCCTGCAGCAAAGACCCTTGGTAAGGTCTCTTTTTCTTCCACATTGGGTGGGGGAATTAGAATTTCTCCAGGGACATAGCCTCTTGATCGGCGGATCAGATGAAGCTTTTCATCCACCACCTGGGCTACAGAATCATCAGCCCGCATGATAATATCCCGATCATGAAGCAAAAAATAATCGGCAATCCCTTGCAAGTCCCTTAAGGCTTCTTCATTGGTGCGGGCAATAGGTTGTCCACTTTTATTGCCGCTGGTCACAATAAGAAAAGGCATGTCCTCATGAAAGAGAAAGGGATGCAAAGGTGCATAGGGAATCATCATGCCTAATCGGTTTATTCCAGGGGCAATGGCCGACGGGTTAACTCTATTTTTAATAGACTCCCCTGGTTGGATCAGGAGAATAGGTGCTTCCCTTCCGGTAAGGGCATCTCTCTCCCTGGGAGTGATATGAAAATACTGTTCAATTTTCTCGATCCCTTTCGCCATTAAAGCAAAGGGTTTACGGGGACGGTGCTTTCTTAGCCGCAACCTATGTACGGCATCTTCATTGCCTGCATCACATACAAGATGAAACCCGCCAATTCCTTTCACTGCGAGAATTTTTCCATCCCGGAGAAAGTGATGCACCATGAAAACCCAATCATCACTTACCCTCTCCCCTGTCTCATCCACCAGACTTACTTTTGGTCCACACTGAGGACAGGCTATGGTTTGGGCATGAAAGCGGCGATTCAATGGATCCCTGTATTCCTTGCTGCATTCCTCACAGAAAGGAAAGTCCACCATTGACGTATGATGACGATCATAGGGCAAATTGTGAGTCACTGTATAACGAGGGCCACAATGGGTACAACTGGTAAATGGATATTGATAATAACGGCTTTCTTTGTTTTCCATATCCTCTAAACAATCAGGGCAAACAGCCAAATCCGGTGGAATGGCAAAATTGCAGGCCTGTCCATCACTTTTGCTTTCCATTAGGAAAAAGCCCTGCTCCCCTGTAGGTTCCATAAGAGTTTTCTGGATGGATTCCACTTTAATGGGGCCTTTGTTTTCCTGCAGTATGCGATAGATGAAAGATTCCAGTTGTTTTTTCGGCCCTTCCCCTTCAATAATGACTTCGCCTAACTGGTTGAATACATGGCCATGAATCCCCCACTCATGGGCCAGGCGATAAATAAAAGGACGAAACCCTACACCCTGCACAATTCCTTTCACAAAAAGCCGATATCTATAAACATCTATGGTTTGTGAATCTTCTCGATTAACCAGTCTGTCCATTCTTTTACACCCTCTCCGTTTCTGGCGGATATTTGAAAAATGGGGACCTGGGGATTTAATTCACGAACATCCTTTATAAATTGATCAATATTAAAAGATAAATAAGGCAATAAATCAATTTTATTTAAAATGACAGCGTCTGCTTTTTGGAACACCACAGGATACTTCACCACTTTATCAATCCCTTCTGTTGTGCTCAGCAAGACAATGCGCAGATCTTCTCCTAAATCAAATTCAGCAGGGCAAACCAGATTGCCCACATTTTCAATTACCAGCAAATCCAGGTCTGCCAGATGAAAATAATCCAACACCTGAGCGACCATTCTGGCATCCAAATGGCAAGAACCATGGGTATTGATTTGCACCGCATGGGCACCACAGGCTGCAATCCGTTCTGCATCAAGGGCCGTGGCTACATCCCCTTCAATAACAGCCACATTTAGCTCATCTTTAATAGAATTGAGAAACTTCTCCAGCAAGGTGGTTTTTCCTGCCCCAGGTGAACTTAATAGGTTAAGGGTCAACACCCCCTGGCTTTTAAACAACTCCCGATTTTCTTCGGCAATGGCCTGGTTCCCCTGGAGAACATGCTTTTTCACATAAACTCGTTCTGTCATATTGGCTACTCCCCTTCAAAATAATCGATATAAAATTCATTGCCGGAGCTTGTTTCAATTTCTAGAACGGAAGTTTCAACAAAGGGTTCTTTCTTTAATAAATCAAAAGCAAATAAAAGGGATTCTGGCATGACAGAGGTATACTCCCCAATAACTAGTTTCACTTTATGAATCCTGCTTAACTGCCTTTCTTGAGCGGTTTGGGCGACTGTTGCAATCACATCGGAAATTAAACTGACTTCATGCATGAATGCGCCCTCCCAACTCTTCCATTTCCCGAATCACCATATCTATGGCTTCAGGCACTTTCTCCTCCACAACAGAGGAAAAGGCAGTCGTCCAGGGAATAATGGAATGAGGTTCGATTCCAATGACTGTTCCAGGCACTTCTTTTCCTTCTGACCGTAAAATTTTTACCACTTCCACAATTCCTATCTCATGAAGATTCATAGGGGCTTCCCCTTCTGCTTCTATGGCAGAAATGGGGAACTTATACAAAGTGCCCGGTTCTTTGTTTAAAACCACTGTATCCACAACAATGACCGCTTTCGCCTCTTCAATAAGAGGGAGGAGGGAAAGTCCCATAATCCCTCCATCCATCAACCTAACCTTAGGAGAAAATTGAAAGGTTTGCTGGAGCTCGGCGATGATGCGGGGACCAAACCCGTCATCGCCGTGCAACCCATTCCCCAGGCCTATGATCAACAAATCATATGCCATAGGTTTATAATCCTAGCTTTAATTTATTTACTTTATCCCCTTGAATGGAGTGAACCGTACACACTAAACAGGGGTCAAAGGAACGAACCACATTGCCAATTTCCACAGGGTCATCCATATTCATCACCGTGGTTCCCAGTAAAGCGGTTTCAATGGCACCTGGATTATTCATGCTATCTCTTGGAGATACGTTCCATGCTGTTGGCGTAATGACCTGATAATTCGCCAATTTGCCATCTTCAATCACAGTCCAGTGTTTCAAAGAACCACGGGCTGCCTCCGTTAAGCCAACGCCTTTTGCTTTTTGGGGTTCGTTAGGCTTCTTATAGAAAGGCTTTTTCAAATCGACCTGCTCTAACCATTCATACATTTTCACCAGGGTACGAACAGACTCCTGGAAGCGAGCCACTGCCCGTAAAAAGACACTGGGGCCAAAATTAGATAGCATTTCCATAATTAATGGATCTTGATCTACGACCATGCGGGCTAAAGGCCCTACTTCAACTACCTGATTGTCATACCGTGGAGATTTAGCGAAGCTGTATTTTTCTTCCTTGGTTTCACGATAATCAGGATCTGTTACCCCTTCCCAAGGATGGCGGCCATCTTCATAGCCTTTATAGAAAGAATGGGCAATGTGCTCCTGAATTTTCATATGGTCAAAGGACTGCACCCGTTTCCCATCATAGAATCCTGCAGGTAACCAGGTTTCCCGCTGATACACATCATAGTTGTACGGATTGTCTGCCTCCTCATAGAGACCTGAAGACATAAACTTCCCAGGTCCTTTCCCCATGCGATCCAATTCCATATCCAGGGCAAATTGATAGAATAGGCCAAAGTCACTGTTGCGATGGGATTCGCTTTCACTAAGCCATTTATTTAAATCCCGTAAAGATTTAATTTGTAACCAGCGTTCCATGGAACAGCCGTACACAACTCTTTCCAGAAAATCTTGAAACTCTTTAATGATTCCAATGGTTTTTGTTAAATCCGTTAAAAATGGAGACCCGGTAATACCGCCAGGTACCATAAAACTGCTATGAGGCCATTGCCCAGCAAAAATGGCATTGATCTCAAGCATTCTTTTTCTGAATTTCAATACCTGTTGATAGGATGAACCGGAAATCAGAGAGAAACGCCGCACCACTTCTTCATAAAAAGGGGATGGAGCAAATTTTTCTTTCACCAGATCAATGGCAAAAAGCGCATAAAACCAGACAAAGTGGCTTTGCACATTTTCCGCTGCCTGGCAAATATTGCGAATTAAATTGGCATTTTTCGGAACCTCAGCCCTATAAGCATTCTCCAGGGCATTTACTGCTGCCCGTAAATGGGCCTGGCCGCATATCCCACAAATGCGAGGGGTGATGACAAGGGGGTCCATTGGACTTTTCCCTTTTAGAATCATCTCAATCCCCCGGAACATGGTGGCAGATGCACTGGCACTGACAACCTTGTTCTCATCAAGGAAAACCCGAATTTCCAAATCCCCTTCTACCCTGTTAAAAGGGGCAACTTTCACTTCAACCTTGGTTAATTCTTTGGCCATAAATTATTCCCTCCCCTTAATTAGTTTGGTTTTTAACCGTTTTGGCGCTGCTAATTTGCCTGTCGCCGCATGAGCAAGATAAGCAAATTTTGAAACACCAAGGGGATGCTCTTTGGGAATCATGCCGGATTTTTCTGTTTTGAAGAAGTTGTATGTGGGGAATTCAGGTTCTGTACAACCGAAACATGGGACACCCGCCCTGGTCTTACTGGATTGACGGTTCCAGAGAACCCGGTTACAAGAAGAGTGAGTGTTAAACCCTTTACAGCCAAAATTAAGGGATAAACAACCCTCTTTACAGCCGAATTCTTCGGTACCTACTTTGTATTCGAAATATTCGTTTCTCGTACAGCCTTGATGGGTAGTAGTGGCATAGAAGTCTAAAGGACGATGGAAATCATCTAGAAGAATATCATTGGGGCGTAATGCTGCAGCTAAGAGGGTTTGGGAGATCCAGTCCGGGTGGGCCGGGCATCCGGAAATGTTGATAACAGGCAATCCTATGCGGGATTTATAGTTGGCTCCCAGGAATCCGCCTTTTTCTTTCTTGTGAAATTGCACACCAGTTGCATCAGTAGGATTAATCCCTGATGCAGGTATTCCGCCGAAGCTGGCACATTCGCCAACGGCAACGACAATCCCTGCCACCTTGCTTAATTCAGAAATCCAATCTTTGAAAGGCCTTTCACAGAACACATCGTATTTTCCTGTGCCATGTGGCCCACGTGCAATAGCCCCTTCAATAACTAAAATATCAAGGGGTGTTTTTTCAGAAATAAAATCTTCTAATAATTTCTTAACTTCAATACCTGCTTCCAAACAAAGAGATGGATGCCAGCTTAAATTGATTCCATACTGAGTAAGCAAATCAATGACATCCGGTTCCTCCGCAGTTAAAAATGACATGGTATTACCGCTACAAGCTTGTCCTTCAAGCCAAAGCAGATTCGCCATTCGACAGATCCCCCCTACAATAATAAATCAAACATCCCAAAACGAGAGCGACATTACAGAGAGTTATGCTGCATCTGTAGTATGAATATGTGCAAGTTTGGCAGTTGAGTACTTGACGAAAAAATTTTTATATGCTCATTTTCGATTATACTAAGTTTTCCGATAATTTGGAATAATAATTTTGCAGGATGTTATTATTCCTATTTATTTCCTTTATCCCTTTGGATCAGGGAGGGTTGGAACGAAAAAAAAAGAACGATAGAAAGCAAAAAGCTAGCAATGGAATCATATCCATTACTAGCTTTTTCATTAGCCAACTAAAACTTTAAAAATCCTCTCTGACCGCTTCAATAATATTCTCTTTTTTGATTCTCTTCAAAGGTGCTAGCACGGATAAATACCCAATCAACATGGCCCCTGCCACAGCAATGCCTATGGCTTCAAAGGGCAGCATGTAGCTTTGTTCCCTCATATTGCTAACCCCGGTGTAAATAAGATAAGAAAGAATGGAACCAATAATAGAACCATAAATACTTCCTACAATGCCATACAGCATGCCTTCTAGGGTAATCATTTTCCGTAATCCCTTTTGGGTCAGGCCGATAGACTTTAAGGCGGCAAACTCTCTTTTACGCAAAATGATATTGGTCGTTAATGTATTGATGATATTCACACAACCAATAAGAGAAACGACTACCACAAAGCCATATAATAAAATTTTTATCATGAGGATCACCGATTTGCTAGATCGATTTTGATCAATGTTATTAATAACTTTCAAGTCCCCGGCTTCGCTAATGACTTTTTCAAGATTGGCTTTTGCCTGTTGTTCTAAATTGGCATCCTTGATTTTCACATTCAGGGCGACGGGTTCCACTTTTTCGCCAGTTAATTGTGCCACAACCTCTTCCGTGGTGATCATTTTTATATCACTTTCAAAACCTCGATAATTAAAAGGATCCCCTTTTAAAATCGCCAGAACTTTTACCTTTTTGACTTCACCTTTACCAAAATCAATCTTTTTCGCATTAGGATCATCCATTCTTGTCTTATCATATTGAAGAAGAATGTCATCCCCTACTTTTAAATCAGCAAGAGGGCCATAAAATTGTTTTTCTGTTTTTTGGTTAAACATTCTATTTTTAGCAATGATAATAACACCATTTTCTTGCTTCAGTTTATTTTTATCAATGCTTCCATCTTTTATATAATCCTTTGCAACCTCAAGAGACTTATCATCATACACCGAAATCGATCCACCGGTTAATGTTTTCTCTGCTCCCTGATAAGTAATATTTTTATAGATTTCCCCTAATTCTTTAACACTGTCTAGTTCTTTATTTTTTTCCATTACCGCATCAAAAGTGTATGGATTATAAACCTTATACATCACATCAACTTGTGGTATTTGGTTCACATTGTTAATAATGTTTTGGTTAATCGCTCTTTCACTGATATAAGAATTATCCGTATTTACAACAGAAAAATGGATTTTGCTTGATTCATTGATATCATCATATACGTTTAATGATAAATCCATAAAAGCTTTAAAGGTAATAAATAAAGTCACGCTAATGATGATGGAAAATACCGTTGTCCGATATCTTTTTTTGTTTCGCTTAATATTTTTAGAAGCTAATACTCCCTCAAAACCAAAGAGTTTGCCTACAAGAGGATTTTTAAATTTGCTTCTTTTTATTTTCTCTTTGGTAATAGAATTTCTGCTGCTAATGGCAACAAGGGGTGAGATTCTTCCTGCAAAAAAGGCTGGAATCAATGCTGAAACATAGATAGAAAGAAGGCCTACCAGCACGCTGATCATCACGACATCCAAGGAAATAGTGGGTGAAATAAATGTAAAAGAATCATTTCCAATGATTTTGAAAGTAAAATGAATGCCATATAGAGCAAGGATGCCACCGACCAGGCCAATGGGTATCCCGATTGCCGCTAAAATGGTTGCTTCTTTCAGGATGATCTTTCTGATTTGTTTTGGAGTGGCGCCTACGGCTCGCAGTAAGCCAAATTGTTTCACCCGTTCTACCACACTGATTTGGAAAGCATTATAGATTACTGCAATGGTAGAAATCACAACAATGGAGATAATGACAGCCAGGGTAGAAAGCAACTCCATAGGGAACCCTTGCCCTTCCATTTCAATTAAACGGGAATTTTCAAGCACATCATTCTCATTCACTAATTTTTTGAGTTCTGTTGCATGGGATGCCATCGTTTTACTCACATTTAATTGGACAAGAAGGATCTTTCCGCCCTTCACTACCTCATTAGCCTTTGTTAATAATTCCCCCATTCCTTCTTGTTGATTAGAATAGGTATCGTTTAATATTCCAACCAAGGTATACTCTTTATCCAATATTTTTATTGTGTCACCCAGTTTAGCTCCATTTTTTACTTTTCCCAGAAACCAGCTTTCCATGGCTACTTCCTTATCACTTTCCGGAAATCTGCCATCTTTGATTTTATAAGGCGCCAGCTTTAATGCTTCATCGGTGCCATAAACTTCTTTTACTTTTAATTTGTCGTTAAAGGCTTTTTCTTCTCCTATGCTATAGATTCCCATGGCCTGGACATTGGGATTGCTTTTGATTTTTGCCACAAGGGCATCATCTACTTTTTTGTACATGACATGCCAGGCACCATAGCTGTTTTTGATATCCTGAACCTGGGCCGCCTGCATGCTTTTAAAGAAAAAGCCAATAGAAGAAATCAAGGCTACAGATAGAATGATACCGATAATCGTTAAAGTTGTTCTTTTTTTATTGGATTTTAAATACCGGCCTGTAATTTCCTTATAACTTTTAATCATCCTGATTCACCTCCCCACCTATTTTAAATACTCATCAGAAACAATGGCTCCATCCATAATCGTGATGACCCGGTCCGCCGTAGAAGCAATGTTTACATCGTGGGTGATTAAGATCAATGTTTGATTGTATTTCTTGGCGGAAAACTTCAGAAGATCAATCACTTCTTTGGAGTTTTTGCTATCCAGGTTCCCTGTAGGTTCATCTGCGAGAATAATCGATGGTTTATTCAACAGTGCTCGTCCAATAGATACCCGTTGCTGTTGTCCCCCGGAGAGTTCAGATGGAAGATGCTTCTTCCGGTCCTCTAATCCTAAAAACTTAATAATTTCCCCTAAATACTCTTTATCCACTTTGTCATGATCCAGTAAAGCAGGAAGAGCGATATTTTCCTCTACATCAAGGACAGGCAGCAAATTAAAAAATTGAAAAATAAAGCCCACTTTTCTTCTTCTAAAGATGGCTAACTGTTCTTCTTTGTACCGATAAATATCCTCCCCATCAATAATCACTTTCCCTTCCGTAGGACGGTCAAGTCCGCCCATCAAATGAAGCAAGGTGCTTTTCCCCGACCCGGAAGGGCCAACAATAGCAATAAACTCACCCTTATTAATGGTTAAATCAATGCCTTTCAAAACTTCAACAGCGTTTGCATCTTTCCCATAACTCTTTTTTAAGCCCTCTATTTTTAAAATTTCCATGATAGATTGCCTCCCCTATACTCTGTCCTTTAGTATGCCTTCATTCTACCTTCCCTATTGAGGAACCACCATGACACCCTACTTACAAAGAAAAAAGTTATCTTACAGTTTCGTAAGATAACCTCTATCAGTTTCATTCATGTTTTAAGAAATTAATTATAAAGCTTGTCCCTTCATGACGCTTGCTTTTCGCCTCAATATATCCTTTATGTTTTTCAATAATAGATTTAGCCATGGACAGTCCAATACCAACAGAATCGTTTTTCTTCTTATTTTTCACTTTATAAAAACGGTTGAAAATATTAGCCAGGTCTTTCCCCTCGATTCCATCCCCCTGGTCCCGGACAATAATCCGTGTAAAGATTGGGTTCTCTTCTAACTCAACAGTAACAATACCCCCTTCTTCACTATGTTCAATGCCATTTTTAATCACATTAATTAATGCTTCCTGGAGCCATAACCGGTCATGTTTCATGGAAACAGATGCTGCTGGAAGTAATTCTACCTTCACTTTTCCCTCCCCGGCTTTGCTTTCTAATATTTCAATTGCTTCTTCAATGGTTTCATTTAAACTTTGGTGTTCTAATTCTAGCTCAATGGCATCTGCATCAATTTTGGCCAATTTCAACAGATTTTGAATCAGCCATTGAATCCGATTTAACTGATTCTGATTGCTTATTAAAAAAGTGTGGCTTTGTTCCTGGCTTAACTTTCTGGTCATCAATATATCATTATTTAAAATCAGGGCAGAGAGAGGGGTCTTTAATTGATGAGAAATATCCGACAGCAAATCCACCAAGAACACCTTTTCTTTTTTCAATTGCAGGATGTTAGCGCGAATGACTTCACCCATGGAATTAAAGGAGCGGGTCAACTTGGATAAATCCCCTTCTTTTTCTTCACTAAGCTTTAAGTTATAGTTCCCTTCCACAATTTTTTTCGCAGCGGAACTAAATGCTCGTATATTCCGATAAAAGTATCCATATTGAACATAATTGAAAATGAATAACAGGATGGTGAGAAGCAACCCAGACAATAAAATCCCTGTTTCATTTTCCCTGAATGTATCCTTTACATAAGGAAACACCTGGTTTTCCAGGTTTTCACTTAATCCATATTGCCTTAGGATTTCCCTCCCCTTTTGGGCTTCCTCTATGGTCACTTCCCTGGTCAGCAAGGGAACAATTTCCCTTTCCAATTCTGGATGATTTTCTACCATGTTTGCCGTAATGCTACCAAAAATATGAATGTAATCTTCTTTTAACTTATCATTATTTGCTTTGATCATTAAATAGTTACTCAGTAAAAAAGAAACCATTATCAATAGGAAAATAACACTACTCTTCTTCAGCTCTGGATTGTCCATATACCCTTTCACGGTCATGACTCCTTAGTAACATCTTTATTCCACTTATACCCTAACCCCCTGGCTGTGACGATATACTCAGGAGAACGGGGATGATCTTCTATTTTTTCCCGCATACGTTTGATGTACACAGAAAGGGTATTTTCATCAAAAAAAGCTTCCGCCCCTTCCAATAACTCACTTAAAATTTCATCTCTTTTTAACAATACATTGGCTTTTCCCATGAAAATTAAAAGAAGCTTGTACTCCTGTGCGGTTAAAACAAGTTCTTTCCCCTTCTTTTGTATGGTAGCAGTAGTAGGGTCGACAATTAAATCCCCACTCACCAGCTTGCTGCCTGAACTTATCCCCTGAGCATTTCTCCTGAGTACAGCCTTAATCCGTGAAAGCAGTTCCCTTACGCGAAAGGGTTTGGTAATATAATCATCCCCGCCTAATTCAAAACCAAGGACCACATTAACCTCTTCATCTAAGGCAGTTAAAAAGATAATGGGTACTTCGCTTAGTTCCCGTACATACTTACATAAATTATATCCACTGCCATCTGGCAAATTCACATCTAACAAAATCAGGTCCACTTTCTCCTGATTAAATAAATTCTTTCCTTCAGCTAGGGTAGAGGCACGAAACACCTCGTATCCTTCATCCTTTAAGGTAAACTCTATGCCAAGGGCTAATGCCTCATCATCTTCCACAAGCAATAATCTGACCATCCAAATCCCTCATTTCTCACTTCTACAATATTATGGTAACTTATGTTTTTTTTCACTGCAAATTTTTTTAAGAAAACTTGTTACCTTTTTCCTTATTATCCGTGTTATTAGTGAGAGGGGGAAGTACCAACAAAGGAAATTCTTAAGTTAAAAAACGAAACATGGATTGGCGAATTAGAAGTAGATGAGGTACGATTTTGGAATTGGAAGAGCTGAGGAGATGAGGAGAATGAGAAAAATCCGTTATTTAATCCCTGTGTTTTTCATCCTATTGTTTGTGATGTTTATTCTCCCCTTTTATAGTGAAGAGGGGTATTTGCTATTTCGCAACACCACCAGCCAATTGGGAGCACAAAGCACCCCCAACGCCTGGATTATGAATGTTACCTTTTTCCTATTGGGAATCGCAGCGATCATCGAAGGATGGATGCATCTCAAAAATTATTATTTTCAAAAAATCCTAATTACCATTTTTGGCCTGGGGTTGATATTCACAGGTTATTTTCATCATGCTCCAATTATTGCAGAGATTCCCTATAGTGTATTCGAGGACAAGATGCATTCTATTTTCGCCAGTGTGGTTGGCTTTTCATTCACTATGTTCGCCATTTCCATCGCATTTATTGAAAAAGAAAGGAAAAAAAGAATCCTCGCATTTCTTGCTGGATTCATCGCAACGGGGTTATCCCTGTTGATGTTCAATGTGCCCGATTATGCTGGACTTTGGCAACGATTAATTTTCATCCTTTCCTTCACCTGGTTAATATACTTTTTTGAAGGAAGAAGGGGTTGATTGCACCTTCTCTGCGCATAAGTATTAGTAAATCACTTACATCGCCTTTGAGGGAGTGAGTTTGCATGCAAGTGTTTTATACCGTTCAGGCTGGTGATTCCCTTTATCAATTGGCGCAAAAATGGTTTATCCCTTTGGAATCTCTTGTTGCAGCTAATAATTTAGCGTCTCCTTATACTCTGCTTCCCGACCAACAGCTCTCTATTCCCCCTGGTGTAAACACAGCAACACAAACTCTCCCCTATTATGTAGTAAAACCGGGAGATACCCTTTATAATCTGGCCAATCGATATAACGTAACAACAGAAGGGAGAAACCGTTGGGAGTTGATCCAGCAGGCCAATCAACTCCCTTCAACGACTATTACCCCCGGGATGCGGCTGGCCATTCCCTATGCTCCTGCAGGAGGCTCCGGCCTTATTGCCTACACTTCCAATCGAATAGGTACCTATGAAATCTGGCTTTATCACCCGCAAAATGGAGCCAACTTTCCCCTTACGCAAAACCTAGGAGAAACCTATACTATTCCCTATTGGTCACCTAACAGCGTAAAAATTGCCTTTATCGGAAAAAATGGCGTGGTTTTTGTTCTTGATATGGCTACAGGAAACATAGCCCAAATTGACCAAATTGAACCCTATACTCTATTGACCTGGTCCCCCAATAGCCAAATCCTTAGTTATCGAAAACAAAGCAACATTGTTCTCTATAACATTATCCAACATACTTCCCAAAACCTGAATTTGCCTGGAGCAGAACAAGTGCAATGGTTCCCATCGGGGAATGAACTTCTTTATGCCATCCAGAATGAAAATGGAGCGGGCCAACTCAATAGCATTGCTGTAAATGGAACCAATCGGCGAAAAATCACAGAGAATCCCGATGGGCCTTTGCATGATGTGCAAATTTCCCCCAACGGAGCTTATGCCCTTTATACATCCCCCGGGGCAAGCATCTCCCTCATATATACAGTAGAATTAGCTACAGGAAAAGTAACCTCCATCCCGGGCGGGCCTTTAGCCAAAAACTATCATCCCACCTGGTCCCCGAATTCTGCTCTTGTCCTTTATAGCGCTACCTTTTTCCCTGACACTTCTTATTATTCCTATATCCAAACCACAGATCGATTAGGGCAAAATAACCGTATCTGGGCTATTTCCCATTGTTATAGTTCACCTGTAAGCTGGTCCCCTGATAGCAATAAAATCGCCTACCTTTCTGCTTGTGACGAGGAAGGTGGGGCTAAAGAACTATGGATCATTGATCGTAAACATCCTGTTCCCGTGCAAATTCATAACGGAGGAACTATAACCTCTTTGCAATGGTCTCCCACGGCCAAAGTGGCTATTCCAAAAAGGCTATATCAAAGCGATATGTTTAAAGTAAGCTTCTTCTATCCTGCCAACTGGCTAAAAATAAATGAAGACCGCTATGAAGGAATCGATGGTTATTTTCAAGTTGCTGCTATCGCCTCTGACAATAATTTAAGGGAGGTTTGCCGTTCTGAAGCTTTTCATCGGTTGCAACCTTATGGTTCAAGGCCCCGAGTTACTTCAACAAAAATTCATAATCAGCAGGCCTGCTATATCTATCCTTCTTCAGACCAACCCCCTGAAATGAGAAACCAGGCAGCACTTATTGTAAAGTACCCCTGGCCCGTGCAAATCGGCAATGCAGCCTATAATTATTTAATTATTTGGGCGGATGCTGACCATGTTAATGAATTAGGAAAAAACCTTCTTTTAATTGTTTAGGCAATATAATATCTGAATAGATACCCTTTACCCCTGTGGCCTGATATAACTTCATGGTATGAACTGAATTTACCGGATGTACAAAAGAATAAATCCCCTTCTCTTTTAATCTTCGCACAAATCCTGGCGAAAAGCGCTTGGTATACATGGTGACTGCTCTAATCCCATTTTTAGAAGCAAAGTGAATAACTTGGTCATCTGTTGCTTTACTTTGGTATAAGGTATAAATCACAGATTTAAAATCATAAATGTTTCTAATGTAACCTAGCATTTCCTCGCTATATATTTGCGGAATAATTCGATTTAAAATTTCTGGATCCACTTTTTTAGCTGTATTAACAATAATCGAAAATTGTTTTTCTACTGTTGCTTGATCCGCTTTTTTGGTGTCAGTAATTAGATATGCATCCTTGTATTTTTTCAATAATTTTGCTATCCCTGCAAAATCCAATGGTGTGTACTTTTTATCTATAGGAAGACTTATAAATTCTTTATAGGATAAAGGTTTATCTCGTTTGGATTTAGGGATGTTTTGTTTAAAAGAATCGCCTAAATAACCATACCAATTATGTCGTGCGACCAAATTATGATCACTGGTTAAAATGAGGTCAGCTTCAAAAACACGATACCCTTTCCCATAGTTGTATTCAAAAGCTTCTAAACTATTTGTAGAGGTGGTTATCCCAACTCTGCCGAAACCATGAGCAATCAGCTTAGCTTTTTTCACCCATTTGTAAGGGTCTTTTTTAAACCATCCCACAAAGGAATAATGATCAAAAAAGTTTTTTTCTTGGGCAAAGGATGTTGATTGAGCTATTAAAAAAATCATAACAAATAAAAAAAAAACTTCTTCATATGTAATCCTCCTTTTTATTTGTCATTATTTTGTATCCTGCATAAAAACCTTATACAAAAATAAAAAAAGGAGACCGTGAAGGAAAACCTTCATCGTCTCCTTTTTTTTAGTTGTTTTATTCACTCTTTCGTTGTTTTATGGCTTCTTCCCCAACTAAATTCATAAAATCTTCAACCAACTTTTCACCAGTTTTTTGTCCCTTTATTTTCAATAACACTTTCCCTTTTGTACTGATTCCTTTGGTCTGCCCCTGATAAATAAACTTCGTATTATTGTCATCCAGTTTAATTAACGTAATAGTCGCTTCCACTTCAAGGGCTTTTGCTACCGTAAAGCCAATTTTGTTATGCTTCTTCATCTCTGTGTTTTCATATTCTAAATCTTCAACGATATAGGTTTCTTCCCGATTTCCTTCTCTATATTTTTGCTGATATTTCGACCCTATTACCCCTTCCTTCTTTTCAATCACTTTATGTTCAATCACATTAGGCATGATTCGGTGCAAATTTTCAACAGAAAATAATTCCCATAATTTATCAATATTAACGGGGATGGTTTGTTCTTTATTCCATTTAATCATCCCATAACCTCCTCTACTGCTTTTGGTTTTTTCACTCCCATCCATATATATGTAAAAAGAGAGAACAAAAAAACCTGCAAAGCAGGCTGAAGAGGTTTATATCATATTAACAAACCATCTGTGATTGGTAAGGATTGATTGGTAAAGTAATTTCTACTATGGTACCCAGGTTCACTTTACTGTTAATCGTTATTTTTCCTTGATGTTCTTCAATTATTTTAAAACTAATCATTAACCCTAGACCGATTCCTTTTTCTTTTATATTGTAAAAGGGTTCACTAAGTTTTAAAATTCGCTCTTCTTCTATTCCACAACCATGATCCACGCATTGTATCATAACGGTTTCTTCATTTAATTGTTCCATAATAATACAAACTTCACCACCAGATGGCATGGCTTCAATCGCATTTTTAATGATATTAGTAAACACTTGTTTTAATTGGCTATCATCACAAAATATTTGAGGAAGATATGCATCTATTCTCGTCTTGATTTCTACATTATTCATGATTGCCAGTGGGGTAAGTGAAGAGATTACGCAATCCAATAATTCATACATATCATGTTTTTGAAAACTGATTTCTTCAGGTTGGGCTAAGATGAGAAAGCTATTGATTACAGTTTCAATCTGATTTAATTCTGATTTAATGATATTAAAATACTCTCGATGATCTAAGGCGGTTGATAATTCAATTAATTGCATAAAACCCTTTATACTAGTTAAAGGATTACGAATTTCATGAGCTACACCTGCAGCAAGTCTACCTACTAACTCCCTCTTTTCTTTTATATGAATGAATTGTTCTCTTCGTTTCAGTTCATTTATCTCTATACACAATCCGACTACTTCATTTACTTTATTTTTATCTTTAATTGGACTTAACCAAAACAAAGTATTAATTTTGCCATTGGATTTTTTTCCCTCAAAGAAAACTTCTTCACCTTTCCATGCACGCAAATAACAATCAATAAAATTATGATTTTTCAGTAAGTTTACTTCAGAAATCTCTCTTCCAATGACTTGTTCAGGTTTAAATCCCAATCGAAAAAGTAGTTCACCTTCACAAAATGTATAAATTAATCTTCCATTCACTTTTTTAAAGGTAAAAATAAAAATATTTTTTTCTCTTTTAAGATTATTATACAAGGACTCTAATACTATTAATTCAACGATTTGACGACGTTCTACTAATTCGTGAATAAGTTCTTGTTTAGTTTTATTACATTTCGACAAATGTAACCACCACCTTGTATAATATTATTTTCTATTTTTTTTATTATATTAATATATTTGAAATGGTAATTAAAGTGTTTTCAACACTTATGGTCACATGTAATTACTGCCAATTATAATGGCCATGTTTGTATAAATGAATAAACGAATATTGGTTGTTGAATATCCCAATGATTAACATAATAATACAATAGCAAACAAAGAATAAGGGAGGCTAAAATCATAGCCCCCCTTATTCTGTAAAAATATTATTTTTATTGAATTTTTTTATTAATATTTTTTAATTGATTTTTGATTGTATCAATTGACTTAAATAATTTCTTAGCAATTTCTAATTTTGTAAGGCCTTTTTCTTTTAGAATAAAAACTTCACGTTCAGCAGGAGATAATAACCTTGCTTTCCTTTCTAACTTAAGTTCATAAATAAGTTTTGAAGATACGTCTGCGTGGAGACTTATCCTTCCAGTATAGGCCTCTCTAATAGCATTTGGAATATCCCTGTAAGATGGTTTTGTTACATAATTGATGGCTCCTCTATCAAAGGCTTCCATAATAATTTCTGTTTCATCCCAGGATGTTAGCATAATGATTTTCTTTAAGCCGATTGTATGTAAGTGACTTGCAACCTCAAGACCACCTAATTCGTCATTATCTCCTAGACTTAAATCTAATAACACAACATCAATATTTAAATTGGTGACTTTTAGAGCTTCTTCTTTCGTATAAACCTTTTTGACAACAGTAATATCGTTATCTTTACCGACATAATCAGATATACATTTCATCCAAACTAGATCATCTTCTACAATCATCAGCTTAATTTTATCCATAAGTTTTTTCTCCTAATGATTTAGAACTTTTAGTTTCAATAATTCGTTTGGTTGGAAATGACAATGTGATTGTTGTCCCTTGATTTATTTGGCTTTTTATTAAAATATCACCTCCGTGCTTTTCTATAACATTATAACAATAAGTTAATCCTAATCCAAAATTCCCTTTTTTTCCTTTGGTTGAATAAAACGGGTTTAATACGAAAGAAAGGTTATTATCTTCAATACCTTTTCCGTTATCTGTAAGGTCAATATAAATGTTTTTACGATTTTTGTTGATTTTAATTGTGATTACACCAGGCCCTTCAATAGCTTCAATTGAATTCTTAATTATGTTCAGAAAGGTTTCCTGGAGGTGTATGGGATCTCCAAGAATTTTTACATCGACTGAGTATTGTTTAACAATGCTTATTCTTGAATTTAGATAGGGTTGAAGCAAACTAATTGCTGAATCTATACAATTACTAATCCAAAATTCAGATTCCTTAAAATTCATAATATCTAATTTGCTTTGAATACGAGTTGAAAGGTCCAAAACGTGATTTGCTGAGTATAATGCTAAATTAATATATTCTGTAGAAGTTTCATTTTGTGGAATATGTCCTCTTAGTTGATTCATTAAAATATCAATTTTAACCATTTCATTTTTTATTGTATGATTTAAAAAAGCTGTTCCAGATGTTACAGCTTTCATTGTATTTTGACGGACTTCTCTCTCATATCGGAATTTAATTCCATTTAATGAGCCTACCCCTTCATTAAATGCTTCCCAAATAAAAATAATAAAAGCAACAACAAGAAATACAATCATATATCTCCAGTACTGATGAGTGTTATCAAAAGCCCTTGCAATATAATTTAAGATTAGGGCTGAAACTATCACTGGAAGGATAATTAATAAAGTTGTAAAACGATTACGTTTTTCATATGGATTTTTCTCTGTAAAATAAGCGTATAGATGTAATAAACACGCAAAGATAATATACGGAACTGCCCAATATAGCATAGATTGAAAATCTGGTTTTATATCTGGAATATAAACTGTTGTTTTTAGCATAAAAGGAATTGGGATGAACAATATATACGATAAAAATTTTTCTATTTTAGGGCTAAACTTTTCACTATAAACGATTGAGTGCATAAGCACTCCCCAGGGAAAAAAGTAAACTGAAATAAACCCAGTTACGATCCTCAAATACATAAGAAAAGAGTTTAGCGAAGGAAAATTCATATTGTATTTATCCAGTGAGGGTATAATCGTTTCAATAATACCTCTAGAAATCCCTGTAAGTGCAGCACATATTAAAAGAAGCACTCCCCATCGGATTGATTTTGACTTAGGATCATAACGGTAAACTATAATTGCGAAAATGATACTAACTAAAAATAATGGAATCATACACTACACTCTTTTATAATCTCTAAAATATCTACTGGTTTTCTAGCAATATAATCAGGATTAGATTGTTCTAGAAATGGTTCTAAATCATATCCCCAGGTTACCGAAATGATTTTTACATTAGTTTTTTGGCAAGCTACAGTGTCCCGATGTTCGTCACCAACAAAAATGATATTTTCCTTATATATTTTTGAGTTTTTTATAAAGTTATTAATGGTTAAATGTCTACCAAACATACGATTGGCAGTAAGAATATCATCGAAATATTCCATTTGATTTAACTGTAAAAATTTTTCAATATTTTCTTTAGAATTGGAAGATAAAAGTATGAGCTGCAATCCTAAATTTTTCAACTCCTTTATAACACGTTTAATCTCTTCATCTACTTTTAAATAAGGTATAGATTCCTTATATTTTTTTACAACATCCATTGTTATCAAAGGAACTTTTACCAAAGGCACATTAAGTCTTTTAAAGCGATCCCTAACAGAAAGAGAACGGATCAACTCAATGTCATGTTCTGGAACCTTATCATAATTGTATTTGTCGGCGAATTCGTTAAAAAGATCGAATACCAATCTTCCTGAATCAACAATCGTACCATCAAAATCAAAAATAACTGTTTTAACCACGGTTTTCTCCTCCCAAACAAACTTTATTGAAATTAACAAAGGCCAAAATTATACCCCTACCCCTAACTTTTCACCGCTTTAAACCGAACCATAGATAAACCAATGGCTGCTACACCGATACCAGCTGCAATAAGTAAAGATAAAGTCCCATCAATATCCATTGGCATATGAAAAGCCAATTCTGAAAAAGCTTGCATAATATAAGTGCCAGGAAGAACATACCCGATTATTCTAAGGGATTCAGGGAGCATGGAGGCGGGAAACATAATTCCACTAAACATCATCGTGGGCAAAAATATTGCCTGGGAAAGCATCATGGCCACAGACTGGCTTTTCACAGAAATGCCGATTAACAATCCAATGGCAATACTAGTGAATAATAAAATAAAAAGTGTTAACAAGTAGAACGGTAAACTTTGAGGAATACTGGCACCGTATAATAAAGGTGCGGTAATAAAAATAACAATTGAAACCACAAGCAAATGCAAAAAGGCACTTACAGATTGGATAAAAAGCATGGCACTTCCTGGAATGCCATAAACCTGGTAAGCCCGAAGGACGCCCAATTCCCGCATTTTCACAATCGGTGCAGGCATCCCAAGAACAGCCCCCATGGTGATTGCAAAAATGGGCATGGTAGCAGCTAAGGTTTCTTTCGCCAGAGGATTAATGGAAGAAAAAACAGCCCCCATTACAAAATAGAACACAAGAGGAACAAGGTAGTAGGTTAATAATGTCCCCCGTTCACGGATGTCCATTTTAAATTGAATCCATAAATGTTTGATAAAAGCATTCATTGTTTATCGCCTCCGTGAATGACCTCGAGGAATCTCTCTTCCAAAGAAGGGCGCTCTACCCGCAAGTCTTCCACCTTGTCTCCGAACTGTTGTACCTCCTGCAATAGATCCATTACCGCTGTCGCTGTATCACGGCATAACCAGATGCCATAATCATCAACCTGTTTTAAAAAAAGGGCACTTCCTATATCTTGCCCAGGCAGCAGGGTATTTCTTTTTGTCCGTAAGGTAATTCGGGTTTCTGCATTTCCTGCAGATGTAATTTGTGCAGGGGTTCCTGTTACAGCAATGCGCCCCCGGATGATAATCGCAATACGGTCACACAAGGACTCAGCTTCAGCCATATCATGGGTGGCCAGTATGATGGTGACGCCTGAAGCCTTTAATTCCCAAATGGCCTCATGAAGTTGTGCTCTCCCTTGCACATCCAATCCCGCAGTAGGCTCGTCCAGGATTACAACGCTCGGGTTACTTGCTAAAGCCAGGGCAAGGTGCAACCGCCTTTTTTGTCCCGTAGACATTTCACGGTATTGTTTCTTACTCTGGGGGTCAATTCCAAAACGGCTTAATAAATCATAGCGAGGGGATAAACCATGCCAGGCACAAATCAAGGCCATTGCTTCCCCTGGATGGATCACTTCAGGGAGGGAAGAGGACTGCAGCTGAACACCAAGGATTTGGCGAAGTTTCTTAATATCTGACTGGGGATTGCATCCATCCACACGCAATAGGCCGCCTTCAGGTTGCCGAATCCCTTCCAAACATTCCAGGGTTGTGGTTTTGCCCGCCCCATTTGGCCCCAACAAACCAAAAACTTCACCTTTCTTCACTTCAAAACTAATTCCATCTAACACGGTTACATTGCCATATTGTTTTATTAATCCCTGGACCAATACTGTCGATTCAGCCATACCTCTCGCCCCCAATTTTTATCCATAATTCATTAGTATTATTAACGAATTTTAGTGATTATAGGGTTCATTTCATCCAAAAAACATACACCCCTTAACAAAGATGTGCTAAGGGGTGTTTTTCATTACTTATTGCCTTTATTTTTTCTGTTTTGTTTCTGAAAATTTTTTAACCCTTTTAGGGTGCCCATCATATCGATGACTTTCTGCTTCTCTAATTGTGCAGCAGACATGGTGTTTTTCCGCTCTATAAAGGTCATCTCCCGTTGCAGCTTTTTATAGTTTTCGAACCGCTTAGGAGATAATGTGCCCTCCTCAATAGCTTTTCGAACGGCACATTTTGGCTCAGACTCATGGCGGCAATCTCCAAAATAGCAATATTGGGCCAACTCATCAATGTCTGCAAAAGATTGGGTTAAATCTGCCCCTGCAATTTGCAATTCCCTCATGCCCGGGGTGTCAATTACTACTCCACCCTTAGGTAACACCAGAAGTTGCCGGTGGGTCGTCGTATGCCTCCCCTTATCATCATTTCGAAGACCATTGGTAGTAAGAACATGTTCCCCCATCAACTGATTAATAAGAGTGGATTTGCCTACACCGGAGGAGCCAATAAAGGCAATGGTCTTTCCTTTTTTCAAATATTTTAAAATGCATGTGAATCCATCCGGATGTAAACTTGAGGTGACAACCACTTCTACACCAATGGCAACGGATTCGATTTCAATAAGCTTAGCATCAATGTCATCACACAAATCGGACTTTGTAAGCACTATTACGGAAGTAGCCATACTATCCCAGGCAATGGAAAGATATCGTTCCATTCGGCGCAAGTTATAATCCTTATTTAAGGCCATACAAATGAACAATGTATCAATATTGGCAGCCACTTTTTGCCGTTTATTCCCTGTCCCCGCGGCTTTTCGTTCAAAGCAGCTTTTTCGAGAAAGAATGTGGTGAATAATAGCATTGCCACCCGTCTGGTCCACCCGATCTACCAATACCCAATCCCCTACCACAGGAAAATCCTCGGAAAAGGATGCTGAATAATGGAGTTTACCGGATATTTCAGCCTGAATTTCCCCACATTCTGTGATTACTTTGTACAAATCCTTATGCTGTACAGAAACCCTCGCCAAATGTAGATTTTCATTATATTTCATAGCTTCCTGAATATATTTTTCGGAAAGCCCGATTTCTTCAAGTTTGATTTTATTCATTGTTTTTTTGCCTCCCAAGGTTTGATAGTTAATCAAGGGGAGGGCAGAATTACATTCTTATTCGACCCGCACCTCCCCTTTTTCTACTATCTCAGCCTGATCCATTTTAAACATGAAAATCAGCTCCTTTCTTTATTAATACTTTTATTATACCTAAGAAACCCTAGTTAGCGCCAAAATAAAACCCTACCAATTTTTCAAACATCAGTAGGGTCATCTATTTTTATTTTAATTTATAATTTGCCAATAGGAATTGCTTTGACATGGACATTAGTACTGTCTCAAAAATGTGTTGATTTGCAATCCCGTTGATTTTTGCCCCTTGAATGTATTCCCTGCGAAAGAGATCTGCCGGGGAAGGGGATTGCTCACCACATATATCAACACCTAATACCTTCTTGTTTTCATATATCGATTGCAATAAGTGGAGAAGTTGTACCAGTTTCATATTCCCCTGGTCCCAGTTCGTGACAGCTTCCGTCTGATTAAGTACATCTTTATCAATGCTAATGTAAACATCCCTTGTAGGAATTGCAGATAGAATACGATTTTTTATGGGATAAACACCCCATCCTAAATCCTTACTTGTAAATAGAGATACCTTTTTCTTATACTCCTCTGGAATGGTTTTACCTAAATCCTCTCTCACCCCAACAATGACGACCTTTTTAAGCATAGGCAGCCGTTTCATGGCATGAAGCACCCAGGAACCACATGAAATAAGGGAAGTCGACGGTGATGCCATCATATCTGTATGATGGTCAAACAAAATGAGGGTAAATGGGGAGTGAATTTCCGACAAAAGAAGATAGGTTACATAATGGTAATTTCCGCTCCCAATAAAAGTAATCCTTCGATTTTGTCGCTTTTGCAGTTTCTTTTTGATTTCTAGCAAAGATTGCAACTCACAATAACGATTGGCATTCTTAACATGTAATAAATCAATCCATTCACAATCTAGTTTCCTAAACAGCGGTTGTGTTTGATAGACTTGATCAAAATCTAAAACTGAAACTAAACCCTTCATAACACACAGTCGCCTCTTTTTAAAAAAATTTATCCTTCCCGTCATTAGCGGATCATTATAAATTTAATTAAATTGGCCCCTATATCTTTTTTTATGATATACTGTATATTTTTTATGCTATCGAAGATTATACTTTTTGTCAATTTTGCAAGATATGTTTTAGAAAAATCTAAATAGTATGGAAAATTACATAGACAAATAAAATTTCCTTTGCTACTATCAATTTAAATCTGAGTTGTTTAATTGGAATAATATAGTAGAAGGGGAATAGATCATGAGAATTAAGGCAAGTTTAGAGCGGGTTCCTGGCGGGATCATGGTTATTCCCATGTTTTTGGCGGCAATCATCAATACCTTTACACCAGGAATGTTGCGAATTGGAGGATTTACAGAGGCCTTATTTGTGAATGGGGTTTTTCCTTTTATGGCTTTTGTCCTTCTCGCAACAGGTGCCCAAATTAATCTGCGTAACGCAAAGACGTCCCTTGCAAAAGGGTTTACTTTCTTATTGATCGAATTTGTGATTTCTGCTGGTTTAGGTCTTTTGGCTTATTTGCTAGCTGATTCCAATGGGCTATTTTTCGGATTGGCGCCACTGGCCATTCTTGCTTCTATGACCAGCAACAACGGTTTGATGTATGTTGCCATTGCCAAACAGTATGGAAAAGATGATGATGTAGCTGCCTTTGGCATTATGGCCTTAAATACGGGACCATTATTAACCATGATTGCCTTGTCCATTTTTGGCACATTGGGATATACCCATGGATTAATTTCCGCAATAGATTTAGTAGGTGTTATTCTGCCAAGTATCATTGGGATTATTATAGGAAATCTAGATGAAGAAATGAGAGACCTTTTGGGCAAAGGAACCACTGCCCTCATTCCTTTTATGGCTTTTTCCCTGGGCATGTCTATCAATTTAGAAGCCATTCTAAAAGGCGGTATTGCTGGTATTTTTCTTGGATTGTTGACTGTTTTTTTTATGGGGTCTGTCGTTTATTTGGTTTATAAAGCAATGGGCTGGAATCCAATCCTTGGTTTTGCAACGGCTACCACAGGTGGAAATGCCGTAGCCACCCCTGCAGCCATTGCAGCTGTCAGCCCTTTTTTTGCAAGAACATTAGATGTCGCCACCGTTCAAGTTGCTGCCTCAGCTGTGACAACAGGAATTGTTATGCCAATTATTGTTGCTTTTCTTATTAAAAGTGTAGAAAAAAAGAGGCGAAAAAAAAGCGCGCATGAAGCCAAAGAACCAATGATTAGTTAAACTACATTTCCTTAACTCTAAAACTCCGTTGCTAATAAAATAAGTATGATCCGAACCCGGGGAAAAGAAAGTGGTTGCGTTCATCTGTTTTTGAAAATAAAAATAAATGGAAAGAATTTCTTCAAGTTTTTGCTATAGTAACAGGCAGTATTGGATTGTTTTTTTTAGTATCGTTTTTAATGCCCACTTTTGGTCCTCTAATTACCCTTCCCATTTGGAGTTTAATCCCTGCTGGGATTGTATTTCTTTTATTAGGAAAATTAATAGAAAAACTTTAGAAAAAAAAAGGCATTCAGTAAATCGAATGCCTTTTTCCATTAACTATTTTTTTATTCTTTCATCCCTGTGTAAATCAGAATAGCATCTCTCAAAAATTCTGCAGTACCCGGTTGCTCTTTATCATAGTAAGCTGTGAATCGTGGATCATCCACATACATCTGGGCTACGCCAGCATGGGCTTCTTTTGAATAGCTATCCCAATAATAGCAAAGCCACTGGCGATGAAGGTCTGCTGCTTTTTGTGCCAATTCTCCTGCAGGGTCCCCGGTTCGAAATGCTGCCCGCAGGGTTTCATGCACCTCATTGGTAAGGCGGGTTACCTCATCGTATTGTTCCTGAGTCATATTTTTTACTTTTTCATTAGATTTGTTAACCCTATCATCGCCATATTTTTCCCGGATTTCTTTGCCATATTTCTTTTCATTATCGTCAATTAGCTTTAGCTTAAAGCCTTCAAACTTTTCTTTATCGCTCATGTTCATTCTCCCTTCTTTAAGAGCAATGGTTTTTTCCACATTAGAAATCAATTGCTCCAATTGCTCCTTTTTTTCAAGAAGTTTCACCTGGTGTTGCCTCAGTGCTTCGACCTCATCAAAAGAAGGTGATGTTATGATTTCTTTAATATTTTCTAAACTCAGGCCCAATTCTCGATAAAAGAGAATCTGTTGCAACCGATCTACCTCTTTTGGTCCGTAGATGCGATATCCTGATGAGTTAATTCTTGCCGGCTTTAGAATTCCAATCTCATCATAATATCGTAAAGTTCTTGTGCTAATTCCCGCCATCTGCCCCAGTCTCTGCACTGTGTACTCCATGGATTTCACCTCCCGATAAGTTAACGATACACCTTTACGTTGCGTTAATGTCAAAGGGATTATTGATAATTCCCATAAATAATATAACCCCATTTTCTGATGTAATGGTATAAAAGAACGGCCGATCTAAAATCATGGCTGCCACATTCTCAGTCGGTTGTACAGAAGTACTTTTGGCAAAATTGACTTTCGTGTATGCTGCTGCCTCACAACCTTTTTCATCAATGGTAATATGGACCTCTTGTATGACTTCTGAAATATTGGCCTTCCTGGCATTGGTTATACCTGAGAAATCTGCATTTCCATCAAAAGCATTTTTCATTCCCATGCTTATTAAATGATCTTTTAAAAAAAATTTTGAACCATAATCATATTTTGGGATTTTAAATACAACATTGCCAGTTTGCTTTTTAGTTGCAGCATCATGAGAATCCAATAGCTCCTTTACTTTTTCAGGAGTAGAAATTAAATCATATACATCAATCCCCTGATCTGGAAGGTAAAAATGAATGGAAGCCCCATTCTTAAATGGCAGGCTGGAAGATAAATATCCTTTTCCCTTGATGAAAGGATGTCCAGAAAAGCTTTTGTTCATAAAATCCCCTGAAATAGTGTGGCCATCAGCACTATTGAACGTGTCTTTTTTCGTTTGTCTTTTATCAAAGGGGTCTTTCCATTCATCATAGAAATAAATTGCATTGATAATAGATAGAATTAAGTCACTATCTGTTTTATGCTCCCCTTCAAGCATTCCATTTGTATTTTCCGAAACCCATTTCTTCATTAACTTCTCGGTTTTTTTATCGCTAAAATCAACGGAAAATAAAGAAGCATAATAATTTTTAGTAGCTATATCTAAGAACTCCTGGTTAAAGGGAAGTTGTTTGGCCTTCAAACTGGCGAAGGCCTAAATCCTTCATATTCAACAAGGATAATATTTCTTCCTGAGTCTGATTTTTTGCGCCAGAAGCTGTTAAAGCCAGAGCAATATATAAGCTTATGGGAGAATAAATCACATTCTCTGTTTTATCCTGTGCATTTAAAATGTTCCCTGCTGTTGTGGCAGAAAAGTCTTTCACAGCTTTTAAATAGTCTGTGCTCACAGGATTATTTTCTTTTATCTCCCTTAAGCTGTCGTAATCATCATAAGCAAAACTTTCCGGGTATTTAGCAGTAGCAACATGATAAGAACCGTAACTACATCCAATTAAACTAACCATCATGGCTGTACTTATTACTGTAATGGCTAGCCTTCCCTTCCCCATGGTTGTTCCTCCTCTTCATGAATCTAGATGTTTAATCTAATAATTAGACAGGCTGGGAATAGATTTGGTTTTATGTATAACAAAAAAACACTTGCTTAGTCAGCAAGTGGCTTCATTATCAAAACGCTTATATTTTCTTTAAATTCTTTGGGTATTCTTTTTTCAATCACTTGGTTATCTTCTTTTTTTGCAGCTTGTTCTAGCAAACTTAAAAGATTACCACTTTCAATATCTGCTGGAGTAACAAAGTTTATCATAATTAATTCTGAAGAAAGAGTATATCTAGAAAAATGACACCCATTCTTCTTAAATGCTTGATGTGCATCAGTTAAAACCTTAGCTGCACCGGCTAATGACTGATTGTTTAAATTAACATTAAGGATAACATCGGCATGAATGGGCAATTTTCTATCAAATTTCATATCAAGTTTTATTAAATCATCAATACTCCCATTCTCTTTTTCATAAGCTTCTTTATCGTATAAAACTAACGTATGGTTATCTTTATACCCCAACTCATTGGCAACAATCTCTTTTGCCAGAGTAGTATATTCTGCGGATAACCGATCAATGGTATTCATCTTTCCTAGTACGAAATGTTCATAATCGTCATATTGTACTTTTCCATCTCGATAAGCAATAGAAAATTTTGTATCCATACTGGTTTTTGATTTAGCAATAGCCCAATAATCTCCATCCAAAAAGTTATACTTTGGCACTTCGATTTTAAGGTCTAAGAAAGAATACTTTTCTGCTACATATTGCTTCATTTCTTGATGTACCATCATTAATATAATTCCAAAGCCGCCAGTCACAAAAAGCATGGAACCAATTATAATCGCTAAAAATTTTTTTAAGGCGTTATTTGCTTTCTTTCGCATTTTATACCCTTCTTCCGAAAAGTAACCCAATGTTATTTATAGTGTAATTTTACACTATGGCGTGTTTATTCTCAATATATTTTTTAAGGGGCCAAATGCAAAAAACACCCGCTTAATCAGCAGGTGCCCAAATATGTACCCTTATCCCTTCTTCAATTGTATTCCCATTCTTTTCAGCCTTTTCAAGCAAACTTAATAAATTTCCACTTTCAATATGTGCCGGAGTAACACCTGAAACCATAATTACCGTTCCATCACTGTCTTCTGATATGATGCTATATTCATAAAAGTCACAATAATTGTCTTTGAATGCTGTATGTGCATCGCTCAAAAACCTGGAAACTCCTACTAATGACTGATTTTTTAAATTAAGATTAAGGTTAACCTTAGCATTAATAGGCAATTTTCTATCAAATTTCATATCCAGTTTTAAATTTTCATTAACTCTTCCCAGCGCCGCTCTTTCATTATCGTACTCTACCATTGTTTTATTATCTTTATACCCCAATTCCTTTGCAATAATTTTTTTCACTAAACTCGAATATTCAATGGAGAGCCGATTAAGTGTATTATCCATACCTAAAACAGCTTCGTATGTATCCCAACACCCTTTACCATTCTGATAATAAATTTTAAATTTGGTATCTAAACTAATTGTTGATCTAGCGATAGCCATATATGAAAAATGTTTAAAATTATAACTAGACTTTTCTATTTCAAGATTCAAATCAGTATATTTTTGAGCCACATATTTATTTATAGCTTTGTCTGCTATTTTTGCTGAAATAGGATTACCAACAATAATATTAGTTACAAAAAGAATGGTCACAATTAGTGCAAAGGCTAATATTCCTGCAAATATCTTTAATGTCTTCTTTGATTCTTTTTGCATTATACTTACCCTTCTTTCGAAAATGCAAATTTTAAAAGCCTGGTAATAATTACACCTAAACCTACTAATGCTGAATAAATTAAACTGATAAATAACCCAGTATAAAGGATATGCCAATCAAATCCATGTGGTATAATACTGAAAATTTCCCATAAATACGTCAATATAAAAATAGCAAGGGGAGCCATATACCATTTCCCTTTAAGGAAAACAAATGCAACTCCACCAATCACAGGCATTATGATTAGATTATAAAACATGGCCATGGAATTCGTTAAAGCAACACCAATAATCCCCCCTGCTATGAGAAGAAGCAGTTGTGTAATATATATCCTACGCTTAATAGAGGCAATAATCTTTTCATCTTTTATTGGCACTAATTCTTCTTTTATGATTTCAAAGGTTTCATATTCTTTTTTACAACTCTGGCAATTTATCAAATGTTCCTGTACAAGCCTTTTACTTTCTTCACTTGCCACCCCGTCTTTAGCTAGGGGAAGCAAATCAAGGATTACATCACAATGAATTTTCAATTGAACCCCTCCTTTTCCATCATGGTTTTAATCCATTTTTTTGTACGATAATCAATGACCCGTGCAGAACTTTCCGATATGTTTAATTCCTGTGCGATTTCACAATAACTATAGCCTTCCACTCGCATTTTCACTATTTTTTGGGTACGGCCATCTTTTTGGGATAAAAGAGTTGAAAATTTATTAACCATTTCCTTCGTCAAAAAGCGGCTTTCTACACTTTCAGAGACATACAACTGCAACAGATCACTGTATTCAACGGTCCGTTTTTCCTTTTTGATTTTTCGCAGCCATAGATGCCTGGCAATGGAAAATAACCAGGTTTTAATAGAGGATTGCCCATTAAAATTTCTTATGCTTGATATAGCCTGGACAAAAGTCTCCGATAACAAATCTTCGGCAAGGGCAGGATCATGAGTCAAAGAAAGAAGATATCCATATACATCCTGCTTGTGCTGTATGTATAAACTCTCTATTTGCTTCATTGAATCCCCCCTTTTATAAAATTAGTCGCATTTTTTATCTAAACGTTACATGTAGTTTTAAAATAAAGTTACGATGTTTGTAAAAAAGATAAACCGTTTGGTAAAATTATTTTAAAAATCCCAATTATATAAGTGCTAAAGAAGAGAAAGTAAAGAGGTGAAATCGGTGAATACAGAACAGTGGAGAGTAGGAATATTTCTATTTGATGATGTAGAGGTTTTAGATTTTGCAGGTCCTTTTGAAGTATTTTCTGTTACATCATTAGAAAATGGTCATAAGCCGTTTGTAGTTGAAACAGTATCAGAAAAAGGCACTTTAATAAATACCCGAAATTGCTTAAAGGTACAGCCAGATTACAGTTTTGAAACTATGCCAAGATTTGATATTTTAATTATTCCTGGTGGTCTAGGTGCAAGGGAACGAGAAATACATAATGATAAAGTAATAACCTGGATTAAAAATCAAATGAAAACGGTTCAACTAATGACATCTGTTTGTACGGGTGCTTTACTGTTAGCAAAGGCTGGTTTACTTAATGGTAAATTAGCAACGACCCATTGGGCAAGTTATGAAAGATTAGAAAAAGAATTTCCAGAAGTCGAAGTAAAACGTACAGTTAAATTTGTAGATGAAGGAAATGTAATTACATCTGGTGGAATTTCAGCTGGTATTAATATGTCTTTTCATATTGTTAAAAGATTATTAGGTTCTCAAATTGCTAAGGAAACTGCTAAAAGAATGGAATATGATATTGTTATTTGAATTTTTATTTACAAACGGGGGCGTTTGTTGAAGGTAGTATAAAATAATTAAACTTTTTTATAAAGCAACATTACAAACTATATGCAAAAAAATTAGCGTTTTCAATTAGAAAACGCTAATTCTTAGATTTTAGCTTAAAGGTTGTATACCGATGATGATCAGAATAAATAATATCTAATCCCACCTTCTCACCAATAATACTCATGGTTTTAGGGGTAAAAAAAGAAAGATGGGTCCAATCTCTCACATAATGCCATTGCAAAAACCGTTCATCATCTTTCGGATGGAATGAGGTCATAATGCATAAGATTCCATCTTCTTTTAACAAATCTTTAAATTGATAAAAGTAATCCAAAGGATTGCTTAAATGCTCGACCACCTCTGTACAGGTAACCAAATCATATGTTTGTCCCATATAACTTTTATCCGGTGCATAATACAAATCATAAATATCCATGGAATAAGCGTAGTCCCGCTCTAAAACCATGGCTAATACAGGGGATGGTCCGCTGCCAAAATCCAGTCCTTTTTTTCCACTGCTGCAATAGTTTACAACCGCATCATCAATAAATCGTTTAAAATAAGCGACATAACGGGGATCTTCAATGGAATTTTCATGTTCATTATAAATCTCTAATTCTTCTTCCGAGGAGATAATGGAGTTCTCATCTCTTGAAATAAAATCGCATTCATTACACGCATAGTAATGTACATCAAATATTTTATAATAGAGTTCCCTTGTAGGATTGCCGCATATTTTGCATACTTCATTCATGCTTTTTCGATTCCAATCAATTTTTCAATCCCTTCACCAGAGGTCAATAATTCTAGATTTTCAAATATTTTTCCCTCGTCCCAATTCCACCATTGCAGATGTAAAAGTTTTTGAATGGTCTCTTCACTAAACCTTTTTTTAATCAATTTAGCCGGATTTCCTCCAACAATGGTATAGGGGTCCACATTTTTGCTAACCGTAGAATTAGATGCAATAATCGCCCCATCCCCAACTTTAACTCCTGGCATGATGGTTACATTTTGCCCGATCCATACATCATTGCCTATGATCGTATCCCCCTTATATGGCAACTGATCCAATGTAGGGGTCACCTTTTCCCAACCGCTCCCGAAAATATTAAATGGATAAGTAGTAATGCCATCCATCCGGTGATTGGCACCATTCATAATAAAGGTAATCCCCTCTGCAATGGCACAAAACTTCCCAATGATTAATTTATCCCCTAAAAAATCATAATGGTGCCGAATATGGTCATAGAAATTCTCAGGGTTATTATGGTTATCACTGTAATAGGTATAATCGCCAATCTCAACATTAGGACGTTTCGGCAAATTGCTTATGTAACACACGGTCTTAATGTTTAAGTTTGGATACAATTGTGTTTTATCGGGTCCTATCATTCCATCATCCCTCCAATCATTTCCCATTTTTCTCATACTCTATCTCATAGTAACTTAAATAACAATCTGGTCCCAAAAACCTATATAAATCTACGGATTATAGTAAAAATACCTAGGTATT
>CAMLDI010000013.1 GCA_946478845.1 uncultured Paenibacillaceae bacterium
AGCTCTTGCGAGCTATCTGAGCAAAGGGGATAAAGGCGAAAAGGAGCGCCATCCCCCAGCTCTTGCGAGCTATCTGAGTAAAGGGGATAAAGGTGAAAAGGGCCGCCCCCCTCCACCACCCCAACCCCACTATCATAATTTAACCTGTCCAACCATATTCTATATAGAGTAGATTGTCCAATAATGTACCAGGAGGGGGATATGAAACGATATATCCTAGCAGGAGTCGGGGCTTTAGTAATTACGGTGTTGATTGTGCCAACCATCCTTGTTTTTCTCTATCCGGGGAAATCACAGGAAGTTCAATCCTTGAAAAACATCATTACATCGGCAGCATCAGGCATTGGGGGAAAGAAGACAAGCCAGGTCAAAAAAGCAGTTCCTTTTACAGTGAAAGTGTATCGCAACAAAATGAAAAAAATAGACGAAGTTCAATTAGAAGACTATATAGTAGGGGTTGTAGCGGCAGAAATGCCGGCTGATTTCGAACTGGAAGCCTTAAAAGCCCAGGCCCTGGCAGCCCGCACCTACACGGTGCAGCGCATTGTCAAAGGGGACTTTGACGATGTTCCCCAGGGAGCCCATGTTATTGATACGGTGAAAAATCAGGTATACATGGATCCGGAACAGCGGATTAAAACCTGGGGCGTGGATTACAGCTGGAAAGAAGAGAAAATCCAGCAGGCCGTAAAAGAAACCGCCGGGGATGTTCTCACCTATAACGGCCAGCCCATTGAAGCCGCCTTCTTTTCCACTGGCAACGGGTACACAGAAAACGCAGAAGATTACTGGGGAGGGCAATATGTGCCATATCTGCGCAGCGTTACAGTGCCCTGGGACAAGGAATCCCCCAAATACCAGGTCACCGTCTCCTTATCCTTAAGTGAATTTGAGCGGAAACTGAATACCCGCATTTCCCGTGCCGCCCTGACCCAGGGCAACCAGAACCAGAACCAAACTCCTTCCTGGGTCAACGTCCTCTCCTATTCCCAGGGGAAACGGGTCAGCCAGGTACAGGTAGGGGACAAAAAGTTCAGCGGCCGCCAGGTCCGTGAAAAGCTAGGCCTGAATTCCTCCCAGTTTGCTATTTCCTATCGAAATAGCCAGGTGATTATTCAAACCACAGGCTATGGCCATGGGGTGGGCATGAGCCAGTATGGGGCGAACGGCATGGCCAAAGAAGGGAAAACCGCCGAGGAAATTGTGAAGTATTTCTATAAAGGAATCGAGATTCAAAACGCGGAAAAATACCTGAAATAATTTTCTAAATAATCTAATTCATATGTTTATTTCACCTTTATCCTGTCAACAATGGGGGATAAAGGTGGTGAAAATCAATGAGTGAAGATAATAAAAGCAAAAACCAGGCACCTGTTAAAAAACTTCCTACAGGTGGTTGGAAGCGAATCTTCCGCAAAAAATGGGTCTTTCCGGCTATGTACATGGGGGCAGCAGCTATTATTCTTGCCTTTATCATGTGGTACCAAAACAACAACGACTTTTCTTTCACCAAAGACCAATATGACGTAACACAGAACAAGGCAGACCAACAAAACCCTGCCAGTGATACGGTGGGACAAAGTGAGCAGAAGAGCATCCCTGTGAATAGTGGGGACAAACCCCTTACCTGGCCTGTGAAACCGGAAGTGGCTACGGAAACAATTATGGGATTCTTTGATGATACAGCTGACAAGAAAGCTCAAGAAGCTGCTTTAATCCAGTATGAAAATTCTTACTGGCCAAATAGCGGAATTGCGATTGCTGCAAAAGACAAAAAGGCTTTTGAAGTAGTAGCTTCCGCACCTGGTAAAGTAATTAAAGCGGAAAAAGATCCAATGATGGGTTATCAAGTGGAAATCCAGCATGAAAACGGATTGGTCACTGTTTACTCTAGCCTTGAAGATGCAAGTGTTAAAGAAGGTGAAAACGTAGAAACCGGCTCCCTCATCGGTCTTGCTGGCAGAAGCGTTTTAGAGAAGAACCTTGGCGTACACTTACACTTTGAAGTCCGTAAAAACGGTGAGCCCGTTTCTCCAGAAAATTTTCTGGCTAAAGCAGGAGAAGCTCCCACTGCAAAATAGCACATTCTTAAGAAAAATTGAAAAAAAGGCTGAATAGGACTTGCTATTCAGCCTTTTTTTCTCATATATGCCCAGACGCCTCAATATACTGTATCAGACTACTTGTGTTAGGAGGCGAAGGGTGTGCACGATTACATCAAAGAACGAACCATCAAGATTGGACATTACATTATCGAAACCCGCAACACGGTTCGTAAGATTGCCAAGGAGTTTGGTGTGTCCAAAAGCACGGTACACAAGGATTTAACCGAGAGATTGCCGGAAATTAACCCGGAATTGGCCAATGAGGTCAAAGAAATACTTGAGTATCATAAGTCTGTGCGTCACCTGAGGGGTGGGGAAGCCACTAAAATTAAATATAAAAGGAAAACGAAAACGCTGGTGGGGAAAGAAAAGGAAGCAGAGGGTCTTGCTTAAAAGAAAAACTCCTTGTTGTCTTATCAAATGAATAGTACAATTATCAGATGAAACACAGTTGTACAGGGAGGACCTAACATGTTGGGCAAAGATATCGGAATTGATTTAGGAACGGCTAATGTACTGATTTATGTTAAAGGACGCGGTGTAGTACTTGATGAACCGTCTGTGGTTGCCATTGATAGTCAGACGCGCAAAGTGCTTGCCGTAGGTGAGGAAGCACGGCGCATGGTTGGCCGTACACCAGGAAATATTGTAGCTATTCGTCCCCTTCGTGACGGGGTGATTGCGGACTTCGAAATTACCGAAATCATGTTAAATCACTTTATTTCTAAAGTTGGCGTCAAAGGATTCATGGCTCGCCCACGGATTTTAATCTGTACGCCAACCAATATCACCTCCGTCGAACAAAAAGCCATTAGAGAAGCAGCTGAAAAATGCGGCGCCCGGGAAGTATTCCTGGAAGAAGAACCGAAAGTTGCGGCAGTTGGTGCCGGAATGGAAATTTTCCAACCTTATGGAAATATGGTCGTGGACATGGGCGGTGGAACAACCGATGTTGCCGTGCTTTCCATGGGAGACATCGTCACCGCCTCTTCCATCAAAATGGCTGGGGACAAGTGTGATACGGCCATCATGAAATACATCAAAGACAAATTTAAATTATTAATCGGTGAACGGACAGCGGAAGAAATCAAAATTACCATTGGTACCGTATTTAAAGGCTCCCGCCAGGACGAAATCGATATTCGTGGACGGGACATGGTATCCGGCTTGCCGCAAACCATTACCATTACTTCTGAAGAAGTATGTGAAGCCCTTGAAGAAGTGGCCTCTGCGGTTGTACTTGCTTCCAAAACAGTTCTGGAACGCACACCTCCAGAATTGTCAGCAGATATAATTGACCGTGGCGTCATGTTAACAGGGGGTGGCGCTCTTCTTCATGGCATTGATCGCCTCCTTTCCGAGGAATTAAAGGTTCCTGTAATGGTTGCGGAAAATCCAATGGAATGTGTAGCCCTGGGGACAGGTGTTATGCTGGAGAATTTGGACAAGTCACCGCAAAAACGTTCTAAAATGAAGATTTTTGGTTAGCCTTTAATTGTTCCGATGTTTTTGCCGGGCAAGTTAGGAAGGAAGCTGAATTTATTAAAATCGTAAGAAACTGGGGTTGATGAAAGTCCATGAAACAAGAAAGTATGCCTGTGGAACAAGACGGAATGGCTCTTGCAGCGGAGGCTCCTGTTCTTGATGCTGAGGATACACCGAAAGTGGATGAGAGCACTCCTACAGAAGGAACCACTGATGCAGAGGCTCTTGCTGCACCTGCGCCAGCAAAGGAAACTGAAGAAATAGAACATATAGAACATATAGAAGAGCCTGCCCCGGCAGAGGCTAAGAAAACCAACCTTTTTAGAAAAGTATGGGCTGTATTAATTGATAAAGCAGAGTTCACTGTACCTTTATTATTTGTCTTTTCCCTTGTGATAGGGTTAATAATAGGATTCAGTGTCCTTGGAGACGGTCCAGTTTCAGACGTCTTTAATCCGGAAACATGGACCCATATCGTGAAACTCATATTCGGATAGGAGAGATCAAAACGTGGATAATCAAAAAATCCGAGAGCTTCTGCATATCTTAGAGCAGAATAGTCGCCGTTCTCCTGAAACCATTGCAACGATGCTCGAAGTATCCGTAGAAGAGGTTAAGGAGACCATACAGAAATTAGAAGAAGAAAAAACCATTATTAAATACCCGGCCATCGTAAACTGGGACAAAGTAGAACACAATGGCATTGTTTATGCCATGATTGATGTAAAAGTAACCCCGAAGCGGGATGTAGGTTTTGATGATATTGCAGAACGGATTTACCGTTTCCCGGAAGTGCAATCTGTGTATTTAATGTCCGGGGCGTATGATCTTTCGGTTGTAGTAGTAGGGAAATCGATGCGGGATGTAGCAAGTTTTGTATCTGCGAAATTATCTACGTTGGATTCTGTGCTTTCCACCGCAACTCATTTTATTCTCAAAAAATACAAGCATGATGGCGTGATTTTAGAGAAGCCAGATGATGATAAACGGATGGTTGTATCACCATGAGCCAGTCATCTACACCAATTACGAAACCTACTACTTTCAATCCAAGATTGTCTCGCATCATTCAGGAAATTCCCCCTTCAGGGATTCGCAAATATTTTGATTTAGCTTCCACGATGGAAGGGGTTATCTCTTTAGGAGTAGGGGAACCGGATTTTGTAACCCCATGGAACGTGAGAGAAGCGGGCATTAGTTCTTTGGAACGGGGCTTTACTTCCTACACATCCAACAGTGGGATGATTGAATTAAGGGAAGAGATTTGCCGTTATTTATCTGATAATTTCCAGACCCACTATGACCCGGCAAAAGAAGTAGTGATTACCGTGGGCGCCAGCGAGGGAATCGACCTGGCCATTCGTTCCATTGTGGATCCTGGGGACGAAGTGCTCATTGTTGAACCCTGTTATGTGTCCTATGACCCGGTCATCCGCATGGCTGGCGCGGTTCCAGTCACCATTCAAACCACGTTGGAAAACAACTTTACCTTGACCCCTGAGGCTCTGGAAGCAAAAATTACCCCTCGCACAAAAGGGTTAATCTTCTGTTTCCCTAACAATCCTACCGGATCAATTATGACCCAGGAAGAATTGAAGGCCATTGCCCAGGTGGCGAAACGCCATAATCTAATTGTGATTTCCGATGAAATTTATGCGGAACTGACCTATGATGGAAAACACAGCAGCATTGCTGCCTTACCGGGCATGAAAGAGCGGACCATTGTTCTTTCCGGATTTTCTAAATCCTTTGCTATGACCGGGTGGCGCATTGGGTATGCCGCAGGCCCAGAGGATATACTCCAGGCCATGTTGAAATTGCATCAATACACCATGCTCTGTGCTCCCATTACCGCACAAATTGCCGCAACGGAAGCATTGCGCCATGGCATGGAGTCCAAAGACCGTATGGTGGAAAGCTACCGCCAGCGCCGAAATTTCGTGGTAAAAGCCTTTGAACAAATTGGATTGACCTGCCATACCCCAAAAGGGGCCTTCTATGCCTTCCCCTGTATATCCAATACAGGCATAAGTGCAGAGGAATTCGCGGAACAATTGATTCTCGATCAAAAAGTTGCCGTGGTTCCCGGCCATGTCTTCGGGGAAAGCGGAAGAAACCATATCCGTTGTTCTTATGCCACGTCCATGGACAACCTGGAAATGGCCATCGACCGCATGGATAAATTCTTAGCAAAACATCGTTAATCAGAAAAAATATGAAACCGGAGTTTCCTATCAGGGACTCCGGTTTTTTACATTTTTTACCTTCCGAAAATATTATTATTTATAGTGAATTGTCATGAAAGGTAATGATTTGTCCATGGTATAGTTGAGATAGATAGACGGGAAATAATTTACTTTTTTGGCTAGGGGGGGTTCATATGGAAAAGGAACAAAAAACCATGAAGAAGGGCAAGGGAAAGTGGAAGACCATAGGATTTATACTCCTTGGCCTTTTCCTGTTGGCCGGGGGCTTTGGGATTTATGAATGGATCCAATTGAAATCAGTAAATCCCGTGCAAAATGGACCTGTTAATGGGAATGAACCAAAAGATGAGCCAAAAGAAGAACCAGCCAATGGAGCAGTAAATGTCTTGTTATTGGGATCGGATATAAGAAAAGATGGGGATTTAGGCCATACAGATGCCATAATCCTGGTCCGCCTTGATTTAAAGCAAAAGAAATATAACTTAATGAGCATTCCCCGGGATACAAGAGTGTATTTAGAAGGAGTAGGGAATACCAAACTCACCAGTGCCCACTATATGGTGCAATCCCAGAAAGGGATGCAAGGGGGAATCGATGAGATTATAAAACAGGTACGGGCGTTAACAGGGGTAGAGGTGGACTATTATGTCGAAACAAGTTACTGGCGTTTTCAGGAGATTATTGATGCCCTTGGGGGAATTACTATGAACCTCCCCTTTGATGTCACCTTCACCCATGCCTGGTACCCGGAAAATTTAAATAAAGTGATTCCCAAGGGAACTCATTTCCTTGATGGAGAAATGGTAACAGAGGTTGTTCATGAACGGTATTCTTTACCGGGAAATGATTTTGGCCGGCAACGGTTACATGCGGAAGCCCTTATAGGTCTGGCAAAAGCATTGGAAGATCCAAAAAACATCGCCAAATTGCCTGAACTTATCGAGTCATTTTCCAAGTTATTTATTGCCACCAATGTGACAAAAGAGGAAATGCTGCGAATTGCATTAGCAGCAAAAGGATTTGAACCCTCCCAGGTGCAATACTTCCAGCTTCCCGGCAATGGCGTGAATGGGACTTATGATGATGCTTTAAAAGAGAACAACTGGCAATTTGTGCCGGATAAAAATCAAATAAAACAAATTGTCAACGAACATTTCATTATTCCATAAATTTTTTTATCCTACTTTCGAAGGGAAATGGTATAGTAATAGAATAGAAAAATGATAGGGGGAAATCTCTCTCGTTTGGGTTGTTAGGGAGGAATTTATGGAAAACGTACAAAAGAGCACCAAGAAAGGCAAAAGAAAGTGGAAAACCATAGGATTGATATTCCTTGGGCTTTTCCTGTTAGCAGGGGGTATTGCAATCTATGGATATAACAAATTAAAACCAGAAAATCACTTTCAAAGTGTTCCCGTTATGGGGGATGAGCCACGGGAAGTTCCTGCCAATGGGGTATTTAATGTCCTGCTTTTAGGTTCGGATACGAGGCAAAAAGGCGGAATAGGCCATACGGATTCCATGATGCTTGTCCATGTGGATTTAAATAAAAAGAAATATAGCATGATGAGCATTCCCCGGGATACCAGGGTGTATGTAGATGGAATAGGGTATACCAAACTCACCAGTGCCCATTATATGCTCCAGTCCAAAAAAGGGGTACAGGCGGGAATTGAAGAAGTGGTTAAACAAATTAGTGAGTTAACCGACTTAGAAATCAACTATTACGCGGAAACAAGTTACTGGGGCTTCCAGGATATCATCAATTCCATCGGGGGAATTACCATGAATGTTCCCTTTGATGTCACATTGACTCATGCCTGGTACCCGGAAAATGCCAATAAATTTATTCCTGCAGGCACCCATTCCTTTGATGGAAAAATGGTGACGGAAATTACCCATGAACGCTATTCTGTGCCTGGCACGGATTTTGGCAGGCAACGCCTGCAGGCTGAAGCCATTTTAGGCGCAGTAAGAGAACTGTCAGACCCGAAAAACATTTCTAAGCTGCCTGATATTATTAAAGCTTTTCCAAACTATTTAATTGCCACCAATGTGTCTGCAGAAGATATGTTGAGTTTAGCTTTTGCCGCAAAAGGCTTTAGCCGGGATCAGGTTGAATATTTCCAAATTCCTGGCAATGGCGTGAACGGAATCTATGATGATGCCCTCCAGGCAAACAACTGGCAATATGTGATCGACAAGGATCAATTGAAACAAATTGTTGATCAACATTTTACGGTGAAAGAAGAGACACCAGGGTCAGCGGCAAACCAACAATAAATAAATTAGACAAAATCCCATTATTAGTTTAAACTAATAATGGGATTTTGTTCAATACCGCAAAAATGTTTGTGGAAAATACGACCAATCTTTTCGGTGACAACACTTTTTGATTGCGGTATGATAATAAATGTCGTTCGACACAATTAGACATCGGGAGGTGAAACACATGGCACTTATCACTGGACTTCTTGGTACTGTTCTTGGTCTTGTTCAAGGTCTTCTTGGTGGTCTTCTCGGCGGAATTCTCTAATTTTTTCCGAAAATCACCGTACTTATTAATTCTATTTTTTTTCAAAAGGGATCTCTGGCAATTGCTGGCGGTCCTTTTTCTATTTCTTAAAGTTTTCTTAAGTTTGCTAGATTGCCTCTTTTCCATTATGAAAAATATGATAATATATGCGTAGTTCTGTTGATTCATGGTTTTCATAGAGTTCTAGCACTAGTCAGGTTTTTTGAAAATTTGAAAAGGCAGGGAATAGGATGGACAAGGTAATATTGGATCAGCAATACTTGCTTCAAATGTTAAACGTAGTAATGGAAAATGGAGAGAATAGTATATTTAATAATGTACAGGATATTATAGACTATTTGGTAAGCCAGTTAAAATTGGTCGAAGATTAAAAAATATGAATAGTACATAAATTGTAAAAAGGGATGGGTCAATGGACCCATCCCTTTTTATGTGGAAATAAATAGTTTGTTAAATTTTCTTCCACTAAAACAGCATAATATTAGGTTTGTATTTTTATAATAGAAGAAAACAGAAAAAATTGTTAACAGAAAAAATACACAATCAGTTCTTATTTTATGGTAGAATATTTTCGTTGTTTCAAGGAAGATGCAGGGATAATATACATTTAGCTACATTTATAGACAACATTCTACAAATATTTCGTTGTTTCATTAAAGGAAGATGCAAGGATAATATACATTTAGCTACAATTATAGACAACATTCTACAAATATTTTCGATATAAATATGGTAGAATAAAATCATAATTTAATATAGAAAGGAATTGCATCGATGGAGACACGAGAAGAGACCATTGATTTAAGAGAACTGCTAGGTATTTTAAAAAAGAGATTCTGGATGATTTTTCTGATTACGTTAATTGCTACCATTGCCAGTGGTGTAATTAGTTTTTATTTTCTTACCCCACAGTATGAAGCAAAAACAGAATTACTTGTAAACAAAGAAAACCCCGAACAAGGAGGGGTGATTACTCAACAGCAAATTGATGCGAACCTTCGCTTAATTGAAACCTATAGCTTAATTATACAAAGTCAACGGATTATAAAGCCTGTCGCAGAAAAAGTAAACATGAAAGGTCAGGAAAAGGATCTTACAAGTAAAGTGAATGTTTCCACTGTAAAAAACTCTCAGGTTATTTCTGTAACTGTAACTGATGAAAATCAGAAAAAGGCAGTAGAAATTGCTAATACCATTGCAACTACTTTTCAAGAAGAGATTATAGAGATTATGAAAGTGGACAATGTGCAAATTTTAACAGAGGCTGAATACGATGCAACCATGGCCCCTGTGAAACCGAATAAAATGTTAAATATCGCAATCGCCTTTGTGGTGGGGTTAATGGCATCTGTGGGATTAGCTTTTCTCATAGAATACATGGATAAAACGATAAAAACAGAACAGGATGTAACACGGAAATTAGGATTGCCTGTCTTAGGATCTATTACTGCAATAAAAGAAAGAGATATAAAAAGGGAGCCTTTGTCTACTAGAAGACCTTTAAGAGAAGTAGCTGCATCAAGGGAGGATCTGCAATGAAAAAGAAGATAGAAAATCGGAATGATAAACTAATTGCCCATTGGAATCCCAAATCTTCCATTGCAGAATCTTATCGGACATTACGGACCAATATCCAATTTGCCAGTATTGGCAAAGAAGTAAAAAGCATTCTTGTTACAAGTACACAACCAGGTGAAGGAAAAACCACAACGGCCGCTAATCTTGCAGTTGTTATGGGACAGGCCGGGAAAAACACGGTTTATGTGGATGGAGATTTACGTCGTCCTACTGGTTGGGAAACCTTTCAGCTTCATAATTTGAAAGGGGTAACTTCCTACCTGGTAGGCAATGATGCATTAGATGATATTATCCAGACAACAGATATTCCCAACCTTAGTATCATCACTTCAGGGCCAATTCCTCCAAATCCTGCGGAACTTCTGGGTTCAAAGGAAATGGGTCAATTTATCGAAGAATTAAAAACCCGTTTTGATATGGTGATTATAGATTCTGCCCCTTCATTAGCTGTTGCCGATCCAGCCGTATTATCAACTCATGTAGATGGCTGTTTACTTGTCATTAGTTCGGGAAAAACCAATGACGATTTAGCAGAAAAAGTAAAAAAACAACTAGAAATGGTAAATGCTAATATTCTTGGTGTCGTATTAAACAATATGCCTCGGAGTAAAAAAGAAGCAGGATACTATTATTACGAATCCAAAGAACCTGTAAAAGAAAAAGAATTAAAGAAAAAGAATCAAGAACCTGCCACAAGAACAAAAATTATGAAGCAAGTAAATAAAAACACAGAAAAAAAGCAACCTGCAAAAAAAACAGAGGTTATAAAGAAACAGGATCACGCAAAATCAGACAAAACCGTTGAAAACTTTAGAAGAAAGATAAATAACCGGAATAACCGACAAAGAGTTTCCAGAAAATAGAAATTATCATATAGAGGTAATGTCTACTAAACCTATATCAATGTAGGCACTCGACCATACTGTGGGTACCAAAAAACAGATACCTTAGCGTAAATTGTCAATGGTGTGGTGTGAGGAAGGGTTAAATGCCCTGAAACACTATGTAGTGAAAGTACAAGAAAGGGCCTACAAAGGTAAGCCCTTTCTTGTAACTATATACATAGACACCTATGTATACAAAAAGGTTGCAAAAAGTTTCACAAAATCCAGAAATGAATTTCCAAATGATAGATATTATTCATCATGGAAAATCTAGCTATAGTTTTTTGAGCTAGGGGAAATTATAGCTAGATTATTCATTTAATCATTTAGAGAAATGATGTTGTATTAAAAGGGGGAAATTTTATGAAAACAGTAAGAAAAGCGATTATTCCAGCAGCAGGATTGGGTACCCGTTTTTTGCCTGCTACAAAAGCAATGCCGAAAGAAATGCTCCCTATTGTTGATAAACCAACTATACAATACATAGTTGAGGAAGCTGTTAATTCAGGAATTGAAGATATTATTATTGTTACAGGAAAAGGAAAAAGAGCCATTGAAGATCATTTTGACCATGCTTTTGAGTTAGAAACTACTTTATTAGAAAAAAATAAACTAGATTTATTAGAAGAAGTGCAACGATCATCTAAAATGGTGGATATTCATTACATTCGGCAAAAGGAACCAAAGGGACTTGGACATGCTATCTGGTGCGCCCGGAAATTTATAGGGGATGAGCCTTTTGCTGTATTGCTTGGCGATGATATTGTTCAGGCGGACCCCCCCAGTTTAAAACAAATGATTGATCTGTATGATCGTTATCAATCTTCTATCATTGGGGTGCAACAAGTCTCTGATGATGAAGTTTCAAGATATGGCATTGTAGATGCACAAGTATTTGGGAATCGCTTTTATGCAGTAAAAGATTTAGTGGAAAAACCGAAAAAAGAAGAAGCCCCTTCCAATTTGGCTATCATGGGCCGATATATTTTATCACCACGGATTTTCAACCTTCTTGATCAACAAAAAACAGGTGCAGGTGGTGAAATTCAATTAACAGATGCCATTGCTGAGTTGAATTTAATAGAAGCTGTATATGCTTATGATTTTATAGGTACCCGTTACGATGTAGGGGAAAAGTTAGGTTTTATTAAAACAACAATTGACTTTGCATTAAAAAGAGATGAATTAAGAAAAGATATCCTTGAATATATGGAACAAATGATAGAAAAAGAGAAAATTAATCTATAGTGGGGAGAGCGTCAATGGCCTTATTAAAGGAAGAGTTTTTCTCGGAAGTGCTGCAAGTAGAACAAGCACTTTATTTAGATCAACTTTCTAAAAAGAAAAGTTATCTAATAATAAAGAGGCTCATAGATTTCTTTGGAGCTTTTATTGGTCTAATTATTTTGCTTCCAACTTTATTTTTAATTGTTGCTGTTTTGATTAAACTGGAAGATCCGAAAGGGCCTATCTTTTTTAAACAAAAGCGGATAGGGAAATTTGGCAAAGAGTTTTATATGTTTAAGTTTCGTTCCATGGTATCCAATGCAGAGGATTTATTAAAAAATTTATTGGATCAGAACGAAATTGAAGGTGCCATGTTTAAAATGAAAGATGACCCACGAATTACGAAAGTAGGAAAATTTATTCGCAAGACCAGCATTGATGAATTTCCCCAACTTTGGAATGTTTTAAAGGGAGAAATGAGTCTGGTGGGTCCGCGTCCCCCTTTGCCAAGAGAAGTGTTTGAATATAGTCCTTATGATAAACAGCGTTTGCTGATTACTCCAGGATGTACAGGTTTATGGCAAATAAGTGGGAGAAATAGTTTAAGTTTTAAGCAAATGGTGGAACTTGATTTAGCTTATATTGAAAAAAGAACGATATTGCTAGATATTAAGATCATCTTAAAAACTTTTACAGCTATATTTGGAAAGAATGCATATTAAGGAGAAAAATAAGATGGATAAAAACGCAAAAATTTATGTCGCCGGTCATAATGGCCTGGTAGGTTCATCGATTTTGAGAAATTTAAAGAAACAGGGATATACCAATTTAATATACCGTTCCAGTAAAGAATTAGATTTGAGGAATCAATTGGAAGTAAGTGATTTTTTTCGCATAGAAAAACCAGATTATGTGTTTTTAGCAGCTGCAAAAGTTGGGGGAATTATAGCGAATAATACTTATCCTGCTGATTTTATTCGGGAGAATCTGCTAATTCAAACCAATGTAATTGAAGCTTCATATCAAAATGGAGTTAAAAAATTATTGTTTTTAGGAAGCACATGTATTTATCCTAAATTAGCGCCCCAACCCATGAAGGAAGAATATTTATTAACTGGGGAACTGGAACCTACTAATGATGCCTATGCTATCGCAAAAATTGCCGGAATTATTATGTGTAATTCCTATAATCGTCAATATGGGACTAAATTTATCTCAGTTATGCCTACCAATCTATATGGCCCAAATGATAATTTTAATTTAACTACCTCCCATGTTCTTCCTGCTTTAATTCGAAAGTTTCATGATGCTAAAGAACAGGGCTTGCCTTTTGTAGAGATTTGGGGAACAGGATCTCCCAAAAGGGAGTTTCTTCATTCTGATGATATGGCTGATGCCTGCATATATTTGATGAATACTTATGAAGGTAATGAGATCGTTAATATTGGTGTAGGAAAGGATATTTCTATTAAAGAACTTGCAGAATTAATTAAAGAAATTGTTGGCTTTGAAGGAGAATTAAAGTTTGATCCATCAAAACCAGATGGAACTCCAAGAAAATTGGTTGATGTATCAAGATTAAATTCTTTAGGGTGGGAAGCGAAAATTTCTTTACGAGATGGATTAAAAGAAACCTATCATTGGTTTTTAAATAACATTGAAACGATTAAAAAATAAACAGAAAATATGGGGGATAAAATGAAAAAGGCATTAATCACCGGGGTAACAGGACAAGACGGATCTTATTTATCAGAGTTATTATTAGAAAAAGGTTATGAGGTACATGGTGTAATTCGTCGTAGTTCCTCATATAATCAGGAACGCTTAGAAGATATTCTTTCAGAAGAAGAAGCCGATTTATTATTAAATAATAAAAATTTCCATTTACACTATGGTGATGTTACCGATACATCAAATGTAATTCGTTTAATTAGTGAAATAAAACCAGATGAAATTTATAATTTAGCAGCTCAATCTCACGTACGGGTCTCTTTTGAATTGCCAGAATATACGGCCGAGGTTGATGCGGTTGGTACATTACGTATTTTAGAAGCTGTACGCATTTTAGGTCTTCAAGAGAAAACACGTATTTATCAAGCATCAACATCAGAGTTGTATGGAAAAGTGCAAGAAGTTCCTCAAAAGGAAACAACACCATTTTATCCTCGTTCTCCTTATGGAGTAGCAAAGATCTATGGATTCTGGATTACGAAGAACTATCGTGAATCCTATAACATGTTTGCAGTAAACGGAATATTATTCAACCATGAATCAGAGCGTCGTGGTGAAACTTTTGTAACTCGTAAGATTACACTTGCAGCAGCAAGAATAGCACAAGGTAAACAAAAAAAATTATCCTTAGGAAACTTAGATTCGTTGCGTGATTGGGGTTATGCAAAAGACTATGTTGAGTGTATGTGGTTAATTTTACAACATGATAAACCTGAGGATTTTGTAATAGCAACTGGGGAGATGCATTCAGTACGTAAATTTGTGGAATTAGCATTTAGATATGTAGGTATTGATATTGAATGGATTGGTACAGGAGTAGAAGAAAAAGGTGTAAATAAAGCAACGGGTGAAGTAATTGTAGAAGTTGATCCTAAATTCTTCCGCCCGGCTGAGGTAGAGCAGTTATTAGGTGATCCAACAAAAGCGAAAACATTGTTAGGATGGAATCCAACTAAAACTTCTTTTGAAGAGTTAGTTCGAATTATGGTACAGTCTGATATGAAAAAAGCAGAAAGGGAAGATAGATTGATTAAAATGTTTGATTAAAACTATAGGATTTTTTGTATATGATTGTAATTTTTAATTACGTTTATTTTTTAAAGAGTAATAGAGGAGAGACAAAAAAGTTGAGGCTTCTTTTAGTTGTAGATAATCATCTTGGCCGGACAAAAGATGGTCTAGTTTGGAGTAAAGGGATTTATGATTATTCATTTTTTGCGCGATATTTAGATGCTTTCGATGAGGTAAATGTTGCAATTCGTATAGAGGATATTGAGGATGATCATAAAGGTTACCCTAATTTATGTAGTGGACCGAATATAAATTTTCTGCCAATTCCTGATTTCCGTGGAATAAGTGAATATCTAAAAAATTATTATACGGTAAATAAAGCCATTAAATCTTACTGCCTGGATTGTGATTGTGCAATAATTCGTATTCCAAGTGCAATTGGATTCCAGTTTGCTTCAATTGTACGTAAAAAAATGACATATGCACTAGAAGTAGTCGTAGACCCATGGGATTTCGCAGCTCCTGGAATGCTAAAATCTAGATTTCGTCCTTTAATTCGTTTTCTTTGGACATATAAATTGAAGAAATTATGCAAAGAAGCAAATGGAGTATCTTATGTTACACAATTTGCTTTGCAAAAACGTTATCCTTCTAGGGCTCAACTTTTTAAAGAATCCGTGGAATATTTTCAATCCTATTATTCTTCAGCAAATATTACAAAAAGCTTTTTTATGTCTCCAAAAATATATCCAACTGAAAAAAATAAATTCCAGATAATCCATGTTGCAAATGCAATAAATTCTTTTGTTAAAGGGCATAAGGAATTGATTGCAGCAGTTAGCATTTTAAAGAAAAAAGGATATAACATATCTGCGAAATTTGTCGGTGATGGTGAGTTTGTTTCTGACTTTCAAGAATATGCAAAATCATTAGATACAGAAGATAGGGTGTCTTTTATTGGACGTATACCTAATAAAGAGACGATGAAAAAAACATTGAGAGATAGTGATTTATTTGTTTTTCCAACGCATGGGGAAGGCTTACCACGTGTATTGATTGAAGCCATGGCTGTAGGATTACCATGTATTTCTACAAGGATTAACGGTATACCAGAATTATTAGAAGATGAGTATATGGTTGAAGTAGGAGATGTTGAAGGTCTGGTTAAGAAGATTGAAAAATTGGTTAGTAATCCTATTTTAATGACTGAAATTAGTGAGAAATCGGTTCTTAAAGCCCAAGAATATAGAGAAGATGTGCTTCAGATTAGAAGAAAGGATTTCTATAATAAATTAAGAAAATTATGTGAAACCCATTCTAAGTAAAAATATTAATAGTTTTTTCTATATATATATTTATTAGGAAATAATTCTATTTGTTTGCCAATTAAATTTGTAATGTTGTTAAGTACAATAACTTTGGAATTCATTATATTAGATTTGAAGGTACTGGAATCATGATTTAATGGATAAAGAAATACGATTGAATATTTCTATAACAGAAGACATAAATATTTGAGGGGATTAGATGAAAAAACGAATATTTATTTGTGCTGAAAGGAAATACCCTAAAATTGAAGCTGCCTCAAATCGTATTGAATATAATGCAAAAGCTTTACAATACAAAGGATATGAAGTAATTGTCATAGGGATTGGGGAGAATTTTGAACGGGATTATGATAATGAGCATCAAAAATATTTATATAACGGAATTGAATATTTTAACATAAAAATACCAAAAGGTGGATTAAATCAGAGACTTCACTTAGGGAAAGCTACATGTGAAAAACTAAAAGATTATAGATTGTCATCAGATGATTCTGTGATTTTGTATACATCTAATTTTTTTTATGCTGTTCAAGTCGTTAATTATACTTTTAAAAAAATCAAAGCTGATGTTTTATTTGATGTAGTAGAGTGGTTTCAACCATTTCAATTCAAATTTAACATATTTAATCCTTCATATTGGTTATATTATCTATGCTTTAATTATGTATATGGAACAACGAAAAAAGTTATTGCAATAAGTGAAAATATTGAGAATTTTTTTCAGAAGAAAGGTTGTAAAACTCTACGTTTGCCAATTATTACAAATGCAGAAGATTACAACTTTTTTCCCAAAGAAAAAATCAATGGAGTCTTAAATTTAGTATATCCAGGGAATCCATATAAAAAGGATTCATTAATTGACATGCTTAAAGCAATAAATCTATTAAATGATGATGAAAAAAAATGTGTTACATTTCATATAACAGGTGTTTCTGAAAAAAAAGTTCGCTCTATTTTAGGAGAAGAAGTTTCAATTCTAGACAATTTAAAAGAAAATGTAATAATTCATTCGTGGATGGAATATACAGAGCTAATTGAATTGTTTAGTAAGATGAACTTTTTACTTTTAGCAAGACCAGTAAATAAGACAACATTATCAAATTTTCCAAGCAAGGTACCAGAACTAATGGCGTGTGGGATAGCTCCTATGGCTGTTTGTGTTGGAGATTATTATAAATATTTGGAAGATGGTAAGAATGCAATTTTGTATGAAGGATGCAGACCAGAAGACATTAAGGATGCTATTTTGCGTGGATTAAGGATGACAAATAGAGAATTAAATGCTATGAGTTTTCAAGCAAGAATATGTGCTGAGACAATATTTGACTATCGTGTTTGGGCAGATAGATTAGAGGGTTTTATAACTGATGAAAAGTATAATGATGAATAAACTATTAAGAAGGTTTACCTTAATAAATTTTTCAAAAGGTTATAATATTATGTTGTTTTTATGGTCGTGGGTTTTTAAATATGAGGTATTTATATTACCAATGAATTACAAATTCCATTCTTCGATTATAAGATTAAAAATAAATAATCATTTCACTCGGGAGAATTAACATGAAATTATTATTTGTCATCAATAATTTAAAAATTGGTGGAACTAGAAGCAGTTTACTTAATTTTTTAGAGTACTTAGGGAATTATGATTTTGATATAGATTTACTGGTTTTTTCGCCAAATGGTGAGTATGTGCATAATGTTCCTCGAAATGTAAGTATGTTTGTTGGGAATATAGCTTTACAAAGTTTGTTTTTTGATTTGAATGACTTAAAAAGAAAAAAGAAACTTATGCATCTCTTGGTAAGGGGATTTATAAGCATTATAAAAAAAATATTTGGTGAAAAACGGGTGATGAATTATATATATACTGATTATTTAAAGAATCAAATAGATGAAAAATCTTATGATGCTATAATTGGTTTTCAAGAAGGACCGTGTAATGATTTTGTTGCCCAAAGTAATGTGAAAAAACGTTTATTTTGGATTCATAATAATTATGAAAATTTATCAACTAGGGGAAAAGGGTTCGAAGAATCTTATATAAAAGCAGATAAAATAATATTTGTTGCAGATGCAAGCATGGAAACATTCCAATTAGCTATGCCACAATACAAAAATAAAATGTGTGTTATTAAAAATATATTATTACAGAATAAAATAAGAGAAAAATCTCTTGATGAAATAAAAGATCATAAAACAATTTTTTCTGATGCTTTAAATATCATTTCAGTTGGTAGAGTGGCTCCCCAAAAGGCATTTGAGAGAATAATAGAAATAGGAAAAAAATTATTGGAGAACAAGTTGAATTTTAACTGGATCATTTTGGGGGATGGACCAGATAGAAATAAATTAGAAGAGAGTGTAAAAGAAAATGGATTAGGTGAATTTATAAAATTTATTGGTGCTCGTAAAAATCCCTTCCCTTATATTCGAAAATCAGATCTTTTTGTGTTAACTTCTCATTATGAATCACAACCAATGGTGATAATGGAGGCATTGACCATAGGAGTTCCGGTTATAAGTACTAACTTTCAATCTGCAAAAGAACTTTTAAAAGATTCAAGTTATTCTATGATTGTGGATAATAGTGTGGAGGGTCTTTATTCGGCAGTAGAAAAAGTTCTGTACACTCCGGGACTTATTAAGTCGATGACAGAAAACACTAAAAAGTTTACTTATGATAATGACAAAATTGTTTTGCAACTTCTTGAAGTAATAAATAATTAAAATACTGGAGAAATGAAGGATGCATAAATTATTTAGGCTTCTTTTAGGAATTCCTAAATCCGTTATTTTTAATTTGATGATGTTTGATTTTCGCACAGCAATAAAATTACCAGTATTATTAGCGCCAGGGGTAGTAATAAAGGCTGCCACTAGAGGAATTATTAACTTAAATGAACCAGCAAAACCGGGATTGGTGACAATTGGATTCTGGGATGGCTCTGGTGGAATAGGAAAAGGGAAAACCTTTGTTGAATTTAAAAAAGGTAAATTTGTGGTTGAGGGCCGGATCAGTATTGCTTCCGGTAGTTTGATAAGAATTCTTGACGGAGGAATACTTCGTATTGGAAAAAATTTTAAAGGTAATGCAAAATTGAAGCTTATTTGTCGAAAAGAGATTACTATTAAAGATGATGTTTTATTTTCATGGAATTGTACGGTTATGGACTCAGATGGACATGAAATATATGATAAAGATGGCAAGCGAATTAATTTTGATAAGGAAGTAATAATTGGCAATAATGTATGGATTGGAGCAGAAGCCTCTATTCTCAAAGGTGCTAAAATTCCTGACAACAGTATTATAGGATATAGAAGTTTGGTATCTAAGGAATTAGATAAAGCAAATTGCGTATATATTTTCAGAAATAATTGTATGGTAGTAGCTAAGGAGAAAATCTCTTGGAAAATTTAAATACAGATATCAATACAGAGGGGCTTATGGAATGATATTCCTAATAATTCTCATAATGTCAATTTTAGCAATCGGTATGATTGCTCATACACGAAGGTATTTAGGAAAGAGTGCAAACTATATTGTATATTTTAATTTGTTGTGGGTAGTAGGTGCTATACTTACTAGCCTTGGTTTATACAATTCCTTTGTTCCGCCTATAAAAATATATATATATATATTTATTATGTTGTTAGCATTTAATGTAACAACGTTTTTTTTAATTAATAAAAATTTGAAACTTAAGAAGTATTCATTTAATAATGAAATACTTTTTCTTTCTAAAGATAAAAGGAAATCTAAAGTTAATTTATTGATTTTATTAACCTTAATAATATTAATATTCCCGACGTTTTTGGAAAGTGTTTCATACATTTTGGTTCATGGTTATAGTGAACTAAGAACACAAGTATTAACATTTACTAACTTACTACAATGGTTTTTATATCATTATGGTCACCCTATAATAATGGCAATTATGATTATTGCTACCATTGATGTGGTGTTTTATAAAAGAAATTTTATTGTTTTTTTAATAGGATTAATTTGTGTAATAATGTATATTACTATTTTTGCAAGTCGTTGGATGTTAGCAGAATCTATACTAATACTTGTTTTATCACTGTTACAAAAGTATGGAAATAAAATAATTAATATGCTTAAACGTAACAAAAAGATTGTTATTTTGTTATCTTCAGGAGTGGCATTGCTTTTGTTTATTACTTCCCAAAGAAGTCTCAGTGATACATCAATTATGCAAAATATATATTATTACATTTTTGGCTCAATTAATCTTTTTGGAGTTTTTTCTAATAGTTTAGATAATTACGTTGCTGCGAATGGATTTTTACTTGGTCAAGTTTTTTTTAGTGGTATCGTAGGAGTGTTTTACGATGTTTTGAAATTGCTTTTTGGTGTAAATATAAATTCAGGAATAACTTATATTAACGAAGTTGTTCAAAATTATGAGTACGTAAGTCCTACAATTCGAATGAATAATAATGTAACTATGTTGTATGCATTTGTTTCTGATTTTGGATGGCTTGGACTGATTATTTTTCCGTCTATAATAGCTGTCTTTTGTTTTAGAAGCTATAAAAAAGTTTTACTAAAAACAACAAAGTTAAATTTATCAATTTATATATATACATTTTCATTGTTATTATTTGGTATAGTTGAGTGGTTTCCGGCTAGAGCTACCGTAATATTAACTTATGTGTTTATCTATTTGTTGGAAGGGAAAAGGGTAAGACTAAGGTGAAAGTGTGTGAAAAGATGAAATTAAATAGTATACTAGAAAAAATTTTTGTGGTAATTCCTAAGGTAATATATTGGAAGATTCGATATGGCAAAAAAATATATATGACATACCATCATCGGACAAAAACTACTACCTTTATTGCTATAAACAATAAAGGGCATATTAAAATTGAGAATGGTTTGCATACAAAAAGAAATGTCACTATACATGCTGATGGTGGAAATTTGAGAATAGGTAAGAATGTGTTTTTCAACGAAAACTGTACTATTGTAGCACACCGGAAAATTGAAATTGGTGATAATTCAACGTTTGGACCTAATGTGTGTATTTATGACCATGATCATAATTATCGAAATGGAGGTTTTATTTCTGAAGATGTTATTATCGGTAAGAATGTATGGGTTGGAGCTAATGTAGTGATTCTTCGAGGAACTGTAATTGGGGATAATTGTGTAGTTGGTGCAGGGTGCATTGTGAAAGGTAAATATTCAGAAAATGCAAGAATTATTCAGAAAAGAAAAGAAGAATTGAAGCCAATCAGCATATAAGGGAATGAGAATATGGGATTGCCGAAAGTAAGCATAATAATGTCTGTATATAATGGTGCCGATTATATTGAAGAAACATTAAAAAGTATATTTGCACAGGAATATAAAAATTTTGAGCTGATTATTATCGATGATGCTTCAACTGATAATACAGTAGAAGTAATTAATAAATTTCAAGATCCACGGCTTATTTTAAAAATCAATAAAGAAAATAAACGATTGGCTTATAATTTAAACATCGCAATTAGTATGGCTACAGGAAAATATTTAGCTAGAATGGATGCTGACGATATATGTTTGAAAAAACGGTTAACGAAACAGGTTGAATTTTTAGAATCTCATCCAGAAGTATTTGTTGTAGGGGGATTTGCTAAACAATTCGGGGATATGAAAAAATTAATGATCTATCCATTAACACATGAAGAAATAAAAGCTAGCTTGCTTTTCGAAAATTGTTTGTGTCATCCAGCTGTTATGTATAGAAATAAACCAGAACTTATAAAATATGATCCGGTATTTAAAGCAAGTCAGGATTATGAATTGTGGGTAAGGTTAATTTGGCATCAGAAATTTGCTAATATACCAGAAATAATACTTAATTATCGTATCCATCAAAAACAAACAAAGTTTGTATTAAATAAAGATCAAAATTCTGGTGCTAGATATGCCAGATTATTTATGCTTAATAAAGTCTATTCTGAAGCCACTGAAGAGGATAAGGAACTTTTCCTTCTATCATGTAATACACATATTCCTAAAACAATACAACAAATGGAACAGTTAGCATTAGTATTTCAAAAGATATTAGATTCAAATTCAAAAAGTAATGTTTTTTGTATGGATATACTAAGAAATCGAATAAAAAAACAATTTTTTCAGAACTATTATGTTTCATTGCATGCTAATTTTGTACCGATAAAAATCTTATTCTCTTTTATAAAAGGTAATTGTATAGTTAATAATTTAGGGCTGTTTGGAAAAACTTTATTTTTTTATACAAAGCAATTGATGAAGAGTAGGTGAATTGCTCTATGGGATTAGGAATAAAGCGGAGGGCCAAAACTATAGTTAATTTTATAAGAACAAATCTAATATATGGTTTAAAAAGAAATGTTTCTATTGGACATAAAGCTGTAATTGAAGGAAAAATTGAGATAAATAATAATGGAAAAGTTGAAATAGGAGATGGCACTATTATAAGACGATGGGTATGCTTAAAACCATGGGGTGGCAGTATAAAAATTGGGAAGAATTGCAGTATTAATAGCTTTTGTCATATTAGTGGTAATGGTGGCGTTATAATTGGAGATAACGTATTAATAGCTACTCAATGTGTAATTGTTTCTGCCAATCATAATTTTGATGATATTGATTGTTTAATTCGAGAACAATCTGAAACACGCAAAGGAATAACTATTGAGGAGAACTGTTGGTTAGGAGCAGGAGTGAAGGTGCTGGATGGAGTGACAATTGGTCATGGGAGCATAATCGGCGCTGGAAGTGTGGTTACTAAAGATGTGCCTCCTAATTCGATTTGTGTAGGTGTACCAGCTAAAGTAATTAAGAGCAGAAGTTGACATTACTAGGAGTTATACGATCAATGGAAAAGAAAAGCCTAATAAAGAAAAGCGGTTTATATCTGATTGGTAATATGTCCTCTAAGATTTTGATGGTAATGCTGATACCTATTTATGCGTATTTTATTACCACAGAAACATTGGGAAGATATGATTATGCTTTAACCCTTGTCAACATTGTGATGCCGATTGCATTAGTTGCTATTTGGGAAGCAATTTTGAAGTTCCTGTTATCATCTTCAGAAGAAGAACATGGGAAAATAATTGCAAGTACTGTTGTTTTCACATTTGTTGCTTCTATAATAATGGCGATAGCAGCAGCTGTTTTTTTATTCTTCATAGAAGTTGATATTGGTTATGAAGGCATGTTTATTGCAATGCTAGTGATTCAGAGTTTTTCTCAAATATGGCAATATTATGCTCGTGCATTAAAAGCTAATGTTGTTTACGTACAATCTGGTATTGCAGCTACTGTAATTAATTTTTTATCAATCATACTATTTATTTGCATATTTAGATTTGAGCTTATGGGCCTCTACATTTCTTATTTATTAGGACAAATTACTCTTCTATTTATTATTGAAAGAAAAGTAAAGATTCTAAGATATGTTAGAAAAAATAACGTGAAATTATCTATTATAAAGAGTATGGTGGTTTTTTCGGCCCCTCTTGTATTGAATTTGGTGTCTCTCTGGTTGATATCTGGATTTGGAAAAACTATCATTGTTGAATATCTGGGTACTGCAATGAATGGACTTTATTCTTTTGCAAATAAGTTTTCTCAAATTATTACGATTTTTGGTAGTGTTGTAACTATGGCATTGATTGAAGAGGCAATTTCAACGAAAAATAAGCCGGATTTTCCACAGAAGTTTTCAAAAACGATTGAAAAATTATTTGAGATTTTTCAAATGATAGGTATAGTTGCTTTACCTGCAATATTTGTTTTTTATGGACTCATAAGTAACACAGATTATTATGAATCAAGATACTTTGTCCCAATTTTAATTTTTTATTCGATATTTATAGTTATGGCCACAAATATAGGTTCGATTTTTCAAGTAATAAGCAAAACAAACATTATTTTTGTAACTACAGTAACGGGAAGTTTGGTTACTGTGGTTACATCATATGCTGGAATTCACACTTTAGGAGTATATGCAGTATTGATTGGACAGTTTTTTGGAGCACTTAGTATGATGTTTTTACGTTACAAAGTTGCAAAAAAATATATTGATATTTATTTTAATTTTAAGCCTATCATATTTAGAACTCTTATTTTTCTTGGGCTATCAGTAGTATGCCTAAAAATAGGGTTGCTTGGTAATCTTATTATTGCAATTAGTATAATTATAATTACAGTTTTTTCATATAGAAATTTGATTATACCTATTGTGGTTCGAATTAAAAAGAAATATAGAAAAAAATAACTATGGCGAAAGGGTATTTGTGCTTATCATAATCATTAAAAATATAAGTAAAGTTTTTCAAAAGGTTAAGAATAACCAAGGAAGGTGAGCCTATGTTTAAAATTGCAGTAGCAGGAACTGGATATGTTGGCTTAGTTGCAGGCGTATGTTTTGCAGAAGTGGGTCATCAAGTATCCTGTGTAGATATTGATGAAAATAAAGTAAGTATGATGAAATCTGGAGTTTCTCCAATCTATGAAGATGGTTTAGAAGAGTTGATGCAAAAAAACTATGAAGCTGGAAGACTTGATTTTACTATTGATTATAAATTAGCATATAAAGATGCTGATGCAATTTTTATCGGTGTTGGCACTCCTGAACAACCAGACGGGTCCGCTAATCTTTCTTATATTGCAACGGTTGCAAGGCAAATTGCCGAATCTGTTGAAAAGGATTGCCTGGTAGTAGTAAAATCAACTGTCCCAGTTGGTACGAATGATAAAGTTGAGCAGTTTATTCAGGATTTTTTAGTTCATAATGTAAATGTAGAAGTAGCATCCAATCCAGAATTCTTGGCACAAGGTTCTGCGGTACATGATACATTACATGCGGAAAGAATTATTATTGGAACAGAAAGTATATGGGCTAAAGAAATACTTATGAAAATTTATGAACCATTTCATTTGCCAATTGTTTCAGTAAATAGAAGATCTGCAGAAATGATTAAATATGCTTCCAATGATTTCCTTGCTCTTAAAATATCCTATATGAATGATGTTGCAAATCTTTGTGAACTGGTTGGTGCGGATATCCAGGATGTTGCAAAAGGGATGAGTTTTGATGAACGAATTGGAAGTAAGTTTTTAAATGCAGGTATTGGTTTTGGTGGATCATGCTTTCCTAAGGATACAAAGGCATTAGAATATATTGCTAGAGAGCATGGATATGAACTAAAAACAGTTAAGGCTGCCATTGATGTGAACAAAGAACAAAAGATGATTTTATACAAAAAAGCTAGTAAAAGACTTATTACACTTAATGGTCTAAAGGTAGCTGTTTTGGGATTGACTTTTAAGCCTGGAACGGATGATTTAAGGGAAGCAGCATCTCTAGAGAATGTACCATTATTATTGGAGCACGGTGCAGATATTTATGCCTATGACCCAGTAGGAGCTAAGAACTTTGCTAAGATGTATCCAGAAGGCAAGATGGGAAAAGGTAGTATCACGTATGTTAGTAATATAGAGCATGCTTTAGATGGTGCAAATGTCTGCTTTATTTTTACTGAATGGGGAGAAGTAAAAGCAGTAGCTCCGGAAACTTATAAGAATTTGATGAGAACTCCTTTAGTGTATGATGGTAGGAATATTTACAGTGTTGAAAAAATGGAAGAGGCAGGGGTAGAGTATCATTCTATAGGAAGAAAACCGGTAAATAGAGTAGAATTAAAGGAGACGAAAAAAATTGAACTTTAAAACTCTTGATATTAGCAAAACATACCTGATTACCGGAGCAGCAGGATTTATTGGATATTATTTATCGAGGAAACTATTAGAACAGGGTTGTAGAGTGATTGGTATTGATAATATTAATGATTACTATGATGTAAACCTTAAGCATACTCGTTTAGCGCTTATAAATAATTATGAGAAGTTTACTTTTATTAAAGGAGATATTTCTGATAAGGGTATGGTAACAAATACCTTTGAAAAATATAAGCCTAATGTTGTCGTTAATCTAGCTGCCCAGGCCGGTGTAAGATATTCAATAGAGAATCCAGATGCATATATTCAAAGCAATATCATCGGTTTTTATAACATTCTTGAGGCATGCAGACACAATCCGGTCGATCATCTTTTATATGCATCATCTAGTTCTGTTTATGGTGCTAATAAAAAGGTTCCATTTGAGGAAACAGATATGGTTGACAATCCTGTATCACTTTATGCTGCAACCAAAAAATCAAACGAGTTAATGGCTCATACTTATAGCCATTTGTATAGAATCCCTGCAACCGGACTGCGTTTCTTCACAGTATATGGTCCAATGGGTCGTCCAGATATGGCCTATTTTGGATTCACCCAGAAATATTTTGCAGGTGAGCCAATCAAGATTTTTAACAATGGTGATTTTGACAATGACCTATACCGTGATTTTACTTATATTGATGACATTGTAGAGGGGATTGAACGTTTGCTGAGTAGCCCTCCTCCAATTGGGGAGGAGAATGTCCCTCATAAGGTGTTTAACATTGGTAATAACAGTCCAGAGAAATTGATGTTCTTTATTGAAACATTAGAAAAATGTCTAAGTAATTCTTTAGGTAAAAAAGTAGTATTCGAAAAGGTCTTTGAACCGATAAAACCGGGTGATGTGCCTGCTACGTATGCTTCAACAGAATTGTTAGAAAAGGCTGTGGAGTTTAAGCCTAAAACATCTATAGAAGAAGGTTTACAAAAGTTTGCAGATTGGTATTGTGAATATTATAAGATGGGATAGTTTTTTTGATTGGGAGTAGATACATAAACTACTCAAAATCTGTTTATGAATAAGGACATGCAGCCAAACCTGTAAAATACTTCAATAAGAAGATTTGAGGTCGATGAAATAAATGTTAGATAAAAAAAGGAAGAAGAAAGTTACATTTGTTATTAACTATTTTTATCCCGATGTTGCTTCGACTGGACAATTAATGACTGAGCTCTGCCTGGGTCTGCAAAAAGACTTTGAAATAACTGTAATAGCTGCTCAACTAGAACAACTAAATAATAATAGCAAAATTTTTGAAATAGATTATTTGGAGAATATAAAAATCGTCAGAATTCGTCTTCCAAAAGTGGATAAGACATCTAAATTCAGTCGTTTAAAATATATATTCTCCTATTTTATTTTAGCTAACATTGCTGTATTAAAGGAAAAAAAGATAGATATTATTTATACGATTTCTACTCCTCCTGTCTTAGGAGGGTTAATTGGAACCATCGGCAAAATTATTAAAAGGGCTAAGCATGTTTATAATATCCAGGATTTTAATCCAGAGCAGGCTGAAGCAGTAGGTTATACTAATAAAAAATTTATTTATAATATTGCAAGAAAAATTGACAATATTAATTGTAAGATTTCCGATCAAATTGTATTGGTTGGACATGATATGGCTGAAACTCTTAAAGATCGATTTAATAATCGAAATGTACCTAAGCATGCGATAATTAATAATTGGACCAATGAAGATGAAATTATTCCATTAGATAAAACTGAAATAAATGTTTCGGCATTTCTAGAACAACACAATTTAATGGGGAAGTTTATAATCATGTATTCAGGAAATCTTGGTTTGTACTATGATCTTGAAAACATTGTACAAATTACGAAAGAATTAAAAGACTATAAGGATCTACATTTTGTTTTTATTGGTGATGGAGCTGTAAAAAATAGAATGGTAGCATTTGTCCAAGAAAATAAAATTCAAAATGTGACTTTTTTACCTTTTCTGCCGAAGGAGTTCATTAAATATTCATTAAATGCAGCAGATGTTCATTTAGTAGTAAATCAAAAAGGGATTAAGGGAGTTTCAGTACCAAGTAAAATTTACGGTGTAATGGCTGCTGGAAAACCTATTCTTGGAGTTTTAGAAAAAGGTAGCGAGGCACAAATATTAATTGAGAAAAGTAACTCAGGAATTACAGTAGAACCTAACAATTATTCAGGTATTATAGATTCAATTAAGTACTTTTATCAATTAAGTAAAGATGAACGAAAAAGGCATGGGGAAAATGGCAGAGAATATCTTGAGGGGAATCTTAAACGGGAAACATCTATTAACAAGTATCATAAAACATTAATTAATTTATAAGGGGATTGTAATAAATCATTTATCTAAAATCAGAAAAAGGAATCTGATTTTTTTATTTTAAGGAGGAAATAGTTATGAAACTGGTACTATTATCTGGTGGTTCTGGAAAACGCCTTTGGCCCTTATCCAATGATGCTCGTTCCAAGCAATTTTTAAAGGTTTTAGAGAATCAAGAAGGCCAACAAGTGTCCATGGTGCAAAGGGTTTGGGGACAATTGAAATCCGTGGGATTAGATCAATCATCAGTAGTAGCTACAAGTAAAGCCCAGGTAGATATGATTCAGAATCAATTGGGTTTTGATGTTCCTCTCATTGCTGAACCGGAGCGTAGAGATACTTTCCCTGCCATTGCATTGGCAGCTACCTATCTTTACTCTATTGAAGGAATAAATACAAATGAAGTGATTAGCGTTTTACCTGTGGATCCTTATGTTGAGGATCCATTTTTTCATCGGGTGAAAGAATTGGAACGTGTATTATCATCGTCTAATGCAGATTTAGCATTAATGGGGGTTAAGCCCACCTATCCCTCATCCAAATATGGTTATATCATTCCCAAAATAGATCATAATGATGATTCATTTTTTAATGTAAGCCACTTTAGAGAAAAACCTACTGAAAAGCAGGCGGAAGAATTAATTTTGCAGAATGCTCTTTGGAATTGTGGTGTTTTTGCTTTTAAGTTAGATTACATTTTAACTCTCTTAATGGAAAAAGGGCTTCCTATTCAATATGAAGAACTGTTAAAACAATATAGCAAATTGCCTAAAATCAGTTTTGATTACGAAGTAGTAGAAAAGGCAAAACACATCGTTGCATTGCCTTATGATGGGTATTGGAAAGATCTTGGTACTTGGAATACTCTAACTGAAGAAATGGCAACAAATCAAATAGGAAAAGCGATTATCAGTGAAGATTCCAAAAACACTCACGTTGTAAATGAATTAGATCTTCCTATTACTGTATTAGGGGTTTCTAATATTGTTGTAGCCTCCAGTCCTGATGGCATATTAGTAACAGAAAAAAGTGCCAGCCCCAGAATTAAAGATTTACTTGTTGATATTGACCAACGTCCTATGTATGAAGAAAGACGGTGGGGTTGGTATCGGGTTTTAGATTACACTAGTTTTGAAAATGGACATGAGGTTTTAACCAAACGAATTGGTGTAAATGCAGGCCATAATTTAAGTTATCAAATGCATTTTAAAAGAAATGAAGTGTGGACAATCATTAATGGGGAAGGCCTATTTGTTCTTAATGATAAAATGATTTCTGTGCAGGCGGGAGATGTTTTACACATACCCGTACTGGCCAAACATGCGATTAAAGCTATTACCGATTTAGAATTTATTGAAGTTCAAACTGGCAATGACCTTGTTGAAGAGGATATTGTACGGTTATCTATGGCTTGGGATGAAGTGATGGAACATGTGTCTAGCCCCATCTAAGTTAGTTACTTATGGGTTGTTGACACAAAAAGTTGTTAATGAAAGGAGATATCTTTATTGTCAATTACATTTGATTCCGGCAACTTATCTTCCTATGTAAGTGAGCAAGAAATTCATCACTTAATTGATATGGTTAAAACAGAACATGACAAGCTTCATGGTCGAAAAGGCCCGGGGGATGACTATTTAGGTTGGCTTGATCTTCCAATTAAGGATTGTAAAGATGAAATAAATAAAATAAAAGAAGCGGCTCAAACCATTAGGAATCAATCTAATGCCTTTGTTGTGATAGGAATCGGTGGTTCTTATTTAGGGGCAAGGGCAGCTATAGAATTATTGAAGCATACTTGCCTGGATCATAGAAACTCCTTTCCGGAGATTTATTTTGTGGGACAGAATATGAGTTCTACTTATATAGCAAATCTATTAAAAGTATTACAAGATAAAGAAGTTTCTATAAATGTTATCTCTAAATCAGGGACAACGACTGAATCAGCCATTGCTTTTCGCTTTTTTCGAAATTTCATGGAGAAAAAGTATGGAAAAGAAGGGGCTCGAAAGAGGATTTATGTTACAACAGATTCCTCAAAGGGAGTTTTGCGAAAGTTAGTTGAAGTTGAGGGTTATACCAGTTTTGTTATTCCTGATGATGTTGGGGGACGGTACTCTTTATTAACGCCAGTAGGACTATTGCCTATTACAGTGAGTGGTATTGATATTGACGAAATCCTTCATGGAGCTGAAGTAGCTTACCATTGCTATAATGATTCTAATTTGTTAACCAATGAATGTTATCAGTATGCCGTCGCTCGAAATTTATTGTATAAAAAAGGAAAAGGAATAGAATTACTGGTCAGTTATGAACCGAGCTTTTATTATTTATCTGAATGGTGGAAGCAATTATTTGGTGAAAGCGAAGGGAAAGGAAATAAAGGGATTTTTCCAGCGTCTTTAAATTTCCCTACAGATCTTCATTCCATGGGGCAATATGTTCAAGATGGGGAACGCAATATTTTAGAAACTATATTACATGTTCATCATCCCAGTGTAGATTTGGTAATTCCGGAAGATCCCAATAATTCAGATGGCCTAAATTATTTAGCCGGGAAAACGGTACATGAAGTAAATGAGAAAATTTTTGAGGGGTCTCTTATTGCTCATATGGATGGGGGCGTTCCAAATTTATTTATCCATATAGATCAAATTAGTCCCTTTAGTTTCGGGGAATTAATCTATTTTTTTGAAAAAGCCTGTGCCATGAGCGGTTACTTTTTAGGAATAAATCCCTTTGATCAACCAGGGGTGGAAGCCTATAAAAAGAATATGTTTGCATTGCTTGGAAAACCGGGGTATGAAGAGGACAGGGATAGACTTCTATATCGTTTAAATACTTAATTATAAGCTTCATATTAGAAAGATAAAATTTCAATTAGAAAACCTCCTTAAATAACTATATTAGGGTGGTCGAATCGAAATGATTAAATTAGAAAAAAGACAACCATCCCACTAAACTACTTGGATATAGCAAATATTAATGCACAGTTGGCGGAAAAAGCGTCAGTAGTGCAGCCGGAAAACTTCGGAGCAAAAGGTGACTGTGATGTAATTACTGGGACAGGGACAGATGATACCATTGCTATTAAATCTGCAATTACAAATAAATTTCCATTATATTTTAGTCCTTTAAAAGTATATAAAGTATATGCAGATTCCGTTATAGCAGGCGGTGATAAATCGTATAGCACTAGCGGAATTTTTAACTATTCACAGTAGAAAGTTATCCGTACAGCTTAGTTGACAATTCTACTAATAAATGGGTGAATTTAAACGGAACGAGTAACTTTTCAGGTGGAAATGGAATCAATATTTCAAGCGGAGCGACTTCTTATTCATCAACTGTATTAAACGAAGATTTTGGCAACAATAAAATTTTAGTAGCACCTACATGGAATACAACTTGGTGGATTAAAATAAAACAACAATGGGTTTCACGGTTAATTTTGGAACTGCTCCATCTATTAATAGTACATTAGATAGGTCAATCATACGATAAATAAAACTTATTTAATTGGCATTACTCCCTCATGAATTTCAAAAAATATTATATACTTCGTTATTTTTTCTTTAGAATAAAAACTAGAAAATTATTTTAGGAGTGTTAATATGCCGATTAGATTGTTTATACCAAGTCAATTAAAGCAATATATAAAGTTAAAAAAGTTAAGTAAGAAATACCCCCAAAGCATCATTCTAAGCTCTATGATTGAATCAGATGTAAGTCTCGGTAAAAAAACCAAAATTGGTGAAGGTGTTCTCTTAGGAAAAGGTGTTAGTATAGGGGACTATTCTTATGCTAATCGAAATACAATTATTCAATCTGGCAGCATAGGTAAATTTTGTTCGATAGCAGATTCGTGTAAAATAGGAATGTATGAGCATCCAATCAAAAATATTTCTACTTCTCCACTCACATATGGGAATGGGAATATTTTTGGTATACCTCCTTACGCAATTACAAAAATTCAACCTCCTAAAATCGGTAATGATGTATGGATTGGTAGTAATGCTGTAATTTTGCGTGGGGTAGAAATAGGAGATGGATCAATCATTGGAGCAGGCGCAGTTGTTTCGAAAAATGTACCACCTTATACAATAGTTGGAGGTGTCCCAGCAAAAATTATTAGAAAAAGATTTAATGACAATGAAGTTGAGTATTTATTAAAGTTAAAGTGGTGGGATTTACCCGAACACGAATTACAGAATATGAAAAATATTTTTGTGGCAAATGAGAATTGGTATGGACAATTAAGTAATTCCCACGAACTCGCTACTTCATTGTAGGAAGAAACTGCGACATTATTAAATATCATAAGAAGAGCAGTCTAGTTTTTGATAAAACAGCACAATAGTGTGTATTAATAAAGATTAATGATTGATAGACAATATTACTATACATATGGAAGTGGTAATATTGGTCACTTCAAGGTACAACATCACCATAAATATAAATGTCTATTAGTAGTTTTGCAAGTATGACGGGAAAAAAGGAATTAAAATTTCTACTCTGGTTAACGAGTAAATGGACTAAATTATCCTATTGTTTATGTAAACATGATAATGCTGGTTTTTTGGTAACTTATAATGGTCATGAGGATAATGTATTTGCCAGGATTAGATCACATTGTGCTTTAAATAATAACAAAACAGGTGCTATTGGCTTCGAAAAGTATCCAATATCAAATTTTGATTTACGGGTGCGTATTTTTCATAATAAACTTCCTATGAACGAGCTAAAGGATGATGATAGGTTGTTTATTCAAAATTTATTAAATAAAAAAGTAGGAAGAGAAGCAGTTGAATCCACTTGGAGGGCGTTCAATGGGTGGCCCGTTCTTTGCAAGAGATAATACGATCATGAAGAAGGTATTTTACTAATGGTAAAAACCATTTGCTATTACATATCCGATTATGGATATGGGCATGCTGCAAGAAGTATTGCTCTTATTCGAAAACTGTTAGCCTATGACTCTCGAATAAATATAATAATCTGCACTTCATTTGCAATGAATTTCATTGTAAAATCCCTCCAAAACGAGGATCAAAATCGTATTCGTTATCGTCATGTTAAAAATGATTTTGGGTATGTGTTACAGGAGAATTCAATTGAAATTGATAATAGAAAAATGAATGAAGAATACGATAATTTTCTTTCTTCGATCCATGGCTTTTTGGAAAATGAGAATATATTTTTAAAGAAAGAAAATGTAAATTTACTGATAGGAGATATTTCACCAATTCCTTTCCTGCTATCAAAGAAAAATGGGATACCATCCATCGGTATTTCTAATTTTACATGGTATACTGCTTATCAAGAAATTATTTCAAAAGAGAAGTTAGAACCCCTTTATAAAATGTATCAACAAATGGATTATTTTCTTCCCCTTGCAGGAGCGAAAGAGCCAAACTGGGGGAAAATTATTGGCAATTCCCAGGGATTTTTTTGTAGGGAAATACATTCAAATGATGTACTTAGACTAACAAAAGAAATAAAAGGAGATAAGAATCCATATATCGTTTATTTTGGGTTAGGGATGAAGATTGATATGTCAGACCTGGCTAATTTTAAATTGTGGAAAAGCAAAAACTGTGTATTTATTGTTTCAAGTAATACTCCAATTAGTGGGCCTAATATCATAAAAATTCCAGACAATTATACCGAGTCCCAAAATTATATTGCAGTCTCTGATGTGGTTATTTCAAAAGCAGGATGGAGTACTGTTAGTGAAGCAATCCAACTGCAAAAACCACTAGTAATTATCGATCGCCAGCAAATGCGGGAAGATCAAAATACCATTGATTATTTAATGTCACGAAAAAGATGTAAAATAGTATCATGGACTGCTATGCAAGAATTTGAAATAACCGATAAAATAAAAAAAGAATTAAAACATCAGGTATCCTCATCTTTTTTAAAGATGAAGAAAAATGATGAAGTAATAGATTATATTCTTGAGGTAATGAAATCTCTCATTCATTAATTAAGTTTGATAGGAGATGTAAAATGATACTCGTTGTTGGTGGAGCAGGCTATATAGGAAGCCATATCACAAAACAATTATTGGATAAAGATTATCAGGTGGTTGTCCTTGATAATCTATCAACAGGCCATAAAGAAGCCGTTGATCCCAGGGCGGTTTTTATTCAGGGGGATTTGGGGAATAAAGAGGATCTTTTTAAAGTTTTCACTCAATATTCCATTGATGGGGTTCTTCATTTTGCAGCCAATAGCTTAGTTGGGGAATCCGTACAGGATCCTTTTAAATATTACCAAAATAATGTTTCTGCAACCCTTATCTTATTAAATGCCATGCTTGAATATGGTATTAAAAACTTTATCTTTTCTTCAACTGCTGCTGTTTATGGGATTCCTGGTGTTTCTTTAATTGATGAAGAACAACCTGTACAACCCATTAATCCTTATGGACAGTCCAAATTAATGGTGGAAAATATTTTAAAAGATTTTTCCAATGCTTATGGTCTAAACTATATTGCTCTTCGCTATTTTAATGCAGCTGGAGCTGATGAATCAGGGGATATAGGGGAGGATCATTCTCCAGAAACTCATTTAATTCCCCTTGTATTGGCCCATCTTTTAGGAAAAAGAGAAAAGATTTTTATCTTTGGCGAGGATTATAATACGGAGGATGGAACCTGTATTCGGGATTATATTCATGTTAATGATTTAGCAAAAGCTCATATTTTAGCCCTTGAAGCTCTATTAAACGAGCGTTTAAAAAATGAAGTGTTTAATCTTGGGAATGGAAAAGGCTTTTCTGTTAAAGAAGTGATTCAAACTTGTGAACAAGTTACCGGGATCAAGGCAAACATTGTAATTAGTGATAGAAGGCCAGGGGATCCTGATCAATTAGTAGCTACTTCTGAAAAGATATCATCTGTATTAGGTTGGAATGCCAAATATTCATTAGAGGATATTATTCAAACAGCCTGGAAGTGGCATTCAACACATCCTAATGGGTTTGAGGATTGAGCAAATGAAAGGAGGCAGTTTTCATGGTAATGGTCGATATACATAGCCATATTCTCTGGGGTATTGATGATGGGGCCAAAGAACCTGCAGATACAATTGAAATGGCCAGGACTGGAGCGGAAAGTGGGATTACCCATGTTATTGCAACCCCTCACCATGCCAATGGAACTTACATGAATCCTGCATCAGTAATCCATTCCAGAGTAAAGGAAGCCAATCAGTTATTAAAAAAGAATAAGATTGAACTTACTATTCTTCCGGGCATGGAAATCCATCTCCATGGGGAAATTGGCCAGGACCTGGCAGCCGTTGAACGTACCCTGGTCCCCCTTGGCGGAGACACGAATTATATTTTAATTGAGTTACCCTATGATCATGTGCCCAGATATACGGAAAGACTCTTTTTTGAAATCCAACTGAAAGGGTTTATTCCAATTATTGCCCATCCTGAACGTAATGTAGAAATAAGGGATAATCCCAATCTTCTTTATGAACTTGTCAAAAAGGGGGCCTTATCTCAAGTAACCGCTGCAAGTGTTGCTGGCCTTTTTGGAGACACACTGCAAAAGCTCTCTTTTAAGTTAATCAAAAATGATCTGGTCCATTTTATTGCCAGTGATGCTCATAATAACAACAAAAGAGGCTTTGCCCTGAGGGAAGCCTATCAATATATCGATAAAAAACTGGATGAATCTTATACTGACTATTTCATGGATAATGCGGCAGCCTTAATCAAAAATAAACGGGTTTTGACTCCTGAACCCAACAAACCAGCTCGTAAAAAGATATTCGGTTTGTTTTAAAAAATGCTTCTCATCAAAAAACAAACAGAAAGGGCATCATAACCCTTTCTGTTTGTTTATATCAATCTCTTATAGATTTTTTCTAATAACTCATTCTGTATTTTTAAATTAAATAACTCTCTTACCCGTTCTTCTCCTCGCTTGCTGTATCTTTCCCACATCTCCTGATTCTTTAATAATTGCAAGAGGTAGTCTGACAATTGTTCAGTATTTCTAGGTTCAGCTAACAATCCCGTTTCCCTATGGGCTACTGCTTCAGAAATTCCCCCCGTCTTAAAGCTCACCACAGGAACACCCATGGCATTGGCTTCTGCAAATACCATGCCAAACCCTTCTGAATTCCCATTTTCAATGGTTACACTGGGCACACTGAAAATTTTAGCTTCATTTAATAAAGCACGAATGATTTCCTTGGGTTGGGTTCCCATAAAACGATAGGAGATTAATAAGGATTGGGCTAATTCTTCTAATTTCCTTCGTAAAGGCCCATCTCCTACGATCACTAGTTCAACCTCAGGCATTAATTTTTGCACCTGGCTTATGGCTCGAATTAAATATTCCGCCCCTTTGTTTTCTACCAGTCGCCCCACAAACAATACCATAGGTTTCCGATTGATTGTTTGATCCTTAGTAAAATAGTCTGTATCCACGCCAATATAATGCTGTATAATCTTGTCTTCAGGATATCCTTTTTCTATCATTTGTTCTTTAATATATTGGGAAACAGCTATAAATAAGGTTCCCTTATCTTGCAACTCTTTCTTTCTATTCAAATAGAGTTTGTTAGAGAAGTTACTTTCCATTTTATCTTCTTTTGTCGTGATATCGTAACCATGGAATGTTACAACTAGAGGGACATTTAAAGATTTGGCGACAGGTAATGCGAATACCCCATTAGGAGCAAAATGGGCATGAACCAGTTTAATATTTTTTTGTTTTAATCTTTTGTATTTTCCAAAGCTGCATCCAGTGAGTTTAAAGATTCCTTCTTTTATTTTTCCTGTTAGGTTATTCTCCTGGTTAATAAGTAAGATTTCTTGTTTTAACTTCAAGCCTTTTACTTTTCGGGACCCGAAAAAGCATACCTGAAAATCCCTCATTTGATCGGCATGAGATTGAATAAAGGTTTCTGATGAAGCAAGAATGTGATCTCTATAAATTAAAATGGTGGGTTTGTCCATAGTAAGCCCTCTCAATTCACGGATTTCATATATAGATAAAGTATATTTTACATTTAAATCCTCGTAAAGAAAGGGATTATGTAAATTATTACATGTGAAGGTTTATACAAAAAATCCAATCTTTAAATCAAATAATAGAAAAATATGATAGAATATGTTGTGTATGTCGCCATAGTAGGAATTATGTAGATTTTTCTGCATATCTATATATGTTCATTTTTGTAAAAAAAGAGATTTTTATATATCTAGGGGGAACGTCAATGAACAAGGTAAGAAAAGCAATCATTCCTGCTGCAGGGTTAGGCACCCGTTTTTTACCGGCTACTAAAGCGATGCCAAAAGAAATGCTGCCGATTGTTGATAAACCAACCATTCAATACATAATTGAAGAAGCGGTTCAATCTGGAATTGAAGATATTATTATTGTTACTGGCCGTAGCAAGCGGGCTATAGAAGACCATTTTGATAAAAACTATGAACTAGAATTGAATTTAGAGGAAAAAAATAAAGAAGGTTTATTGAAAATTGTTCAGGACATCACCAATCTTGTAGATATCCATTATGTTCGTCAGAAAGAAGCCCTTGGCTTAGGACATGCTGTTTGGTGTGCCCGTAAGTTTATTGGCAATGAACCCTTTGCCCTTCTTTTGGGGGATATGATAATTGATCATCCCGTCCCTTGCTTAAAACAAATGATGGATGTATACGAGGAAAAACGGGGAAGCATTATTGCTGTGGAAGCGGTTGATTGGGAGAATGTACATAAATATGGTGTCATCGACGGAATCAAAATTGACGATAAGATCAGCTTGATTCAAAATCTTGTAGAGAAACCAAAAACAAATCCACCATCCAATTTGGCGATCATGGGAAGATATATTCTAGAACCAGAAATATTCGAAATCCTCGAAAACACCGGCAAAGGTGTAGGGGGAGAAATTCAGTTGACAGATGCTTTACAAACCCTAGCACAGCAACAGGAAATGTACAGTTTTATCTACGAAGGCCGATTATATGATGTTGGCGATAAACTGGGCTTTCTGGAAGCGACAATCGATTTTGCATTGAAAAATGAAGAACTCAGTCATTCTTTTAGACGATTATTAAAAGCAAAAGTTGACGCTTTGTTACAAAAAAATTAGGTATTAAGTGGTGGTATTGCTTGGAATATATTAATTCGCTGAATAAATCTGCCAATATCCATGGATTGTACAATCGATTTATTAAACCCTTCATTGATTGGATATTCGCAGGGGTATTCTTTATTCTGTTTCTTCCTTTCTTTTTTATCATTGTGTTAATGATTAAACTGGATTCTCCTGGGCCAGCCATTTTTACCCAAAGGAGAATTGGGTTAAATGGCAAAGAGTTTATGATTTATAAATTCCGCACCATGTATACTCATGTACCCAGAGAAGGCCGTTCCCCGGATTCTGACCAGGACCCCAGAATCACGAAGATTGGTAGACTATTACGGAAAACCAGCCTGGATGAAATTCCTCAACTATTAAATATTTTAAAAAGAGAAATGAGTTTCATTGGACCCAGGCCTGAGCAACAATCCATTGTCCAACAATATTATACAGACTATGAAAATCAGCGTTTTCTTGCCAAACCGGGGATTACCGGTCTGTGGCAGGTGAGTATGGAGCGAATCCATCCTATTCATGAGAATATTCATTATGATTTAACGTATATTGAGCGAGTATCCCTGTGGTTGGATATTAAAATTATATTTAAAACCATTGGCGTTATGATTAAAAGCAATACCCATTAAACACCGTGAAGAAAGCAGGAAGTAATGTGTCTGAATCAGTGAATGCGGGACTCCGTGAAAAGGTAATGAAAGGTGGCCTATTCCTTGTTTTGCGGCAGGGGTTGGGTTTGATTATTGGATTAGGGGGGATGATTCTATTAACCAGAATCATTGGCCCTAATCATTATGGCATGTATACTGCGAGCCTGGGGATTCTCATCTACTTATTATCCATTGCTGGGTTAGGACTCAATGTTTTCCTCATCCGTAGCGAAAAAGTTGTAGAAAAGAAAGATTTTGATCAAGTATTTACCCTTTTACTCATTACAAGTGCCATTTCTTTACTCATTGGAATCCTCATTGCCCCCATGTATAGCCATTGGATTCAGTCAACTGAGCTTTTGCAGCCCTTTCTAGTTCTTCTATTCACTTTACCTGTCACAGCCCTGTCCTATCCGGCTCTTGCTAAATTAGAGCGGGACTTAAATTATAAAGCCATTGCCATTCTCGAACTGTCCGGCCAGTTTATTTATTATGGGGTTGCCCTGACCCTGGCCTGGATGGGATATGGAGTATGGGCACCGGTTCTTGGCTATTGGGTGCAACAAACCATCCAAAGCAGTGCAACCCTTTTCATGGCTCGCTATGTGCCTAATCTAACCTGGTCAAACAAAAGAATGAAAGAAATGATTGGCTATGGTTTTAGCTATTCCTCCTCTTTATGGGTATGGCAACTGCGCAATCTGATGAACCCTCTCCTTGTCGGCCGTTTTCTTGGTGTAGAGGGGGTTGCCATTGTGGCTCTTGCCATTCGCTTAGTGGAAGCCTTAAGTTTCGTGAAGAATGCTACATGGCGTTTATCAATAGCTGCCATGGCTCGTTTACAGGGAGATGTTTCCCGTTTAAAAAAGGCCTTGGAAGAAGCCATGGTGTTGCAAATTTTGGCCCTTGGCCCCTTGCTTGTTCTATTTGCTATTGTATCCATATGGCTTGTTCCTCTCCTTTTCGGGGAAGAGTGGAATCAAATGATTGTTATTTTTCCTTTTATCGCTTTAAGTTATTTAATCAATGCCGTATTTAATATGCACTCTTCCGTTTTATATGTTTTAAAACGAAACAATGATGTTACACTTTTTCATGTGGTCCATGTCTTGTTATTTGGTGGTGGGGCCTTTGTTCTCGTTCCGATCCTGGGGATTACCGGGTATGGATGGGCAGAAGTGATTGCTATCCTATCTTATTTGGTCATTCATCATAAATTAAAGAAAATATTGGAACCTTCTTACGCTCCCATACGTCCATTATTGATAGGATTTGTTCCTGTGCTCTTTATCCCCTTTATTCATGCTTATTGGGCTTATGGGTTACTGGTGTTCTTATTGGTTATTTTCTTTCATGCCAATACAAGGGCCATGTTAAAAGGGTATCTCAACTATGTAAAACGCAAGGAAACTTCAGTGAATTAGGTGAAAAAACATGAAATCAACGGATACACCTTTGGTCAGTATCTTAATCAATAATTATAACTATGGGGATTATGTGAGAGAAGCTATTGATAGCGCTCTTCAGCAAACCTATGAAAATATAGAAGTCATTGTGGTAGATGACGGCTCCATCGATCATTCTGTGGAAATCATCAAATCCTATGAAGATAGGATTGTCCCCATTGTGAAAGAAAACGGGGGACAGGCCTCTGCCTTTAATGCGGGGCTTGGGGCAGCAAAGGGCGAAATTATTTGCTTTTTAGATTCAGACGATCTTTTTCATCCTGAAAAAGTTGAGAGAATTGTAGGTTTATTCCAGGAGCATGGGTTACATGGTTGGCTCATTCACCGCATGAATCATATCAATAGCCATGGCCATCAAGTGGAAATTGCTGAGGAAGACCAAAAACAATACCTGCTGCAACAGACAGGAGATTATCGAAAAGAAGCAAGAAGGAAAAAGGTGAATTTTATTCTTCCTGCTACATCTGCCCTTGTTTTCCGCAGGGAGTTGTTAGAGAAGATTTTCCCTGTTCCCCAGGAATTGCGAATTACAGCGGATAACTATTTGAAATTTGCCAGTTTGATCAACTCCCCCGTTATTGTTTGTGATGAAGTTCTCAGTTCCCAACGGATTCATGGCAATAATTTATATACCAATCAAGATCGAAACACAAAAGCATTTCGCAAAAAACAACGGTCCATTAATTATCATATTGCCAGAGGCCTTTGGAAAATTGACAAAGAACAAAACTTCTCTCTTCGCATGACCTTAGGTGTTGGCAAATCAGCTCTGAAAGATTTGGATTTTCAAGACATGGCAAAGGCAACAGGGTTGGCCTTGCAATTAATCATGAATGGGAAGTAATCAAGGAATACGGAAATTGAAGGTGGAGACTATGGAAAGAAATCGAATCGGTTATCTATCTGCCGCTCCTCGTGTTTCAACAAGGCCCTTTGCAGCAGCAAGTGGACCGAGAGCCCATGTTGTCGGTGTAATTCGGGCTTTAGAAGCTGAGGGTTGGGAGGTAAAACAGTTCATTGTAGGGGACCGGGTACCTTCGAAAATGGTTGAAGGAAGCACAGAAAAAGCATTGTCTAAAAATATCATCTCTACCTTACTGGCAGATCTGATTCGTCTAGCATCAGGTGTTATTAATTCCAGAAAAGCATGGAATGAAATCGGGAATCAGGTAGATTGGGTCTATGAACGGTATGCTGTACTGCAAACCCTGGGTTCTATCTTTAAAAAGAAAGGGGTTCCCTGGGTTCTTGAAACCAATGGCATCTTCTTTGAAGAAGCCAAAACAGAGCGGAAAAGCCTGATTCTCACGGGAATCGCAAAGAAGATCGAATTGGCGGCTTACCATACCTGTGATGTATTGGTCTGTATCAGTGAATCTTTAAAAGAGTTATTAATTGAAAAAGCAGGGGTCAATCCTGATAAAATTCTTGTTGTTCCCAATGGTGTGGATACGGTTTTCTATGATCCTGAACGGGTTCAACCCCATCGTGAATTCCCAGGGTTTACTGTAGGATTTGTTGGCAGTTTAATAGCCTGGCAAGGAATCAATCTTCTTCTTGAAGCCATTAGCGAACTTCGCAAGGAAGGTTTGCAAATCAACGCTACCATTGTTGGAGATGGTTCTGCCCGGGAGGAATGGGAAGAACTTGCTTTAACCTTAGGAATAAAAGAATATGTCAAATTTACCGGGCAAAAGCCATCCAATGAAATTCCAGCCTATATTAGGGGTTTTGACATCGGTTATTCGGGCCAGGTTCAGCTTAAAATCGGCAAGATGTATCATTCTCCCTTAAAAATATATGAATATATGTCCATGGGCAAACCGGTCATTGCTTCATCCTATGATGATGCGAAGAAACTCATTGAAGAACAGGGTACAGGCTTTTTATTTGAGCCAGGGAATGTCCAGGAATTAAAGGAAGCATTGCGAAGGGCTTATGTACATAGAGAGTCTTTAAAAAAGATGGGGATTAATGCCCGGGAAGAAATCATTCGCCATCATAGCTGGGTTTCAAGGATGAGAGAAACCCTTCCCCAAATCGAAAGTATTATTCATGGGGAGGGAAGAAGAGAATGAATGAACATACCTTTCTGGGGTTAAAAATCAATCCCCTTAGCATAGAGGAATTAAACGAAAAAATTGGGGAAACGATCAACAAAGGGGAAAAGGGGATTGTATCCAATCACAATCTCCATAGCCTGTATATCTATCATAAAGAAAAGAAAATGAGAGAGTTTTATTCTCTCTCTAAACTCATTCATATTGATGGCATGTCTTTAATCCTTTTGGCAAAATTCTTCGGCATTCAGATTGAGCGGGAAAAACGGGTTACTTATGTGGATTGGATTCATCCCCTTATGCAGGAAGCGGCAGACAAAAAGTGGAAGGTATACTTTGTCGGTTCAAAGCCAGGGATCGGGGAGAAGGCTACAGAAGTATTGCAAAAGGCACATCCCGGGCTCATGATGAAAACCCATCATGGGTATTTTTCCATAGAACAAGGGGCGCATGACAATCTTTCTGTATTAAAAGAGATTGAAGAGTATGCCCCCAATTTGCTGCTCATTGGCATGGGGATGCCCAGACAAGAATATTGGATTTTAGAGAATTACGATCAATTGAAGGCAAATGCCATTTTAACCGCAGGGGCATGTATGGATTATGTGGCAGGAAATGTTCCTACCCCTCCTCGCTGGATGGGAAGAACGGGCCTGGAATGGCTATACCGTTTGCTCAGTGAACCAAAACGCCTTTGGAAAAGATATCTAGTTGAACCCTGGTACATTTTGGGTTTAATTGTTAGATATAAGCTCAACTTACGCAGTTCGAAATAGCAGAATGTATGTTAATATGGCGAAATAATAAAGAGAAACGACTATTGGAGGCACTAATGAAAAGGGTATGTATTACAGGTGTGGCTGGTTTTTTAGGTTCCCACCTCGCTAAAGAACAGTTGAAAAAAGGGAATCAGGTCATTGGCATTGATAATTTGTATTCCGGGAAAATGGAAAATCTTGCGGAATTCATAGACCATCCACAATTTACGTTTATTTTATTCGATGTGAGCCAAATAGACGTGCTAGAATTAAAAGAGTTACAAGACGTAGAGGAAATCTATCATCTTGCCTCTCCTGCTTCCCCAAAATTTTATATGGCAGCCCCATTTGAAACCATTGCCGTAAATACCATTGGTTTGCGCAATATGTTAGAGGTGGTCCGGAAAAACAAGGGGAGATTATTGTTCTCTAGCACCAGTGAAGCCTATGGTGACCCGGAAGTGCATCCTCAACCGGAAGAATATCGGGGGAATGTGAATACCTGGGGCCCCCGGGCCTGTTATGATGAAGCAAAACGCCTGGGTGAAGTGTTTTGTTATGAATATATTCAACGGTATCAACTAAAGGCCAAAGTGGTGCGCATTTTTAATACATACTCTGCAGGGTTGCGCAATGACGATGGAAGGGTCATTTCCAATTTTGTAAACCAGGCTTTAACTGGCCAGGACATTACCGTTTATGGGGATGGACTGCAAACCCGTTCTTTCTGTTATGTAGATGATAATATTCGGGCATTGCAATTGGTGATGGAAAATGATCATGCTGTGGGAGAAATTATTAACATCGGAAATCCAAAGGAATATACCATCTTGGAAGTGGCTGAAATGGTCCTTCGTTTAACGGGTTCTAAAAGTAACATCACTTTCCATGAGCTTCCCAAAGATGATCCCAAAGTACGGCGCCCTGTAATTACGAAAGCTCAAACCATATTAGGCTGGCAACCAGAAATAGACCTGGAGGAAGGGTTAAGAAGAACCATTGAGGTCTATAAAAAACATTTAATAGCAAATTAGGTTGAGGAGTAAATGAATATGAAAGTTGTATGTATTGGTTCAGGATATGTGGGGAGTGTAACAGGAACAGCTTTTGCGGTATTAGGGCATCACACCACAGTCATTGATATTGACCAAAGGAAAGTCGATTTAATGAATGAAGGCAAAAGCCCAATCTTTGAACCAGGCCTTAACACATTAATACAAAAATATATCGGCAAAACTCTGTTTGCTACATCTTCCTATGATGTGGTTATGGATGCAGACGTAGTTTTTATCGGGGTAGGAACTCCATCGAAAGAAGATGGAACAGCAGATTTAAAATACATAGAATTGGCAGCGAAAAGTATTGGTGAATATTTGAATAAAGAGAAGTTTACCGTCATTATTGACAAATCCACGGTGCCTGTGGGTACCGCTGACTGTGTTGCATCCATCATCGAAGAAACCTCCGGATTAAAAGCCGAAGAAGATTTCGCGGTAATTAGCAATCCGGAATTTTTACGGGAAGGCTATGCTTTAGAAGATGTCTTTTTCCCGGATCGCATTGTGATTGGAACCAACAATGAAAAGGCCCGTAAAATTATGCGGGCATTATATAAGGATTTGCTAGAGCGGACCATCTATGGAAATTTATATTCCGATTTCACCTTTGCTTTTAATCCCAAGGCACCGAAAGCCACTTATTTTGAAACGGATACAAAAAGTGCGGAAATGATAAAATATGCATCCAATTCCTTTCTTGCAGTGAAAATTAGCTTTATTAATGAAATTGCTCGTTTATGTGAATCCCTTGGTTCTAATGCTTTAGAAGTGGCAAAAGGAATGGGTCTGGATTCCCGTATTGGAAATAAATTTTTGCAAGTTTCCAGTGGGTGGAGCGGAAGTTGTTTTCCTAAAGATACAGCAGAAATCCTGGCTACCAGCCATAAATATGGGAGAGAATTATCCATTGTAAAAGCAGCAGTGGAATCCAATATCCAAATGCACCAATATTGTGTGGATAAGATAGAACGATTCCTGGGAACTCTCAAAGGCAAAGTGATCGGTGTATTAGGTTTAACCTTTAAACCCAATACAGACGATGCCCGAAAAACCCAGTCATCCTATATTATTAAACAGTTGCTTGAAAAAGGGGCGAAGGTAAAAGTCCATGACCCACAGGGGATGGAAACTTTTAAGACTCTCAATAAGGAATTGTCGATTGAATACTGCCAGCGATCGGAAGAGGTGGCTCTAAACGGGGATGCTCTTCTTCTACTAACCCATTGGGATGAATACTTACACCTGGATTGGGAACAAATTTACAAATCAATGAAAAACCCATATATCCTGGATACAAGAAACGTTTTACCCCAAAATAAATTAGAAACCATTGGCTTTACGTCTGAAGGGTTAGGTATTGGTAAATAAAGAAATTGTGGAGGGTCATCACCATGAGAGTCAGAAACTATATTTTCACTCTTTTCTTTATTTTAGTTGGCATTACACCGGTTCTTTTAACTTTTCTTTTCCATAGCCGCACAAGAATTGTACCGGAAGTGATTGCTCACCAGGTGAATAGCCCTCTCTTTTTTATTTATCTTCTATTTATTATTGTTGCAACTCTTTATTCTATTAAAATCATTAACGTACAATGGGATTATTCCCTTCTTCTTTTAGCAGGGCTTGTCTTTTTATTTATAGGCCCTTTATTAACCCAATTCTATAGTACAACCCCCGGGGTTAATGCCAAATTAATGGTGGTTTTTTCTTCCTGTTTATTGATTTATTTATATAAAGAAAATCTAGGGATCAATCGGGTGGTTAGTATTTCCCGCTATTTTTTGCTCTTTTATATATACAGCAGTATCCTGGCTGCTTTTATCATCCCCAGTGTGGCTGTGGATTTGAATTACTGGCAAGGATTGTTTCCATCTTTCCGTATTCGCTTAAATGGAATTACCAATCATGCCAACTCTTTGGCGCCTTTAATTTTTCTTTATGGGGTAATCGATTACTATTATCCAAAAAAGAATAAATTGAGATTCGTCCATCTTGCAATTGCTTTAATGTGTTTAGTGTTCACTCAATCTAAATCAATCATAGCAATCCTTCTTATTTTTTACGTTGTGGTCCTCTTAGTTAAACTTAGCAGAAGGTTTATTAAAACAAAAAAAGGGGTCTTTGTCCTAATTGGTGTCCTTTCCCTCACAATCATCCCATTCATGATTCACTTTGCAATGAATTTTATTCAATCCGGTAAGGTGCTTGAATTGACAGGCAGAAACGTGATATGGGAAGTGACTATGGATGAGTGGAAGAAGAATCCGGTGTTTGGCTATGGTCTGGACTTATGGAACCAGGAAATGCAAGCCAAATATCAAGAATTTCTTGGATGGGCCCCGGGACATGCCCATAGCCAATTTTTCCAAACCCTTGGGGAATCAGGGTATGTGGGTGTCATAGGATTACTTCTTTATACAGGAATTCTTTTGTATATTACCATTCGTTTTGCGAAAGAAACAAAAGGATTTACCCTTGTTCTCTTTTTCTTTTTGTTTTTTAGAGGGATTACCGAGCCTATTTTCGTGAATACAACTGACAATGTAGCTTTTTTTATTCATTTTATGATTATTACATTCATCATGGCGATCATCCAAGATTCTAATCGCCAAAAACAAAATCTATTACTATTACCAGTAGAGGAAACTATGGAAAAAATTCGTTTTTCTTTCAAAAACTTAAAAAAAATCAACTTACTCTCTTTGTTAATCTATGTATTTGCTGTTGCCGGCATTTTGAATGCATTTCTGGATTATCGTGGGTTTGCATTGCCCATTATTCCTTTTCCTTTTGGCCATGGATTGCTGGTACTCTTAGCCGGAATTACCGGGCTTATTTCTCTTTGGATGATTTTCCGAGGGATTATTAACAAAGAAATATTCCAATCCAAACAGGGATTAATCCTTGTTGGAGCGGCCCTATTGTTTATTATTGCCGGGATTCTCGCCTCCTTTTTTGGCCATCGCCCTGAACTAAAAGAGATGATTTTTGCCGAGCTCCTTCTCTTTTTCGCCCTTTATTTTGTAAAAGGCATGGATTTGCCACAGTTTGGGGAAATGGTCAAAAAAGTATTGCTTATTTTCGTTTATGGCTCCTTGATTATGGCAATTGTCGTTCCTTCCTGGTCTTTTAATTTTGATTATGATCAGGGACTATTTGAATTTTTAAGTTTCCGTTTATATGGAATCACAACCAATCCCAATAATACTGCATCACTATTCTTCATTTACTTATTGTTTGAAATGCAATATCCTACGAAATCTAAATACAGGATTGCCCATATTGGGATCACCCTTGTATTGCTCTTTTTAACCCAATCGAAAACCGTTTGGGCGTTATTGCTTGCCTTTTATTTGTTGAAAGTCGTGTATAACCATTGGGGAAAAATCCGCCGGAGCATTTGGCTCAAAATTACACCCATTGCCATCGTTGCATTAATGGGTGTAGGCTTCCTCTTCCAGGGGCAGACAATAATGAATCTTTTCACAGCGAAACAAAGTAGCGTCTTCAACTTTACAGGGCGTACAATCATATGGGATTTAACCATCCAGGAATGGCAAAATAATAAAACCTTTGGCTATGGCCTGAATTTGTGGGACGAGAAAATGTTTGCGGAGTATGCTGAAAAAATAAAATTCGGATGGACATTTTCCCATGCCCATAATCAGTTTGTGCAAAGCCTGGGCGAATCAGGCATTGTAGGCCTGGCAGCATTGTTGATTTATTTATCGGTGTTCATGTACTTAGGCATAAAGTACGCAAAACAAACCAGGGGATTATCCCTCTTATTTGCTTTGTATCCAATCCTGCGGGGCTGGACAGAACCTGTATTCCGGCACTACTTAGTGGATACCAACTTATTCATTCATCTGATTATTTATGTCTACTTTTTATTATTGATCCGACAGGGGAATTCTTCTGTTCAAGAAAAACGATAACTTAAAAGGCCAATCTCGTAAAAAGAGGTTGGCTTTAATTCTAGCATTTTCACCATAATTCAAGAAATTAACAAATTGTTAATTAGGCAATCCCCCCAAGATATGATAAAATATGGTCATTGTTCATTGGCGATGTTTTACAAATATATAAAATGTATGGGGGAAATCAATGAGTGGTGGCATTCGTTTTGACTATGGTTTATCTGGTATAGATTCAACTAGATTAACTGCTTTACTACCAGAAATAGAAAAAGCCCATATTCAGCTTCATGAAGGAATAGGGCAAGGATCAGAATATACGGGATGGATGGACTTCCCACTACATATAAATACCCATGAAATTGAAGAAATAAATAATGTAAGCCAAGAAATACGTGAAAATGCAGATGTGTTCATTTTAATTGGAATTGGCGGCTCCTATTTAGGGGCCCGTGCAGCCATAGAGTTCCTTCATTCCCCTTTCTATAATAAAATGGCTTCGATAACTAAAAGGGGCCCAGAAATCTATTATTTAGGCAATAATGTAAGTCCTATTTATATTGAAAAATTGCTAGAGATTGTGAAAGGAAAGAGCATATATATTAATGTAATTTCTAAATCTGGGACAACCCTGGAACCGGCCCTTTCTTTCCGTATTATGAAGAAGATGATGGAAGAGACCTATGGGAAAGAAGAAGCCCGTAAACGGATTATCGTTACTACGGATAAGGAAAAAGGGGTATTAAAGAAACTGTCCCTTGCAGAAGGGTATCCGACTTTTGAAGTGCCAGGCAATATTGGTGGGCGTTATTCTGTTCTCACAGCGGTAGGATTGCTTCCTATTGCCGTAAGCGGTGTGGATATTAAAGAAATTATCCAGGGGGCAGTAGATGGTTGTTGGGCTTATCAAAGGACAGCCCTTTCTCTTAATGATTGTTATCAGTACGCTGCGGTGCGGAATCTATTATATAGAGATGATAAAAACATAGAGTTGCTTGTAAACTATGAGCCTTCCCTCAATTCTTTCGCAGAATGGTGGAAGCAGTTATTTGGGGAGAGCGAAGGGAAAGATCACAAAGGGATTTTCCCGGCTAGTGTTAGCTTTACCACAGATTTGCATTCCATCGGTCAATACATTCAGGATGGAAGGCGAAATCTCTTTACAACCACTCTCTGGATTGAAAATACAGGGTCAAGCCTGCAGGTGCCCAATGTGCCAGAAGATGTGGATGGATTAAGCTATTTAGAAGGGATGCCCTTCGAGGAGATTAATAAACGGGCCTGCCAGGGGACGATGAAAGCCCATGTGAGCGGTGGGGTGCCTAACCTGAAAATTACAATTCCTGCCCTTACTCCCTATTATTATGGCCAAATGGTTTATTTCTTCTTGAAGTCTTGTGCAATTAGTGGGTATCTTCTGGGGGTTAATCCCTTTGATCAACCGGGAGTCGAAGAGTATAAGAAGAATATGTACTCTCTACTTAAGAAGTAGACGGATAATTGTTTAGAAATGTTTCAACTATATTTATAGTAAGTAGACTGCGTTCCCTATGTAAGGATAGGATGGGACGCAGTTTTTTTGTTTTATCATCTTTATCCCATTGGGTCAGGAGAGGGTGAAGGGTTGGAATAGTGCCGCAAGGCACATATCATGTTTATCCCATTAGGTCAGGAAAACAGGAAAAGTTGAATAAGGCTGTTTTTCTTACATGAGCAAAGGGAATAAAGGTGATAAGCTTAAAAACTGGAACATACACATAACAGACAAATCCACTTTATCCGCACATTTTTATGATAAGTGAAATAATCACTTGTTTCATTAAACTTTTTATATATTTCCCTAGGATTAAGGGTATAATGGTATTAATAAGTGAAATAATCACTTAAGGAGTTGAGTAATATGTTAGTCAATTTTAGATTTGAAAATTTTTTGTCTTATAATAAACTTACACATTTTTCAATGGCGATTGGTACTACTAGAAGGCATCAAACACACGTTATGAAGTTTCCGGATGTTTCATTATTAAAATTTGCTGCGTTATATGGTGCTAATGCTTCAGGAAAATCAAATTTAGTTAAAGCTATAAAATTTTCGAGGAGTTTAATATTAGAGGGTGTTCAAAAAACAATCACTTTTGATAAATATTGCAAAGTCGATCCAGGTAATAAAGAAAAAAATTCCCGATTTGAATATGAAATTATGATTGAAAATACCGTTTATGCATACGGATTTGCGGTAAACTTATTTGAGAAAAAAATATATGGTGAATGGTTATATTCATTAAAGGATAATAAAGAGGTTGAAATATTTACCAGGGAAGTTAATCAAGGTGAAAATATATTTAATATTAATTATAAAGAGTTAAAATTAAAAGAAAATGATAAATTAAGACTAGAAATTTATACAGAAGACTCTAAAAATGTATCTAATTCTTTATTTATCACAGAATTAAATAATAATAAACAAGCATTGATGAGTAGCAATGGATTATCAATTTTTAATTTAATTTTTGAATGGTTTAATGATAAATTAGAAGTGATTTCGCCAAATGAATCTACTTCAGAAAGTGGCATTACATATCTTAGAAAAGATAATGGATTAGAATTAGCCAATTTTTTAGACGCATTTGGTACAGGGGTAAAGAAAATAGGGCATAAAATAATTAGTGAAAAAGATTTATATAAAGAATTACCCGCTTCATTAGTAAAAAAAATTATTGAAGATATCATTGAAGAGGACTCAGATTTTTCTCTTGCTCTTCTTCGAACACCTCATAATATACATGAGATAGAGAGAACAAATAAAGATATTGTAATTAAGACTGTAACTTTTAAGCATGCAACTGATGATGCGTATTATAGTCTTGGTGAAGAATCAGACGGCACTGTAAGATTAGTTGAGATTTATGATATCCTAGCTAGTAATAATGAAAAAGTATTTGTTGTAGATGAAATTGATAGAAGTTTGCATCCAAACTTAACTTATAATTTTATTAAGGAATATTTAAAGAAAGAAATATCTGGTCAACTGATTGTAACAACACATGAAGATCGACTTTTAGATCTTGAAATGCTCCGAAGAGACGAAATTTGGTTTGTTGAAAAACAAGATGAAGGGGATTCTAATCTATATTCTTTAGAAAAATATAAAGAAAGATTTGATAAAGACATTTTAAAAGCTTATTTAGATGGTAGGTATGGCAGTATTCCCAAGTTTAAATTTTTCTAATATATTCACATAGAAATTGAATGGGGATAGGAAGATGACGTTTCGGCTTTCAAATCAAATGCCCAGCCAATCGAGATTGGTTGATGATAAAAAAGATGAAAAAAGAAAATTTTTCTTTGTGATTGAGGGAGAGAAAACAGAAAGAATATATATTCAAGAAGTCGCTCAAAATGTAAGAAAAGAAGCTTTAATTGATGTACTTCTTCTCGAAAGAATCCAAGGATCACATTCTAATCAATATAAAATTACTGCAACAATTAAGAGATATTTAGATACTCACGCCCAACTTACCGAAGATATTAAAGAAAAACTTTTAGATTTAAGCAATAGATATGATGAAGAGGAACTTAATGAACCTGAGTTGCTGGAGATTATAGCTGAAATTCTTGGAGATACAAAAGAGTCATTAATAATTGAACATAATAAAAATGTAATAGAACAAATCCGAGCATTAAATGAACTAAATAGTTATGAAAAAGGTTTTGATAGGATTTGTTTAATATTAGATAGAGACTATAGAAGTTTTAAAGACTCCCAATATGATAGTGTTTTAGAGATTTGTCACGAAAATAATTTTTTGTTAGGTATTACTAATCCAAATTTTGAATTCTATTTACTTTTACACTTAGATAATGCTACATCATATGATCGAGAAAAAATCAAAACCAACCCCCGTGAAACTACGAAAAAAAAGTATGTAGAATATATTCTTAATAATAAATTGCAAGAACATGATCTGTCTTATAAAAAGAATAAATATGATGCTAATTTTTTCATTGAAAAATATTCTGAATACAAGGAAAATATTAGAGGTTATGCTGAAGATAATTTAATACTAAAAAATGAAATTGGCAGCTCAGTGCACCATATATTAAGTCAACTTTTGGATTAATTGAAAATAGAGCTTTGACATTTTCTCTCCTAGAACGACTTACTCATAAGGCCCATATTCCATAAACCCCCAATTCTCCCCCAAATATGCTGCACTATCATCTTTATCCCTTTGGCTCAAGTAGCTCAATGCCCCGCCGACTCTACTGATTCAATGGGATAGAGGTGATAAGGAGCAAAAAAAGGGACCCGGGAATATTAATATGTACCCCGGGTCCTCTAATCTACTTATTGTGCAGAGACAGGCATATTATAATAGATTTTCCATTGGCCATCAGCCATTTTACGGAAGCAAACCATGTTGTTAATTTGTTCGTTTAATTGCTCAACAAGGGTGCCATTTTTCAGTTTAAATACTTGTTGGGTTACATCACTGATCATAAGTGTTGCCATAGTGTTGGATTTTGCAATAATTTTAACCTGATAAGCGGTACCAATTAATCCAAAGCTTAATTGATATCCTCTATTTAAAATTTCTTGATATTGTGCGAGTCGATATTTTTCATTCACATTGCTCAATCCAGTGGAATACTTGTCAACGATTTCTGCCGTATTGGCGTAATCCTGATTATAGTTGGAAATTAATTTCCCATTTTCCTGATCGAGGAACACCTGGGCTAATTGTACATCTGTAGGCAAATTGCTATTTTGGCCACTCAGTCCCAAAAATAGCATTTTAACCCCTTCTGCTCTCGTCGCATTAGCCTCGGGACGGAAGGTGCCATCTGGGTAACCGTTAATTACCTTGGCTTTTACAGCAGAATAAATAAGGGTTTTAGCCCAATGGTTAGTAGGAAGATCAGTAAAGGTTTTTGTAGCGCCATTTTGTGGCAATGTGTTTCCGAATGCTCTCATAATCATTGCGGCAATTTCAGACCGTTTGATGTTAAGGTCCGGCCCAAAATGTGTTGCGTCGATCCCGTTTACGATCCCTAATGAACTTGCAATGCGGACGGAATCTGTATACCAGGTCCCACCTGGAACATCTACGAAGCTTTTTCCGCTATTACTTGTACTTAAATTGAGTGCCCTCACTAAGATGGTCACGAATTCAGCACGAGTAATGTAGTTATCAGGTTTAGCTTGAAATTGCCCCGGTTGCACTTCATATCCCTTTAAAATATCAGCAAAAATAAAGTGGTTTAGATATGGTGCGGCCCAATGGCCCTGAATATCAGGGACTATGTACTTGTTCATTTCTGCTGGACGGGGGGTTTCATAGAAAAATTGTTCCGGGTTTCGTACTGCTTGTGATGTAATACTAGTTGTTCTTGTTGCGTCTACTGCTTCTCCGGTGTCACCAGACAGCGTAAATGTAACAGGTGCCGGCGGGCTTTCCGCTTGAACGGGTGAATAAGCGGAAAAGAGAAGAAGAAGACTTGTTACTATTGCCAATGACTTTTTCATTGATACAGCAACTCCTCTAGTAAAATTTGTATATATAGTACCTGAGAAAAATGTAACTCTTTGTCAGAAGCTTTGCAAGTATTTTTAATAGTTTTTAGTAGAAAAGGGAGTGTTGCAAAACTACTTTTTGAGTAGTTAGCGACGCTCCCTTTCATCACGGCTTCAATAGGTTTCAACCAGCTATTATTTTGATTCATCAGGCATGTTGTAATACGCTTTCCACTGGCCATCAGCCATTTTACGCAAAAAAATGATATTGTTCAGTGTTTCTTTGTATTCTGCAATGACAGTATCATCTTTTATTTTCACAATTTGGTGGGTAACATTGCTTACCTTCACACTGGCAATGGCATTTGATTTTGCTAGAATATCAACCTTGTAGTCCCCGGTGATGTTAAAATTTAAATTGTTGTCTTCTTTATTGAGAATTTCTTGGTAAAGGGAAAGCCCATAACTCCCCATCACATTGTTAAACCCAAAAGAATATTGATCAATGATTTCCCCTGCCAGGGTAAAATTAAGGGTCTGGAGTGCAGTTAACAGTTCCTTATCCATATTTATCACGGTATCAATGAGATCCTGATCCTGTGGCAGATTTGAGTTTTGTGCCACAAGGGCTGTGAACAGTATTTTTACAGCTTCTGCTCTTGACCCAGGATTTTTGGGAAGATAGGTCTGATCCCCATACCCATTAATCACGTTTGCTTTTACCGCCTGATCGATTTCTGCTTTCGCCCAGTAAGTTGCAGGGACATCTTTAAAGGTTTTCAGAGGACCTGATTGGTCTAGGGTACCTTTAAAGGCTCGAATAATCATAACTGCCATTTCATCCCGTTGCATATTCCGTTCCGGGGCAAAATGCTCGTTATCTATACCATTTACAATTCCATTGGCGCTGGCGATACTAATTGGGTCATAAAACCACTTTTCTTTGGGCACATCTACGAAACTCTTTCCCGGTTCTTCACTGCTTAAGCCAAGGGTCCGGACTAACAGGGCTACAAACTCTGCCCGGGTAATTTTATTTTCCGGTTTCACTTCATATTTTCCTTTGCTTACTTCGTACCCTTTTAAAATGTCACCATAGACAAAATGCAAAAGATAGGTTTCTGCCCAGTGTCCTCTTATATCACCTGGTATGTATTGATTCATTGATTCTGGAAGGGGAACTTCGTAGAAAAAGGGTGTGTCCTCATCTGATGGCGTCTCCTCAATAATTCGTTCAGCAGGCTCACTGATCGCAAATGGGGCAGGGGCCTGTGCTTCTGCATGGACAGATGTTAGCATGGAAACACTGTCAAAAGCAGAAAAGAGGAGGAGAAAACTACTAATGATCGCCAGGGATTTTTTCAATAAAATCAGCTCCTCTAGTAAATTGTGTACTTGAAAAAACTGTAACCTCTTGTCGAAAGAATATCAAGATAATATTCCTTTTTTAACATATAGATGGTAGAATTGGTATGGAATAATTTAGAATTAGGTTAATCGTGTCCGTTCATATAGAGAGAAACAACGAAGGGGGATTGTACATGTGGCTTATTCTAGCATTGCTGTTACTATTGCTAGTTCTTGGCATTATACAAAAAATAAAGCATCAAAAAAATATAGATTCTATTCCTATCATTATTAATGTGAATGGTACCCGGGGCAAATCCACGGTGACCCGTCTAATAACCGGCATGTTAAAAGAAGCGGATTTATGGGTGATTGGAAAAACATCAGGCGCTTCAGAGCGAATTCTTTATTGGGATTCTGAAGAAGAGGAAGAAATCGTAGGGCACAGAGAAGGATCTCTTCTTACAAACCAATTAAAATTAGTCCGGGAAGCAGCACAGTTGGAAGTCGATGCTCTGGTTTGTGAATGTAAAGCCCTTGATCCTGATGGGCAAAAACTCTTCCAGGACCAATTGTTACAGGGGAATATCGCTGTGATTACTAATGTTTTCGAAGACCATTTAGATGTGATGGGTCCCACCCTTGACCAGGTAGCAGAAGCCCTGGCAGCAACTATTCCTTATGAAGGGTTCCTTGTGGTAGCGGAAGGCCCTTATGTGGATTACTTTAAAGAAATTGCACTCACACGGGACACAGAAGTCCTTGTGGTAGATCCTGATGATATTTCTGATGAAACTTTAAATGAATTTGGTTATCTGGTATTGCCTGAGAATGTGGCATTGGCATTGGGTGTGGCGAAAGTCCTGGAAATTGATGAGGAAAGTGCCCTTCAGGGAATGATCAAAGCTACTCCTGACCCAGGTGCTTTGCGCATTATCCCCCTTGGTCATGAGGAAAAACCATCTTATTTTATCAATGGGTTTGCCGCCAGTGATGCTACATCCGCCTTGGACATTTTAGATGAGGTAGAATATCAGGGATATGACACAGAGAATGCCATCGTGATTATGAACTGCCATCCTGACCGATTGGATTTGACCAAACAATTTGCCAGTGAAGTATTGCCTTATTTATCGATTGATTTATTGCTCATGATTGGAAAAGGCACATCACCCATCCGTGATGCCTTTACAGAAGGCTTGTTTGCTGCCAATGAACTTTATGATTGTGAAAAAATAGAGATGGAGCAGGTCATGGAAATCCTGGGAGAAGACCTATCAGGCCGGACTATTTTTGGCATTGGAAATTACAATGGTACGGCAGAAGAGTTAATCCATTCTCTTGCTGAATACAAAATTACTCAACGAGTGAGCTAGGAGGAAATACAATGTTTGGCACAGACTTATACATAGCCCTTGTGATTGGCCTTATACTTAGCTTGATTTTTGTAGAAAAAACAGGATTTACCCCTGCAGCCTTGATTGTACCTGGTTACATTGCCTTAATTGTGGAGGATCCTATCTATCTATTAATTGTAATCCTCATTAGTTTAGCCACCTATTTAATAGTTACTTATGGAATCGCCAAAATCACCATTCTTGACCGCAACCGTAAATTTGTTGCTATGGTGGCTGTGGGCGTTGCTATTATGCTCATACTTGATTATTTCTTGCCGATTATGTCCTTTGGCATTTACGAACTAATGGCGATTGGCCTTCTTGTTCCTGGCCTTATTGCCTACTCTGTTTCCAAACAGGGCATGGTGTTCTCATATGTTAGCATTTTACTATTAGGTGGACTCACATACTTAATTATGCTGGGCTATTCCTTAATATAAGGAGACTGCCATGGAGAGAAAACTGACATTTAAAGAAAAACTGCTGTTGAAATCAAAGGAACAAAAGAAAAAGGCTACCAAACACGTTTTGCTTGCATTCGGGATTGTTGCCATCTTGCTCAGTACACTCATCCTTCTGCGCAATCCTGTAGAGGCACAGGTGACCAAAGATCCAAACAATCTCTTTACCGCCACCTTCGTGGGAAATATGAACTTTGGTGGCAATGTAGAAAAAGTCACAACAACCCATGGATATTATTATTTGTTTAAAAATGTGCAACCTTACCTTTCAGCCTCTGATTATGTATCAGGACACTATAAACCCCTTGCCATTACAGAAAAGGCAATGCAGGGCTTAAAAAATGCACATTTCACAATTACTAATCCAGCAGATGAAATTACTTACATGGAAAAAAACGGCTTAAAAATCGCAACTCTTTCCCTGTCTGATGGGGTAGGCAAATTAGAGAGAATGCTTTCTCTCGTGAAAGAAGCAAAAGCTGCTGCGAATCTGGTTTTTGTCCAAATGGATTGGGGTAGAACATTTGCAACAGAGCCAAGCCCAAGAATGAAAGATCTGGCGAAAGCCATCTCCAATGCCGGGGCCGATGTTATCGTTGGCAACACCAACCATGTCCTATCCTCTGTAGATGTTTATAACAATACAGTGATTCTCTATGGATTGGGCAACTTTATCTCATCTGAAGGATGGACCAAAACAAAAGAAAGTGTTCTCGCCCAGTATCATGTAAGTAAAACAGGCCAGGTAAAAGTGGAATTGGTACCACTTAGAATCAAAGATTCCCATCCAGAACTTATAGGTCCTATGGGAGGATTCTATCAACAAAAAATCTTCAGAGAACTAACCAAACATTCAACAAATCCACAAAGTTGGACTGTTGAAAACAATACATTGGTTTATAAATTCCAAAAACACTAATCTAGCAAAGTATAAAATTTAGCTGAAAAGGGGGTGTATTCTTTGAAACGATTGAAAAAGGCCCTAATAATTGCCGGTCCTGTTGTCGTTGTTGCTGCAGTTTTAGCAGTAATCGCCAGCTTCCAATCCCAGGATGTATTAACAACAGAAGAAAAGAAGCAAATCGAAGCCTTCAATTTTCTTGCCGATGATGGTTCTAATTCCACACCAAATGAAACTTCCGCTATCATCCCCGTTGAAGACGAAGTAACTTCAACTCTGTTGGAGGAAGATGAAGGGGACGGGGATACTGGGGAAACTAACAACAATGCGGACAGAATTGTGGTAACGCCAATTACAGAACAAAAAAAACCTGTGGTCTCACCTAAACCTATAGTTAAACCAAACCCTACACCTAAGCCACCTGATGTGAAACCAACACCGATTAAACCGGAGGTACCAAATCCGGAACCGGAACAACCAAAACCGGAGCCGCCAAAAACGGACCCAGAACAACCAACTCCGGTTAATCCAGGTCCACAGCAACCAGAACCTGTAGATCCTCCACCTGCAGATAATGGGGATGGCGATAATGGCGGTACGGACCCATATGAAAACATTCGCTAATAAATAAGGCGCACCGAGAGGTGCGCTTTTTGCTGTCTTTTCACCAATATCCCCATGGGTCAGTAGGATGAGGGAAAAGTAAAATGTCATATTTACTAATTACATTTTTTTCAAAATATAGTACAATTAATACAGGATTTGGGTTTCTATAATTTAGGGGGTGTTTTAGATGAGAAGATTTAGTATGTTTGTATTTACAATTTTATTCATACTAACTATGGCTCTACCAGCAATGGCACAAGATACTCCAAATAATTCTCCTGTACAAAGGACTACTGTTGAGGGTGCAACGTTTTACGGTCAGGAAGGATCTATCAATTTCTATGCAAATCTTTATACTGACTATGAGAATCAAGACCAATATATTTTGTATGTAGAAAAATCCAATTATGAAAATAATGGGTTTTATTATGGTCGAGTTACAGTTCCAAAATCTGATGTTGTTTTTAACACAAACAAAGGAACGGTAACGGTAAGTAAAACAGTAGATTTAATTAAAGTTGAATGGGTTACTCCTGAAATCGCTACGGCACATTACGAAGGTTATGAATCTATCAATCTTACTTGGTCATTTAATCCTCAGGATGGTTCATATCATAAATCTGTTGATAGAAATATAAAGACAGGGTCCAATGAATATCTTCAACTAGGCAGTTCCACCTATAAAGATTACAATAACATTACAGTTTCCGGTAAAATAGATGATATGGATATTGTAGATTTTGATTACACTGGTGCTTATGTTTATACAGCAACTTCTTTTTCAGTAATTAAAAAATAAATATACAATTTATCTCCTTCTCTCAAATAATCTAATGCAGCAAAAAGTTCTGGGCGGTTAGATTTTGCACATCCAACTTTAAAAACCCATCTATCTTCACATGAGGAAAATAGATGGGTTTCTTAATTATTTACATCCAATCTTATATTCTCTGTAAAAAATTGCTGGAATTATACTTATACCAAGTCCATCATTAACTGCTTGTAGTATAGATTCAAGAGAATCAAACTCCATTATAGCAGGATCTTGAAAATTTCCTTCCTTGGAAAAATCCAGTAATTTATTTCTGTAAATGCAATTTATATCACTATTAACAATTAACGTATGAACATGTTGCTTTTTAGATTGAGTTCTTACTTTAACATCAATATTTTTATTTTCTCTTAAAAAAGAAGAAAGCAACTGAGGAATTCTTACTGCTGAAATCGTTTGGGGGGCACCTATTGTTAAAGAGTCTTTCCACTTTTTGGGATTAATTAATGACTTTGCCTCATCTAATAATAATAAAATCTGATTTGTATACTCCAGTAAGACTTTTCCTTCCTCAGTTAAGGTTACCCCTCTGCTATTTCGTATAAATAATCTGACTCCTAATTCATCTTCCAAACTCTTAAGCCGCTGACTAACATTGGATTGTACATAGCCTAATTTTTCAGCAGCTTTAGATACTGATTGTAGCTCTGAAACATGTTTGAAAATCCACAAATCATGATTTTCCAAGAATACATTCCTCCACTGGTATCATTTAAAATGATACCTATCTCATTATTCAGAATTATACCCTTCATATGCGTAAAAGTATAATATACATATTAAATCAAACAAAGCAAGGATGAATTAGAATGGAATTAAGAAACAAAGTGATCCTAATAACTGGCGGAGGCACAGGTATTGGCAGGGCAACAGCTTTGAAACTGGCAGGTGAAGGTGCAAAAGTTGTTATTAATTATAGTCAATCCGAAAAAGGAGCTGATGAAGTAATCAATGAGATTAAAAAACTAGGAGGAACAGCATTTGCTTATAAAGCAAATGTAGCGATAGAAAAAGAAGTAAATAATTTAGTATCCCATATTGTTACATCTTTTGGGACAGTTGATGGTTTAATAAATAATGCCAGTATCACAGCTCAGATAGCTATGGATGACTTAGACGCCATAACAGATGAAGTATGGGATTCCCTTTTCAGCGTAAATGTAAAAGGGATGTTTCATTGCGTAAAAGCTGTTGCCCCTTATATGAAGAAGCAACATGCAGGTGTGATTGTTAATATGGGCAGTGTAGCAGGAATGACCGGAATAGGCTCATCTATCCCGTATGCAGCAACAAAATCAGCAATTCACACAATGACAAGATCGCTGGCAATCGCATTAGCACCATATATCAGAGTGAATAGTATATCACCTGGTGCTGTTGAAACAAGGTGGTGGTCGGGAAATGAAGAAAAAATGTGGTAACTTGCAGGAAACTTACCACTTAAGAGAATTTCAACACCAAATGATATTGCAGAGGCTATTCTTTTTCAACTGACTCAAGAATCTGTCACAGGCCAAGTATTTACAATTGATAATGGCCAAACACTTTAAATATCATGTTAAACCATCTTATTAGGCTTACTCATAAGATGAATGATACATACTTGTCCTGGAAAGAAAAGATAAGAAGTATTATTAATATACTTAGAATCAACATCCCCAGACTAAAGAGTAAATACTTATTGTGTGATAAGGTCACTAAGTAAAAAGAGCCATCCTTTTTAGGATAGCTCTTTTATCTACTTTTCTACCAAAACGCCACATTCATATCCAATGGAAATCAGGGTATCTTCATCTAAAACAGCTTTCGTGTTTTCTGGATTAGCAAAGAAAGCATTGATAGCTGCATAAAGTTTGTCTTTACCGTTCAACATAACCGTTTGATTCGCAATGGGGTCATATGAGTGATCAATTTCTCCATATTCCTTAGCACTAGGAAAAACAAAGCGATAATCAGGGTGGACAGTTACCCCACTATACTTATATTGCCAGGCATAAATGATTTCAATTGAAATTGACTTCCCATTCTCGCTCAATTCCATCCATTGATCCATGGTATAGCCTGCATTTAGGAAATTTTTATATTTTAAATAGACGTTAAAATACTCTCCCATAATCTCTTCTTTAGCAAAAGTCTTCGTACTGCTATTCATTCCATCCGTATTTGCAAAGGTAACGGTATAGGAACCATCTTCATTATAGGTTACATCTTCCGCATCCCAAACCGATAATTCAAGCCATTGGGGAGCATATTTGCTGTAAAAATTAAACACTAATTCATAGATTAGACGGGCAACGGCTTGCCGGTCAGCATTGCGGTCCGGGTAAAAGTTTTGTCCATCCCCTTTAATAAAACCAATGGTTTGGGATAAAGCCACATTGGCTTTTGCATAATAATCAATTTGTGCCTCATCTTTAAAGCTACTTGAAAAAACATTACCTAAGCTATAAAGAAGTTTAACCTGATCTTCTATTCCCATGGCCCGAATAAAGAAAGTTGCCATTTGTTCCCGGGTCAATTTATCTTTTGCACCAAAACTTGTTTCTGTTTTTCCCTTTGTAATTCCCCATTTCACAAGAGCTCCTACATACCCCCGAGCCCAACTGGAAACATCAGTGAATTTACTAGAAGATGCTGCATCTTCCTTTAAATCCAGGGCCAGGCACAACATTTTCGCAAACTCTTCTCGGGTAATTTCCCGGGTTGGCTTAAAAGTATTATCACTATATCCATTAATAATCCCTTCATTAGCCAATGCCTGGATTTCCATTTTTGCATAGGAGTTTCCTATATCCGTAAAAGTTGTTGCGGCAAAAACACTGGTTGCTAGAGAAAAACTGATTCCAATAGATGCAAGGATTGATCCGATTTTCTTCATTAAATTATGTACCCCCTCTAATAGAGTGATTGCTTCACCCTATATTGCTGTAACTTGAATATAGCATCTTTTTTGATAGTAAAAGGTTACTAATTCTTGAATTCTGACTAAAGGGGATAGAGGTGATAAGAGCAGGAATAAGGGGATCCATAGTACATAACTGACTAAAGGGGATAGAGGTGATAAAGTACATAAAAAGACCCGGAACCTAATCACTAATGACTAGGCCCGGGCCCCCAACTACCCAACGATCTCAAACTACTCAACTAGTCATTAACTAAAACGCCAGCATCATAGCCAATATCAATGAGTGTTTGTTCATCTAAAATCGTTCCAATATTCGCTTCATTAGCATAAAAAGCACTAATGCCATCTACAAGAGCGATAATTCCTGATTCATTCAATTCTGCATCTATGTCTTCCATATTAATAAGATAATCTGGGTTCACCGTAACGCCACTATGGTTTAACTGCCAGGTTAAAATGGCAAAGAAAGCAAAACCTTCATTCACATCAGAACCCATTTCAGTCCACACTTGTCCGTCAATATATGAATATAACATCATTCGGTATAGTGAATACATGAAGATAGAACCGTTGTCTATTTCATTTTTATCAAAGGTGATCTGGTTATTCACAAATAAATCGGATTCTTCAAAAGTAAGGGTAAAACTTCCATCTTCATTTACAGTTACATCTTCTAAATCTGGCATGTCAAATTTAAGAAGTTGTGGCATATACTTCGTGTCGAAATTAACGACAACTTCATAGATAAGACGAGCAACCGCTTGACGTTGTGCATTGCTATCAGGAGCGAATTTATTGTTGCCAACCCCGTTAATCAGTCCGATATGCTGGGCAAAGGCTACATTCGCTTTTGCATATTCATCAATATCAGCTTCATCAGCAAAGTTTAACTCAATCTCTTCCATGTCCAAAAGGCCTTCAGCTAATTCTTCCATACCCATGGCCCGGACAAAGAAAGTAGCCATTTGTTCCCGGGTCAACTTATCCTTTGCACCGAAAGTGGTTTTGGTTTTACCCGTTGTAATTTTCATATCAACGAGAGCCCCTACATAGCCCCGAGCCCAGGGTGAAACATCAGTAAATTTAGCAGCAGATGCTTCATTTTCCTCTAATTCAAAGGCAACACATATTAATTTTGCAAATTCCTCACGGGTAATCTCTCTGGTTGGTCTAAATGTATTATCTTCATAACCATCGATGATTCCCATTTCAAACAGTGTTGAGATTTCGTTTTTGGCGTAGGAGTTATCAATGTCTTTTAAGGACGTGGCTGCGAAAGCATTAGATGCTAGAAGAAAACAGAACGCAATCGTTGCTAGAAGCGAAAATTTCTTCTTCATTCTCTTTGACCCCTATTCTATTTTTTATTCTAATCGGCTTAAATCTTCATAAACTGCTTGTTGAGATTCTGCATCTAAATTTTCAATAACTTCTACTAATTTGTCCAAATATTGATCCGCGTTCATTCCTAATTCATAAACAAGACGGGCAACCGCCTGGCGTTCAGCTTTTGCATCTGGATAGAAGTTGGTGCCATCCCCTTTGATTAATCCAATGTGTTGAGCAAGGGCTACATTGGCTTTTGCATAGGCATCAATTTGAGCGTTATCTTTAAAGTTTAATTTAATATCGCCCTCTTCATAAGCTTCAGCAGCAATGACTTCAGAATACATTGTACGAATTAAAATCGTCGCCATTTGTTCCCGGGTTAACGTATCTTGACCGCCAAACTCAGTTGCGTTATATCCAGTTACAAATCCTTCTTTTACTAAAGCTCCTACATACCCGCGAGCCCAATCAGAAACATCAGTAAATTGTGCAGCAGCTCCCCGATCTTCATCTAATCCATTCGCTAAACAAATAATTTTTGCGAATTCTTCACGGGTAATGGGATTAGTAGGCTTGAATGTGCCATCAGTATATCCATTAATAATTCCATAATCGCTCAATGTCATAATTTCTTCTTGAGCATAGGAATTGCCAATATCACTAAACGTTGCAGCAAAAGCACTAGTCGTAATTGCCAGACTTAGTACAATTGCACCTAAAATAGAGACTTTCTTTTTCATGTAAATGAACCCCCAGTATTGATATCTAGTTTTATAAAATAAATATATCATCCTAGAAAAGGGTTTAGTAGATTATATCTATCTATACCAGGGGATAAAACTACAGAAATTTACCTTTTTCGACACAATTATTAATTCTATTGTTCTACTTCTTCGTCACCATATAATTCATCTATTACAGCTTTGTGTTCATCACTTAAATTACTATAGATTTCATCTAATGCTGGTTGATATGCCTCTTCATTCAACAAGTATTCATACATGAGACGGGCAACCGCCTGGCGTTCAGCTTTTGCATCTGGATAGAAGTTGGTGCCATCCCCTTTAATAAATCCAATGGCTTGTGCAAAAGCTACACTTGGTTTAGCGTATTCATCAATTTGTGCATTATCTCCAAAGTTACATGCAATATCGCCTTCTTCATAAGCGAAATCTGCAAATTCTTGACCCATCAAACGCACAAAAATTGTTGCCATTTGTTCCCGGGTTAAGGTATCTTTACCGCCAAATTTCGTGTCGCTATAGCCTTCTAAAATACCAGCCACTGTTAAAGTGCCTACATAGCCCCGCGCCCAATCTTCCACATCAGTAAATTGTTCAGCAGCCTCAGGAAGTTCTGGAAATTCAAGTCCAACACAAATCATTTTCGCAAATTCATCACGGGTAATATTATTTTTAGGCTTGAAGGTATTGTCGCCATAGCCATCAAGAACCCCAGCTTCTTGTAATGCAGTAATTTCAACTTTTGCATAAGAACCATCAATATCTGTAAAAGTTGTTGCAGCAAAAGCGCTAGTCGTAATGGCAAGACTTAATCCAATTGCAGCTAAAACAGACCCCTTTTTTTTCATTTAAACTTACCCCCCTAAGTTGTTTGAAATCTTGTTCGTACCCTCAATATAACACCCTATCTATTAAAAAGAATTAGTAGGTTATTTCCATAGATTCCAGGGCATCCAAAAGATGGATTGTCTACTTTTTCGACAAAAATCTACTTAATTCTTGTGCTGTTATAGCCACAGTTGTAAAATTGTAATGGATAAATATCTTTTCCTTTTAGTAAAAGGGGGGAAATCATGAAGAAAATTATTATAATGATTACTGCCTTCTTGACCTTTTTCTTCTCAACTGGAACTACTTCTTATGCATTTTATTTACTAGATTTAGTAGATCCTAAGATTGAAAATGCTTGGGTGAATAAAACAGTTATCAATCAAGGAGAAGTTGGCGTATTTGTGAAGGCAGTGGACGCTGCATCTGGGGTGAAAAATGCATCTGTTACTCTTCGATCACCTTCAGGTCAACAACAGTCTTTTAACTTACAGGATATAGGCGGAGATATCTGGACCACAAACTTAACCATAGGCCCAGGTACCCAGGAAGGGGTATGGTCCATTGTAAAGGTTTCAGCGACTGATTATTGGTACAATACCGCCACAGTGTCTGCTAATTTACCATTTACGGTGGATAGAACCCCGCCAAATGTAGCCACAGTAAATGAGGTAAACGATCAAAGTATTCGTTTAATGGGTACAGCTGAAAAAAATGCCACCATTCTGGTGAAAAAGAATGGGCAACTCCTCGCTAACGGTGTAACAAATGAATTGGGTATTTTTTCTATTGAGATTCCTAAGCAAGAGCCTGGCTCAGAGTTATATGTTACAGTAGTGGATGGAGCAGGGAATGAAAGCACTCCTGTGAAAGTTATCGTAAAAGACATTACGAAACCAGAAAAGCCAGTTATTACTGAGACTCTTAGGGAAGATACCACTGTTGTACATGGGAAAGCAGAGTACAAAACCACGGTGAAAGCAAAATGGAATGGACAAGTGATTGCTTCTACAACCAATGTGCAATCCAATGGAGATTTCACATTATCTATTCCACAAAGCTATTTAGTAGGTGGAAGAGTTATTGAATTTACTGCAACCGATGCAGCAGGCAATGAAAGTGACCCTCTACGGCTCACCGTTCAAGATGTAAACCCACCAGGGGTTCCTACTGTAGATATTGTGACCGACCAAAGTGTAGTAGTGACTGGTAAGGCTGAAAAGGGAGATAAAATTCTCGTAAAAGCCAATGGAAATGTTATTGGAACAGGTATGGCTAATGAAACAGGAGCATTTTCCGTATCCATCCCTAAACAACAAGGCGGTACTACATTAGTGATTGTTGCAGTGGATGCAGCGGGGAATGAAAGTGAACCTGTAACTGTTGTTGTTAAAGACCTATCTAAACCAGTAACCCCAACAGTAAGCCAGGAAATTACCGATAAAACTACCCAAATTAGCGGGAAAGCAGAAGTGGGTACCACTGTCAAAATTACAGTGAATGATCAGGTTATTGCTTCCAAAAAAGTTGTAAATGCAGATGGTAGTTTTACAATAACCATTCCTTCATTAGTGGGCATTACTGAAATTAAAATCATCGCAACCGATGCAGCAGGGAATGAAAGTGACCCTCTCGTAAAAATGGTGAAGGACGTTACTGCACCAGGTGTGCCTTCCCTTACTGAAACAATCACTGACCAGAGCACACTGATTAAAGGAAAGGCTGAAGCCAATTCCAAAGTTGTCATTACTTATAATGAAAAATACACCATCGGGAATGTACAGGTTGGAGCAGATGGGACCTTTACCTACACCATTCCAAAAATGCCTGTAGGTGCAACCCTATCCTTTAAAGCGGTAGATGCTAGTGGAAACGAAAGCTCACTGCTCGTTGTGAAAGTTACTTTAAAAATCACCTTCCCAACACCAGGAGCACCGAAAACCTTCTCTGATCTTGGTTCTGTACCCTGGGCCAAACCTGCAATCGAAGCAATGGCTACCCTTGGGGTGATTAACGGGGTTTCTGCAACGGAATTTGCTCCTAAAAGCAACGTAACCCGTGCAGAATTCGCAAAAATGATTGTTAAAACCCTTGGCATTAAAGGGGAGAATTTAACTAATCCTTTTGAAGATGTTGCAGAAGGCACCTGGTATTATAATGATGTGCTTCTCGCAGCAAAATACGGGATTGTAAAAGGGGTTTCCCCAGTAGAATTTGCCCCTACTCAAAAAATCACTCGCCAGGAAATGGCGGTAATGGTAGTGCGGGCAATGAACATTGTACAACCTGTGAAAGCAAAAAATATTGAAGGAACCTTAAAAACCTTTACTGACCGGGCAAAAATTGCAGATTGGGCCCGTGAAAGCGTGGCAATTGCTGTGGAACAAGGATTAATCTCCGGCGTAACCAGCAATACCATGGAACCGACTGCAAACACCACCCGTGCTCAATCAGCAGTAATTATCTACCGTTTCTACAACATATATAATTAAGTTTAAACGCTCGTTTAAATTTTTCTTCGGAGCCGATCTCTCATTTTTATATGGGGGATCGGTTCTTTTTTGCACCTTTATCCCTCTTAATCAGGTCTTCCAAATATTGTTTCCCATAGCTTTATTTTTCAAATAAAATAGGAGTACTAGAATGAAAAAATAGAAGGAGGATTGGTCAGTGAAGACAAAAATTATCCCTTTAATAGTGGGATTTCTCCTCATTATTTCCATATATTATGGATACAATTATTTTTTCAGTAGAAGCTTATCGGTAGACCATACCTCCCTAGAGGACCCTTCTGAAATGATAGAAAACGTTAAAAATAGCTATTTGCTTGAATTAGATGGAGATACCATCGGGAATATATTCGAAAAAAGTGTTCTATTTGATCATGTGTCATGGAAAGCTGTAAACAATGAGGTGGTTTATCAAGGCTATTATTGCGGAGAAATTGTCCCTGGCCAGGGTTCTATTTTAATCATTACTTTTGTGCCAAATAAAAACGGTCATTATTGCACAATAAAGGAAATGAGGTTTAATGGTCGGGTAACCCCTGAAACGGGCACCAAATCCATTCTCGAATTTATAGGAAAAGCCTATTTTAATAGATGGTAAGTTAATCCCTTTATTTAATGGGAACACAGATTTCGCAAAAATGATTGGAAATCATCTCTCCAGTGTATCTTTCGAAAATTGGACCTTCATCAATTTGGTAACCACAGTTTGATAAATAAGAGAAAATTTCCCTCCATGCTTTTTGTATGTCTTCTGCGGTGTGTTTAACTGTGCATACGGCATATTTTCCACCGAAAAATTGGTTTTCACAGACAAAATCATCAATTTGGCATTCCTCTGAAATAACGATACCGGCATCGTAGCGGCAATTTTCAGGCAGTGTTGTTTCCGGATTATCGTGGGAAATCCCTAGTAATATCGATGTTCCGGTTAGAAGACTTTTTGCTGAAGCCCATTCCTTTAATTTTTCCATTGCGTGAACGTTGGCAGGACCGTATGGACCCACTTGTCGCACATATGCAATACGATTGGTTGGAATCGTTTCGATTTGAATAATCATAGTCTCTTCCTTTCTTGTTTAATATTTGTTACATTCCGAATTTATCATGATTAAAAAATATATTCACTTGTGTTTTTAAAATAAATAAAGCCGTTTTCCTAAATCCATTTATTTACAATAGAACAAATGTTTGTTATACTAAATATACGAATGTTAGTTCTTGTTAGGGGGGCGGAAACATGTTTGAAGAGTTGCTAAGTTTTGCGGAATTCCAGGATCGGTTCAGTACTGAAGAGGATTGTATGGACTACTTGTATCAGGCAAAATGGCCCCTGGGGTTTGTCTGTCCTGAATGTGGCCATTCTCATGCCTATGTCATCACTACGCGAAATCATCCTCTCTACGAGTGCAGCCATTGCCACCACCAAACATCTCTTACCGTTGGAACAATTCTCGAAGGAACCCGTACGGATTTACACAAATGGTTTATCGCTTTTTACCTCATTTCTACGCCCAATAGCATTAGCGCCCTTAAACTGATGGATATTATTCATGTCACCTATAAAACTGCCTGGTCCATGTTGCATAAAATCCGCCATGCCATTAGCGCTGAGGATGCTTCATTCCCTTTGTCTGGCAGTGTCTTTGTTAACCAAAACGTGCACGGCCGAATTCGTGGCATCGAAAGCCTGGAAAAGCAGGAGACCTTATATGTAGGAGCATCTTTAGACCAGGAGGATGAACCGAAATATTTAAAGATAAAATTATTGAATGATAAAATGGATCCTACTTTAAAGTTTCCCATTGAAAAAAACAGGCTCATTCACAGGAATTTCTTGAGGGAACATGTGGTACCACAGCCTGATCAGCTGGATTTCGATGTTTCCCATAAAGTTTTCCCAAAACCTGTATTTAAGCTGTTTAGGGCAGCCAAACAATGGATTTATAAGACCTTCAACGGCTTATGCCATAAACGCATGCAGTCCTATTTAGATGAGGTTTGTTATCGGATCAATATGAAGTTAAACCAGGAGCCAATTTTCGCTAACTTGGTGGAACTATGCATGAGTACGAAAAATTCCCTATGTCTTTTTTAAGAAATTAAAGGATTAAAATGACTATAATAAACCATTTAAATCCAATAATAAATGAAGTATATATTTAACCAGGTTTCACTCCAGCTCTTACGAGCTGAACCTGATTAAAGGGGATAGAGATTATAAGGAGTAGGGGAAAGGGACTGGCCGTAGCTCTTGCGAGCTGAATCTGATTAAAGGGTATAGAGATGATAAGGAGTAGGGGAAAGGGATTGGCCGTAGCTCTTGCGAGCTGAACCTGATTAAAGGGTATAGAGATGAAAAGGAGTGGTGGAAAGGGACTGACCGTAGCTCTTGCGAGCTGAACCTGACCAAAAGGGGGTCTCTCCATAATTTTTCCTGATGTGATTAATAATTTGTGATAATATATTGTTGTATTGTCTAAAAAGTAGATATCAATCATCTTTTTAAGAGGTGAATATGTTGGATTTGTTGCTGGCGATTTTAAATCTTTTGGTTTTATTACTTGGGGTATATTGGTCCTTTAGGAAAAAGTCTTTTTCCTTTCTCTTCTATTTAGCCTTAATGGTTATTTACGGTATACCTGGCGTTGTAGATGCTTTTGCGTATAGTAAGTACCGGGATTATACTGAGGCTTTTTTATTTTCTATTGGTTTTACCCTTTGTGTAGTAATTGCCCATGTGATTACAGGACGTTTATTACATAATAAGATGAAGTTCCTTAATAAATTTAACGATCCGAATAAACCATTTCTGGGAACCCGTGAAGCCACGCAGATTTCTTTTGCCTTGTTGGTAGGGGGGACATTCTTTCTATTCCTGGATGTTTATGTAGGGACAGGATTGCTTCCTTATGAGGTGTTTACTGCGGATTGGCATGTGGTAGGTTTCAGCAATAGGACTTTTCTTCATTCCATTGGAGTTGTATTATTTACTGTGGGAAGTTCGGCCTTTATTATGGCCATTATTTTTAAACGCTGGGTAATTGCCCTTTTATCCTTTTTGATTTGTGTATATGTGACCATGGGCCTCGGCATTCGCTTTTTCACAGCGCCTATGTTCGCACCTGTTCTTCTTTATTATTTAGCCCTTGGCAATGTTAAACCGAAGAAAATGCTGCTAGGTTTTTTAATTGGTGTGATGTTTACTTTTGGCGTTTTTATGGTGCAAACCATGCGTTGGGAGAAAGATCGAACCTTTAATGCCCTGTTAAACCCTCTTATTTATATAAAGACGTATAATCGCCTTGTTGCCATGGATTCTGGTGAATTTAGTTTGCGTTATGTGTATTATTATTTAGTGAATGAAGTGCCGCAAACCCATGCCCCTGGTGAAGGGAGCACCTATTTGCGTTTATTGTTAATGCCAATTCCCACCAGTGTGATTCCTGATATTAAACCGATTGACTTTACCCAGACCATGTATGATTACTTTTACGAGTGGGACAGGGGCAGGGGTGGAACTGCCCATCCTTTATTGTATGGGGATGCCTGGGCTAACTTTATGTGGCCAGGCGTGTTCATCGGCCTGTTTTGGGGAATGCTATTCGGACTGCTAGACAGAATTTTAAATGGTGTACAGGCTGCCATACGCTATATGTTTATGGCTCCTCTTACCACGTTTATGTTTTTCCTGGCCCGGGGGGCAGTTTATAGTTCTGTTACCTTTATTTACTACGGGTTCGTTTTGATTACCATTACATTGTTCGTTAACTATGTAATTAAACGCTTGTTTAATAAAGGATTACATTCAAACTTTGCCAATAGATAAACAGAAGAACTTGGGGGACCCATCATGAAAGTTGCAATTATTCACCGGGAGGGCGGAGCAGATCCCCGTTGTGTGAAAATTATCAATACATTGCGCAGCGCTGGACATGAAGTGATGTTCATTGGCTGGGATCCGCATCCGGAAAAAGAAAAATTAAAAGCGATAACCCCGGATGTGGAACGAATTCTTTCTTTAAAGAGTCAATTAGGTGGGGCAGGTGCCATAAAGCAATTTCCTGCTTTCATGGCGCACATTTTGCGGGCTTTACGGGAATTCAAGCCTGATGCTGTCCATTGTGTAAATGAGGAAATTTCTTTATTGGTTTTGCCCTTTAAGCATATTTTGTTTAAATACCTGGTGACAGATATTTTTGATTCACTGGCTTATCGGGTGCGTACCAGTAATGGATTGTTGAAAAAGACGCTAAAAAACCTGTCTAACATGACATATCGCTTTTCTGAGTTGATTATTGTAACGGACCAGCGGCGCTTTGAATTGTTGGATCCGAAATACCGCCATAAAACCATTGTCATGGAGAACACTCCTGATGTGGATCCGTCCATTTTTCCTGAAAAGATGTTAGAGGGGCCTTTGAAGATTTGCACCACAGGCTTATTGAGCAAAAGCAGGGGACTGGCCCGTTTGCTGGCTGCGGCAGACAAAATGGACAACATTGAAATTGTAGCCCTGGGGATTTTAGGGGATGAGTATGCAGAAACTGTATTTGTAAATCATCCTAAAGTAAACTATCTGGGTAAATTTAAACCCATTGATGCCTTAAAAGTGGAGGCGGAATGTGATGCCATTCTTTCCTTCTACCGTCCTGATTCATTAAATAATATTTATGCCAGCCCAAACAAAGTGTTTGATGCCATGTCTGTCGGACGTCCGGTCCTTATCAATTCAGAAACCATGGTTTCTAAGTGGGTGGTTGAGAAAGAACTAGGTTATGCGGTTCCTTATGAGGATACGGATGCCCTGGTACAGGTATTGGAGAAGATTCGGAAACGGGAAAACACCCTTGAATTTTCCTCACGTGTAAAGAATATGTATAAATCTGACTATTCTTGGAATGTTATGGGGGATAGAATGTTAGGGTTTTACAATAAATTGTAATAAAATTTTCATTTATCATGTACAAAATGTGCTAAAATGAACTACGTTATTATTGCATAACCTACATGCAAGGAAATAAATCCTGGACCGGTTTTTCTCCGGTCCAGGAAACTTTCACATATAGAGGTATTTCCAAAACCAGGAAGAATAATGGATGGCAGTTTTGGAAAGGGCTCTATATATTAAATGAGGAGGGAACACGATGTCCTACGCAAAGCGAATGGTATTACTTGCAGTATTCGATGCGGTCATCGTCAGTATTAGTTTTCTGATAGCAAATTACTTACGATTTGAAGGGGATATTCCTTACCAATATACAAAAGAAATTCCATATGTGCTTCCATTGACCATTGCCATCCATTTCATTAGCTTATTTTCTTTTAAGCTGTATCGTAAATTCTGGTTATATGCCAGTGTGGGAGAGCTCATTTCCATTATTAAAGCCCTTGTAATTGGTTCTGTAGCTTTCTATTTGGTTAATGTGTTAGTGGTCCATCTTGATGTGCCTCGTTCTATTTATTTAATTTCCATGATGGTATCCATTTTGTTAATTGGCGGTTCCCGCTTTGTTTGGCGCCTGTATAACGATGACTATATGAAAAAACAACCCCATCAACGCCGTGCCCTTATTATTGGTGCCGGCGGTTCTGGGGCTCTTGTGGTTAAACAGCTAAAACACCAGCGGGACGCTGAATTTTATCCCATGGGTTTTATTGATGACGATCCCAAAAAACAAAAGTTGGAAATCCTTGGTGTGCCTGTGTTAGGGACAAGCAAAGAAATTCCTCAGGTTGTGCGCAATTATGAAATCGATGATATTGTAATTGCCATTCCTTCGGCGGCTAAATCGGAAGTAGCCAAAATTATTGATATTTGTAAAAAGACAGGTGCCCGCATTCGTATCCTGCCTCGGGTTCAGGATTTAATTGATGGTAAAATTTCCATTCAACGGATTCGGGACGTGGATGTAGAAGATTTATTGGGCCGTGAACCCATTAAAGTGGATTTAGAAGGCATTGCCAATTATGTAGAAGATAAAGTGGTTCTGGTTACCGGGGCTGGCGGTTCCATCGGTTCGGAATTATGCCGTCAGGTGGCTCTTTTCAAACCTCGCCAAATGTTGTTGTTGGGTCACGGTGAGAACAGCATCTATAACATTGAATTGGAATTGAAGAAAAGTTTCCCTGAATTGGCCATTGAACCAATTATTGCGGAAATTCAGGATCGCTCCCGCATTGATGATGTGTTCAATAAATTTAGGCCGAATGTGGTATTCCACGCCGCAGCCCATAAACATGTGCCGTTGATGGAGAAGAATCCATCGGAAGCGGTGAAAAACAATATTTTTGGTACGAAAAACGTGGCAGAATGTGCCCATAAATATGAAGCGGATCGCTTTGTCTTGATTTCAACAGATAAGGCGGTGAATCCGACCAGTGTGATGGGAACCACCAAACGGGTGGCAGAAATGATTATCCAAAGTATGGATAAGGTTAGCAAGACCAAATTTGTTGCCGTTCGCTTTGGGAACGTATTGGGAAGCCGGGGCAGCGTAATCCCTGTGTTCAAACAACAAATTGCTAATGGTGGCCCGGTTACAGTAACCCATCCAGAAATGGTTCGTTTCTTTATGACCATTCCTGAAGCGGTGCAATTGGTGATTCAGGCTGGCGCTTTGGCCAATGGGGGAGAAGTGTTCATCCTGGATATGGGGGATCCGGTGAAAATTGTTGATTTAGCCCGGGATTTGATTCGCCTCTCAGGATTTGAACCTGATGTGGATATTAAAATTGAATTTACTGGCATTCGTCCCGGAGAAAAACTGTATGAGGAAATTCTTACGAATGAAGAAGGAATTACCGCCACCCATCATGACAGAATTTTTGTGGCAAAACCTTTAAATATTAACCGGGAAGATTTAGAATTTGAAATAGCGAAATTACGTAAAGTGATTGGAGCGGACCCAGTGCAAATCAAAGAAGTATTGCAATACATCGTTCCCACTTTTCAAAATGTATCTTAGAGAGGATATGAAGTAAAGATGATTCAGTTTGCCATTGTTGGATGCGGCCATATCGCAAAAAAACATGTTGAGGCCATTCAAAATGCACCAGGGGCTGAACTGGTTGCAGTATGTGATACCAATCCCCAGCGTTTGCAGGAGTATGTAACAGAGTATGGGGTAAAAGGGTATACGGATTTGGCGGAAATGTTAAAGGATGATGCCATTGACGTAGTGAATATTTGTACCCCCAGCGGTTATCACACGCCTTTGGCCGTACAGGCTGCCGATGCCGGCAAACACATCATTGTGGAAAAGCCCATTGCCTTAACCTTAGAAGATGCGGATGCCATCATTGCCGCATGCAATCGTAATGGGGTTAAGTTATCTGTGGTGCATCCTAACCGTTTCCGTCCAGCCATTAAAGTATTAAAAGAGGCGATGGAAGAAGGGCGTTTCGGCAAGTTAAGCCATGGGAATGCCACAGTGCGATGGAATCGAAATCAGGAATACTTTGACAAAGATCCCTGGCGGGGAACGAAGGCCCTTGATGGGGGCGTTCTTATGAACCAGGCTATTCATAATCTTGATTTAATGCTTTGGATGATGGGAGATCCGGAAGAAGTGTCCAGCTTTAGTGCTACCCGCCTGCGCAATATTGAGGCGGAAGATGTATCTGTTGGCGTTGTCCGTTTCCAAAATGGCGCCTTAGGGGTTGTGGAAGCAGCTGTCACCATTTATCCACGGAATTTGGAAGAAACTTTGAGTATTTTTGGCGAAAGTGGCACGGTCAAGATTGGCGGCACCACAGCTAATCGCATTGAAACCTGGAAAATGGAAAGCTATTCTGATGAAAAAATAGCAGACCTGATTGCTTCTATTGATCAAGATCCCATGGGAAAACCGGGGCATCAATGTATCGTAGAAGATATGGTAGAAGCCTTAAAAGAGAATCGGGAACCTGTGGTTACAGGAGAAGATGGCAAAAAGGCTTTACGTTTAATTCTGGCCCTTTACCAATCTGCTGAGGAAAACCGACCTGTAAAATTGTAATTGTTAACTTAGGAGGGAAACGTAATGTCTATCCTTGAAACAGAAGCAAAAATTGAACAATTGGCTCATAATCTTTTAAATAAAATCAATACGAAAGAAGCCATCGTTGGGGTTGTAGGCCTTGGCTATGTTGGCCTTCCCCTTGCTGTAGAAAAAGCGAAAGCAGGATACCGTGTCATCGGTTTTGACGTGCAGGAGAAACGGGTAGGCATGGTGAACGAGGGAATCAACTATATTGGGGATGTCGTTGATGATGATTTAAAACATATGATTGAAAAGGGTCAATTACAGGCAACTACTGATTATTCCAAAATTACGGAAGTAGATGCAGTAGCGATTTGTGTACCCACTCCTTTAGACCTCTATCAGCAACCAGACACTTCCTATGTAGAATCTTCCGCGAAAGAAATTGCAAAATACTTGCATAAAGGAATGCTCGTGGTACTAGAAAGCACCACGTATCCAGGGACTACTGAAGAAATCTTAAAACCTATTCTTGAAGAAACAGGATTAGAATGTGGCGTTGATTTCTTCCTGGCTTATTCTCCAGAACGGGTTGATCCAGGGAACAAACACTTTAATACTAAAAACACCCCTAAAGTGGTGGGTGGGATGACAAAATCCTGTACTTCTGTAGCTGCTGCCCTCTATCGCAATGTTCTTGAAGGGGATATTCATGAAGTGAGCAGCCCTGCAGTAGCTGAAATGGAAAAAATCCTGGAAAATACTTTCCGCAATATTAACATTGCTCTTGTCAATGAAATGGCCATTCTCTGCAACAAAATGGGCATTGATGTGTGGGAAGTGATTGATGCAGCTGCAACCAAGCCTTATGGGTTTATGCCTTTCTATCCAGGACCAGGCCTTGGGGGCCACTGTATTCCTATCGACCCTTTTTATTTGACATGGAAAGCCAGAGAATACAATTATCATACACGTTTGATTGAAATTGCCGGGGAAATAAATAATGAAATGCCTGAATTTGTTGTTGAACGTTGTATGAAAGTCCTAAATAAAGAAAAGAAATCCCTTAATGGATCTAAAGTCCTTCTTCTTGGGGTTGCATATAAAAAAGATATTGAGGACATGCGGGAATCTCCGGTTCTTCCTATCCTTGAAAAAATGGAAGAAGCAGGAGCTGATTGGGTGGTTTCGGATCCCCATGTGAAAGAATTTAAATTAATGGGCAAAATGGTGGCAACAGAAGAGATTACTCCAGAATTGGTGCGCTCTGCTGACCTGGTGTTAATTACCACTAACCATACTGCCTTTGATTACGAAATGATTGGAAATGAATCCAGGGTTATTTTCGATACGAGAAATGCCATGAAAGATATTCCAATCAGCGGAAAATACTATAAACTATAAGCAGGGAAGCACCCTGTTTAAAACCCTGGCTGTATATTTTTCAGCCAGGGAATTTATTGTAGGATTCGAATTTCATTTAAGGTTGTGTACATATGAACATTCTTCTGATTAACCATTATGCTGGATCTAAATTGCATGGAATGGAATATCGCCCATATTATATGTCCAGGGAATGGGTACAGATGGGCCATCAGGTGACCATCGTAGCTGCCGATCAATCCCATCTTCGTACGAAGAATCCTGTTATTCAGGATGAATTCACAGAAGAATGGTTGGACGGCATTCGCTATGTGTGGTTAAAAACTCCCCCTTATGAAGGGAATGGTGTTAAACGAGCGTTTAATATGTTCTCTTTTGTGGGGAAATTATATAAATATAAACGTCGTATCATTAAGCTTAGCCAGCCTGATGTTGTGATTGCATCCTCCACTTATCCGTTGGATACATATCCTGCCGCCTCCATTGCCCGGCAAACAGGGGCGAAGTTGATTTTTGAAGTTCATGATTTATGGCCTCTTTCTCCTATGGTATTGGGAGGGATGTCACCCTGGCACCCCTTTATTTTTATCATGCAACGGGGAGAAAATTATTCCATGCGCACCGTGGATAAGGTGGTATCTATTCTTCCTAAGGCCAATCTTCATTTAGTAAAGCATGGGATGGATCCGAAAAAGTATATCCATATTCCCAATGGAGTGGATGTAGCAGAATGGGAAGGGGCAAATCAACCTTTGCCAGAATCCCATGAACAGGTAATTCGCAAGTATAAAGAAGAAGGGTACTTCCTGGTGGGCTATGCAGGGTCCATTGGTCCTGCCAATGCGATGGATACTTTAATTGAGTGTGCACCCCGGTTGAAGAATGAGAAAGTGAAATTTATTCTTGTGGGAAAAGGCCCCTTTAAAGAAGGTTTGGAACAGCGAGCCAGGGAACTGCAACTGGATAATGTGCTCTTTTTGCCTCCTATTCCGAAAGCAACCATTCCCGATTTTCTCCATCATATGGACGCTCTTTATATTGGAGCGAAAAAGGATCCTTTATACCAGTTTGGTGTCAATCCCAATAAATTGATTGATTATTTGATGGCTGGGAGACCCATTATTCATGGGGTGGAAGCTGGAAATGACATGGTAAAAGAAAGTGGCAGTGGGATTTCCATCGCCGCAGAAGATGAAGAAGCCATTGCGGTGGCTGTGAGAGAGATCATAGGCTTGCCAAAAGAAGAATTAGAGAAAATGGGAGCCAATGGGCGACGATACGCTTTAGCGAACCATGATTATAAAAAATTAGCCCAACGATTTGTAGACGCTATGAAATAACCTAAATGGAGTGAGGATTAATTCTATGGAAGTGTTCGGAAAAAGGTTGTTTGACCTGGTTGTTTCATCCGTTGCAATTGTGCTGCTTTCCCCTGTTTTTCTCCTTATAGCCATACTGATTAAGTTGGACTCTAAGGGTCCGGTGTTTTTCTTGCAATCCCGTGTGGGGAAAAACGAGAATGTATTCCAGATTTATAAATTTCGCACCATGGTTGTGGATGCAGAAAAGTTAGGAAAGCAGATTACTGTGGGAAGAGACCCTCGCATCACCCGTGTGGGCCATTTTTTACGAAAGTATAAAATTGATGAGCTTCCCCAGTTGTTTAATGTTTTTAATGGGACCATGAGTTTTGTGGGGCCTCGTCCTGAAGTGCCCCGATATACTGCATTATATAATTCAGAACAACGAGAAGTACTCCGTGTTCGCCCGGGCATTACGGATTTGGCATCCATTAAATATCGGGATGAAAATGATGTTCTAGCCCAGAGTGAAAATCCGGAGAAAACGTATATTGAGGAAGTTATGGTTGATAAATTGCAACTGAACCTTGATTACATTCGCAATCGCTCTTTCTGGGTTGATATAAAAATTATTTTTCAAACCATCTATAAAATTGTTAAATAAGGGAGACTATTTGTCATGAAAGTACCTATGCTTGATCTCACCATCCAATATGATCAATTAAAAGACGAAATGAATGAAGCCATTCAAGAAGTTCTCCGTTCTGCTCGTTTTATTTTAGGGCCGAATGTACAAAAGTTAGAAAAAGATGTGGCGGAGTACAGCCATGTTGGTTATGGGGTAGGGGTAGGCAATGGCAGTGATGCCCTTCATATTGCTTTAGAAGCCTGTGGCGTTATGGCAGGAGACGAAGTCATTACCACTGCTTTTACCTTCTTTGCAACAGCAGGAGCCATTGCTCGCATTGGCGCTATTCCTGTTTTTGTAGATATTGATCCTCGCACTTATAATATTGATCCTGCGAAAATCGAAGAAAAAATTACAGATAAAACCAAAGCCATTCTTCCTGTCCATCTTTATGGCCAAACGGCTGATATGGACCCAATTATGGAATTGGCGAAAAAATATAATTTACATATCGTGGAAGATGCTGCCCAGGCGATTGGTGCAGAATACAAAGGCAAAAAAGTTGGGGAATTCAGCAGCGCTGCTTGCTTTAGTTTCTTCCCAACGAAAAACCTTGGGGCATACGGTGATGGTGGAATGATTATTACCAATGATGGTGTCATTGCGGAAAAATGCCGTGTCATCCGTGTCCATGGAAGTAAGCCAAAATACTATCACCATGTGCTTGGCTATAACAGCCGCTTAGATGAATTGCAGGCTGCCATCTTAAATGTGAAATTCCCTCATTTAGACTCATGGAGCGAATTGCGCAGAGAAAAAGCTCACAATTATACGACCCTTTTAAAAGAACAATTGGGAGACCGTGTGGTTACACCTTATGAAGCAGAAGGGCACCGCCATATTTTCCATCAGTACACCATTCGTGTGGAAAAACGGGATGAACTGCAAAAGTACCTGCAAGAACAGGGCGTTTCTGTCATGGTTTACTATCCAAAACCACTTCATTTACAACCTGTTTTTGCTGAGTTAGGCTACAAAGAAGGGGACCTTCCCATCACCGAAGAAGTGTCTAACCAGGTGGTATCCTTGCCTATGTTCCCTGAGTTAACCCTGGAACAACAACAATATGTTGTAAGCAAAATCGCAGAATTTTATACTAAATAAATTGTTGAAGCAAAAGAAGGAGATAAAGGATATGTCAAATCGTCCTGAGGCAGTTGGACAAAACGTAGTCATTGGTGAGGGTGTAGAATTCGGGAAACATGTGACCATTGGCCATAATGTCATTATTTATGATGGATGCAAAATCGGTGATTTTACCATGATTCAAGATAATGTGGTCATTGGGAAGCAACCTGCCCGGGCGAAGAACTCAATTCTCCCAGACATTAAGAAACAGCTTCCTCCAACAGTGATTGGCAATGGATGCACCATTGGCACCAATTCGATTATTTATGCTAATGCGACTCTTGGGGATGAAGTGTTTGTTGCTGATTTGGCCACCATTCGTGAGAGGGTAACCATTGGGGAGCGAACCATTGTGGGCCGTGGGGTATCTGTAGAAAATGATTGTACAGTAGGGAAAAAATGCAAATTGGAAACCAACTCCTACATCACCGCCTATTCTCAATTAGGGGACTTTGTTTTTGTGGCCCCTTATGTTTGTACGACCAATGATAATTATCTTGCCCGTTCTAAAGAGCGTTATGATAAATTTAAAGGGGTGACTGTGAAAGATGGGGGACGCATTGGCGCCAATTCAACCATTCTTCCAGGAAAAGTCATCGCTGAAGATGGAACTGTAGCTGCTGGATCTGTAGTTACGAAAGACGTTGAATCTGGTGTGATTGTCGCTGGTACGCCAGCAAGAAAATTGCGGGATGTACCGGAAGCTCAATTGTTGAAGAACCAGGAGTAGAAGGAAGGACTTATTATGGAAAAATTTCTGCCTTACGCGTTGCCGGATATAGGGGAAGAAGAAATCCAGGAAGTTTTAGATTCTTTACGGTCGGGATGGTTAACCACCGGTCCAAAAACGAAACAATTTGAGAAAGATTTCGCTGAATTTATTGGGGATGGGGCCCAGGCCATTGCGGTAAACTCCGCAACGGCCGGTCTTCACCTTGCCTTAGAAGCCTTAGGGGTTGGCCCGGGAGATGAAGTCATTACCACGCCATATACCTTTACGTCTACGGCAGAAGTGGTGCGTTATCTTGGGGCAGATCCTGTTTTTGTGGATATTGACCCTGATACCTTTAATATTGATCCATCCCTTATTGAGGCGGCCATTACGGAAAAAACAAAGGTGATTGTGCCTGTCCATTTTGCGGGGCTGTCCTGTGATATGGATGAGATTATCCGCATTGCCCGCAAACACAATTTAAAAGTAATGGAAGATGCTGCCCATGCTCTTCCTACCACTTACAAAGGAAAATTAATTGGAACTCTGGATACAGATGTTACGGTGTATAGTTTTTATGCGACAAAAACCATTGCCACTGGTGAAGGGGGCATGATTGTTACCCGTGATGAAGCCATTGCCAACCGTTGCCGTGTGATGCGTCTCCATGGCATTAGCCGGGATGCTTTTGACCGGTATACTTCCACCAAACCAGCCTGGCATTATGAAGTGGTGGCACCAGGGTTTAAGTATAATATGGGTGATTTAAATGCTTCCCTTGGGATTCACCAACTAAAGAAAGCCTGGGCCTTCCAGGAAAAACGTGATGAAATGGCGAAGCGCTATGATGAGGCACTGGCTGATTTGCCAGTGATTCTGCCCCCTAAAGCAAGGCCTGGGGATTACCATGCCCATCATGTGTATGCTCTTCGTTTGACCGATGAGGCGCTCATCAGCCGGGATGATTTTATTTCTGAAATGTCTAAGCGAGGAATCGGTTGCAGCGTTCACTTTATACCATTACATATTCATCCTTATTATAGGGATGCTTATCACTTAAAACCTGAGGATTACCCAAAAGCCTATACAGCTTATGAGAAAGAAGTAAGCCTTCCTCTTTATACGAAAATGACAGAGGAAGATCTGGAACGGGTTATTAAACATGTGAGGGAAATATTAAGGACAGTATAGGGGAGAAATTATTTCTTCCCTATTATTTTAAGCATTGTTGCCAAAAGGATTGAAACTATGCGGACATCGATTTTTCTCGTTTTCATTGTTATTATAAGCAAAATAACGGGATTTATAAGGGATACGGCGACAGCCTATGTATATGGGGTTTCCAGTCAGATGGACGCATATAATATCGGCTCCACCATCCCTGCCGTTATATTTGGCATTATTGGAACGGCCATTACAACGACCTTGCTGCCTATGTTTGTGCGGGAAGAAAAGGAAAAGGGGCCTGAAGAAACCAATAAATTTCTTAATGTGATTTTAAGCAACTTTACCATTATTGCCCTCTTCGTCGTTGCTGTGGGGATTTTCAGTTCCCAGTGGATTGTAAAAGGGGTCGCGCCCGGTTTCTCGGGAGAAAGTTATGCTCTTGCTGTGGTTCTGACGATGATGGGTTTTCCCTCTATTCTCTTTATGAGTTTAGGGGCCATTACTTCGGCCCGATTGCAATCGATGAATAAATTTATTGCTCCCAGTATGATCGGGATTGCGGCGAATATGGTATTGATTGTCTATTTGCTCTTCTTTAATAAAGGTTTGGACATTCATGGGTATATGGTAGCCACGGTCTTTTCCTATATGACTGAAATTATGGTCATGATGCCTGTTCTTTTTAAAAGTGGCTGGCGCCCTAAATTTAGGGTGAATTTCCGCCATCCTATGTTTAAAAAGATGTTTATATTAACCATCCCTGTTTTGATTGGCAGTACCGTGGACCAAATCAATGTGCTGGTAGACCGTTTATTAGCTTCATTTCTTGAAGAAGGGAGCGTTTCTGCATTGAACTATTCTTACCGGTTGAATGCTCTCTTTACCAGCCTCTTTGCTTCCTCTATAGGAATGGTGATTTACTATGCTACTTCCCATGCGGGAGCGGAAGAAGATTACGAGAAATTGCAAAAACAGCTGTACGTGGGGTTGGAATTAATCATCCTCCTTGCCCTTCCCATTTCCTTTGGGGTTTTTGCCTTTGCAGAGCCGATTGTCAAAGTGGTTTTTGAACGGGGGGCTTTCTCGGCAACAGATTCTGCCCTTTCTGCTTATGCCTTAACCTTTTATTGCCTGGGAATCCTGGGGGTTATGGCTAGGGATTTGTTGAGCAGGACCTTTTATTCCTTGCAAGACACAAAAACCCCCATGAAAAATGGGGTAGGAGCTGTACTTTTAAATATCATTTTAAGTGTCATTCTGGTTAATTTTATGGAAATTGGGGGCCTGGCATTAGCCTTTGCTCTTTCTCTTAATTTTTCCGGATTCATGTTATATTTATTATTAAATAGAAAAATTAAAATTACCTTTCATAAACGAATTGGCTTTTCCTTTTTTAAGGGTATTGTTGCGGCAACAGGCATGATTGTGCCTGCTTATTTCCTTTATCCTTATTTATTTGCCCTTGGTGCAAATACGAATAGCTGGAGAATGGTCGCCCTCTTTACAACCATTGTGATTGCAATAATCCTTTATCTCGTATTGGTTTACTTCTTTAAGTTTGAAATTGTGGAAATGTTAAAGGAAAAAATCAAGAGGAAATTCGGCAAAGTTGGGGATGTTGGTAGCAGATGAACAAAGAGATCTGGATGAAGTTGTTTTTGGTTTCCGCCGTATTAGGGATGGCTGTCAGCTATCAAAAAGTATTTCTCATGCATGTTGTGCTGGTCATTTTTGCTGTGATTCTTATCATTCCGCCTTTGCGGTCCAGGGCCAATTTTCATTTCAATAAACAGGAGACACCATTGCACTGGTTTCCCCTTTTCATGCTTGTCTGGTATTCTATTATGACCTTGTTTACAGACCATATAGGCCACTCTTTGAAATATTTATTTTATGTGGAGAATGGTCTGGCAATTATTATGCTTATCGTTTATTATACGGAGAATATGGAGTATCAGAAAAAGGTATTTCAGGCCTTAGCATGGATTTTTTGTATCGAAATCGTTGTTTCTTTGCTGGAGATGTATACGAAATTCCGTATGCCTCTTTCGCCCTTCTCTCCTTATTTGTCCTTCTTTGGGCGGGAATATGCCCCTTCTTTTGATGTGGCCCTTATGGAGGACACACCTACGGGGTTCCATTGGAATCCCAATGATCTGGCCATTGCCATGACCTTGATTTTTCCCTTCTTCATGCTGGCCAAAAGATGGTGGATTCAGCTGGCGGGGATTGTGGCCATCTTCCTCATTGTCATTGCTGATGATTCCAGAGGAAGCCTTGTGTCATTAGTTTTAATGGCTGTTTTATCGATAATTGTGTTCCAACGAAAGTTATTAAAAGTTGTCATTCCTTTCATTGTAGTGGGTTTGTTGCTTTCCCCTTTTTATTATAAGGAAATCAAAGATACCCAGACCTTTCTCCGCATTCAGTATACCATTGAATCATTGCAGGTATTGATTACGGGAGGGGACACCGCTTCCAAAAATGCTGCCTATGATTCCCTTGGTTTGCGGCAAAAGCTGGTGATGGATGGAATTCAATCAGTGATTGATTCTAAAGGGGTCGGCATTGGCCCGGGAGAAAATATGTATATCCACAAAGAATCCATGGGAAAGGATTATTATGCCCTTCATAATTTCTGGTTGGAACTTTTTGTGGATGGGGGCGTGCTGTTGGGACTGGCCTTTCTCCTCTGGCACTGGTATATGGCCTATCGGTTGTGGCGCATTTCCCGCCATGGAACAGACCCATGGCTTAGCTACTTTGCCAAAGCAACCTTTATTGCAATTGTGGGCTTTTTCTTCTCGGCCATTAGTGCCAGCAGTGTCATTTACTTTTTGCCCATGTGGATTTTATATGGATTTGCCATTATCACCATACATAATGGGAAACGTTTAGAAAATATTTAAATTGTTCGTTGATGGGATGGGAGGAATCAAAGAGATTATGGAGGCTAATAAAGAAAAAATAAAGGTAACTTTAATGAAGTGGCAGTACGGTTGGAGTGTATTTTGTGGTTGGTTACCAGTAGTGCTTATTGCATCTATTATTTTCTACTCTTCCTCTCAACCCTATGAAAAGCAGGACATTCGTTCAAATATATTAAATTATGTCAGTGCAGATTGGGTAAAAAAAGAGTTCAGCGATGTTTCCTTTAAATATGCGGGAAAAGAAGTGAGCATTGAAGCCCTGGGTGTGGGGGGATTTATCGAGTTTTTTGCCCGCAAAGGAGCCCATTTTACGGTCTTCTTCTTCCTGGCCTACTTTGCTTACCGTGCAATGAGGATTCAAGGAATAAAGATTAGTAATGCATTTGTTTACTCCTTATTATTTGCGATTATCTATGCCATATCGGATGAAATTCACCAGTCCTTTACGGAGGATCGAACCCCCTTGTTAAACGATGTGGTTATCGATTCCATTGGCGCCTTTTTTGGCATTGTGATAAGGGCAATTAAAAAGTAGAGTCTGGATCCGAAAGGATCCGGGCTTTTTTTGTGCTTATCAGCCGTATCCCATTGGGTCAGGAAGAGGGAGATGTGAAGAGGTGCCGTGAGGCACATATCATGAGTATCCCATTGGGTCAGGAAGAGGAGAGGTGGATGGTGGGGGGCGGAAGGCACATATCCATGAGTATCCCATCGGGTCAGGAAGAGGAGAGGTGAAGAGTGCCGGGAGGCACATATCATCTGTATCCCATTGGGTCAGGAGAGGGAGAGGTGAAGAGGTGCCGTGAGGCACATATCATCTGTATCCCATTGGGTCAGGAAGCGA